>CAZGUX010000145.1:0-123607 GCA_964529305.1 uncultured Solibacteraceae bacterium | reverse complement strand
CTGTCCAACCGGCCTGGCCGTAACGAAGCGAAATCGCTCCACCGCTGTACTATGGAGGCATGTGCCGCAGCAACAAACGCCTACGGAATCCGGAGCGGATCTCGACGGACGCCGAGATCCGCTCCGCCGCGCTGCAGTTCGTGCGCAAGGTCAGCGGGTTTCACAAGCCCTCGCGCGCGAATGAAGTGGCCTTCGAAAAGGCGATCGAGGAGATCGCCGCGTCGACCGAACGGCTGCTGGCGGAGTTGCCCGCGTTGAAAGCCGCGGCGGAGAACAAGGCACCGCGGGACGCCGAAGCCGGCGCGGCCGCGGCCGCTCCCTGAGCGGTTGTGAAAAACCGGGGACGCCCTGACGGTCGCGGCACGGATGAGGCCCGCGGGGATTCGTCAATCGACCGTCGTCTCTCCCAACAGCCGCTGATACTCGCGGCGCGCATGCGCGTAGGCGCGTTCCATGTCCGGCCTCTCGGGCAAGCGGATGCGATTCAACTTTTGCTGATAGCAGCGTTCCACCGCCTGGAGACACCACTCGGCGCTTTTCCGGGAGGCGCGCACCGGCTTGCTGTCCACCGTCACCCAGACGGGGTTTGTGTGCGATGACGGCAGAATGCGCAGCGCAACCCAACTGCTGCGGTCGATCTTCGCGTCGAAGGTGACATCGCGCAATGTGCCGTCGGCATCGATCTCCTGGCGCGCCACTGCCTGGCCGTTGACGATCAACTCCAGGGGTACCTTGCGCGAGCCGGCGATCCGTGCCCGCTCCACGTCCCAATAGGGCTTCTGGTCGCTGCGCAGTTTGAGGATCTCCGGGTTGGGCGTCTCGTCGAGCAACGCGGCCACCTTCGCCGTGACCTTTACCGCGCCTGGCGCCGCCAACCGTACGTCGGCTTGCGACCCCATCTCGACGCCGTTGACGCGCAGGTCGATGAGATGGCTCTTGCCGTCGGAGACGTAGTTGCGGCCCTCGCGAATGCCGTACGCCCAATCCTGGTAGTCGAGCTTCTTCTGCCGCACGTAACTCCGCCCCAGCCCGACGCGCTCGCCGTAGATGCAGGGGAAGTCGGTCTCACCCGAGATGCGGGTACGGTAGCCGACGTTCAGCGTGTGATACCAGATGTTCAGCTCCCAG
Organism: uncultured Solibacteraceae bacterium; assembly: GCA_964529305.1. Taxonomy (GTDB): domain Bacteria; phylum Acidobacteriota; class Terriglobia; order Bryobacterales; family Bryobacteraceae; genus CAZGUX01. The sequence goes on along the minus strand of CAZGUX010000145.1, from coordinate 122,479 downwards.
GGGAACGGCGTGTCGACCGTACTGAGAAAGTCGATCAGGCCGTGCGTGACGCTGACGATGTACTCGTTGGCGCCAATGCCGTCAAAGGGCGGCATCTCGTACGACAGGACCTTGCCTTCTTTAAGCTGCAAACCCCAACCCGAGTGGGCGTAGCCGGTGACCGCGTTCTGCGCCTTGGCCCAGCGCAGGATGGGCATTCCCCAACTCGGCCAATCCTCGATGCGGTGCGTGCCGGGATAATCCTGCTCCTTCAGCCCGAGCAGACAGATATGGCCGGTGTGGCTGGAGGGATGGCCGGAGATCTCGACATCGTACCGGATGCGGTGCTCGTCGGTCGAGACTCCGTTCTCCTTGCCCTCGAAGAAGGTCTTCTGAAAATACCAGCCCGGACCCCACGTCAGCACCGAGCCGATCTTGAGATCTTCGCCCAAGACATGACGGATCATGTCCTTCGGGTAAACGCCTTCCGTGGGGCGCTCATAATGAGCGCAGCCCGCGGCATGGATGTGGTGGTCGCCCGAGTACCAGCCCATTTTGGCGGGGTCGATCCAGCGCTCCAGGCGGAACGTGAGTTCGCGTGGTTCAGCGTTGTCGAGCGAGAGCTTCTGCGTCTTCTTGCGATACTCGGGGCCGCGCGAGTAGTCGATGGTGTAGGCGCCGGGCGGCAGCATCACGTGTTCGCCATTGGCACGATAGACCTGCGGGTGGAAGAAGAAATCGGGCGCGAGCCGTTTGGTCTGGGACGGATAGACACGATTGCGGGTGTCCCGGATCACGAACGATCCCGTGGCCGGCTGGTCGTTCCAGTCGAGCACGCGGAAGGTGACTTTCGCCGCCGGTCTGGCCGTGAACAGGATGTCCACCTCGTTGCGGAAACCAAGGTCCTGCGAGCCCTGGCCGACGTCGAAGGCGAGCTTGGCTTCGCGCTTGCCGGCATCCTTGCTGTACAACTGCAGGATCCGGTATTCGAGTTCGAGGCCGGACAGATGCACCCGCATCGGCTGCTTGTTGAACATCTGCAGGTCCATCCAGCGCCGGTTGACCGCGCCGCCCGGGGAATTAGCCAACTGGCCGGCATTCGGACTGTCCGCCGCCAGCACCGCCGTGACGCCGGCTTCGTTATGAACCTTGACGAGAAACGAGCGCCAGCCCTGCTCCATCAGTTCCGCCTTGGCCTGGCCCTGCTGGACTTTTACGCGGCTTTCCGGGTTGATGTTCACACCCACAAGGCAATGCCGGTCGAGGATTTGCTGAATCCGCTGCACGGCCTGGGTTCCCCCCTGCCCGGCATCCAGGATCTTCTTCACGGCCGCGGCATCGCCGGCCTCCAGCGGTTCGCCGACCAGTTCGAGCGCTTGCAACACGCGGGCCACCTGCGCGGCCAGCGGCTGGAATTCCACGTTCGGAACCACGGGCAGTTCTTCGCCCCGCAGGATCAACCCGCAAAGCAGGAGCGGCAGACAAACGTAGCGCATGTCGGTACCTCGTACGGAAAGGATGTCAAAAGGTGTACCACACCCGGGCGCTACTTTGCCGCGCGGGATTGCTCCTGCAGTTCGTACAAGGACCGGGCCTTCTGCGCGTAACGCGGAACGGGAAACCGCCTCCACGACTCGAACCGCGCCACCGAGGGGACCTGGCCGCGCACGTGGCGGACGTGCTCCTCGCCGGAGAGCGTAATGTCCCCGCAGTAAATCGGGAACGCATCCGCGGCCCGGTAACTCAGGATCAGGGTCCGGCGCCAGCGCGGAGATGTGTTGACGACCGACGCGTGCGGCGTCATGGCGTGCAGGAAGATGACAGAGCCAGCCCTGCCTTCCAGCAGCACCGCGGGCGATTCGTCCACGGGTTCGGTCACGCGGCCTTGAAAGAAGCCGTCCCGCGTGTGGTCGAGCAGCGGCCGGGTGTGGAAACGCGGGATCACCTGCAGGCAGCCGTTATCCCGGTCGGCATCGTCCAGGTAGATGAGAACCGTGACCGAATCCGCGTTGGTCAGCGGGTAGTACGACAAATCCTGATGCCAGTCGACTACCGAGCCGATGGAAGGCGGCTTCATGTTGATCTTGCTGTAGTGGAAATCGATATCGGGTCCAACGAGGGATTCGACACAATCCAGCAGGCGCGGCAATTCGGAGAGTTCGCGGAACAGCGGGTAGTGGGTGCAGGGCTCGTAAATGCGGCGCACGCGCGTGCCGTCGGGCGGCTGATTCGGCTCCATCTCCAGACGCGAGCGGTCGTGCGCGGCAAGCGTGGCGCCAGCCGAGGTGCGGTCCATGTCCTCGCGCATCGCCGCGACTTCCTCTTCGGTGACGAAACCCGGGGACACGGTGTAGCCTTCCGTGCGATAGTGATCGATCTGCTCTCGGGTGAGCATGGTTACTTCCTGCCGGGATTGGTCCAGATGGCCCAATAGCGCGTGCCTTTCTGCTCGTAATACTTGTCGATGATCCCGCCCATCCACTGCTGGTCGAGAGGCGCCTCGAGCGCCATGCGATGAACGTCGCCGGCGCGGAAGCCTTCGGCGCGCCCGCCGATCTTCCCGGACTCCTGGTCCTGCGCGCGCGACCTCGGCTTCAGCGGATTGTAGTGGCCCACAAAAATCTCCGCGTTGGCCGGGACGTTGCCCCGGTGGACCGCCAGGACCTTGTACTTCATGACATACGCGTAGTTGTAAAGGTCGTTGGAGGGGAAGGCTCCCGGGATCTCGACAAGTTGCGCGGTGACCTCGGCGGTCCCGGCGCTGGTTAGCTCGGGGTCGAGCGGAGCCTCCGCCTGCCGGCAGGAAAGAGTCAGGACCAACAGCGCGGCGACGGCCAGTCCTCTCACTTGCCCTTTCCTTCCGGAATCAGCGCGTAGGTCCAATGCGGTTCCCACCCCAGGGTGAGCGGCAGAATCGGGCCATCCTTGGCTTGGGGGTACTTCTTCCGGAGCGTTACGCTCGCGCCGCCGATCGTGGGAGCGTCCCGCAACCGCATCACGTTGATGAATCCATCGTCACGGCCCCCGTCCCTGGAGGAGCGGGTGAACAGCACATACTTGCTGTCCGGAGAGAGAGCGCCGCCGTAGATGTGCTTGCCGTCCTCGCCGTAGATCAACATCCGGTTGCCGCCGTCGCCGCCGGCGATCATCAACTGCGTCCACCCATACTCGGGTTTCTGCCCGACGGCTTTGCCCAAGCCGGCTTCATCACCCTGGTCGGCGGGGCGCGAGGAGAAGATCACCCTCCTGGAGTCCGGCGACCAATCGGCCGTGCAGTTCTGAAATTTGTTGACCGGATTCACGTCGCCCGTGAAGGCGTTCAGGCGGATCACCGTCCAGTTCTCACCGTAGGTGTTGGCGGGCCCCGTGAACCATTTGCCGTCGGGCGACCAGAACAACTGCTGGTAGATGCCCTTGCGGTCAATCTTGCGAACCACTTGTTTGGTGGCCAGGTCGCGAATCTCGATCCCGGTCTTGGTCAGGCATCCCACCTGCAAGCCGTCGGGACTCCAACTCGCCCAGGGGAATTCGCCCGTTTCGCCCCACGTGACCGGATTCGACCCGTTCGCGTTCGCGATCACCAGTTGGCCGAGAGCGCCCCACTTGTCGTGCGGGATCTTGCCTTCCCTGGCGACGCGCCGGTACAGGATCCGTTTGCCGTTTGGCGAGAAGCGCCCACCCAGTTCGTTGGTGTCCGGTGCATTGGTAATGTTGCGCCGCGCCGAACCGTCGGGCCGCATCAGGAACAGATCCCAATCGCCTTTGTCGGTCTTCGCTTCAAAGACAATCCACCCCTTGGCTTTCACTTCCCTGGCCAATTCGGGGACACGCGGATCGCCGGGAGCCAGCGGATTCCTGGGAGCGGCGATCAGGGCAAGGGTGGCAAACCACAGGCCGGCACGGGACAGAGTCATGTCTTCAAATCTACAACAGGCGAGGTCACTTCACCTGGATGGGGTCCTGATGGATGCGCTCCTTGGGCACGCCGTTCGCTTGGAGGACCTTGACCGTTTCGCGCATCATGATGGGCGAACCGGCGACGAACGCTTCCGGGTCGCGGATGTCCTGCAGCCGCTTGCCGAGGGTGACGTTGATGAACCCGGTTTCTCCCGTCCAGTTGTCTTCGGGCGCCGGGTTCGACAATGCCGGGATGTAGTGAAACCCCTTCTTCGTGCGGGCCCACTTCTCAAATTGCTGGTGCAGGAACAAGTCCCGGCGGCTGCGGACGCCGAAGAAGAGGTAAATCGGATTGCCGGCCTTCGTCTCGAACCAATGCTCGATCAGGCAGACGAACGGCGCGACGCCGGTACCGCCCGCGACCAGGACAATCGGCCGGCCTTTGTCCACACCCGGAAACAGATTGCCCATCGGCGCGCTGAAGCGCACGGTGTCCCCGGGTTTCGTGCGGGCAGTCAGGAACGTCGATGCGATGCCGGGTGGCACGTTCTTCCCGGGCGGAGGGGCCGCGAGCCTCACGATGAGGTCGAAGACCGGAAGCTTTTTAGGGCTGGAAGCGAACGAGTAGGGACGGCGGACCTCCTGGTGCGACGTCTTGTATTTCGTGTTCCACTCCTCGACAAAAGCCGAAGGCACCTGCATCAGGACAAACTGCCCCGGCTTGAACGAGAAGTCACGCCCCGCCTTGAAGCGGATGAGTTTGGTGTCGTGCGTCAGTTCCTGGACCTTCAGGACGCGAGCCTCATGAGGCAGGTCGGCGGCCAGGGACGCAATGGTGAAGAGAAGAGCGGCAACGAGTTTCATGAAAATGTCAGACTCCGCGGCGGCTGATGAGGTGCGGCTGTTCGGCGTACTTGCGGGCGATTTCGGCGATCACGGCGCGATCCGCGGGCGTCACGTTCAGGCCCGGCGGCCGGACCGGCCCGCCCGCGCGGCCCAAAGCCACGAGGGCGGCCTTGAGACCGCTGACGCCATAACCGGATTGAAGCCTCCGGACCTTCGTGATGGGCGCGATGCGCTCGTCCATTAATCGCTTCATGGCCGTCACGTTGCCAGCGATGCCGAAGCGGGCGAACTCGCGGCAAGTTTGGGGAATCAGATTCGCCACGCCGGAGGTGTAGGCACGGGCGCCCGCGGGCATCGCCGCCATGGCATGGTCCTCGCCCTCGGCAATCCACAGAAACCGGTCGGGCACCAGAGAACCGAGCGCCTTCCCCATCGACAGGTCGCCCGTTCCGTCCTTCACGCCGATAACGTTGGGCAATTCCGCCAGACGCCGCACAACGTCCGGCCAGTATTCTTCCTTGCCTCGCGGATAGACGATCACTGCCATCCGGACGGAGGCGGCCACGTCGCGGAAGTACTCGTACATTCCCTCCGCATGATCACCGCCGTAGGGAGGCGAGAACAACAGGATCGCGTCCGCGCCGGCTTCCTGCGCGTTGCGCGCCAGGCGCAGGGCCTGGCGGTAGCCGCCACCCGCTCCGGCGACGACGGGTACCTTGCGCTGCGCTCCGGCCACCGCCGCGGTCACCATCGCCCGGTGTTCCTCGGCGTCGAGCGTGAACAATTCGCCGGTGCCACCGCCCACCACCATCACCAGACCATCAGTCGCTCCCGCAGTCGTCCACGCGATGTTCCCGCGGACACCGTCGACGTCGAGATCGAGATTGGGGCGGAACGGCGTGATCTGAAAGCTGAGCACGCCCCGCAGCCGCGCCTTCAGGTCAGCCATGGGCAGGCGGGACGCAGAGGCGGCGGAGGCCGCCATCAAGAGCCAGTTTCTTCTGGTGAACACAAGCATCGAGGTTTCTTTCTACGGTCTAGCAGAATATTCTGAAAACGCAACGGCGATGTCAACTTCTACTTCTTCGGTTCGAGGTCGTTGACGACGAAGCGAATGAGCGCTTCCAGCAGCGCGGCGCGAGGGTAGCGCGCTTTATCCATCTGTTGTTTGATCGCGTCCTCGGCGACCTTGTCGAAGGGCAGCGCCACGGCGAGGTGATCGGCGCGCGCGGCGCCCAGGAACTTGGAACCGGGCACCACGGCGTCGGCTTTGGTCAACTGGCCGTCCTGAAACTTGTCGAAGACTTTCATCAACTGCCAACCGTTCAGCAGAGCCTTGGACGTGTTGCTCTCGTCGGAGACCGCCGGCAGCGAGTAGGTGGGAACAAACGGCGAGGGGAAACTCGCGAGAAAGCGCTTGCGCGCCTCCTGCTTGAGGCTCTTCAACCCGTCGGTCAGATCGCCCTTACAGCCGCCGACCTTGGTCTTGTCGCCGAAGCGTTCGAGAATCTTGGGAACGACGTCGGCAATCGGAGAACCTCCCGAAGCCCCAGCCACCGCGATGAAGGCAGCCACCGAGTCGCGAACGCCTTCTTCGGTCGCCAATGCCACCTGAAGATCGGGAGTCCCCTTGCTGTAGCCGATCATGATGAATTTGCGATCGTCCTTCTGGCGCTGGTCGCGCAGGAACTGGCCGATCATCTTGGCATTCGCTTCGCTCGAATCGTTGGGGATCTCGATCAGGTCCACGCTGAGTCCCTTGTCGCGCAGAGCCTTCTGTCCCTCGAGAAAAGCAGGCGCGTTGGACGCGCACGAACTGAAGATGCCCGGCACGATCGCCACCCGGTACTTCGTCGGTAGCGGCGGCAATGCGAGATCGTCTTTGCCCGGCGTCTCGAGGTAGAGACTGCACGGGCCCCACTCACCACCGTCCGGATTCTGTTTGAGGGTGGAGCAGAAGTAGTCCGAAAAGGTTTGGCTGACATCGCTCTCGTCCGGCTTCATGTAGATGATCAAGGTCCGCCCGTCGGAGTGGAACTCCTGGCCGTGCGCGGTTTTGGCCTTGGTGAGCGGGCTTGACGGCGTGATGTAGTCGAGTTTGGCCACGTTGCCGGTCTCAAACATCGTCTGCCCGATATAGTCGCGCTCCTTGTCGGTGTCCGGGTCGATCTTGTGCGTCAACTTGCCGTTGCGCTGGTCGCGGTCGAACCCCACGTCGTGGGTTCCGGCCCCGACCCAAAGCGTTTGTCCCTCGACATCGAAGGGCGCTTTCCAGACACGGAAATGATGGCGGGCGGCGACGACGCGGACCGGATCGGCATGGGCGAATCCGTAGTCCTGGGGCCGGTCAAACAGAAACAGCATGCTCATCGGCAAGGTGACGTAGGCTTGTTTGGAGAACGTCGCTAGCGCGCCGCGCAGGATCGTATCTTTGACCGAGCGATCGACGATGACCCACCCCGCCGCCAACAGCGACTTCTTGAGACGGTCTTCGGAACCGATCACGACGAAATTGGTTCGGTCGCCCGGGGTGCCGTCGTCGCCCTTGACGCGGAGCGGGATCTTGTCGACCAACTCCTGGGTGAATTTCGGCAGGGTTCCTGTGAACTCGGTGCGGGTCGCCTCGGCCGGTGTGCGGTCGATCACGACCTTGAACGAGCCGGCGCCCTTCTCGTTGCCAGATTGATTGAGGCCGATCCACAGCCGGCCGGCGATGGGAATCTTGCTTTCCCGGCGGGGTCCGATCAGGAAAGGACGAGCCGCCGCCGAATCGCCAATTCGCCCGATGACGGCGCCGCGGCCGACATCGTTGAGGGGCAGTGCCTTTACCAGATCGAACCAGGTTCGGGCGGCGCCTTCGGGACCTGCCTTGACGGCCTGATATTGAAGGGCGCCGGACGCGGTAATCGAGACGACGTCTCCGGCGGCGACATCCATCTTCGTGTCGATCCAGGCTTGGTCGCCCGTCAGTTCCAGCTCGAGGCGCCTGGCATCACTGGCAGGCGCGGGCGCAGGTGTGGTGGCAGTGGGCGAAAGGGTGAACTGGGCGGCGAGGGCGAGGGGGAACACCATGAAGAGCACGGTGGTCCGTTGGACCGGCGAGGTCATGACAGTGTAGGCCTCCAGTGCAGGTATCAGCCACTTATTATCCAACGGAACAGGGAGGCGGTGCTGTGGCGGAGAGTCTCCTACCGAACCGCTCCCGGCCGTCGTGTCGAATTGTCGTGCCGAATTGCTTGTTCCACTGAACGATTGGGTGTATCGTCAGATCATGAGGCAGACTGTTCGCCTCGTTTGCGTAGTGTTCATGGTGCTGGCGGTTGCGGTCGGCCCATGTCAGGCATGCTTCGATGGCTTACCTGGGCGCGTGCAACATTCCTGTTGTCCCATCAAGAATCCCACTCCCTGTCACGGCCAGTCACCGGCCCGCAATCATCAGCACACGGCTTCGTGCGCGGATGTTCAGGTAGCCGTCGATCCTCTCAAGGATTCGGTGATCCTGTTTGAGGCTGTGGCTCCGCAGTTGGGACGGATCGTCCCTGAGCCCGCCTTTCAGCCAGTGCCTAATCCGGCTCCGGTCGCTTCGTTGATCTCGCCGCTGGTCTCCTCTGTGCTCCGCTGCTGATCCCACACCTCCCGCTCACTTCATTTTGAATCGCCTGTGGAGGTGTTGTGTGAAGACGTGTCTTCTGTCACTCCTGATAGGGTTGCAGGTGCTCTTTCCTCAGGAAATGCGCCTCGAAGATCTAGTCCGTGAAGCGCTGGAGAACAATCCTGAAGTGCTTGCCGCTCAGAAGCGTTACGAGGCGGCCCGGCAACGGCCCACGCAGGTCAGCAGTCTGCCGGATCCGATGTTTTCGCCCGGCTACAACGGCAGTGGGAGACCTTGGCCGGGCGCAGGACTGGGAAGAGAGGTGACAAGCAATATCGGACTGATGGTCTCCCAGGAGATTCCGTTCCCCGGGAAGCGCAAGTTGGCCGGCGACCTGGCCGTCAAGGAATTCGAGGCGGAGTGGCAGCAGTATCAGCAGACGAAACTGAGCGTGGTCTCGCGGCTGAAACAGGCGTACTTCCGCCGCGCCTATGCGTTTGCAGCCGTCGAGGTGCTAAGCCGCAATCTGGACTTGCTCCGGAAATTCCTGCAGATCACCGAAGCCCGGTACTCGGTTGGCAAGGCAGCGCAGCAGGACGTGTTCAAGGCGCAAACTCAGATCTCCATCCTGGAGACTAAACGTGTGCAACTCGAGCGCGAGAAGAGGGCGCGAGCTGCCCAGATCAATAGCCTGGTTAACCGCAATCCTGGGTCCTCGATTGGCCGGCCCGCTGACCTTCGAGTGACTGATCTGCCAGTTCGGCTCCAGGAACTGTACTCATCGGCACGGGAGAACTCACCTATGTTGCGCCGTGACGAGAAGAAGATTCAGCGCGCCGAAGTCGCCGTCAACATGGCGCGCAAGGAATACTATCCGGATTTCACGCTGAACGGCGGCTACTACAACATGGGCGGCATGGCCCCGATGTATATGTTCCGCGCCGACTTCAAGATTCCACTCTACTACTTCCGAAAACAACGTGCGGCCGTAACGGAGCAGTCGCAGAACCTGGCGCAGTCGCGGAAAACGTACGAAGCGACCAATCAGGGGCTGCACTTCCGCATTCAGGACGACTACCTGATGGCGGAAACGTCGTCGCAATTGATCAAGCTCTACGGCAAAACGGTGATACCTCAGGCAAACCTCGCCCTGGAGTCTTCACTTTCTTCCTATGAGACCGGCTCTGTTGACTTCCTTAGCGTTTACATGAACTACATCACCGTCGTTGAGTACCAAATGAACTACTACGAGGAGTTGCAGAACTTCTATCTAGCCCTCGCCCGTCTCGAAGAGATGACCGGACGTCCGTTGGTCCAGTGAGGCACGATTCCAATGAAAGCTCTTCGTTTTTGCTTGTTCGCTTTGCTGATCGCCGTTGGCTTTGTCGGTGGCTTCGGGTATGGACGTTGGTATGGGCCGCGCGACCACCCGGGAACGTCGCCGAACAAGTCCCGGGGCTATCACTGCCCGATGCATCCGAGCTACCACGCCGGCAAGCCAGGCGACTGCGCTATCTGCGGCATGAAACTGGTGCCGGATGAAGACTCGGCTCATCTCGCCGGCACGGAAGCGCAGACGCCGGCTGGCAAGATCCTGTATTACAGAGACTCGAAGGCTTCCGATTTCACGTCGGACAAACCCGGAATCAACCCCGAAACCGGGAGCGGCCTGGAGCCGGTCTACGAGAATGATCCGGCCGCGATGCCGATGGGCACCATCCGGGTGAGTCCGGAAAAGCAGCAACTGATCGGTGTGAAGTTCGGCGAGGTGACGGCCGGCGCCGGCGTTCACTATTTCCGGGCGGCCGGGAAGGTCACGATGGACGAAACGCGATTCGCCAAAGTTCAAACCCGGATCGAAGGCTGGATTGAGAAAGTGTACGTCGATTTCACGGGCAAGTCAGTGGAGAAAGGCCAGCCGCTCTTGACCATGTACAGTCCAGAGATGTTAGCCAGCCAGCAGGAGTATCTGCTTGCGATGCGTAGCCGCGAGATCATGAAGGACAGTCCTCTCGCCAGCTCACAACAGTACAGCGATTCGCTCCTGGCAGCATCGCGCAAACGGCTGGAACTCTTCTCTCTGAGCGAGACTCAGATTGAAGAGATCACAAGGACCCAGAAGCCGCTGACGAATATCACGATCCACTCGCCGATCAGCGGCTATATCATGATGCGCAACGCCTTTCCGAAGCAGCGCATCACGCCCGAAACCGAACTCTACACGGTGGTCGATCTGAGCAAGGTGTGGATCATGGCCGACGTGTTTGAGAGCGAAGCTTCGATGATCCGAGTGGGAATGCCGGCACGTGTGAACGTTTCCTATGGGATCGGCAGGAAGATCCACGGCCGTGTGAGTTATATCCAGCCCGCGGTTGATCCCACAACTCGCACGTTGAAGGTCCGCATCGAAGCCGACAACCCAAACATGACTCTGAAGCCCGACATGTTCGTGGACGTAGAGTTCAGCGCATCTATGGCGGCGCGCATGACTGTGCCCGCGGAAGCAGTTCTCGACACCGGGCTGAAGAAGACGGTCTTTGTCGATCGCGGCGACGGCTACCTGGAGCCCCGGCAGGTCGAAATCGGAGAGAGGATCGGTGATCGCATCGAGATCACCAAAGGGCTAACCTCCACCGAGCGCATTGTCATCTCCGGCAACTTCCTGATCGATTCGGAAAGCCAACTGAAGTCTTCGGCCGCCGGAATGTCCGGGCATCAGCACGGGGGGACGACCTCGAGACCGGCCGCTGCCACGCCTGCGTCCGCCACTGGAGAGCACAAACAACATGATTGATAGCATCATCGAGTTCTCCGGCAGGAACAAGTTTCTGGTCTTCATTCTGATCGGATTTGCGGTTGCCGCCGGCATCTACTCGATGCGGACGATTCCGCTCGACGCGATCCCAGATCTGAGCGACACGCAGGTAATCGTCTACTCGCGGTGGGACCGCAGCCCGGACATTATGGAAGATCAGGTCACCTACCCGATCGTCACCAGCATGCTGGGGGCGCCGAAGGTCAAGGCTGTCCGCGGCTTTTCGGATTTTGGCTATTCGTTTGTCTACATCATCTTCGAAGAAGGGACAGACATCTATTGGGCGCGTTCGCGGACCCTCGAATACCTGTCAGCCGTCCTTCAACGGCTCCCGCAGGGCGTGAAGACAGAGTTGGGTCCGGACGCGACTGGAGTAGGCTGGATTTTTCAATACGCCTTGGTGGATAACAGCGGAAAGCATTCGCTCGCGGAACTCCGGTCGCTGCAGGATTGGTTTCTCCGCTACCAGTTAAAGTCCGTGCCGGGCGTCGCTGAAGTCGCGCCCCTAGGTGGCTTCGTCAGGCAATACCAGGTGAACGTTGATCCCAACCGGCTGCAGGCATTCAAGATCCCGATCATGAAGGTGGTGGAGGCGGTCCGCAATGGCAACAACGATGTCGGCGGCCGTCTGGTTGAGTTCAGTGGCACCGAATACATGGTGCGCGGACGTGGCTACGCCAAGAGCGTCGATGACATTGGCCACATCGTCCTGCTGAGCACGGAGGGAGGCGTGCCCGTCCGGGTAAAAGATGTCGGCAATGTGGTCCTGGGTCCCGACATCCGGCGGGGCATCGCCGATTGGAACGGCGAGGGCGACGTGGTCTCAGGCATTGTCGTCATGCGGCAGGGCGAAAACGCGCTCGATGTGATTGAGAGAGTGAAGGCTAAGATCAAGGATCTCGAACCTGGCTTGCCGCAAGGAGTAAACATCGTCTCCGCGTACGACCGCTCCGATCTGATCCTTCGCTCGATCGAAAACCTGAAGGGGACACTCACCGAGGAAATGGTGATCGTGGCACTGGTAATCTTCATTTTCCTCTGGCACATCCCGAGCGCGATCATCCCGGTATTCACGATTCCCATCGCCATCATCATCTCGTTCATCCCGATGAAGATGATGGGCGTCAGCGCGAACATCATGTCGCTCGGCGGGATCGCGATCGCGATTGGTGCGATGGTGGATGCCGCCATCGTGGTGGTGGAGCAGACTCACAAGCACCTTGAAGAGTGGGAACGCACGGGCCGGAAGAAAGACTACCACCGAGTGGTCATCGACGCCGTGAAGGAAGTCGGTGGCCCGAGCTTCTTCGCGCTACTGGTGATCGCCGTTGCGTTCTTGCCAGTGCTGACTTTGGAGGCTCAGGAAGGCCGCCTCTTCAAGCCACTAGCCTACACCAAGAACCTCTCCATGATCATCGCCGCGGTCTTGGCCATCACGTTGGACCCGGCCATGCGGCTGCTGTTCACGCACATGGACAACTTCCAATTCAGACCGCGTTGGTTGGCCCGAGCTGTAAACGCGGTCCTGGTTGGCAAGATCCACTCGGAGGAGAGTCACCCCATCAGCAGGATCTTGATGCGGATCTACGACCCCATTTGCCGCTGGTCACTCCGCTGGAAATATCTGGTCATCGGAGGGGCGGTCGCGATGGTCGTCGTGACCATACCGATCTACCAGCAGCTAGGTTCTGAGTTCATGCCCCCCCTCGATGAAGGCACGCTGCTGTACATGCCGTCCACGCTCCCCGGCATCTCGGTCGCGGAGGCGCATAAGCTGATGCAGATTCAGAACCGCATCATCAAGAAGTTCCCGGAAGTCCTGACTGTCATGGGCAAGTCAGGCCGGGCGGAGACATCCACGGATCCGGCGCCGTTCTCGATGATGGAGACCATCATCGTCCTGAAGCCGCAGGATCAGTGGCGCAGGGTAAACACCTGGTATTCGAAGTGGAGCTGGGCGCCGCGGTGGCTCAAGGCGGTGTTTGGGCACATCACGCCGGAACACATGTCGAGCGAGCAGCTTGTTGAGGAGATGAATGGAGCGCTGTCCATGCCAGGCGTGTCCAACGCCTGGACGATGCCCATCAAGGCCCGTATCGACATGTTGACGACAGGCGTGCGGACGCCCGTGGGCATCAAGGTGTACGGCTCCGATCTGAAGCAGATCGAAAGGATCGGTACCGACATTGAGGGCATCCTGCCGAAAGTGCGCGGAACGCGGAACGTATTCGCGGAGAGAACAGGTGGAGGCTACTTCCTGGACTTCGATTGGAAGCGCGAGGAGATGGCCCGGTACGGTCTCAGCATGGAGGATGTACAAGCGGTGCTGATGAGCGCCGTGGGTGGGGAAAATGTGACCACCACAATCGAAGGCAGGGAGCGCTACCCCGTCAATGTGCGCTATCTGCAGGACTTCCGCAGTGATATCAACCGGCTTAGCCGCGTCCTGGTCCCGTTGATGGACGGCAAAGCGCAGATTCCTGTCTCCCAACTCGCGGAGATCAAGCTTTCCAGTGGGCCGGCCATGTTGCGCGATGAGAATGGGATGCTGAATGGCTACGTGTACGTCGATGTGGCCGGACGCGACGTCGGCAGCTACGTGGAAGAAGCCAAGAAACTGGTCCGCGAGAAAGTAATGCTCCCAGCGGGCTACACCCTCGTCTGGAGCGGACAGTACGAGGCCATGCAGCGGGTGCGGGAGAGGCTCACGGTAATCCTTCCCCTGACGCTGTTCCTCATCATGATGCTGCTCTACATCAACACGAAATCGCTCACGGAGACCATGCTGATCATCCTGGCTGTCCCGTTCTCGGCGGTTGGCGCGATCTGGTTTCTGTACCTGCTCGGCTACAACATGAGCATTGGAGTGTGGGTCGGCCTGATCGCGCTGCTCGGCGTCGATGCCGAGACGGCCATCTTCATGTTGCTCTACCTGAACATCGCCTATGAAGGGGCCAGGAAGGAAGGGAAGATGAAGACTCTGGCCGATCTCCAGAACGCGATCCACGCCGGCGCGGTGAAGCGGATCCGGCCGAAATTCATGACCGTGGCCGTGATGTTCATGGGCCTCGTCCCGATCATGTGGTCCACCGGAGCCGGCGCCGATGTGATGAGGCGTATCGCGGCTCCCATGATCGGCGGGATCTTTACGTCCTTCATTCTTGAACTGGTCGTCTACCCGGCGATCTATGAGGTTTGGAAATGGAACACAGAAGTCAAAAAGCAACAATTCGCGTCTTGAGTCTCGCTATCGCGCTCGCCCCGTCCACGAAGGCTTGGGGCCAGGATTTGCAGTTCGAGGTCCGCCACGAGCGCGCACTGAAGGACCATCCCGGCCGCGTGACGTTTGACGAACACGGCGTGCATTACCAGCAGGTCCTCACGGAGAGGCAGCGAGCGAGGCTTGGGAAGGGAAAGAAGCCTCCGAAGCTCGAGAGCGCGCGCTGGGAGTATCAGGACATTCAACAACTCTGGGTTTCCCCCGAGAAGTTGGTGATCGTCACCTACAAGGACCGCAAGTGGTTCCTCGGCCTGGACAAGGAATTCGAGTTCTTCCTTCCCAAAGGCCCGTCGTTCGAGGCTGCCTATGCGGTGCTGAAAGACAAACTGGACCGCAGATTCGTCGCCGCGGTGGCTGATTCGCAGCGGGACTTGCTATGGGAGCTTCCCGTCAGGCTCCTGGGGAGGATTCAGGGATCCGAGGGGGTCCTCCGAGTAGGCCCGGATCGCATCGTCTACAAGACGGACCGGCCGCTGCAGTCGCGCACCTGGCGGTATCAGGACATCGAAAATGTCAGTACGTCCGACCGTTACCAACTCACACTCACCACCTACGAGCGCGCCAAGACACACTACGGCGGCATGAAAGGCTTCAACTTCCAACTCAAGCAGCCACTGGAAGAGAAGCGGTTTGCAATGCTTTGGAAGCGGCTGAACCGGGACAAAGGGCTTCAATTCTTGACCTCGATCGAAGAAAGGAACCAGACAGCAAAATGAACAAGTTGTTCAGCACCCTGAAGGTCGGCACGGCCTTAGTCGCCGCCGGCAAGCCGCAAACGTTTACCGCCGTCATCACCGACACCATGTGCGGCATCAAGCACACCATGGGCATCACACCGGACGCCAAGTGCGTCCGTGAACTGCGGAAGCGGGCGATCAGGTCTTTCACCCAAGGAGAAAGCGTATGAACATCAAACTGAGGGCCGCTTTCGTGCTTCTCGGAATCATGGTCGCGGGGTCCGCGTTCCCCTGGCAGGTGCATCGACACGAACAGCAAGGAGGGAAGACCGCCCAGATTTCCGGTCTCGTGATCGACATCGCGTGCTTCGTGGGCCACGACAGTTCAGGTCCAAAACACGCGAAATGCGCGGAGGCGTGCGCGCGCGCGGGAAATCCTCTTGCAATCTACGACGAGGCGACGAAGACTGTGTATCTACCCGTCTCCGTGGATCACAAGAACCCGATCGCGAAGCTGATGGCGTTCATTGAGAAGAAGGTGAAAGTCTCCGGCACGCTGATGGAGAAGGCCGGTCTCAAGGCTATCGCGATCGAGAAAGTCGAATCGGCCCAGTAGCGCTCGACTTATCGTTGAAACTCGGAGGCGAAGTCGGAGAATCTCAAGACTTGACCTCCGTGCCTGCTGGCGAAAGCCCGGGCCGCTTTCTGATCCTGAAATGCAAGCACGCTCGGAGCGCAGCGGTCGAAGCGCGCTTCGAGCGGCTGGTTGTTTTCGCCGACCGCAGGATGATGCTGGAGGCAGGGGTTCGCGTCGCTATTCCGGACCACGTAACTGTTCTCCGGATTCAACGGGTCATTGGCGAGGAAGTTCGTCGTCTCAACCACTTGGACCCTCCGCCCAGACTGCTTTTCTTCGGTAAGTGCACAGGCCAGGCAACAGTAGACGCCACGTTTGCCATCCACCATGGCCACTGTCTTCATATGGGAGTGTACACGCCGGCTGCAGGCACCGCACGATCGATCGCTTCGGTCAAGAACGAAACGCCATGCAGAGTATCCAAGTCCAGCCAGAGCAAGGATGGCGGCGATGCCCGCACGGGCGCTTCTTCGTTGCACAGCGAACCCTCCTCTGCATGATCCTACACCCCCAGAGCCGAGATTGGATTACAGCGTACTGAAGATTGGGATCATCCAGCGGCGGGGCCCACGCCACGACAGTCGTCCATGGAATGGTGACCCTTCAGTTGTTGCGCGGAATCGTCTACAACTCCCGCCAGGGCGACCCGTAACCTGAAAGTGGAAACGAACTCTGGTGATGGCCAGGAGGCAAAGGCCGGTTTGTCCAGCCTCAGGGGGCACCTCAATCCGGCCAGTTGTGGTCACTAAAAATCCGGCCAGTTGTGGGCCTTGGGATGCAGCGTGCGGCCACCGTTCGCAAAGACCAAGGAAGCGTACCATTCTAGATGGGGACTCCGTCCCCAAACCCCTGGGATTTAACGCCTCTCTGCCATCCCATGGACCCTTCGGTTCCCCCTCGCGCCGCGCATCACCATTGTCGTTGCCCATGTGGTTCTGACTGGCCGGATTTTTGGTGACCACAACTGGCCGGTTTTGGGGTGACCACCGAGGTTGTCCAGTGCCAGACACCGGCATGCTGCCAGCGGCTGGAATGAGTCTGTGTGCGATACAGTTTAGCTTTGTTTCCGTGGAGGACCCTTGCCCGCAGCCGATGATTTCCGAGGACGTTACAGCAAAGTGCCGGGTGTCACCATCGACCTCGACCGTAGGATTCCGATGCGGGACGGGGTTACCCTCTCGGCGGACATTTATTCTCCAGACGGGCCGGGACCGTTCCCGGTCATCCTGGTCCGCACCCCCTACGACAACATGCCGTTGGCCGAGAAAGGCCTTGTCTTCGCCAGCCACGGCTACGTCTACGTCGCGCAGGACTGCCGCGGCCGCTACGACTCGGATGGCGACTTCTACCCCTGGCACCAGGAGGTGGCCGACGGAGTCGATACCCGGCGGTGGATCGCAGCGCAGCCCTGGTCGAACGGCAGGATCGGAACCGTGGGCGGGTCGTATCTCGGCATGGTTCAGTGGCTTGGGGCGCTCGAGAGCACGGAGCACCTGACGGCGATGATGCCTTCGGTGACGCCGATCGACGGCTGGATCTGGGGCAACGAATACGTGCAGGGAGCGTATCAGCTTGCGCTGAACCACGTGTGGGGCTTCAGCACTACCGGACAGACCAGGCAGCCCATTGACCTCTATGACTGGCGACGGCTATTCGGGTTTCTTCCGCTGATCGAGATGGACCGGGTCGCGACCGGCGCGGAGAATCGCTTCATCCGCGACTGGATCGCTCATCCCGACTACGGCGACTATTGGCGAACGATCACTGTGGAGGACAAATTCGCCAGCATCGACGTGCCCGTGTACAACATCGGGGGCTGGTTCGATGCGTACCCCGCGGCTGCGTTTCGGGCGTTCACGGGCGTCCGGACGCATGCCCGGGATGAGAAGGTACGGAGGAGCCAGCGAATTCTGATCGGCCCCTGGCCGCACGGGATCAGCCGGTCGAGCCAAACAGGCGAGTTGGACTTCGGTCCGGAGGCCGTGATCGACACGATCGAGAACCTGATGGGCCACAACGCGCCGCTCGATCTTTCGCTGCGATGGTTCGATTACTGGCTAAAAGGCATCGACAACGGAATCATGGAAGAGCCGCCGATCCGGATCTTCGTCATGGGCGCCAACGTCTGGCGGAACGAGCATGAGTGGCCTTTGGCTCGAACACGGTTTACCGAGTTCTACTTGCACAGCAACGGGAACGCCAACTCGGCCGGCGGCGACGGCGTCCTCAGCACGTCTCCTCCGCTCGACGAGACTCCCGACCGGTTCGTGTACGATCCCGCCAACCCGGTGTGGGAGCGGGGCGGCAACTTCTCCTACTCGATTCCCGGCATCGGGGACCTCAACCAACTCGCCGGGCCTTTCGACCAACGGGAGAACGAGCAGCGCGACGATGTGCTGGTTTACACGTCGTCCGTCCTTGAAGAGGACCTGGAGGTCACCGGTCCGCTGACGGTGCAACTCTACATTTCGTCTTCAGCCCCTGACACGGATTTCACCGCGCGGCTGGTGGATGTTTATCCGGATGGCCGGGCGTTCAATTTCTCCGAAGGCATCCTGCGGGTCCGGTATCGCGACTCTTTCGAATCGCCCTCCCTGATGGAACCGGGGATGGTGTACAAGCTGACGATCGAGATGCAACCCACCAGCCTGGTATTCCTGAAGGGTCACCGGATCCGGGTGGACATTTCGTCGAGCGACTTTCCACACTACGACCGGAATCCGAATACCGGCAAGCCGCACGGCCTTGATGACGAGATCCGGGTGGCCCATCAGACCGTCTACCACGATGCGGCCCGCCCCTCCCACATTCTTCTGCCGGTGATTCCCGGCGACTAGAGTTTTTGGCCCCGTTGGTCAGGAACCCGACGAAGCGCGGGCGACCACCGCGGGCACACTCGGGAACGCAGCGCGCAACACGTTGGAGAGTTCCTGAGAAAACACGCTGGTGCCGTAGGCCAGCAGGTGCATGATCATTGTTTCACGAGCGGCGATGCAATCCCGGCTTACGATGGCCTTCACCAACGCGCGATGGGAGCCCGGGTTGTCTTCGCCCTCGCGCTCCAACTGGATTTCGAGCTGCCGCGCGCTATTGCCGCTCGACGCCTCGCTCACTTCCATTGCGGTTTGCATGAACGGATGAATGAGGCGTTCCAGTTGTTCGATCATCAACGGATCGACACCGATGCGCCAGATCGCACGGTGCACTTCCCGATCCCAGCGCGTCAGATCGGCATAGGTCAGGAGGCGATGGTTCTCCACCGTGGCCAGTTGCGCCAGCGACTGCGCGTCCTCGGCCGTCACGCGATACGCCGCCAGGGCGGCGGCGCCGGACTCGAGGGCGATCCGCATGACCATCAGGGTTTCGATTTCCCGCCCCCGGTAGCGACGCACCCAGCGGCCTCGAAACGCATCGCCGGCCACGAGTCCTCCCGCTTCGAGCACATGCAGGGCCTCGCGGATCACATGACGGGTGCAGCCGTATTGCTCGGCCAGAGCCGTTTCCACCAGCCTGGTTTCGGGGGGGATTGTCCCCCCAAGAATTCCGGCGGAGATCAACTCCGCCACCTGTTCCACTTGCGTTTTGCGAAGGACGCGCGTCCGGGCTACTGGCGAGGCTGGCATCATCTGCTCCAGATCATCCGATTCAAGTGATACGATGCGGCAGCCGCCTGGCCGGTGTCCACCCGTAGCTTTTTCATTTTATTTGACAAAGCGGGGTCGACGCAAATACAATCACCCCAAATCGGATTGTCTACAATCGAACGAATGGAGTGCCGCAAATGACTCGTCTTCTTGTTGCCGCGTGCGTTGCTCTGTGCCTGTTCCCGTGCCGTTCGATGGCACAGATTGTCACCGCCACGATGACCGGCGTCGTGCGGGACCCCTCCGGCGCGCCGATTCCCGAAACCAGGATCCGTGTGCTCAACGCGGTGACCAACCTGGTCCGGGAGACCACAAGCGATGCGAGCGGGAGCTACCTCATTCCGGCGCTCCCGCCGGGGCCGTATCGGGTAGAGGCTGAACGACAAGGGTTCAAAACGGCGCAGGTCACCGGAATCGTGCTCGAGGTGGCACAGCGCGCTCGCGTCGATCTTCGGCTGGAGTTGGGGCAAGTGACCGAGACGCTGAGCGTGCATGCCACCGTGCCGCTGCTCGAAACCGAAAGCCCGCAGATCGGGAATCTTATCGATCGGGAGCGAATCGTCAATCTGCCCCTGAACGGCCGCAACTTCATGGAACTGACCCTGCTCAGCGGTGGGATCAACGAGGCGCAGGGCGGCGGCGCCAAGGGGGGATCGTTTAACAAGGGACTCGCTCCGTCGGCCGCGGGAATGCCGGCCGAGTACAACGTGTATCAACTGGATGGCGTCGACAATCGGGAGGGGTTCAACCACTCGTACAACCTGGCGCCCTCGGTGGACGCGGTCCGCGAGTTCCGAATGCAGATCGGACAATACTCCGCCGAGTTCGGAGGCGGCGGAGCGGTGATCAACGTCGTCACCCGCTCGGGAACCAACGAGTTTCACGGCGCCGCGTGGGAGTTCGTGAGAAACAACGTGTTCGATGCGCGGAACTTCTTCCTCCAGCCGAACCAGACCATCGCCCCCCTACGGCGAAATCAGTTCGGCGTGGCGGCCGGAGGACCGATCCTGCTGCCGAAAATCTACAACGGCAAGAACCGGACGTTCGTCTTCGGCAATTTTGAACTGAACCGGGTGCGGCGAGGATTGTTCCGCACCGCCGCGGTCCCCTCCACGACCCAGCGAACGGGCGATCTGTCTTCCCTGGGAAAGGCCTTGACGGATCCGACAAGCGGTCAGCCTTTCCCGAACGCAGTGATCCCGGGCAACCGCCTGAATCCGATCTCGGCGGGGATCGCGGGGTTCTATCCACAGCCAAACAACCCCGCCACGCCGTTGCAGAACTATCAGTTGAATATCTCCAGCCGGGACGACTTCGACGCGTACCTTGTCCGCTTCGATCACCGGCTGTCGGAGAAACACGACCTGATGGGACGGTACGGAATCCAGAGCGTCGA
This sequence comes from uncultured Solibacteraceae bacterium, assembly GCA_964529305.1. Classification (GTDB taxonomy): domain Bacteria; phylum Acidobacteriota; class Terriglobia; order Bryobacterales; family Bryobacteraceae; genus CAZGUX01. Next base: position 101,716 of record CAZGUX010000145.1, on the reverse strand, counting down.
TCGGATCACGCCGGGCACGTTTGCAAACGTGGGTGGAACCGTTCAACCGCAGCAGTTCCACGGGCTGGTTGTGGGACTCACCAGCAGCTTCACACCGACTTTTCTGAACGAGGCCCGATTCAATTTCATCCGTTCCGAAAGCAAGCTGCGCGGCCAGAACACGGGCAATCCCATCGCCGCCAACCTCGGAATGCCCTTCGCCCCGCGGGTGGGGTTTGACACCGGCTTCCCCCAAACGATCGGGCTCGCCCGTACTTCGATTTCGGCAATCGGCGAACCCCAACCGACTTTCATCACCGTCGATACGTTTCAGTGGTACGACGGCATCACGCTGATCCGGGGAGGTCACACCCTGAAGTTCGGAGCCGATTACCGCCGCGCCCGCACCGATATCAACATCGGAATCCACTCGAACGGCAACTACACGTTCAGCGGCCAGTTCACCGGCGACGGCTTCGCCGATTTCCTGCTCGGGATTCCCGCAAGCTCGCTGTTGAAGCTGGCTCCGAATCAGCCGGGCGACTTCCAAATGCAACACACCTTCCTTTATGCCCAGGACGATTGGCGAATCAGTCCGCGCCTGACGCTGAATCTCGGCCTCCGCTATGAATACAACTCATCGCCGCGGGAGGTGCTGGGCTTCACGCCCCTGTTCGATCCCGCGATCGGAGGCCTGCGGTTCCCGAGCCACAACACGACCGCGGAGGCCTGGTACCGCGAATTCAGGCCCGATCTGCCCTTGGGGAAACTCGACCGCGAGACGATCTTCCGGCCCGATCGCAACAACTTCGCGCCCCGTGTCGGTCTGGCGTGGCGGCCCCTGGGCTCGAACGCGACGGTGATCCGCAGCGGATTCGGCTTCTACTATGGCGCTTCGCAGATCAGCAACTTCGCGCAGAACGGGCTAACCGGCCCGCCTGCACAACTCTGGCCGACGTACGCCTCCGATCCGGTGAGGCCGACGCTCAGCTACGCGGGGCAGGCCGGGGTCCCCGTGGAGCAAGCGCTGAAGTCGGCAACGTTTGGTGTCCTTTCGCCGGTTGAGTCAAAGTACCTGGACTCCTACACGATGCAGTGGAGCCTCAGTTTGGGACAGAGTATCGGCCAGTCCTTTGTTCTGGAGGCTCAATACCTGGGTTCACGAACAAATCACGCCGAGAATCTGTTCGACTACAACTGGGCTCCCCCGGCGGCTTCGCCGTTGGCGAATCGCATCCCCTTCCCCAAGTGGGGCCGCGTCGCCGGGTTCAGTTCGGGCGCCAGCGCGACCTACCACGCTCTGCTTCTCAGCGCGGAGAAGCGGCTGTCGCACGGCCTCACGTTCCGAACCAGCTACACCTTGAGCAAGACGCTCACCTACGGCGGTGGCCGGATTCAGAGTAGTAATCTCGCGGTACCGCAGTATCCTGGGAACCTCCGGCTGGAGTCCGGCTACTCGACCGACCACATGCCTCACCGCTTCGTGGGGAACTTCACGTATGAACTTCCCATTGGCAAGGGTAAAGCCCTTGGCGCGGGCTGGTCTGGAGTCACAGACGCGATCCTGGGCGGCTGGCAGTTCGCCGGCATCTTCACCGCACGGACCGGCTTCTACCTCAATTCCTCGATTGCGGCGGCCAACTGCAACATCGCCTTCTTCATGACCTGCCGTCCGGACCGGCTGCGAGATCCATTTCTCGGCGGCAGCGGGCTCAACTCTCCGCGATGGGACCGCGCCGCGTTCGACTGGCCGCTGAACACGGCGGTTCACCCGGCGCAACCCCAGCGGATCGGCAACACTCCGCCCAATGCGCTACAAGGAAACGGGATCTTCAATGGGGATCTGTCGCTGTTGAAGAGCTTCCATGTCAACGAACGGATGCGATTCGAGTTCCGCTTCGAGTCGTTCAATGCGTTCAATCACGCCAATTTTGCGAACCCGAACACTTCGGTGGAGAACCCGCAGTTTGGCCGTGTGTTCTCCACTCAGACGGATCCGCGGGTCAACCAGCTTGGCCTCAAGTTCTATTGGTAGACGCTTAAGGTAGCCATGAAAACCCTGCTGCTGACTTCGCTGCTCTTTGCTCTGGGAGGTGAACGCTATATCGCAGTCGATAACGTCTGCGCCTGGCCCAACCTCAAGCTGCTGCCGGACGGAACGATCGCGGCCGTGTTGTACAACCAGCCCAGTCACGGGAGGGACCCGGGGCACGTGGAAGTGTGGACCAGCCGGGATGGCGGCAAGCTGTGGACACTCGCGGGAGTTCCGGTTCCGCACGATCCCAACTCGACCCGGCTGAATCACGCGGCGGGCATCGCCCATGACGGCTCGCTGGTGGTCGTGGTTTCCGGAACCAGACTGGACCGCGGCAGCGACCGCATCCTGCCGTTGGTGGCCAGCCGTTCCCGCGACGGCGGCAAAACGTGGACGCGGACGGATTCCTTTTCGCTGCCCGCGGGCGTCGACTTTCTGATCCCGTTCGGGGACATCGTGCAACTTCCGGGACAAACCCTGGCGGCTTCGTTCTACTACGACAACTCGCTCACGGCGGTAGCGACCGGTCCGCGCCCCGTGCCCAAGGTTCGAGCCGGCACCGCATACGTCGTGTACAGCAGGGACGATGGGCGGTCGTGGGGTGATGCGGCCGTCCTCGGCAAGGACAATTTCAATGAGACCGCTCTGCTGCGGCTGAGCCCGGACCGGTGGCTGGCCGCGGCGCGCACCTATCGGCACGGCCAATTGGATCTGCTGACCTCCTCCGACGAAGGCCGCTCGTGGACCAACACGGGCGCCGTAACGCTGCCGAGCCACCACCCAGCCAGCCTTCTCCGCTTGAAAGATGGGCGCATTCTGCTGACCTATGGCGTTCGCGAGAAGGGGAATCGGGCGGTCAACGTGAGGGTGAGTGAGGATGAAGGTAAGACCTGGAAGGCTCCGTATCCGATTGTCCGTCTTGGAGAGTCGCCCGACAACGGGTATCCCTCAACGGTGGAACTGGCCGACGGAACGCTCGTCACTGCGTACTACACGAGCGGCATTCCCGAGCACCAGCGGTATCACATGGGGGTTGTCCGGTGGTCGCTCGAGAAGTGATCTCGGAGCCGTGAGATGCGGCCACTGTTTCCTCAGCAGCCGTGAAGCCACCGGGGATGCCCGGCGGACCTTTTCATTCGGCCACAGGTGTCTGACGATCGCGGCACGGATCGGGCTTAGTGGTGCAGTTCGATCAATTGCCGCACGGCGGAGTCCACCAGCATCTCGCCGCCTCCCTTCGCGATGCGTGTATTGATGACCTCGTAGGCGCCTTGCGGATAGGCGCGGCGGTCGGGAATGTACCCGAACGAACCGTTGGCGAGCGACACCACAATCGTGAGAGGAAACGGTGAATGGAGCTTGATCGACTTGCCCAACTCAACGAAGACTTCGCTCGGCAAACCCACCCAGGCCACCTCGAGCCCGAGCGTGACGACCTGGACTTCGGCGTCCATCGGCCTGCCGTTGCGCGAGGCAATCTCCCTCACCTTGAAAGCCTTCACCTGTTCGTAGAATGCAGGCGCGCCGGGCTGGCCGTACATCGCGATTACCTGCTCGGCCCGTTCGGCATCGCCTGGCTGGATGGGATCGAGCGGCAGGTTGACCGTTTCGCCGCGGACCCGCAACGGTCCCTCGACCGGCGTCAATCGCCGCATCGTCCTTAGAACCTCGCCCGCCAGAATCGCCCCAATGCGCGCCGCCTCGGCGTGGCCCTTCTGCGGCGTGCGAGTGGCGACGTCAATGTGGTTGACGTTCCCCGCCGTGCCGATGGTGAAGAGCGTGAGCATCTCCGGGCCCTTCACTTCGCCCAAAATCCGGCCGATGGTGTAAGGGTAGTCGGCGGAGAATTGCATCCCACCGACAGTGTCGAGGTGATTGGCGTAGTTGACATACGTCGCCAGCGGCTTGCCATCGAGAGTGTCAAAGGTCACCACCGGGACCTGAGGGTCGATCTCACCGGCCGGGCGCACGATCTCCGGATTCATCTTGCCCGGGTTCCACTTGACGGAGCCGTCCTTCATCCAGTAGCGGCGGATGAAGGCGACGGAGTCCTCGCGGCCGGCCGCGGCGGAGGCCCGACCGGCTGTCATTCCAGCCGCCGCCTCGCGGACGCTACGCGCGATCAGGCCAGGCAACTCCGAGTGGTATCGCTTGACGATCTCCAGGGTCTTCGGGTCGACGTTCACCAGGCGCGCGCCCATCTCCGGCCCGGTGTGAGAGTGGGTGGCGGAGATCATCACGTTCCCGCCGGGAATGCCGGTCTCCCGCTCGATCAGGGCGCGCGCCTGATCGACGAACGGCCGGGGAATCGAGACGACATCGCAGGCGACCAACGCCGCCCGCACGCCGTCTTTTTCCAGTATGATCGCCTTGGCGAACAGGTCGTCGTGAACGCCTTCATTCAGACGGATGCTGTAGTAGCCCGCCATCGGCATGCCGGCGGGAGGGGTGATCCTGACCGCGGCGCGGCCAACCCGCAGGTCGCCCGCCGCCAACGGCAGGGCGAGCCACAACAACAGCCACTTCATGCCAGCCTCTTGACCAGGACTCGCTTATATTCCAGCCAATACCCCATCCGGTGCGCCTGCAATTCGATGTAGCCTTCCTCTAAACGGTCGAGCCGGTCGTATTCGCACACGGTCTCGCCGTTGATGCGCACCAGGCAGTGCGGCCCTTCCACCCGAAGGTGGAAGTGGAACCACTTTTCGTTCTCGATGCGAGGGTAGCGCGCGCGTTGAATGCCATAGAGGGAGCCCGTGGGATAGTGAGCGCCTTCGACCGGATGAAGCTGGATTTCGTAGCGGACGCCGTGATTGCCTTTCCCCTCGCTCCGGAACAACACGCCGCCGTTGTGGCCGCGGCTGCCGCGGGCGTACAACTGGAGTTCGAAGTCCTTGAACTTCGGTTTGGCGGCGATGTGCCCGGCGCCGTCCATGTAGAGCACTTCGCCGAGGATGTCGAGTTGGGGCTTACCCTCGGAGAGGAACCAGTTCTTCTCATAGTCGGAGGGTTGGCTGTAGAGAATGTCCCAGCGGTCCTTGGAAGGGAGTTCCCGGATGCGGAAGTTGCGAAAGCGGACCGGATAGGACAAATTGACGAGCCCGAGATAGCCTCGCCGCAAGCGGTACTTCAACTCGGGGTGCGCGGAAACATCGAGATCCTGCACCAACTCGCCGTTGATCCAGACTTGCAGTTTCGGCCAATCGCTGAGGATGCGAAAGTCGTTCCATTCTCCCTTGCTGCGCACGTTGATCAGTTTGGGCGCGACGAGCGGGAAGATGGCTCCCACCGATTGTGAGTTGGGAGGAGCGTCGTTGGCCTGGAAGATCTGGACCCGCATTCCGGACTGCATGGGGTTTCCGTGGAGAGGAGCATGCAGCAGCAGGCCGGAGTCGCTCCAGCCCTTGACGAAGAACTCGCCGCGAAGGTCGAAGTTCTCGTACTCTTTCAGCGACCGCAACCAGGTAGGGTCATTGGACCCGCGGTGGATCACGACGTCGCCCTGATCGACGAAGAAAGCGGTCGGGGGACCGTCCTCGACGGTCCAGCCCTCGAGGTTCGTTCCGTTGAACAGGGGCGTAAAGCCGGGTTCGGCAGCGGCGGCGGAGACCCAGGGCGCGGCCAGGAGGGGCAGAAAATGACGGCGATTCATGGGGTTGATTCACAGTCTATCCCGTTGAGCGCGGCGATGCAGCATAATCGAAAACGGTGAACTACTCCCGGCGTGAATGGTTGAGCGCGGTGATGGCCGCGCCTGCCGCTTTGGCGGCGTCGAACAAGATTCCTTGGGACCTGAAAGCGCTGATGCGGCCTCCCACGTGGAAACCCGCGGAGGACGAACGGTCGGAAGGAGTCAAGGGATTGTTCTTTGACAGCGTCCCGTGGAAGGGAAAGCCGACTCGCGTGTTCGCGTGGTACGGCGTACCCGAAGGCAAGAGCAAGGCGCCGGCGATGGTGCTGATTCACGGTGGCGGCGGGACGGCGTTCGCCGAGTGGGTTCGCGTGTGGAACCGGCGCGGATACGCCGCCATCGCGATGGACACGTGCGGCGCGACCAACGGCAAGCCAGATCCCAAGCAGCCGCTGTATCAATTCGAGAAGCCGCGTCACGCGATGGGAGGGCCTCCCGGATGGGGAGGGTTTGACCAGATCGATCAGCCGCCGGAAGACCAGTGGACGTATCACGCGGTGATCGCGGCGATCCTGGCGCATTCGCTCATCCGATCGTTCCCGGAGGTGGACCCGAAACGGGTCGGGTTGACCGGAATTTCGTGGGGAGGCTATCTCACGAGTATCGTGGCCGGGGTGGATTCGCGCTTCCGTTTTGCCGCTCCGGTTTACGGGTGCGGGTATCTGGGCGACGATTCGTTCTGGGTTCCTACGTTCACGAAGATGGGCGCGGAGAAAGCGCGCCGCTGGCTGGATTTGTGGGACCCCTCGCGCTACCTGGCGGGCGCGCGTTGCCCCATGCTGTGGGTGAATGGCACCAACGATTTCGCCTATCCACTCTCTTCGTACCAACGCTCGTACCGGCTGCCGCGGGGCCGGAGAACGCTTTCGATCCGCGTCCGGATGCCGCACGGGCACCCGCCGGGAGTCGCACCGAAGGAGATCCACGCGTTCGCCGAGTCCGTTTTGAACAAGAGTACCCCACTCGCGCGCATCCGTTCATCGGGCGTGACGGGCAGCGAGGCGTGGGCGCGCTTCGACTCAAAGAGACCCATCGTCAAGGCAGAGTTGAACTTCACCACGCAGAGCGGGTCGTGGCCCCACCGGCGATGGGAAACCACCACCGCCGCGTTGGGAAAGGAGCACGCTTCGGCGGCCGTACCCTCGGGCGCGACTGCGTTCTATCTCAACCTGATTGACGACAGCGGACTCGTGGTGAGCAGCGAGCACATCGCGCGAAGTTGACCCCTTGACGCCGGCGGTGGAACCTCACATGCTTCAGATAGAAGAACACCGGGGATTCCCGGCCTTGATCATGATGAGAAGTGAGTCAGGATCGCTATTCCGCAATCTTCGGCTGAGGAGATTCATACAATGGCCTACGTAATTACCGATACCTGCACGAAGGACAATCTTTGCGTCGATGCCTGTCCGGTGGACTGCATCCACCCGAAGAAGGACGAGGACGGATACGAGGAAGCGCCCCAGTTGTACGTCCACCCGACAGACTGCATCGACTGCGGCGCCTGCATTCCGGTTTGTCCCACCAATTCCATTTTCGTGTTGGAAGATCTCCCGCCCGAGTTGGCGCACTTTGCCGAGGTCAACGCCGCGTACTACGGCTAGATTGAGGTAAGGGGTGGCGGATAGGGGACGCTCACGGAAAAGACGTCAGATGAACACAAAACCCGGCCTGGGGGCGCGGACAGGACTTGCCATTGTCCGAATTCTTGCCCTCTGCGCCGTCGTAGACGGCACGACGGTTGCCGAAATGAAGGAGATCCCTCGTCTCTCGCCAATTGTGACGTTGTGTCTCCGCCCTGAGGGCGAGATGGACCCGGCCTTCATGGACTCCATGACCGGCGAGGTCGGCGGTCTGCTGGAGTCGGCGGGGATCGCCGCGGACTGGAGGATCGACCATGTCCCGGACCCGGTATTTGCGATTGTCGTGGTCCGCATCCAGGGGAGGTGCTCGGCGGCGGACTTGCCTTTTGGCCTGCCCGGGCCCAGCACGCTCGGCTGGGCGCATATCTCCGACGGGGTCGTGCTGCCGTTTTGCGTCCTTGACTGCGAGCGGCTGCTCTCGCGGATTACACCGGAAGTTCGGGGCTATCCAGTCGAGGAGCGGAACCGCTTGTTTGGCCGGGCGGCCGCCCGCGTGGTGGGCCACGAGATCTTCCACATTCTGACGGCAAGCAAGGAACATACCAAGGCCGGATTGACCAAGGCGGCCCTCACGGTAGCTGATCTGCTCGTGGGCGATACAGTATTTACTCCGGAAGACGTAAAACGGATCCGCAAGGGTCCGGTTTGCAGGACGCTGGTCAAGGAGAAGGTGTTCAGCACGCATTGACGGAGGTGTCCCAGGCAGCGCGAGCATGAGAGCGGTGTCACGCCCCGCGACTTGCTCCCGCTTGGGCTTCCTGGCGGCTCATGTGTGAAGGAGACACGCCGGACGGCACGGCCAAGGTCCAGCGAAGTATTCTTCCGAGCGGTACAACCCCGCGGTCGAAAGCGTGTCGTGGAACGAGAAGCTCCGGGCGACGAACAACGTCGCCCGGAACCACTTCGGGCGAACGCCATCCCAGAAATTGTGACGGGGCGCGAGGGTTACTCGCGCCCCGTGTTGGTGTGGACACTGCAGGCCAGCGATCAGAGGGAAATGCGCAGAATCTCGGCGGCGATGCGGCTGAAGGCATCGCTGATCGCTCCGGGAGTCGGCGCGAACACATACATGCCAGTCTGGTGAGCCGTGTTGTAGTTCGAACTCGTCGGATCGTTGGCGACACGGCGGAGGAGGTCGTCGTTGACGTCCGGGCCGAAGCCGACGGCGAAGATCATGGTGTTGAGAGTCGTGTCGCTACGGATACGGTTCCCGGCGTTGTCCAGTGCGTTGACGGACGCAGTTTGAACGTTGGTGTTGCTCAACGTCACCTTGCGCCCGACAGGAGGGTAGTTGTAGGACCGATGAGTTGTGCTGTTCAGTGCTAGCGTGCCTCCGAAGCCGGTCTTGAGGTTGTTGCCGTAGTAATCGTTGTCCGGTAGGTAGGAGAAGTCGGTGGTGACGGAAGTCTGATTGCCGACAAACGCGCAATTGCTTGCCGTTGCAGATACCACACCAGGGTCTTTAGGATTCGGGGACCCGGTCGCGTCCTTGATGTAGATCCCGTACATCGGAGAGTTCTCCGACCGCATCGAGCCAACCTTGTCGCTCTTGTCGGTGCAAGGGCTATAGGCGCTTGCTCCCGAACCCGGGGCGGTCGTATAGAAGGGTTGCTTCCGCACGGGCCAAAGGCACGTGATGCAGTTGGGGATACCGTCTGTAAAGAACAGAATAACGTTCAGGACACCAGGGTCGTTCTTCGCCTTTAGTTCGTCAAAGCCGACCGAAATACCCTGAGCGCCGCCGGTATAGTCCTGGCATAGCATCCCGGTGAGCGTGTTCTTTACCAGTTGCTTGAAGTTGACGTTTGTCAGCGGAACGTCGGCCCTCGAGGACTTGGCAAAGGTCGCCAGCCCGAGAAAGTCGTTTCCTTCAGAGAACTTGTCGGCAAACCCGATGCTGGCCGCGATGACATCGTCACAGGCACCAACGTTTTCCAGCGAACCCGTTCGGTCCACTACCATCATGATGTTGACGTCCCGGCGCGAGGTTTGGCCGATGGCCGCGACCGGAACGTTATAGGAACTCAGAAGGCGCAAAAAATAGAGCGGGGCCCCGACGGTGGCATTGATCGTGACGGTGCGCGTGCGATCAGCCGTCTGTTGCACATCGACGGCTATCACAGGGCCGGTCTTGTCCGTCAGGAGGTACCCTTTCGGGAAGTTGGCGTTGAAGAACTTCTTGGAAGTGTCAATGGCGTTTTGTTTCTGCAGGTCGAAGTTGCCGCCGCGAGACAGCGATCGCGCACCAGCCAAGGCACCCGCATCGACCGCGGAGACAAGGCGAGCCTTGACGAAGTACAACAAGACCACGTCGACGGCCAGTCCCGTGATCGGAAACAGGACGATGGTCGCCATTACAAAAAACAGCAGAATATAGCCTCTGTTCCGCTTATTCAGGTTCGCTGGCTTCATCTCAACTCCTCCGCTTTCGATTTGATCGCACCTCGCCCGGCAGGGCCGCCCGCGGGTTAAAATACAGCATAAGAATAGGTGCCTCTCTGGCCGCCCCACAAATCAGGGGTTTGCAGGTAAGTCTCTACCACGTAGGCGACATCCCCCCTCTCCAGCGCCAATACCGTATCAAAACTATGGGCTTGCGCGCCCGTATCGATTAGTTGGTCCTTGATCGAATTGTCCAGATTGATCAGGCTGGGGGTGGGAGTGCCAAAATTGCTCGTTCGCAGCGAGGCATTCCCGATGACGGCACGCCAGGTAAAGATCGTGTGGCCTTTGTTCACGCACTGTCCGGCCGTGAGGGCGGCCGCGTCACAGTCCTCCTGGAAGACCTTGGCGATCTTGGAGAGAATCACCACCCCGTTACCGCTCGTCCGCGTCATCCCCGTTCCATACGCGAGGCGGACAATGAGGTGCTGGTTGCAACTCGACACGTCGGCAGAGCAGTTCTGCGAGCTGAAATCCACTCCTTTGGCAAACATATGCGCGGTATCGCGCGCAATCTGGCTCGACTGAATGCCGCGGCCAATGGTGAATCCGCCCCAGATGATGCCTAGCATCATCGGCACGACCAGCACACTGATCAATGCGAACTCCATCATGATGTTGCCGGATTCGCGACGGCGTTTCCCGATTCTCATCTCCGCCTCCACCTCAAAACGTTGGCAGAATTCCGCCCTTGGGCGGCTCCATCAGATCCGAAGAGCGCGCACGGAGCGTCATCGGAGCCGACAGCCGCCACAATGGCGCCATCCAACTCCACCGGTAGCAGTCCGATTGGTCAGGCTTCTCGCATGGAGAAATCGTCACCTCGACAATGTTGCCCGCTCCGTTCTTTGCGACCCCTGTCATTTCGGCGTGCGTCTTGGAGTTGTAGAACTTGATGGAGATCTTCTCCGCGCCGCCGGTTCCATTCAGGAAGCCCATGGAATGCTTCTGCACCACCTGCTTGATCGATGAGCCTTGCGTCGCCGCCCCGAGGGTCCGCTGCGTGATGGCAAAGCGAACGCCTTCGCGAGCGGCATGCTTGAATGTGCCCTGGAGGAAAAACACCATCGAATAGTCGATAATCGCGAAGATCATGGCGAAAAACGGCAACAGGACCAATGCCGCTTCCACGGCGTACGATCCGCGCTGGGAGGCGGCACGCTCCGGGTTTGGGTTCCGCTTCACGTTGTTCTCCTCGTGTCTTGAAAACTCGTCAGGATTCATCTTAATGCCTAATTTATGCCGGTACAATTGGTACGAAGTACTAGCGGCCCTAAAGGAATTGCCAGTTTGGTACTAAAGTTGCAGTCGTAAGAATTACGTCGGTATTTATAGAGTATTTACCTGAGTTTCCCGAGCAGAGACGTGCTTGGGCCGTACCGCTCCCTCCCGTGGGTTCTATCGGCGATTCACGCCCAAAACTTTAGACCCAGGCCTAAGTCACTGTCCCGCCAACGATTTCCGAATTCGGGTGCCGTACTGCCGGGCTTTCTCGCGAATGGCGTCCAGGTCCAGGGTGAGAAGCTTTCGGCCCTCTACGACCATCCGGCCGTTTACGACAACATCCTCCACGTCGCTGCCTTTGGCCGCATATACCAGGTGGGAATAGACGTCGAACAAGGGCATCGCGTGGGGCGCGTCCAGGCGAACCGTGATCAGGTCAGCCCGTTTGCCAGGCTCGAGAGAGCCGATGGAGGCATGGAGGCCCAGTGCTCGGGCTCCGAAGATCGTAGCCATCTCGACGGCCCGGCGCGCCGGCAGCGCCTGTGGATTTCCCGAGGTAACCTTCTGGAGTTTAGCCGCCAAGTCCATCTCCTCGAAGAGATTGAAATCGTTATTGCTGCCCGCGGGGCCGTCCGGGCCAAGGCCGGCCGCGATGTTCAAGGCCAGCATCCGTTCCACCGGGGCGACGCCGCTCGCCAACTTCATGTTGCTCGAAGGGCAATGGGCGACGCCGACTCCGCGTTTTGCGAGGATGGCGAGATCCGCCTCGGAGGCCCAAACCACGTGCGCGGCCAGGGTGCGACCATTGAACAATCCCAGCGACTCCAGCACCTGGATGGGCGACTGTCCCCGCTGTTTGAGGATGTCCTCGTTTTCCCGGCGGGTTTCCGAGACATGAATCAGCAGCGGGACCTTGTACCGATTGGCCAGGGCGCGGGCCGCCCTCAGGGACTCGTCGGAGTTCGTATATAAGGCATGTGGGGCCACGGCCGGGGTGATCAGGGGGTCTTTGGCGAACCTGCGGATGAACCGTTCCGCATAAGCCAAAGCATCCTGGGGGGACTTTGCGTCGGCGACGGGGAAACCGATGACGGTTTCGCCCAGCACGCCGCGCATTCCGGCTTCCCGCGCCGCCTCCGCCACCACGTCCTCGAAATAATACATGTCGGTGAAGGTGGTGGTGCCGGACAACAGCATTTCGGCGCAGGCAAGGCGAGTCCCCCACCGTGCGAAGTCGGCGGTCACGTTTTTGGCTTCGGCCGGGAAAATGTACTTCTCCAGCCAGTCCTGGAGGCGCAGGTCGTCCGCAATGCCGCGGAACAGCGACATGGCGGCATGCGTGTGCGTGTTGATCAACCCGGGGGCAATCAGGGACTCCGGGCGCCGGAGGATGCGCTTCGGCTGGAACCGCTTCTCGAGTTCCTCGCGCGGACCAACGGCGGCGATGCGGTCGCCCCGCACCGCTACGGCGCCGTCCTCGATCAGGCGCCGTTGGGCGTCCATCGTCACGACGTAGCGGGCGGTGATCAGAAGATCGGCGGGTTCCGCCGAAGCGGCTGCCATGAGGGCGCCGAAAAGCAGTGTGGCCCCGATCGCAGCCCCGAACGTCAGCCAGTGGGTTGCCTTGGCCTTCGCGCTGCGTCGGGCGAGGTTTTGTGGCGGCCGGCGCTTTCCGCCCTGTCCGGCCTGCGTACCCGCCGGGCGGCAAAATGCGTCGCCCGGCGGCACTTCAGCCGCGGAAGAAACGCTGGTCAAAAGGCGACGGAAACAGATCCAGGATGGAGTGAGTTTCAATGCGTCCTCCAGGATTGGCGAGGATGATCTCGGCGTTCCCACAGAATTCGCTCAGGATCTGGCGGCACGCGCCGCACGGAGGCGTCAGCGGGTCGGTGTCGGCGACCACGGCCACCCGCACGAAGTTCCGCTCCCCTTCCGACATGGCCTTGAATACGGCCACGCGTTCGGCGCACAAGGTCAGGCCATACGTCGCGTTCTCGATATTGCAGCCGGTATAGACGCGCCCGCCGGCAGCCTCGATCGCGGCGCCGACCTTGAAGCCGGAGAACGGCGCATGAGCGTGTTCCCGCGCGGCGAGGGCCGCCTCGATCAATCGCGCGACGGCCGCCGCCTCACTCACCGGTCTCCTTCGCCAGGCGAGGCAATACGCGTGACAGAAGCGCAGCCAGGGTATCCCGCACCATCGCTCCCGTCTCGAGCACTTCCACGTGGTTGATCTTCTGGGGAAGGATTCCCGCCGCCATGTTGGTGACGCAGGAAATGCCCAGCACCCCCATACCGAGATGGTTCGCTGCGATCACCTCCGGCGCGGTCGACATGCCCACCAGGTCCGCGCCGATGGCCCGCAGGTAGCGAATCTCCGCGGGCGTTTCGTAGCTGGGGCCAAGTAACGCCGCGTAGACCCCTTCCTGGAGAGTCACGCCGAGTTCCGCCGCCTCCTGGCGGGCGATCTCGCGAAACCGCGCCGGGTAGGCCTCGCTCATGTCGGGGAAGCGCGGCCCCAGCGAATCGTCATTCGGGCCGATGAGGGGATTGGTCCCCTGCAAATTGATGTGATCGGAAAGAAGGACCAGTCCGCCACGGCTGAACGAGAGGTTGATGCCGCCGGCGGCATTGGTGATCACGAGCGACCGGACACCCAGGCGGCTGAGCACGCGCACACCGAAAACAACCTGTTGCGGCGTGTAGCCTTCATATAGATGTACACGGCCTGACATAACCGCGATGTCCACCCCGCCGATCCCGCCGACGATCAGCGCACCGGCGTGGCCGACGGCGGTAGAGACCGGGAAACCTGGAATCACGTCATACGGGATTTCGACCGCGGAAGACAGCGTACGGGCGAACGCTCCCAGGCCGCTGCCGAGGATCGCAGCCACGGCGGGACGGCGGTCCGCAATCCGTTCCCGGATGAACTCCGCCGCGCGGTGGATCATAACAACATTCCGGCGATGCAGGCCGACATGAAGTTGGCCATCGACCCGGCGGCCACGGCGCGCAGGCCAAGCCGGGCGAGGTCAGACTTCCGTGACGGCGCCAGGGCCCCGATGCCCCCGATCTGAATAGCGATGGAACTGAAGTTGGCGAATCCGCAGAGGGCGTAGGTGGCGATCACGAAAGAACGGGGATCGAGTTGCGATTTGAGCGGGGCCAATTGCAGGAAGGCAACGAATTCGTTCAGCACCAGGCGCGTGCCCAGCAGGTTGCCGATGGAGAAGGCGTCCTTCCAGGACACTCCCATCAGCCAGGCGACCGGCGCAAACAGATACCCGAAGATCTTCTGGAGCGAATCGGGGAGCCAGCCCATCATCGGCATGACGTGCACCCATCCGAGAATGCCGTTGACCATGGCGATCAGGGCAAGAAACGCGATCAGCATGGCGCCGATGTTCAACGCCAGATGAAGACCTTCGCCCGCGCCCTGGGCGGCGGCATCGATCACATTCACGGCGGTCCGTTCGACCTTGATCTCGACGCGTCCCGCGGTCGCCGGGGTGTCGGTCTCCGGGATCAGGATCTTCGCCAGCATGATCGTGGCCGGAGCGGTCATGATCACGGCTGTCAGCAGGTGAACGATCTCGACGCCGGCGATTTTCACATAGGCGGCCATGACGGCGCCGGACACGTGCGCCATGCCACTGGTCATGACGGTGAACAGTTCAGACCGCGTCATTCCCGCTAGGAACGGCCGGATGGTCAGGGGCGCCTCGGTCTGACCCATGAAGATGCTGGCAGCCACGTTGAGCGATTCGGCGCCGCTCGCCCCCATCACCTTTTGCATGCCGACCGCCATCCACTTGACGATCCACTGCATTACGCCCAGGAAATAGAGGATGGAAAAGAAGGATGCAATGAAAATGACGATGGGCAGAACCTGGAAGGCGAAGATCACGCCGAAGGGCCCGCTCTTGGCGCCGAGGGGTCCGAACAGGAATTCGCTTCCCACCTCGGCGTATTGCAGCATGGCATTGACGCCCGCTCCGATCGTCTGGAAGATGACGCCGAAGCCGGTTTTGAGGACCAGCAGAGCAAAGGCAAACTGCAAACCCAGGCCCCACAGCACGACACGGGGCTGGATGGCGCGGCGGTTCGACGAGAACGCCCACGCCACAGCCAGAATGACGGCCAACCCAAGGAGTCCGCTGAACCGCCCCATGGCCGGACTCCGGTTATCCGACGACTTCGAGAATGGTTTCGCGGGCGTCGGGCTTCTGCGCCGAAATGCGGAAGGCGTCTTCCACCATTTCGGCGGCTTCCTCCACCCGGTCTTCGCGTGTGTAATACAAGCGGCAGAGGATCGCGCCGGCATCCAGCCGGTCGCCAATTTTCACTTCCAGGATCGCGCCCACCGCCGGGTCGATCGCGTCGTCCTTGCGGTCGCGGCCGGCCCCGATCATCACGCAAGCGCGGCCGATATCCTCGGCGTTGATCGCCGAAACATATCCGGCGCGTGGCGAGGTGATCTCCCGCACGCCCGTGGCGTTAGGAAGTAGTTCGAACTTGTCCAGGCAGCGCGCGTCGCCCCCCTGGGCGATCACGACGTCCTTGAGCTTCCGGTATCCGGCGCCGTCGACCAACCGGCGCTGCGCGATGTCACGAGCCTCTTCGAGCGAGCCCGCTTTCTTGCCCAGGAAGATCATGCGCGCGGCCAGTTCCAGGGAGAGCCTGGTGAGATCATCCGGACCAGCGTTCTGGAGGGTCTGCGAGACCTCCATCACCTCGAGCGCGTTGCCGATGGCGAACCCGAGCGGCTGATTCATGTCCGTGATCAGGGCCTGTATGCGGCGATCCATCCGCCGCCCGATGCCGACCATGGCCTGCGCCAGTTTACGGGCGTCCACCTGCCGCTTCATGAAGGCGCCGGCCCCGACCTTGACATCCAGCACCAGGCAATCCAGGCCGATGGCGAGCTTCTTCGACATGATGGAGGAAGCGATGAGGGGGATCGATTCGATGGTCGCGGTGGCGTCGCGAAGCGCGTACAGTTTTCCGTCCGCGGGGGCGATTTCCTCGGTCTGCCCGATAAAAGCCAGACCATGTTGCAACAACTGCGCTCGAAATTCTTCGATGCTCAATTGCGTCCGGAAGCCGGGGATGGATTCCAGTTTGTCGAGGGTACCACCGGTATGCCCGAGCGCTCGGCCGGAAATCATCGGCACGATCACGCCCGCGGCGGCCGCAAGAGGTGCGGCGATCAAGCTGGTCTTGTCACCCACTCCGCCCGTAGAGTGCTTGTCCACCTTGAGCCCGGGAATCGAAGAGAGATCCAGCGTCTGGCCGGAAGCGGTCATCGCTTCGGTCAGCGCGCTGAGTTCGCGATCGGTCATTCCCGCAAAAAACACCGCCATCAGGAAGGCGGACATTTGATAGTCGGGCAGCTCACCGCGCGTGTAGGAATCCACCAGAAAGGTGATCTCCTCGCGGGTCAGTTCTTCGCCGTCGCGTTTCCGCTGTATCAGGTCGACTGTTCGCATGAAAACAAAACACTTAGGATAGCACCCATCGAGGAGTCGTGTAAATGTGATGTGCGGCGCTACAATGGGCTCATCGACATGCAGCCCTATTCGAGCCAGCGCGAGGCTCAGGCCCGCGCGGACCGGATACGCCTGTTCCGCCACGAACTGGCCGAACTGGGCCGTGAGGGCGGGCTGGAACTGACCCCCGAGCAGCAGGCGCGGCTGGACGTTCATCTGGACGCAACGCTGGCCGCCCTTGGCCAGCAGTTCGACGTCGATACCTCGACATCGCAGAAGCGGATCTCGCTCGGCATGCAGATCGCGACGGCACTGGGTGGACTGGCGCTGTGCCTGGCCGTCTTTTTCTTCTTCATCCAAATCTGGGGGTACCTGGCGCTGCCCGTCCGGTGGGCGATCCTCACGGCCGCGCCCCTGGCTGCTCTGGCGGGCGCGGCGTGGGCGGCACGCCGGGAGCGAACCCTGTACTATGCGGCTCTATTGTCCCTGGTCGCCCTCGCCGCGCTGATCACCGGCACTATCGTTATCGGCTCGGCGTTCAACATCGCCTCCTCCCCCAACGCGCTGTTGGTGTGGGGAGCGTTTGCGCTGCTGGCGGCGTATGCCCTGGGCATCCGGCTGATGCTCGCCGCGGGGCTGGCGCTGGCCGGCGCCTTCGTCTGCGCCATCGTGACCCGTATGCGGGGCTTGGCCTGGGAACAGGTGTTGGACCGGCCGGAGCCAGTGCTCTTCTGCGGAATTGCCGTCGTTCTGGCAGGCCAGTTGATTGCGCATCGCCGGTTTCCCGAGTTCGTTCCTGTTTATGAATTGATCGGCGCGCTGCCGGCGTTGGTCACCGTCGTGTTCCTCTCGCTCAACGGCCGCCTGAGCTACCTGGAGATGGAACCGAGGAATGTCGAGCGGCTGTACGAGGTGGTTGGCTGCGTGGTGGCGACCTTGGCCATCTGGAGGGGGGTGGAACGCGGGTCGGCGGTCCTCGTCAACCTTGGATCCACGACGCTGGCCCTCTTCCTGCTCATCCGATGGACGCACTGGCTGTGGGACTTGCTGCCGCGCTATGTCTTCTTCCTGAGCCTGGGCCTGCTCGCCGTAGGATTGATCGCCTTGTTCAAGCGGTTGCGTGGACGCATTCAAGAGGAGAGCACGGCATGAGGAGTCGCCCCCTGCTGTGGGCGGCCGCCGCCGTCGCCGTTCTGACGAATGCTTCGATCGGCATTCATGTCTACCGGAACCGTTCGGCCGTGACCTCGGAGCTTTGGCTGACCGAGCGCGAGCTTCAGTATTTCCCCGCACGCGACGATGGCGGTGAACCGGCCCTTCTGTTGACGTTCGCCGGGAACGACTACGAGAACCGCGGGTATCCCTGGCTGGACGAACGCAGGATGGCCGAGTTGGGGTTCGACACCCGGCCAACCCGTACCGAGGGGCGCTGGAGAGAACCCACGCGTGTGGCCTACGCCGCGTTCGAGTTGGGCGGAGCGGCCCGCGACGAATGGCAAGCGACGCGGCTCCAGTTAATCGAGGAACGCCAGAGATTGCAGAGTCGCCTACCAACACCCGCGAGCCCTCGCCAGGTGGAACAGGCATCCGCCCTGATCCCGGTAGGGGCGGCTCGCGATGCCGGCCCGCTCGCCGCACAGTACCCGGATCGTTCGCGATACGCGGTTCTCCGCTGTGAGATCCGGTGGCAGAATCCGTACTGGATCCAGCCGGGGCACGCCGGTTACCCGCGGTACGGGCGTATCCACTCGATCCTGCCCGCGCGTCTGGAGATCCCGGACGGGCACCGGGCGAAACTCAAGAATCTGGGACAACTCTCTTCGCCTTCCTATCTGTTCGCTGCCGGGGGCGAATTGCCGAAGCCCCGGTATCGGGTGCTGGTGCGGTGGGGCGCTCTCAACGAGCCGTGGGTGGCCTCGGTCGAGATGACGCCGTGATCCGTGTGCGACACTTCGTTCATGCAACGCAGGGAGTTCCTCGCCGCGGCCGCCGCGGCCAGCGCCGTAGCCGCGCCTGAACCTCAGTTCCGCCATCGAGGGTACCTGGGCTGGATCACCGATCTGGCCACGCACCCGGACGAGAGCGCGGCCTGGCCGTCGATGCGTCTCGACGAGCGCCTGCTTCAGGACTACCGCGACACGTTCGCCATGATGCGCTCCACCGGCTACAACGAGATTTCGGTGTGGGGTCTCTATGTCTCCCGCGCCTGGCCGGTGGATGTAGAATCCGCCGTCGCCAAGGAACGCGGCGCGATGGTGGAGAAGTTGATCGCGTCGGCGCACGATCACGGAATCAAGGTCCTGAGCGGGCTGGGTGTCTATAGCTGGGGCTTCGACGAGATCCTGAAAGCGAATCCCCGGTTGCAGAAAGGCAATCCGCGCGCGATGTGCGCAAGCGAAGACGCGTCGTGGAAGTGGATGCAGAGGGTGATCGATTTCGTCTACTCGCGCTTTCCGATCGATGGCATCAGCATGCAGTCGGCCGACCAGGGACGGTGCCCCTGCACCCAGTGCAGCCGCTATTCCCACGCCGAGTATCACGCGCTGCTCAACGTCCGGGTCAGCGAGTACGTCCGGGCCAAGTGGCCGCGCAAGACCATCGGCGTGAACAGTTGGGGGCTTCGCTTCGAGGAGCCGGAAACGCTCGAGTCGATCGAGAAGATGAGTGGGAAGGTGGACTACCTGATCGACGTGCACGACAGCAGCCGCCGGCGCGACGCCGCGTATCGCCGCAAGATCATCTCGTCGTTGAAGTGCGATTTCGGGACCCTGGGAGGGCCGCAGGTGGAACCGCCCCAGCACTGGGCGCGGGACCGTTGGTTCCTGCCCACGCTGCGCCGGGTCGGCGTCCACCTGGACGGACTCGCGCGCGAAGGAGGGCGTGCATGCGAATTCTTCTATCACATCCTCGCCAATCCGGGCGATGAAGTCTCGTTCCGGCTCGCCGGAAAAATGTTGTCGAACCCGGCGGCCGGCTGGCAGAAGCATCTGGACGCCGCCCTGGAGGAGGCGTTCGAGGCGCCGATTCGTTCGGTGCGCGCGGAACTGGCCTCGTTGTTCCTACGGGCCGAAGACGCTTACTTCCAACATCTGCCACCGGGGACCTGCGGGACGATGTCGATGGAGCCGCTGGTCTCCTCCGAACCGGGACCGCCCGTGTATCTCACCAAACGCCTGAAGCCGGAACAGCGCCGGCAATACGGCGCCGACCTGGCCGCGGTGTTCCAGGGTTTCGCGAAGTTGAAGGATGCGGTGGGGCGGAAGGACAAAATTGCGCGGGTGATGCGATCGATCGAGAACGTCCGCAAGGATGCGGCGGGCTAAGCCCACGTGGCAGCGAGCGACGTTGTTCGTCGCCCGGCGGCAATCGGCATCAGGGCAGCATCACACGCCCACCACTCACAGAGACGGTCTGGCCGGTCATGAACGAGGAAAGGTCGGACAGGAAAAAGTATGTGGCGTTGGCGATCTCTTCCGAAGTGCCCAGCCGCCCCAGCGGAGTTTCCGAAATGATCTTCTCCGTCGCCGCCGGTCCCAGCAGCGCCCCCATCTCCGTCTCGATCAGACCCGGCGCGATGCAATTCATCCGCACGTGCGGCGCGAACGCTTCGGCGCAGCAGCGAGTCAGCGCGGATAGTGCAGCCTTGCTGGAAGCGTAGTGAATCTGCATCTTTCGCGGCCGCAAGGCGGCAACGGAAGAAATGCACACGATGCGCCCCCACCGGTTGGCGAGCATCTCGTCCTTCACCGCCATCACCGACAGGAAAACGCCGTCCAGGTTGATGGACATCGTCTTCTTCCAGCTTTCCCAGGTGACCTGGTCGTGGCTTTCCAGCACGCTGAATCCGGCGTTGGCCACCAGCAGGCCAATCGGGCCGAGTTCGTCGCGAACGCGAGCGGCCATGCTGGCGACGCCGGCCGGATTGGAGACATCGGCCTTGACCAACACACACCGCACGCCCTCCGCCTCCACCAGGCGTTGTGCCTCCTCCGCCTCGGTGTCGCGCCGGAGGTAGTTGACGGCAACATCCGCGCCGTGGCGGGCGAGTTTGACGGCGATGGCGCGCCCGATACCACGCGAGCCCCCGGTGACGAGGGCCACTCGGCCGCGGAATTCCTGGTCGTTCATGTTCAGGTGAAGATCTGCCGTACCACGTTGCCGTGGACGTCGGTGATTCTCATGTTGCGGCCCGCGTGGAAGTAGGTGAGGCGCAAATGGTCCATGCCCATCAGGTGGAGGATGGTGGCGTGCAGATCGTGGACGTGCACCTTGTTTTCCGTCGCCGCGTAGCCGAACTCGTCCGTCGAGCCGATCACCTGCCCGCCCTTCACGCCGCCGCCGGCCATCCAGGTGCTGAAGCCGCGCGGGCTGTGGTCGCGGCCGATCTTGCTCTGGCTGGTCGGGGTGCGGCCGAACTCCCCGGCCCAGACAATCAGCGTCTCGTCGAGCAAGCCCCGGCTCTTCAAGTCGCGGAGCAGGCCGGCGATGGGCTTGTCGGTTTCACCGCAATGCCGCTCGTGATTCATGTTCACGTTGCCGTGAGCGTCCCAGTTGTCGTCGCCGTGCCCGCCGCCCGAATAGACCTGGACGAAGCGAACCCCTCGCTCGACCAGTCGCCGCGCGATCAGGCATTTCTTTCCGAACTTCTCCGTCTGCGAATCGTCCAGTCCGTACAGTTTCCGCGTGGCGTCCGTCTCCTTGGTCAGATCGACCGCCTCCGGCGCGGTCGCCTGCATACGAAACGCGAGCTCATAGCTGGCAATTCGCGCCATCAGGTCGGAGTTCTCCGGCCCGGCCGGGCCTCGTAGTTGATTCAGCTTTGCCAGCAGGTCCAGTTGTTCCCGCTGCTGTTCGCGGCTGACTCCCTTGGGTGGCTCGAGGAACAATACCGGATCGCCCGACGTCCGGAACTGCGTGCCCTGGAACGCCGCCGGCATGAACCCCGACGACCAGTTCGGCGGGCCCGAAATCGGCCCTCCGCGATGATCCAGCAGCACGACGAATGCGGGCAGGTTCTGATTCTCGCTGCCTAAGCCGTAGGTGACCCAGGAACCCAGGCTGGGGAAGCCCTGGCGGATGAACCCCGTGTTCATCTGCAGCAAACCGGAGCCGTGCGCAAAACTGTCCGCGTACGTACCCCGGATGATGGCCATGTCGTCGACCGAGCCGCCCAGGTTCGGGAACAGGTCGGAGACCTCGATGCCGGATTGCCCACGCTTGGGGAACTTGCGGGTCGACCCGAGCAGCGTGCCCGGCTTCCGGACCTTGAGCAGCGGATCGTTGTCCAGGTTCGGAATCGGCTCGCCGTGGTACTTGTTCAGCATGGGCTTTGGGTCCCAGGTGTCCACCTGGCTGGGGCCGCCGTACATAAACAGAAAGATGCACGACTTCGCCTTGGCCGCGAAGTGAGGCGCTTTGGGCGCGAGCGGCGACGTCTCGGCCGCGGAGGCGAAGAACCCGCTCTGGGAGAGCAGCCAGGTCAACGCCGTTCCCGCGAAGCCGCCGCCGGCTTCCCAGAGGAATTCCCGCCGTGACCTCCCGCAGAATTCGGATGTGCGCTCCTTCATGCCTGCACCTCAGTTTACATAGAAGAACTCGTTGGTGTTCAACAGGACCAGGGCGAAGTTTTCCATGGCCCGCTTCGCTGCTTGACCTGCATCTCCACCCGCTGCGCGCAGTTCGCCTGCGATGATCCTCTGCTGTTTGCTCAGGAACTCCCGGCCCGCGGAAAGTTCCGCCGGCGATGGCCTGCGATTGACCGCCAGTTGGAACGCGCGCGACAACTGTGCCTCAGTCTCCGGGCCCGCCTCCCGCTCCAGGCGCGCCGCGAACTGACGGGCCTGCCCCTGCGTGAACTCGCCGTTCAGAAACGCCAGGGCCTGTGGTCCGGTGGTCGAAACCGAACGCTGCTCGCAACTCGACGTCGTATCGGGCGAATCGAGCATTTCCAACTCGGGAACCGCCAGGCTGCGCTTTACAAAAATGTACACGCTCCGCCGCGCCGATTGCTTCGGATCGGAATCCTTCCAGCCCGCGCCGGGAACCGATTGTCCTTCCAGCACCGCGCGCGGCAGGGGCGGGTGGACGCTGGGCCCGGCCATCTCCGGGTTCAGTTGGCCGCTGATGGCGAGCGTCACGTCGCGGACGGCCTCGGCGTCCAGGCGCCGTGGCTTCCAGCGCCACAGCAGAGAATTCTCCGGGTCGACTTTGGCGGCGTCTTCATTCCATTCCGCCGAAAGCCGGTACGCACTCGACTTCAGGATGAGCTTCTGTACGTGCTTCAGGCTCCAGCCCGAGTCCATCAGTTCCGTGGCCAGGTAGTCGAGCAACTCCGGATGCGTCGGCCGCAGCCCGATGACGCCGAAATCATTCTCGCTGGCCACAATGCCCTCGCCGAAGTGCCACTGCCACAGCCGATTCACGATCACGCGCGCGACCAGCGGGTTGTCGCGGCCGGTCATCCAGCGGGCCAGCCACAGCCGCCGCCCCGTCGATTTCGCGGTCGGCTGCAAGGCCGCCGGATCGGGATTGCCCAGAATCGCCGGCACTCCCGGAGTGACCTCTTCACCCGGCCGGCTGGGGTCGCCGCGCGTCAGCAGACGCGTGGGGGGAGCCGAAGGCGATTCTTCATACCAGATGTAGGCGCGCGGCGGCTCCTTCGGCCGCGCCTGATTGATCTTTGCGATCTCCTGCTTCCAGCCGGCCATTTTGGCCCGCTCATCGGCATCGGCCACCTTCTCGATGGCCTGGTCCATTCGGGCCTGGAACTTCTCGACCAGCGCTTTCTCTTCCTTCGACCGCTTGCTTGCCTCGGTAGCAAACGCCAGAACGGTCTCGGCGTGATCCAGCCAGTTCAACGACTCGCCCCATTTGGCCCGGCTCTCGGGCGCAAACAGGCGCTTCATCACCGCTTTTCGTACCTTGTCCACCTGCCGCTGCAGTTCCCCGACAGCCTCATCGGCCTTCTGGGTCGCCTTTCGATAGACGGAGAGTTCTGCCTCGGTTCCGGCCAGACGGTCCAAATCCTTGCGTTGATCCTGCGGCCGCTTCAGCGGATCGAAGATCGCCAGCGTGCGGTAATAATCTTTCTGCGAGAACGGCTCGAATTTGTGGTCGTGGCAGCGCGCGCAGCGAAGCGTCACCCCCAGGAATGCGGCCGAGGTCGCGCCCAGCACATCATCCAACTGGTCGTATCGATCCAGGGTCGGCTCGGCCGGTTCGTCGTCCCAGGTGCCGAGCCGGAGGAACGTGGTCGCGATCTGCGTTTCGGCGTTCGACCCCTCCACCTCGTCGCCCGCGAGTTGCTCGGTGAGGAACCGGTCGTACGGCTTGTCTTTATTGAATGCGTCGATCACGTAGTCGCGGTAGCGCCAGGCGTTCGGCTTGGCGCCATCCCGCTCGTAGCCGTTCGACTCGGCGTAGCGAACCACATCCAGCCAGTGACGCGCCCACCGCTCGCCGTACTGCGGCCGGCTGAGCAGGCGGTCGACCACGCGGTCGTACGCATCGGGACTCGGGTCGTCGACAAATGCCTGTTGTTCTTCGGCCGGGGGCGGGAGGCCGATCAGGTCGAGGTACACGCGCCGCAGCAAGGCCGGCTTTTCCGCCGCGGCGACGGGCCGGATTCGCTTCTCTTCCAGACGCGCAAGAACGAAGGCATCCACCGGCGTGCGCACCCACGCCTGGCTTTTTGTCCCGGGAACGGTCGGGCGTCGAGGCGGCGAGAAGGCCCAATGGGAAACCTGCTTGGCGGTGCTCGCTTCGACCTCAGGGGTTTGGGCCGTATGCGCTCCCGCGTCGATCCACTCGCGGATGATCCGGGCCTGCTCCGGCGGCACCTTCTGCTCGCCGAACGGCATCGACCGGTCCGCGATGCGGGTGTAAAGGAGACTGCGCGAGGCGTCGCCCTTCACGATCGCCGGACCCTTGGTGCCGCCTTTGGCCATGGCGGCGGTCTGGCTCAGGTCCAGTTTGCCCATGGTGACGGTGGCATTGTGGCACTGGAGACAGTGGCGATTCAGAATCGGGCGGACGTCTTTGGTGAAGTCGGGAGTCGCGGCGGGCAGCGCTGCGGCTAGCAGGATGGAGACGACGGCGGCAGTGCTGATCGCAGGCGACTCTCGCCGTATCGCTGGATGCCGGGAATCGTGACGCCGCACCTTTCTCACCGTTTTCTCGCGGTATTCATCATATCTTCCGGCACGCCGTTTCCGAAATGCAAACCGCCGTAGGGCGGTCCCTCCGGACCGCGGTCGGGCCCCTGGCCGACCGACGCGGCCGCAAGGCCGCGCTTCCGCTCCCGGGGCTCTTCACGGAAGCGCCGGGCGACAAACAACGTAGCCCGGCGCCACTGATGGAACACAGCGTGCACAGGCCCTCAGACTGGAGGTCTGTGTGTCCTCTCCACTCGGAACCCCTCAAGCCCGCTTCGACTGGCTCCTGACTCTGCTGCGGATCGCCATCGGGTGGCACTTTCTGTATGAGGGTTGGTCCAAACTCATTCAGCCCGCATGGACTTCCGCCGGCTACCTGAAGTCCGCGACCGGCCCTCTGGCCGATCTGTTCCGGTGGTTGCCGGAGAACGCCACCCGCCTCCAGTTGGTCGATGCGCTCAATGTCTGGGGCCTCTTCGCCGTCGGCATCGCGCTCATGTTGGGAGTTTTCACCCGCTACGCCGCATTCTCCGGGATGGCCTTGCTCACCTTGTATTACGTGGCCCACCCGCCGCTGTTCGATCCGTTGACCCACGGCGTGCAGGAAGGCAGCTACCTCCTCGTCAACAAGAACCTGATCGAAATCCTCGCCCTGGCCGTGGTCGCCCTTTATCCGGGGATGGCCGTCACGCCCTCGATGGGACTGCCCGGACCCACGACTCGCCGGGACGCGCTGGCCACCCTGGCCGGTGTTCCGTTCCTCGGCGCCGCCGCTCTCGCCATTCTCAAAAAGCACGGCTGGGAGAGCTTCGATGAACTGCCCCTCCGGCCTGCCCAGCGGTCGCGCGACACTTACATGGCCAGTCCGACCATGAAGACGTTCCAGTTCGCCAGCTTCTCCGACCTCAAAGGCCGCCTGCCCCGGGCCAAGATCGGCGATGTGACGCTCAGCCGCATGATCCTCGGGGGCAACCTGATCGGGGGCTGGGCTCATGCGCGCGACCTGATCTACGTCTCGAAACTGGTCCGCGCCTATCACCATCGCGACAAGATCTTCGAGACGCTGGCGATGGCCGAGCGCTGCAGCATCAACACCCTGCTGACCAGTCCCCTGCTGGCGCCGGTGATCAACGACTATTGGCGCAACGGAGGCCGCATTCAGTTCATCTCGGATTGCGGCGGCAAGGATGTGCTGACGCTGGTGAAGAAGTCCATCGACGCGGGTGCCGCCGCCTGTTATGTCCAGGGCGGTGTGGCCGATCAACTCGTGGAGGAGGGCAAGTTCGACCTGATCGCGAAATGCCTGGAGGTGACGCGGGCGAGCAAACTTCCCGCGGGAATCGGAGCGCACCATCTGAAGACTGTCCAGGCCTGCGTCGACAAGGGCCTGCGGCCGGATTTCTGGATGAAGACGCTGCACCACACGCACTACTGGTCGGCGTCGCCGGTGGTCCAGAAGGACAACATCTGGTGTGAGCAGCCCGACGAGACCGTCGCCTACATGCGGAAGCTGGCCGAGCCCTGGATCGCGTTCAAGATTCTGGCGGCCGGAGCGATCGAGCCAAAGGTGGGTTTCCGCTACGCCTTCGAAAACGGAGCCGACTTCATCTGCGTGGGCATGTACGACTTTCAGATTGTCGAGGACGTGAACCTCGCGATCGAAGTGCTGCACGGTCCGCTGTTCCGCCAGCGCGAATGGCGGGCCTGACGACCAGACACCAGTTCCGCGTGAAGCCGTCGTTCGGATAAGGGCTAGCCAGCCTCAATACTGTTCACTTTGGAAACTGCGGCGGGACGATGGCTCCGAACCGCGGGTGCAAACCCGCCGGTTGAACAGCATTCGGGCTAGCGCCGGCCCAGAAAGCGAAGCCGGACCTGGACCGCTCGCTGCTGGCCGCGGCCAAAGGCCAGGAACGCCGGCGAATCGATGTTGTTGTTCACCACGTTCGGGTTGCCATTATTGGTCAGGTTGTTCAGGCCGATGCGCCACGCCAGCAGATAGTTCCAGAAGCGGAAACGGCGCTCGAAGTGAAGATTGAGGTTGAAATAGGCGGGCAAGCGGTGGTCGTTCGGACGGCCCAGCAGGAAATTCTCCTCGTTGACCACGCTGAACGGGAACCCCGAGCGGTACTCGGCCAGGTAGGACACGTCGGTTTCGCGGGTAAGGAAGCGCAGGCGAGGCGTCAGGCGCTTGACGGGGAGGGGCGCCCACCCCCAACTCAGCCAGCGGTGTGGCGAATCCCACAGAAAGGGTCCCCCTTTCTGGTCGGCGAAGATCGGGTTTTCCAGGCTGAAGTCCACCACTGCGCTGGAGCGGGCGTTCGATCGGGTGTAGCCGGCCTGCCAGTGGAAGGTCCCCGCGAAGGTGCGACGCACGGACATCTCGAAGGCATCGTAACGGTCGCGACGCCAGTTCCGCAGCAGGTAGGTATCGGAGGCGAACGTGAAGCCGGCGCCGGCCGGAAAGGCGGGTCCGCCAAAGAAGGAGAGTCCTCG
Organism: uncultured Solibacteraceae bacterium; assembly: GCA_964529305.1. Taxonomy (GTDB): domain Bacteria; phylum Acidobacteriota; class Terriglobia; order Bryobacterales; family Bryobacteraceae; genus CAZGUX01. Next base: position 74,561 of record CAZGUX010000145.1, on the reverse strand, counting down.
GTTGCCTCCGCGGCGGACATAAGAGGTCTTTCCGAGCAGTCCGAACGCCAGCGGCCGTTCGACGCTGAAGCTGAGGGTCCGGTAGCGGGGCACGCGGAGCAGTCCCTCGTTGACCTCGAACGCCGTCTCCACAGGCCCGCGGGCCAAGGCGCCGTCAGGCGCGTAGAAAGTCGACAAGGCCACCTGATCCTGATGGCGGGTGATCAGCGGGAGGCTCAACGCGTCGTAAAAGATGCCGGCGCCGGCCGAGAGCTTCGTGCCCTTCAACCACGCGGGCGCATAGGAGGCCGCTACCCTGGGTGAAACCAGGACGTCGCGCACCACTTGATCCCAGTCCAACCGAAGGCCGGCGTCGATCAGCAGGTCGTCGCGAGGCGACCACCGGTCGTTCACGTACTCGGTGAACTCGAAGTTGCGCCTCTCGGCGATGCCGGTACCGGCGAAGGTCACCACCCTCGCGACCGACTCATCCTGGCGCAGGATCCGGTAGCTATGCCGGTCGGCCCACTGATGAAACACCGTCCGCTGCAGGTCGACCCCGAACTGGAGTTGATGCGTCCCGAAGGGCGACCGGACCGACGGCAAATAGCTCTTGGCCACCCACTGCTGGCGGTCGACGTCGCGGGTCAGGTCGAGGAAGTAATTCCCCCGCCGGCCGTTGGGGAGGATTTCGAACGGCTGATCCCCTTGCGGATTCTCGCGCGCGAACAGGCTGGTGGCCGCGAAGCCGAACTCGATCACCGCGCCGCGGTGAAAGGTGTGCTGGTCCTTGAGCGAGCCGAACAAGTAGTTATTCCGCCGGTTCGTGGTGGTTTCCACCGGATCGAGAAACGAAAGCCCACGGCGGCTGTCGGAGACCACATTCAGGAGAAAGCTGGCCGTCAGGATGTTGGCGGACGTCAGGTTGGCCTGAACCCGCGTGAGATTGCTCGACGAGAGCGCCCGGCTGCGGTTCTGCTGGCGGGGAAGTTCGGGAATGGTGTCGACGTCGTAAAAGGCATCGAAACCATTGTGGAACCAGACCCGGCCCTTCTTCAGCGGTCCGGAAAACTGAAAGCGCGGCGTCCATTTGTTCCAGTGCAGTCCGCTGGCGGTGGAAAAACTCGGAACAAAGTTCGACGCGCCGATCTTCCAATGATCGTCGCCCATAGCCGTCTTCAGATCGACAAATCCCGCGGAACCGCGGCCTTTGTCGGCCGTGAACCCGCTGCCTTCAAACTCCACCGCGCGGACGCTCTCCACGTTCAGGCGCGCTTCCAGCCGTCCGGTAACCGGGTCGGTAATGTTGAACCCGTCCAACGCGAAGTTGGCCTGGTCGGACGCGCCCCCGTTGAAGTGCAGGCGTCCTCCGGTGTCCTGTAGCACGCCGTGAATCATCGGCATCGCGTTTCGCACGTCCTGCGAGGCCGGATAGGGCACCTCGAGAATCTGCATGCTGTTCAGGTGCTTCTTCTCGCTGGTTTGCTGAGGGTCGACCTCCGGCGGCGAGTAGACGACATCCACCTTTTGCACGAGGTCTTCCAGGTGGTTGAGGATAATGGCGAGATGAGAGCCTTCGGGAGACAGGGAGCTTTCGCCCTGATAACGAAAGAACCCCTCCCGCTCGCACCGAACCACGTATCGCCCGGGCTCGGGGAGGGAAAAAGAGAATAACCCCGCGACGTCGCTTACCGCGCTGAAGACCTTGCCGTCGCCCGAGCGGAACTCCAGGCGAGCGCCCGAAACGGCAACACCCGTTTCATCGCTCACCTTGCCCGTGACTTGCACCGCGCCAGCGCTCTGCCGAGCGAAGGCGCAAATCAGGAGGGCGCCGCATACTAAGAGGCTCCTCATCCGCCGGTCTCCGCGCGTGTCGCTTCATTCTAACCCGCGCAAAGACCGGAGTGAACGGGTTTAGGACTTGCGTTTTTCAGTCACCGTCACGCTGTTGCGGAGACGGAACGGGATGCGGGTTTCCGCTTCGATGCGGGCCGGCTTGCCGCGAGTGGCCGCGACTGCCCCACCGCCCGTGGCGGCGCCGATGATCGCACCCAGTGCGGCGCCTTTGCCGCCGCCGGCGATACCCCCGATGGCCGCTCCGATGCCCGCGCCACCGCCCACCTTGGCGGCGTCTTCGCCTTTGGAGGTCGGCCCGGATTTCTCGAACGGTTCGGTTTCGAGTTCCACGCGTTGTCCATCGGAGGTAACGATTTCCATCAACTGGACGGAAATGTTCGAGAGCCCTTTGACCTTGCCCGCCTTGGCGGCGTTCAGGATACGGCCTTCCGCCCTCGCTCCCCGCTCGGCGATAACGAATCCGTCGACCACGAGTTCCTGATCGAGAACGGCGGTAAACGTATCGCCCGTGTTGTTGCGGTCGGTGCTGAGAGATTCGTTCAACCGCACCGGAATCAGCATACCGGCGGCGAGCGTCACTTTCCTGGGTGGAGGCGGCGGAGCCGGCGTCACGGGCTCGGCCTTGCTGACGGGTTCGGGCGGAAATACGGGGTACTGGATGACGTTGCTGTTCGATGCCGTCTCGGCCGGCTTCACCGGCTCAGGAGCTTTGGGCGCCTCGGCGACCTCGGGCTTCGCCGGCTTGGGCGCGGCGGACACCGGCTTCCGGGCAGGCCGCGGGGCAACCACGGGCTTGGGTGCCGGGGCTTCGACGGGCTCGGGAACCACCAGCGTCGCCACTGCCAGCGGTTCGGCGGACGCGGGCTGTGCGGGGACCGCTTCCGCAATCGCCGGTGCCGGTGCGGGAGCCGGCGGGCGATCCGTGACTTTCATGATCAATACGGCGCCGAGCGCACCGGCGACGACGAGTATGGCCGACTGAAGCAGTTTCATACATTCCTCTGGCCCGGAACCGCTGTACCCGAAACTGGTTCCGACACAAGGCTAGACGGGGCCTCGGGACACCCCGTTTCCCCAATATTAGAATGAAGAGACTGGACATGGAACCGCTTTTCCCCAAGTCGCTCGAAATCGGCACGGTCCGGATCGAGCCGGCCACCGTCCTCGCGCCCATGGCCGGGGTGACCGACACGGTGTTCCGGCGGTTCATCCGGGATATGGGCGGATGTGGCCTGCTGATGACGGAATTCACTTCCTCTCATGGAGTTGCCGCCATCGTCCGGAAGACCAAGCCCACTCGGACCCTGAAGTATCTGCACTTCGAGCCCGAGGAGCGGCCGATCTCCGCCCAGTTGTTCGGCGCCGATCCCGCGGTCATGTCCGAGGCCGCGCGCGTCTGCCAGGATATCGGCTTCGACATCGTCGACCTCAACTTCGGCTGTCCGGTGAACAAGGTGGTGAAGTGCAACGGCGGCAGCGGGTTGCTGCGCGACCTCCCGTTGGTGGAACAGATCCTGACGCAGGTCCGCGCGGCGATTTCGATTCCGTTCACCTGCAAGTTTCGCGCGGGCTGGAACGACAACGAACTCGTGTTTGTGCACATGGCCCGGTTGGCGCAGGAGTGCGGCCTGCAGGCGGTGGCGCTGCACCCGCGGACCCGGGAGCAAGGCTACGCCGGCAAAGCGGACTGGTCTCGGATCGCCGAAGCCAAGGCATCCGTCCAAATTCCAGTGATCGGCAACGGCGATGTGATCACCCCGGAGGACGCGGTCCGGATGGTCCGCCAGACCGGTTGCGACGCGGTGATGGTCGGCCGGGCGGCCTCCTACAACCCGTGGATCTTTCAGCAGATTCAGCAGTACCTGGCTACCGGCCGCTACGACGAGCCCACCGACGCCGACCGCCACCGGATCATGCGCAAGTATTACGACATGTTGCTCGATCACAATGAGAAGGACATGGTCGGGAAAATGAAGCAGTTCGCCTCCTATTTCACCCACGGCGTTCGTGGAGGCGCGCGGCTGCGGGGCGAGATCTATCACCTGCACGACGGCAAAGCGATTCGGGACGTGGTGGACCATTTCTTCACGGCCCTCGAACCCGAGGCGGTACCGGCCGCGTGAGTGTGACGAAGACCGTCAAGCTGATCACCGACGGGTCGTGCCTGGGCAATCCCGGGCCCGGCGGCTGGGCCTGTATCCTCCGCTACAACGAGCACAAACGCGAGATGTACGGCAGCGAGAAGCACACCACCAACAACCGCATGGAATTGACGGCGGCGATCCGCGGCTTGCGTGCACTGAAGGAGCGCTGCCGCGTTGAAATCGTCACCGATTCCGAGTATGTGAAGAACGGCATCACCTCGTGGATCGCCGGCTGGAAGCGGCGTGGATGGCTGACCGCCGACAAGAAGCCGGTGGTCAACCGCGACTTGTGGGAGGAGTTGGAAGAGCAGACGGCCCGCCACGAGACGCAGTGGTCGTGGACCAAGGGGCACGCCTCGCACCAAGACAACAATCGCTGCGACGAACTCGCACAACGCGCGGCTCGTGAGCAGATCTCGAGCCGGTAGATTTGCGCGTTCAACAGCACGAACAAGGCCGGCCCGTTACGGAATGACCGGGAGCACGATGCTCGACGGATGCGCCGTGGAGTGATAAACCGTCTGGTGGGCCACCTTCACGGCCGCGGAAAGGCCAAACGGTTCACCCGTGTTGGGATTGCGGTCGAACTGCGGGAAATGGCTGCTGGCGATATCCACCCGCAGGCGATGGCCGCGAAGGAAGACGTTGCTCACGTCCACGAGGTTGATGGTGAGCTTGTAGACGGCGCCGGGAACGAGCAGTTTGGGCGACGACAGATCGTCGCGATAACGCGCGCGCAAAATTCCCTCCGCCATGGCGATGGCGCGACCGTCGGGGTGGACATCGATGAGTTTGGCAACAAAGTCCGTATCCACCGCGTCGGAGGCCGCGTGCAGGATGACTTTGACGGGTCCCACCACTTCCAGATCCCGATCCAGGACGTCGGACGTGTAGACCAGCACGTCGGAGCGGCCCTCGAGCGGGCGCTGATCCCTGGGGCCGGCCGGCGTCGGCGTTCCGCAGCAATTGTTGCCGCCCAGGCTGGGCACCGGACTGTCCGGGTCGTAGGTGTAGCGGTCGGCCGGCGAGCCGCCCGCGGGCGGCCGCGAAACGAGGCGGCCATTCCCGCGGGAACTGTTGGCCTGGCCGCCACTCTCGAGATACATCTCCGTGTAGCGGGTTTGGGCGAGCGGGTACTCGCGCTCCAGGCGCCACTGGTTCCTCCCCGAGACGAAGATCTTCACGGGAGGTTCGTCGCGAACCCCGGTGTCCACCCCTTTCAGCCAGTAATCGAACCACCGTAACTCGAGGGTGTGGGTGTCGAGGTGGGCCTGCTCGCCGAAATCGAGGTCGCCGAATTTGCGAGTGGGCCCGTGACCCCAGGGTCCGATCACCATGTGACTCTCGCGCCGGGCCCGTTCGCTGCCGCCGCGCCGGCTGATGCCGGTATAGCTGCCGATCGTACCTCTCGACATGATGTCGAACAGGCCTCCGAAGGCGTGCACGGGAATCGTTATCTTCTCGAAACGCTCGGCGGCGTCGATCTTTTTCCAATAGCCGTCGAAATCGGGGTGAGCGATCCAGTCGCGATAAAACGCCGGGTCGCGTCCGAGCAGCTTCGGCATCTCGACGAGAGGCAGTTTCCAGATAGTCTTGTCGAAGCTCAAGCCGTCGGGTCCATCCTCGAGCGAATAGACGCCGACATTCTGCATGATGCGGGAATGCTGCCGCATCGCGCCCCAGCCGAAGTTCGCCGACAGGCGCCAGGCGCCGCCCATCACAATGCGGTCGCGATACAGGCTGGCGGCCGCCAGTCCCGGGAAGATCGTCACCAGGTGCGGCGGCGCCGCGGCGGCCGCGAACCACTGCACGTGGCCGAGATACGAACCGCCCTGCATGCCAACCTTGCCGTTCGACCAGGGCTGGCGAGCCGCCCACTCGATGGTGTCGTAGCCGTCTTCCATCTCGTGGCGATAGGGCTCCCAGGTTCCCTCGGATTCGTGGCGGCCGCGGACGTCCTGAAACACATAGACGTAGCCGCGCCGGGCAAACCAGACCGGGGCCGTCCACGCGTTGGGAGCGCGCTCCGTGCTGTACGGAGTGCGGGACACGAGGACCGGATACTTCCCCTCCCCGACGGGAAGATACACGTCCGCGTAGAGGACGACTCCGTCCCGCATGGGGATGGCGACGCGATTCTCCACCCGGACGTCGTTCGATGGCGGCCTGGGCGGCGGTAGCCGGAACGCGGCCCCGGCGAAAGCGCCGCCGGCGAGGAGGAATCCGATCAGAATGGCAGAACGCAACTATGTTCCTTTCGGCGCCGGTTCAACGAGCGAACCGGGCGGCACATATCTTATCGCACCTCCGCCTCCGGAGATGGCTGCTGCGCCGCCCGCCGCGCGCAAACAATCGGGGACGCCAGGGCGCGATTTCCGGGGACAATCGCGCTCGCTCTGTCGCGTGTGCCGGTTTGAAACGAGCCTCCGTCAGTGAATTATGCTACGGTGAAATGTTAGAAGCCCTCATCCACGGCGTTGTCAGGCTCCTGACACATCCGCCCGGGGAAATCCGCGCGGCCCGTACATCATAATATGTCCCGAGTCGTAGAAGTCACCGAACTGATTCTCCGCGACGCCCACCAGAGCCTGATGGCCACCCGCATGGCGCTGGAAGACATGATCCCCGTTTGCGAGGATCTCGACGGCGCCGGCTATTGGTCTGTTGAATGCTGGGGCGGAGCCACTTTCGACGCCTGTATTCGTTTCCTGAACGAAGATCCCTGGGACCGTCTACGGACGTTCCGGAAACTGATGCCGAACACGCGGCTGCAAATGCTGCTGCGCGGCCAGAATTTGCTGGGCTACCGCCACTACGAAGACACGGTGGTCGAGCGATTTGTTACAAAAGCCGCGGAAAATGGGATCGATGTCTTCCGGGTGTTTGACGCCTTGAACGACCTGCGGAATCTGAGAACCGCGCTCAAGGCGGTGCGGAAGACGGGAAAGCACGCGCAAGGCGCCATCTGTTACACCGTAAGCCCGGTTCATTCCGTTGGCGATTTTGTGGAAATGGCCGAACAACTGGCCGACTTCGGCTGCGATTCCATCTGTATCAAGGACATGGCGGCGCTCCTCAAGCCCCGTCCGGCCTACGATCTGGTGCGGGGCATCAAAGAGGCCTGCGGAGACGACATGCCGGTTCACGTGCACACGCACGCGACCACGGGCGTCACGCTGGTGAGCCTGATGAAGGCGATCGAGGCCGGGGCCGACGTCGTCGATACGGCCATCAGTTCCCTGAGCCTCGGGCCGGGGCACAACCCCACCGAGAGCCTGATGGAGATGCTGGAAGACACGGCCTTTCGCACGCGGGTGGACATGCAGAAGGTCCTGCGGGTGCGCGACCACTTCAAGAGAATCCGTCCGCGCTACGCCGAGTTTCTCTCGGACATCACTGGCGTTGAGACGGAGATTTTCCAGAGCCAGATTCCCGGAGGCATGATCTCCAACATGGAGAGCCAGTTGAAGCAGCAGGGCGCGGGCGACAAGGTTCGCGAGGTGCTGGAGGAGGTGCCGAACGTCCGGGCGGACGCGGGATATCCTCCCCTGGTGACGCCCTCGAGCCAGATCGTCGGGACGCAGGCGGTGTTCAACGTTCTGATGGGCCGTTACAAAGTGATGACCGGCGAGTTCGCCGACCTGATGCTCGGCTACTACGGCAACACCCTCGGCGTGAAGAACGCGGACGTGCTGGGAAAAGCGTCGGCACATGCCAAAAAAAGCGTCGTCACTTGCCGCCCGGCCGATCTGCTGACGCCCGAGTGGGACCACTTGAGAGCCCAGGCTCTGTCGCTGGAGGGGTGCAATGGCTCGGACGAAGATGTCCTGACCTACGCGATGTTCCCGCAGGTGGCCCCTAAGTTCTTCCCGGCCCGCCACGAGGGGCCGAAGAATCTCGGCAAGACGCCTGCAGCGGCGAAACCCGCCGCGCCCCCGCCACCTCCGGCAGGTGGACAGGGCGGCCCCGTCACGTACTCGGTCACCCTCGACGGAAAGGCGCACCGGGTCACCGTGGCTCCTTCGGCGTAGCGCGTGCAGTGAGACAATTATGCCTTCTCCGACCGAACGGACCAGGGACCAGATTATCGAAGAGTTGAAGCGCCGGCGTGAAACTCTGTATCTCGGCGGCGGCAAAGGCCGTATCGAGAAGCAGCACCAGGGCGGAAAGTTGACCGCCCGGGAGCGGATCGATTGCTTGACCGACGCGGGTAGTTTTCAGGAATTGGGTTTGTTCGCCCAACATCGCGCGACGTTATTCGGCATGGCGGGCAAGGAAATGCCAGCCGACGGCGTCGTGACGGGGGCGGCCACCGTCGACGGCCGGCCGGTCCACCTCGCCAGCCAGGACTTCACCGTGGCGGGCGGGGCGGCGGGCGAGGTCCACAGCGACAAGATCGCCGAGGCGATGAAGATGTCGTTGAAGACGGGATCGCCGTTCATCTTCATCAACGATTCGGGCGGCGCGCGGGTGCAGGAAGGCATCGACAGCCTGGCCGGGTACGGACGCGTCTTTTACGCGAATGTCATGCTCTCCGGCGCCGTGCCCCAGATTTCCCTGATTTGCGGACCGTGCGCGGGAGGAGCGGCCTATAGTCCCGCCCTCACCGACTTCATCATTCAGACCCGTAACGCGCAGATGTTCATCACCGGGCCGAGCGTGATCAAGCAGGTGACCGGCGAGACCGTGACGGCCGAGCAACTGGGCGGGCCGCAGGCGCAGATGGGCCATTCGGGCGTGGTGCACTTCATCGCCGAGAACGACGAGGACGCGGTGGCGATGGCGAAACGCCTGCTGTCGTTTCTGCCCTCGAACAATCTCGAGGATCCGCCGATGACCGACCGCCACGTCCCTCTCGATCCCGACCCGGAGATGAACCACATCATTCCGGAAGAGTCGAAGATGGGGTACGACGTGCGGCAGGTGATCGTGCGCCTGGCGGATTACGGCGATTTCATGGAAGTGCAACCGGGGTTCGCGCCGAACCTGGTGATCGGGTTCGCGCGGATTCAAGGCAGGGCGGTAGGCATTGTGGCCAACCAGCCCTCGGTGCTGGCGGGCTCGCTCGACATCAACGCATCGACCAAGGGCTCGCGCTTCATTCGTTTCTGCAATGCGTTCAACATCGCCCTGGTGACGCTGGTGGATGTCCCCGGATTTCTTCCCGGCGTTCAGCAGGAATACGGGGGCATCATCCGCCACGGGGCCAAGATGTTGTTTGCCTACTCGGCGGCCACGGTGCCGAAAGTCACGGTGGTCTTGCGCAAGGCCTACGGCGGCGCCTACCTGGCCATGTGCGGAAAGGATCTGGGGGCGGATCGCGTCGTGGCCTGGCCGACGGCCGAGATCGCCGTGATGGGGGCCGAAGGCGCGGTGGAGGTGATCTTCCGGAAGGAGATTCACGAGGCCGCGGACGGCGCGGCCCGGCGGAAGCAGTTGATCGAAGAATACCGGCGGACGTTCGCGACGCCCTATGTGGCCGGTGGACGGCGTCTGGTGGACGACATCATCGAACCGGCCGAGACGCGGCGTTACCTGGCGTTGGCCCTGGAGACGCTACACGCCAAGCGGGAGTTGCGCCCGCCGAAGAAGCACGGACTGATTCCGCTCTGAGCCGCGAATCGGCGGCGGGAAAGAAAACCGATGGAAACCCGGGACAGAAGTAAAGAGATCGCCGAAATCCGGAGACAGATCGCGGAGCTGGCGGCTCGCCTGGATCATCTGGAAGGCGAACCGGACGAGGCGGCGGAACCCGCGCAGCCTCCGGCCGCCGAGCCGATTCCGCCGGAGGTGATCGTCATGATGGGCGCCGTGATCGCGTCGTACCTGGGCAAGAAGGTCCGGATCCGCTCGGTGCGGCGAATCTACACCGCCGCGTCCAACCCCTGGGCACAACAGGGACGCGTGTTTGTGCAAGCGTCCCACATGCTGACGCGCCACGGATAGGAACGAACGTGAAACTCAAGATTACAGTGGATGGCGCCGACTATGAAGTGGAAGTCGAGGTGGTGGAGGAGGACCCGCCCGGGCCTCCGGTGTACCACGCGCAGAGCGTCTCCCTGCCCGCCCCGGCGCCGGCCGGAGGCCTGCACGCCGCACCTCACCCGCGCGAAGACAAGGTGTGCCGCAGCCCCATCGTCGGCACCGTGGTTCGCATCAACACACAACCCGGGCAGCAATTGCAGGTGAACGATCCGATGATGGTGCTGGAAGCGATGAAGATGGAGACGAACATCACGGCGCCGCTGGCGGGACGAATCAAGACGATCAACGTGAGTCCAGGCGAAAACGTACAAATGGGGCAAGTGCTGGTGGAATTCGAATGACGATGACCAAGGACGATGGAATCGAACTGCCCGGATTTCTGTTTGTCGATCACATTGCGATTGCCGTCAGGCAGGGGGAACTGGAGGCGCAGGTCGCCTCCTACCGCCAGTTAGGCTTTCGCGAAGTGCATCGGGAGGAGGTGCTGGGCACGGACCAGGTCCGCGAAGTCCTGCTCCAGATCGGGGAAGGTCCGAACCTCATCCAACTGCTGGAGCCGCTCAGCGCCGCCTCGCCAGTGGAGAAACTCATCGAGCGCAACGGCGGGCGCGGCGGTTTCGCGCACGTGGCGTTCCGGGTGCGCAGCGCCCAGGCGGCCTTCGACTTCATGAAGGACAATGGGTTCAGCCTGATCGACAAAGCTCCGCGGCCCGGATCGAGGGGAACGACGGTGTTTTTTGTGCATCCCAAATCACGGCCGGACAGCCCGTTCGGCTACCTGATCGAAGTGGTCGAAGAACCCTCCGTGCCCCGACCATCCGTGCCGCGACCGTCAGGGAGCGGTCAACCCGACCCATCCGGGAGCGGCCGGCCATGAATCTCTTCGACGATTTCCCCCCCATCGCTACCGCCTCCTGGGAAGACCAGATCCGCCAGGACCTGAAGGGCGCGGACTACCGCAAAAAGCTCCATTGGAAGAACGACGAGGGGATCGACATCAAGCCCTACTATCGCGCCGAGGACCTGGCCGGCCTCGAGTATCTCACTCACGCCGCGCCGGGCCGTTTCCCCTTCGTCCGCGGCTTCCGGATGGACGTTAACGATTGGGCGATTCGCGAAGAGATCGACTCGACGAGCGTGGCCGAGGCCAACGTTCAGGCGCGTGAGGCGTTGGACGGCGGCGCCGAAGAGGTCTCATTCCGGCTGGCGCCAAAGACCCTCGAGGATCTCCGGAGCCTGCTGGCCGGGATTTCGCTCGACCAGGCGGCCGTGCATTTCCGCGTGGGAGCGGCCGCATCGCCTCTGCTCGATCTTCTCGAATCGTCCGGGATCGCCCTGGGCGGGTCGGTGGACTACGACCCACTCGGCGATATGGCGGCTGGCGAAAACTCCGACGATCGCGCGAGACTTTTCGACGAAGTCGAGCGCCACGTGCGTCGTGCCCCGCCGCGACTGCGGGTGCTGGCGGTTCGCGCCGGGCGGATTGCTGAAGCCGGCGGCACGGCCCTTCAGGAACTGGGATTCGGCCTTGCGCACGCGGCCGAGTACCTCGCGGAACTGACATCGCGCGGCCTGACCGCAGAACAGGCCCCCGACGCGATGATCCTACATCTGACAGCCGGCGTGAACTACCTGTTCGAGATCGCCAAGTTCCGCGCGGCCCGCCTGTTGTACGCGCGGATGGTGGAAGCCTTCGGCGTCGCCGCGGAAGAATCGTGCCGCGCGGTGATCGTCGCCTATACGAATCCCTGGTACCAGACCGTGTGCGATCGATACGTCAACGTGCTGCGCGGGACCACGGGCGCGATGGCGGCGGCCATCGGCGGATGCGACGCGATGAGCGTAGCGCCTTTGGACGCACCTAGCGGTCCCACCGATGCCCTCAGCCGGCGGCTTGCCCGCAACACCCAGATCATTCTGAAGCAGGAAGCGGCGTTCGGCAGGCAGGTGGACCCGGCCGGCGGGTCGTACTTTTTCGAAGCGTTGACCGACTCGCTGGCCCGGGAAGCGTGGAAGCTATTCCAGCGGGTGGAGGCCGAGGGTGGATTCCTGGCGGCGTTGAAAGCGGGACTCGTCGACAGCGAAGTCGCTCGCGCCGCCGCCGCGAAGGAGGCGGCCGTGGCCTCGCGGCGAACGGTCCTGGTGGGAACCAACCAGTACCCCGACCAGGAGGAACGAATCGCCGATCGCCCCACCACCGGGAAGGCGGTTCACGCCCTGAATCCCCGCCGGGCCGCGGAGCCGTTCGAACAGATCCGCCGGCGGACCCAGCGGCACGTGACTGCCGGCGGGAAGCCGCCCCGGTTCTTCCTGCTCGAGACGAACAGTCTGAAGATGAGCAAGGCCCGCTCCAATTTCATCGCGAACTTTCTGGGATGCGGTGGATTCCAGACCATCGCCGGCAGCCTGGCAGACGGCATCGACCCGGCGGTGGCCGCGGCGCAGGCATCAATGGCGGACGCCATCGTCCTGTGCGGCTCGGATGAAGAGTATCCGGCGCTGGCTCGGGAAGTCTGCCCGAAATCGGGGACACTTCCGGTGCTGGTGGCCGGCTATCCGAAGGACTCGCTCGATGTCCTGAAGACGGCCGGCGTGGACGGATTCCTGCACCTGGGAAGCGAGCCCCTCAAAGAGCTGACAGCCTGGCTGGACCGCCTGGGGGTGCCGCAATGAAGGCGACACGCCCCGACTTCTCCCAAATCGACTACCGGCCACAGGCCGGGCTCACGTCTCTTCCCGCGCAGGTCTCCGAATGGATGACGCCGGAGCAGATCGGAGTGCCGAGCGTCCTGACGCGGGAAGCACTGGAGGACATGGATCATCTCGGGTGGGCGGCGGGGCTGCCACCCTACCTGCGCGGGCCCTACTCCACGATGTACGTGATGCAGCCCTGGACCATCCGCCAGTATGCGGGCTATTCGACGGCGGAGGAGTCGAATGCCTTTTACCGGCGCAACTTGGCCGCCGGGCAGAAGGGGCTTTCCGTCGCGTTCGACCTGGCCACTCATCGCGGCTATGATTCCGATCACGAGCGAGTGCCGGGCGACGTCGGCAAAGCCGGCGTGGCCATCGATTCCGTGCTCGACATGAAGATCCTGTTCGATCAGATTCCGCTCGATCAGATGTCGGTCTCGATGACGATGAACGGAGCCGTGCTGCCCATTCTGGCGTTCTACATCGTGGCCGCCGAAGAGCGGGGCGTGCGCGCGGAGCAGTTGAGCGGAACCATTCAGAACGACATTCTGAAGGAATTCATGGTCCGCAACACGTACATCTATCCGCCCGCGCCGTCGATGCGGATCGTGGCGGACATTTTCCGGTATTGCTCGGACCGCATGCCGAAGTTCAACTCGATCAGCGTCAGCGGCTATCACATGCAGGAAGCCGGGGCCACCGCGGACCTGGAGTTGGCCTACACGCTGGCGGACGGGCTGGAGTATCTGCGCACCGGCATTCGCGCCGGCCTCGAGATCGACCGTTTCGCGCCCCGTATCTCGTTTTTCTGGGATATCGGGATGAACCACTTCATGGAGATCGCCAAGCTGCGCGCGGGCCGCGCCTTGTGGGCGAAACTGGTGAAGCCGTTCGGACCGAAGAATCCGAAATCGATGGCCTTGCGCGCGCACTCGCAGACGTCGGGCTGGAGCTTGACAGCGCAGGACCCGTTCAACAACATCGTAAGGACCTGCGTGGAGGCGATGGCGGCGGCGATGGGCCACACCCAGTCGCTCCACACCAACGCGCTCGACGAAGCCATCGCGCTGCCCACCGATTTCTCGGCCCGGATCGCGCGGAACACGCAACTCTACCTGCGGGACGAAACCGGAATCACGCACGTCGTCGACCCCTGGGCTGGATCCTATTACGTCGAGACACTCACCCACCAACTCATCCGCCGCGCCGGGCACCTGATCGAGGAGGTGGAGGAATTGGGCGGGATGGTGAAGGCAATCGAGACCGGCCTGCCGAAGATGCGAATTGAAGAGGCTGCCGCGCGGAGGCAGGCGCGAATCGATTCCGGACGCGAGACGATCGTGGGCGTCAATGCCTTCCGGCTTTCGAAAGAAGCGCCGCTCGAGGTTCTGGAAGTGGATAACACGGCGGTTCGCGAGGTGCAACTCGCGCGGCTGCGGGAGTTGAAACAGACCCGGGACGCGGCGGCCGTGGAGTCAGCCATGGCCGCCATCACGCAATGCGCCGGGAACGGCGAGGGAAACCTGCTGGATCTGGCGGTCGACGCCGCTCGCAAGCGCGCGACGCTGGGTGAGATTTCCTACGCGATGGAAAAGGCTTTCGGGCGGTATCAGGCGCCGATCCGGACGATATCCGGAGTCTATTCGGCGGAGAGCCGGAATGACGGCGAGTTCGCCGCGGCGCGCCAGCTGGCCGAGGAGTTCGCCGAAGAAGAAGGGCGGAGGCCACGCATCCTGGTGGCGAAAATGGGCCAGGACGGACACGACCGCGGCGCGAAGGTCATCGCCACGGCGTTTGCGGACGTCGGCTTCGACGTCGACATCGGCCCTCTCTTCCAGACCCCCGCCGAAGTGGCCCGGCACGCGGTGGAGAACGATGTCCATGTATTGGGGGTGTCCACCCTGGCGGGAGGGCACAAGACGCTGGTCCCGGCGGTGATTGGCGAGCTGAAAAAACTGGGGCGCGAAGACATCATGGTGATTGTGGGTGGAGTGATTCCGCCTCGGGATTACCAATTCCTGTACGACGCCGGCGTGGTCGGGGTTTTCGGGCCGGGAACGGTGATTTCCCGGGCGGCGCGCCAGGTGCTGGGCGTGTTGATGCGCCATGCGGTTGTGGAGGGGTCCTGACGGGAAGAGTGAAGCCCGACGAGTCCAAACGAACGCTCACGACGCAACCCGGTGTCGAGCAACCTCCCTCGATCAGCCGGGAACAGGCCGCTTTCTTTCAAAAAACGAAGCGGCGGCGGTTGTCTCCCGACCAGTATGTGGAAGGAATTCTCCGCCGCGACCGGGCGCTGCTGGCCCAGGCGATCACCCTTGTCGAGAGCGCGCGGCCCGAGGACCAGGCGGCCGCCGTGGACATCCTGGAGCGCTGCCTGCCGCACTGCGGCGCCAGCATGCGTGTTGGCATCACAGGGGTTCCCGGCGTCGGCAAGAGCACTTTCATCGAAACCCTGGGAACGTATCTGACCCGGGACCGCGGCGAGACCTTGGCGGTGCTAGCCGTCGACCCCACAAGTGAGATCTCCGGCGGCAGCATTCTCGGCGACAAGACCCGGATGGAAAAACTCGCGGCGGACGAACGGGCCTTCATTCGCCCTTCGCCGTCGCGCGGGGCCGCCGGAGGAGTCGCGCGCCGCACCCGCGAAGTCATGTTGCTGTGCGAAGCGGCAGGCTATCGCAACATCTTTGTCGAGACCGTAGGCGTGGGCCAGTCCGAAACGGCCGTTCACGCGATGGTGGATTTCTTCCTATTGCTGATGTTGGCCGGCGCGGGCGATGAACTGCAGGGCCTCAAACGCGGCATCGTCGAGATGACCGACCTCATCGCCATCCACAAGGCGGATGGCGACAACCGCAGGCCCGCCGAACGCGCCCGCCGGGACTACGAAAACGCCCTCCACTTCCTGCTCCCGCCAGCGTCCGGTTGGGCGCCTCGCGTCGTGACTTGCTCGTCGGTGACCGGCGACGGCATCGCCGCCATTTGGGACACCGTCCTGGAGCATCACGACTTCACCCGAAGCAACGGCTACTTCGCCGAACGCCGCCGGCGGCAGCTCCGCCGCTGGCTCCACGAATCGATCGATCACGGATTGCGCGACGATTTCCGCCGCGATCCGCTCGTCGAGAACCAGCTTTCCGAATACCTGCAGCAGGTGGAAGCCGGACGCATCAGTTCCCCTCGCGCCGCGCAACTGCTGCTTGACCTGTACCGCACTCATAGAAAGGCCTAACTCATGTCTCTTCCATTTCCGGTCCTCACCCCTGATGAAGCGGGCCGGTTGATTCAACACGGCCAAACCCTCGGCTTCAGCGGGTTCACGCCAGCCGGCTGTCCCAAAGCGATCCCGCCGGCGATCGCCCGTATGGCCGAAGAAGAACACGCCGCCGGACGGCCGTTCAAAGTCGGTGTCCTGACCGGCGCGTCCACCGGCGATTCTCTCGACGGAGCCCTTGCCCGCGCCGAGGCGGTCGCGTTTCGCGCTCCCTACCAATCCGACCCCACCCTTCGTGCCCAGATCAATGCGGGCGAAACCAAGTTCTTCGACATGCACCTCTCGGTGATGCCGCAGATGATTCGCTACGGGTTCCTGGGGCCCATCCACTGGGCGATTCTCGAAGCGGCCGACATCACGGCCGGTGGCGGCGTCGTTCTGACCTCGTCGGTCGGCGCTTCGCCCACGTTCGCCAGCAAAGCGGAACGCGTTCTGATCGAACTCAACCGCCGCCATCCCCCCTCGCTGCTCGGGATGCATGACATCTACGAGCCGATCGATCCTCCCCACCGCAGCGATGTACCTGTGTACCAGCCGACGGACCGTATCGGCAGCCCGATCGTTTCCGTGGACCCGAAGAAGATTGCCGGCATCATCGAAACCGATCTCGACGACGAGACCGTCGGCTTCAGCGCGCCCACGGACGTCACCCGCCGGATCGGGATGCACATTGCCGATTTTCTGGCAGGGGAGATCCGCGCCGGCAAACTGCCCGGCGCCTTCCTGCCGATTCAATCCGGGGTGGGGGACATTGCCAACTCCGTCCTGGGGGCGCTGGGCGCGCACAGGGACATTCCGGCCTTCGAAATGTACACCGAGGTTCTGCAGGACTCGGTGATTCCGCTGATTCAGAAAGGCCGTGTCACCTTTGCTTCCACGTGCGCTCTCACCTTGAGCGCCGAAATGCACCGCCAGGTTTACGCCAACCTCGAGTGGTTTCGTCCCCGCCTGCTGTTCCGGCCGCAGGAGATCACCAATCATCCCGAGGTCGTGCGGCGTCTGGGCATCATCTCCATGAATACCGCGATCGAGGTGGATATCTTCGGCAACGTAAACTCGACGCACGTCATGGGACGCCAGATGATGAACGGCATCGGAGGCTCCGGCGACTTCACTCGTAACGCGTACCTGTCGATTTTCAGTTGTCCGTCCACCCAGAAGGGCGGCAAGATCTCGACCATCGTGCCGCTGGCCAGCCACATGGATCACAGCGAGCATTCAGTCCAGGTGGTCGCCACCGAATGGGGCGTCGCGGACCTGCGCGGCCTGTCTCCGCACGAACGAGCCGATTTGATCATCAGCCGGTGCGCCCATCCCGATTACAAGGAGATGCTGCGGGATTATGTTCGCCTGACGAAGGGACAACACACGCCGCACACGCTAAAATCGGCCTTCCGGATGCACATCCAGTTCATGGATACCGGGGACATGCGCGGCCTGAGCTGGTAGGTCAGCGCTTGCGGGCGTCCCAGTCCGTCCGCGACACCGGACCGACGACAAACAGGTACGACGCGGAACCGCACACCAGCAGGACCGCCACGGTGACGAAGGCGAGATAGTACGACGACGTCTGTTGCACGATCAGGCCGGTGAGGTACGGCGCCACAACTCCGGCGAGATTGCCGAACCCGTTTTGCACGCCGGTCCACTTGCCCGCCGCGAACGGTCCGGCAATGGTCTGTGTAATCGCCCACAGGTTCGAAGTGGTCATGCCGAAGGCCGCGCTCGTCAACATCAGGAACACGATCGACAGCTTCGGCTCCGTCACCAGGGCCGCCGGCATCAGAAACACCATGCTGAAGAACAGCCCTCCCGCGGCGAACCCTTTCCGGACGCGCGTCGGCGAACCGCCCCCGGCGATCAGGTGGTCCGAGACATACCCACAGATTGACGTCGATCCCGCCAGCACCCACAGGGGCAGCGAACCGAGCGTCGCCATTTCCTTCATCGAGAATCCCCGCTCGTTCACCAGGTAGGTCGGAAGCCACGTCAGAATGAAGTACCACGCATAGTTGGCGCAGAACAGGCAGATCATCGTGCCCCACGCCGACCGTTCCTTGAGGATTCGGAGAAAGCCCGGCCCGCTCGAGGCATGGTGCGACGAGGATTCCGAGTGCGGCGCCCAGATGAACCAGGGAATCAGCCACAGCAGGCCGCCGAAACCCAGCACGTAAAACAAGGCGCGCCAGCCCATCTGATCCACCACCAGGCCGCCGACGACAATGCCCAGCGCCGGTCCCGCTTTAGATCCCGCGTCGATCAGCGAATTCACTAATCCGCGGCGCTCTTCGGCGAATCCCGAGACGATGATCTTGGAGTATGCCGGGTAGGCAACGGCCTCGCCGGCTCCCAGGATCACGCGCAGAAGGATCAACATCGGCAGTCCGTTGACAAAACCCGTGAGCGCGGTTGCCCCGGACCACAGGAGAAACCCCAGCCCCATCACCCATCTGACCGGATAACGGTCCACCAGCCATCCCGCCACCAGCATGAACGTCGCATAGGTCCAGAAGAACGCCGAAAGCAGCAAACCCAGTTCCTGCGGACGAAGGACCAGTTCCTTCGTCAGAACCGGCGCCGCGATGGAGAGGCTGCCGCGGTCGATGTAGTTAATGAAGACCGACGTAGTGAGCAGGGCAAGGACGCCCCATTCGGACGCAGTCAGGGCGCGGTGTCGTTTGGTGGTCGGGGACATCGAAGACGTGATTGTATCAGTGGGGAGCAATGAGCCGTCAGAGTTGAGGTAGACCAACGCCCGGCAGCCGAGCCGGTTTTGAGAAAACTTTGCGAACTGGACCACCCCGGGAACGAACGTTTGAAATGGCCTAGGGCAAGCTCAGCCCGTCGGGATGGGCGCAAGAGGTCTCCTCGTGACGAGGGATCTCAGAAACTGACTCGCAGGGCCAGTTGAAACGCGCGCGGGCCGCCCGATCCAAATACCTGCGTGGCCCGGCTGGTCGGCTGGCCAAAGGCAGTAATCGTCAGGTCTCCGCTGTAGCCCGTGAGGTTCGCATTGTTATACAGGTTGAACACCTCGCCGATCAGGGACAAACGCCAGCGCTCCTGAAACACGAACGACCGGCTTAGACGCAGATCGAGCGAGTGCGGGTTGTCTCCGAACGCATAGCCGGCCGGCAGTGTCAAGCGCGGGATCGCGACGCCTTGAGCATCCTTCGTGAGAGCGTACGCGGCGTTGAACCGAGTGACGAGCGGCTCCAGGTCCGCGCGACCCATGCCGCGATTGAATACGTTTACTGCCGTTCCGGGAAGCAGGTCGCCCGTGGTGCCGTCGCCGTTGAAGTCGATCTGGCTGACGTAGGCGCTGAACGGCGGCGCACTGGAATAGGAACAATTGAGTCCGAGCGAGACGCGCCCCGGCAGTTGCGCGACGGCAGCGAGATTCAGGATGTGGGTGAAGTCGTTCGAAAGCGGGCCGCGGTTTTGAAGCCAGTTCTCGAGATTGAAACCGTTACCATTATTGATTCCGATGTTGCTCGACCAGGCGTACGATCCAAGAACCTGGAAACCATGCGAAAAACGCTTGTCGGCGCGCAGCAACAGGCCCTTGTAGGCCGCGCGGCCCTGCCATTCCTGTACATTGATCGGTCCGCGCGAGCAGGTTGCCTGGGGGTCGTTTTCTTGAGTAGGGGTACATTTCGCAATCACAGGACCGGTGGCGCGGTTGAAGCGGTTGAGGTCGAGAGGTCCCAGGGTCAGATGCACGAAATGCCTGTAGGCAAAATCCGCGCTCAGAACGAAGTCCCGGGCGATCTCTCGCTGAACACCCACGCCGGCGTGCAAGGCAGACGAGGTCGTGAAGTCGGAAGGAAATACCCCGGTTCCTGTCGCTTGCTTGGTGAGCTGGATCGCTTGAATCGTCGGATCGGCATTGGCCACGTCCCTCGCGAGACCGGCCCGGATCGATGGCAGAATCGTCAACAAATCAGCACCGGTAAATAATGTCGGATTGCGGAAATCGAGCGAGGTACCGACAGGCACGCCGGGTATCCCCGGCAAGATGTTCCGGAGCGAGGGTCCCAGGAAAGTCTGCCGGCCGAGACCAGGCGGACCGAGGGTTGCCCGCTCGGCGTCCAGGCCCACGGAACTCAGATATTCATAAAAAAGGCCGGTGCCGGCCCGAATCACAGTCTTGCCGCCGGGTCCTGAAGGCGACGCGGGCGCCCAGGCCAGTCCCAGGACAGGGGAAAAATTCCTCCAGCTCTTTCGCGGCGGGCCCAAGCCGCCCGTTCCCAGGAGCGGCACAAATAAGACAGGCTTTCTCAGGTCATAGTTGAGATCCCGATCGATGCTCCAGCCTAACCCGTAATTCGCCGTAAGGCCTCGACGAACACGCCACGTGTCCTGCAGATAGAGGCGGGCAGTGGGCCAGTGGCGGACGTTTCCGCCACCTTCCTGCGGTACGCCCGGATCCCCGACCGATACCGCGACGCCTTGCAGGGGCAGTCGAAGGATGTCGCCGATGGTTCGGAATGAGGCGGGCAACGGGAGATTGTTCTGACGCGCCCGCGCAGGCGCGAAAAGCGTGAGCGTCGCCGGGTCATTCGGTCGCGCCTGAATCCCGCCGCGGTTATACTCCCACTCAACGCCGAAGCGCAATCGATGAGCAGCCCGCTGCCAGGTGACCATGTCCGCCAAATGGAAGCGGCCGCCAAGATTGTAATTCGACCCCGAGCTACCGATAAACAGCCGAGCCTGCGGGACGTTGATTGCGGGCGCGCCCATGCCAAGACATCCAGGACAGTCCCGGTTCTCCGGGGCGGTTTCACTCGTGCTGCTGAAGAAGTAGGATAACCGGAGATCATTGACCAGGGTGTGTCGAAACACGCTGGTGAGGCCCAAGAGGCTCTGGTCGACCCAGGCCAACTGGCGAGTCCATTGCGAAGGATACGCCTCGAGGTTGCCGGTACTCGGTGACGGCTCAAAGGACCGGCCGCCATCATGCGAGTGCCGGACGAACACCGTGTGCGAATCGCTGATCCGGCCGTCCAGCCGCACGCTGAGCCGGTCGCCAAAAAGAGGACTGGTCGTGATGCGGCTGAAATGAGCGAAATCCGGGTCCAACAGCGTTGTGGCTCTGACGCCCCGCTGCTCGTTGCGCTCCCAGTTGCCGAAGAAGAAGACCCGGTCGCGGCGAATCGGGCCGCCGAGAGCGAAGCCGAACTGTCGCCGTTGGAAGAACGGATCCGGATTGGCGGGATTGCGGTCAAGAGCCGGGTAGGCGGCGAGTTTGTGGTCGCGGAAGAAATAGAACGCCGTGCCGTGCAGGTCGTTACCTCCCGAGCGCGTGACCACATTGACCGCCCCTGCATCGGTAATACCGGTTGAAAGATCGAAATTCACGGACGAGATCTGGAACTCCTGGACCCCTTCCTGGGAGAATCCCATTTGCGAGCCGAAGGATCCCACCGCCAGGATGCTGCCTCCGTCCACGGTGACCCGCGTTCCGCGGCCACCCGATCCGGTGTTGCCTCCGGGCGCCCCGAGAACCGGGACAAACGTGCGACTGTTGTTGCTGCGAGACGGAGGCAGCACTCCCGGTTCGAGCTTGGCCAGTTCGAGAAAATCCCGGCCGTTCAGCGGCAGGTTCTCGATTTGCCCGCGCGTGACGACGCCTCCAACGGTGTGGGAATCGTATTGCATCTGGGGTGCGGCGCCCTGGACGGTAATGGAGTCCTTCGTGTCGCCGACGCGCAATGCGAAGTCTGCTGTCGTGGTTGTGCCGGCTTCGACCAGCGCCTGGCGAACCACGCGCTGGAATCCGACAGCCTCTACGCTCACGTCATACTCGCCTGCCAAAAGGGCGGGGAAACTGTAGTCACCTTGCTCAGAGGTGGTGATCGTCCGAGCGAGTCCGGTAGACGTGCTCACTGCTTTCACCTGTGCCGTGAATACGGGCGTGCCGGACGGGTCTCGGACCACGCCGGCAATGGAGCCACTCGGCGATTGGGCGATTGCGAATGCGATCCATATGAAAAACAGAGCCGCGCGTATCGCGGCCGGCACTCCGCGGATCATTGCTTACGATACCAATTTGGATTCCTGCTTGCTTTTCACCGAACGCCGATCGTGACTTCGTTGCTCGGCCGTCCAATGTAGGTCAATCGCACAGGAACGGCAGGCCCCGGCGCGACGCCGTTCGGGACGCGCACATTGATCTGGTTCAGCCCCGCGTATCCGGGAGTGCTGCCGAAAAACAGAACTTCCGCCACCCGGCCGCCGATGCTGACTAGCGGAGGAATCACGCTGCCGTCCAATAAACCCGTGCAATAGATTTCGAGAGCCTCGCCTGCAATCGCGGGATCGGCCGTCGAGACCACGCGAGATGTTCCCGCGTGCAGGATCGCGCCCTGGCCCTGCGCAAGGGCAAGCAACACCGGAGTGGGCTTCAACACAAACGGATGGTAGACCTCCGCGCGGGGCGAGTTGCCATTGGCGGGACCGCCCGCAATCAGGTCCGTCCCGTCGGGGAGCAGCGGGGCCGCGTGGCCGAATCTTGGCGTGATCATGTCCCCCGTAGCCGAGAACGTGCCCGTGACGGGATCGTACAGTTCGGCGCTCCCGAAGGCTCGACCACCGTCGCTACCGGTCCTCTGGCTGCCTGCGAGCAAAACCGTTCCGTCGGCAAGCAGAGTGGCCGAGTGATCCAGTCGGGGTTCGATCATGTCACCCGTCGGGGTGAATCCTCCGGTCACAGGATCATATAATTCCGCATGTTTGTCTTCGCCTTCAAGACCACCGGTGAACAACACCTTGCCATTGGCGAGCAGAATCGCGGAGTCGTGCGGCGAACTTGGACGCCCCGTCGGACTGAAGGTCCCGCTGGCAGGATCATACAATGCAGCGAGACCGGAGTAGACACCCACGACCAAGACCCTACCGTCCGGAAGCAACGTTGCGATGCCGCCGACCGGGCCGGCGCCGAGGAAGCTTCCGGTGGGAGTAAATGCACCGGTGGCAGGGTCATAGAGTTCGGCGGTGATATCGGCCAGGTACGGCGGACGAGCGGTTTCTCCACCAAGGAACAAAACCTTCCCGTTCTTAAGCAGGGTTGGTCTGTGTCCGATTCGGGGAGTGGTCATCTCACCCGTAGTGGTAAAGGTTCCGGTAGCAGGATTGTACAACTCTGCGCGCGTCGAGGCGGCGCCATTACTACCGTAGCCGCCCGCGATCAAGACTCTGCCGTCAGCGAGCAGAGTGGCCGAATGAAAAGCCCATGAACCTGTGTTTCCAGTCGCGGTGAATGTTCCAGTGGACGGGTCGTAGAGTTCGGCACCGGCAACCTGCGAGCCATAACCGGTAATCAGGACCTTCCCGTTGTGAAGCAAGGTAGTCCGGGGAAATGGCCGGTTAACGGTTAGATTGCCAGTTGCTGTAAAAGTGCCGGGGGACTGTCCCGCGGCTGCCGTCAAGAACAGAAGAATGAGGATTCCGATTTTCATGACACACCTCCAGGTTTCACCGCACCGCGATTGTGACTTCGTTGCTGGGCCGGCCAATGTAGGTCAATCGCACAGGAACAGCAGGTCCGGGTGCGACACCACCCGGCACCAACACATTGATCTGGTTCAGCCCCGCATATCCCGGAGCATTCCCGAACCACAACACTTCGGCCAACCGGCCCCCGATCGACACTTGCGGCGGGATGACCGTTCCGCTCCTCAAGCCGGTGAAATAGATTTCCAACGCCTCTCCACTCCCTGCGGGATGATCCCGCGATGCGATTCGAGCCGTGTTCGCGTACAGGATGGCGCCCTGACCCTGCCCGTCGCCCGAAACCGCGAGCAAAGCCGGCGCAGGCGCCAATACCCGCGGTGAGTAAAATTCGGCGCTCGAAAGATAAGTCTCAGGAATCCAGTAGCGCTGGTCGTCGCCCCCGGCGATCAGGACCTCTCCACTTCTGAGGAGCGTCGCGGTGTGTAACTCCCGGGCAGTGGTCATGTCACCGGTAGCGCTGAACGTTCCCTGAACGGGATCGTAGAGCTCCGACTTCACCGCAAGAGCGGGCAGGGAGTGGCCGCCGGCGAATAGGACGGAGCCGTCGGGCAGCAGAGTCGCCGTGTGCTGCTCCCGGCCCATCGCCAGGGAACCGGTTCTGGAGAACAAGCCAGTGGAGGGATCGTACAGTTCCGCGATGACCGAAGCTCCGTCGCCATCGCCGATGTCGCCGCCCGCGATCAGCACTTGGCCGTTGGTGAGCAGTACTGCGGTGGGAGCCGTGTGGTTGGCGTTCAGGTATCCCGCGTGGGTGAACGTACCGCTGGATGCGTCGTACAGTTCGGCGGAGCTAACGTATGGACCCGGCTCCTGCGGATTCCCCCTGGTGATCAGGACCTTGCCGTTCGGAAGCAGAGTGGCCGTGTCAGCCCAGGGTCGAGTCATCGCGCCGGTAGCGACAAAGGTCCCGGTGGAAGGATCGTAAAGCTCAGCGCTGGCGAGGAACCCTCCCGGCAGCCCTGCCAGTCCCCCTGCGATGAGGACGCGTCCGTTGTTGAGCAAGGTGGCCGTATGGTTGGAGCGCCCCTCCGTCATACCGCCCGTACGGGTGAACGTTCCCGTAGAAGGGTTGTAGATTTCCGCCGAGGCTAACGAGCGGCCGTCGGTCCCTGGACCCCGCGGCCAGCCTCCCGCGATCAAAACGCTGCCATCGGGGAGCAGCGTGGCCGTGTGGCCGTCGCGGGGCGTACTCATCCTACCCGTAGGCGAGAATGTGCCTTTGGCAGGGTCGAATAGCTCGGCGGTGGCCAGGGTACCTACGTCGGAGTTCCCGCCCCTCCCGATGCCCCCGGCGATCAAGACTCTTCCATCCGCAAGCAGCGTGGCCGTGTGCAAAAAGCGGGCGCTGGTCATGTCACCGGTTGCTCGAAACGTGGCCGGCGACTGCGCCAAAGCGATCGGAGTGTGAGCGACTCCTAGTGCGAGCGACAGAAAGACAACTGTGGCTTTCATCTCATGCTCCTCACCTCGGACGCCTATTTCACGGCGATGGTCACGCCTGATTGGCTGGATGTATTCGCATTGTTATCGCCGACGACTACAAGCACCGGCACTGCGCTGCCGGTTTGGATGCTGTTAGGAAGCGTAGCGTCTATCTGCGAGACGCCTGGCGCAAGCTGCTTAGTCGAGGTCGAGATTCCGAACCCTTGAAGTGGCGGAGACCCGATGGCAACGGTCACCGGTCCGCGGTCGACACCTGTCGCATAAAGCGATATGACGTCGCCCACCCTGGTCGGATTAGAGGCGGTATTGAGTGAGCCGTCCTGATTCAGCGCGACGGCTTGTCCTTTCCCCGAGGCATCGAGCGCAAAGACCCCGGGAGCCGAGGGCACAACAAGCTCTGTTGTGTATGGCGTTGATGTCCGGCCATCGTACGTGACTGTGACCTGCGCCCGCGAACCTAAGGGCAATTCCGGAACCAGGGCGGCGATCTGTGTTGCAGACGTGTAGATCAATGGCGCGGGAATCGCGTTGAACTGCACTACAGTCCCCGAGAGTTGAGCGCTGTACAGGCCGTTAGACCCGCGAGTTGCCGGGATCAGTTGGCCGGGGCCGAGTCCGGAGCCGGTAATGACCACGATCTCGCCAGGAGTGATCGGGCCCGCGGAATAGCTGGCGCCATTTACGACGGCGCTCGTGGTTGGCGCGCTCTGCACCTCGGCTCCGGTGACCGTCTTGTACACGCCGTGGGGACCGCAGGCATAAAGCACGGCTGGATTCTTCGGGTCCATTGCCAGGCCAACTACGTCTAACTCGTCGAGCCCGGAGTTCACAGCAAACCAGTGATCGCCTCCATCGAGGCTCTTGAAGACGCCGCCGCTACTCCCCACGTAGAGCGTCTGCGGGTTCCTGGGATGGATAATTACCGGAGCGCTCTGGCGCATGGTGAGCATGGTCAAGCCGCTGTTGATGCCCTGCCACGTGCGTCCCCCATCGGAGCTGAGGAATATCCCTTGCGTCCGTGCGGTCGCGTAGACCCTCGAGGGCCTGTTGGGGTCTATCGTAACGGTCCACGCCGGCGTATTCAAAATGTTCGTCCAGCTTTGTCCACCATCCTCGGACAGATAAAATGCCATTCCAGTGCAGGCGAACAGTCTTCCGCTCTGGGTTGGATCGGGGGTTAAATAGGTAATCGCGCCCGACAGCCTGCTTCCCGTAGATATCCAGGTATCCCCATAGTCCGTGCTCTTGAAGAGCCCCTCGTTCTGGGTGCCTGCGTAAACGATATTAGGACTCAGCGGATCGACTGCCACCGCGACCACGTACACGGCCGGGGATCCGAAGCGGCGGGTTGACCAGGTCATGCCACCATCGGTGCTTTTGAAGAATACGCTTCCGATCATGCCGCCGGCGTAGATTCTCCGCGAATCCGACGGATCAAACGCCACACTTCGAGACCCGAACCCGGTGAAGCCCTCGTTGACGGACCAGGATGCGCCGCCATTCTGCGACCAAACCATGCCGTACGGGAGCTCGCTGCTGACAAACATCTTCTGGCCGTTGCCAGGGTCGATCCAGATCCCGTAGCCAAATTTATTTGCAGCGTCAATACCGGTAGGCAGAACGGTCCAGGTTGCGCCGCGGTCGCGGGAAACTTGCGCGCCCGCGGCGTTTGTTCCCGCATACAGTGCTCCCGCAGAATTCACCGCGAGCGACCACACCATGCCGCTTGAGAGGCGCGTCGCTTGCCAGGTTATGCCGCCATCGGAGCTCGTCCAGACACCGCCGCCGTTGGTGCCGGCGTGGATCGTAAGAGCGGCGGACGGATCGACGATTAGCGAGTTCACGGGAAAGGGGCCCGGCGACCCGGCATGCCGCCATGTGTTTCCCGCATCCGTGCTCTTCCAGATTCCGTCTTCGTTGGTGCCGGCATAGAGGACTTGGCTATTGGCAGGATCAAGCACAAGCGTCCATATTACCGTCGGTGTCAAGGCCGACATTGGGGACCAGTTTTGGCCGCCATCCGTACTCTTGAAGGCTCCGCGTCCGACGGTCGGAAGGTAAAGAACGTCTGAGTTCCTCGGATCAATCGGATGTTGAAGATTGCAGCCGTGGTGGGAAAGATGGTCGCCCAGGTAACTCCCCCGTCGACGCTCTTCCTGATCGAGCCAACCTGCGCGTTGTTGAAGACCCCGGCGTAAACGACGCCGGACAATTTCGGGTCGGCCGCAACCGACTCAAGTAACGGGGAAATCGCGGGGATATTCTGCCAAGTTGCGCCGCCGTCGGCGGTCTTGAACAGGCCACCTCCAACAGTTGCGGCATAGACTGTTTGCGGTCCGGAAGCGTCCATGGCGAGCGCGACTACACGGAGATTGGTGAGACCTGTATTTACAGTGGACCAGGTAACTCCACCATCGATGGATTTTCGAACGCCGCCTACAATCGCACTCATGAAAATGGTCCCGCTTCCCCGCGGGTCCACAGCTATGGCCGAGACAGCAGCAGGGCTGGGGCCGATGTTGATCCATGCCTCGCCATTCTGCTGCGCCAACAGCACGAGTGGCAAAAGGAGCATACCGATGATGGTTGTTTTCATATTGACTCGTTACTGGTTCGACCCATCCGATTCCGCGTGCTCTACTACTTTCTGAAGGAGTTTGCGCGCCATCTCCCATCCCACTTCGACGTCGGAGCGGTAGTGAATCCCCGCCCAGATGCGCGAAAGACCGGTCTCTTCACCGATCGCGCGATAGAACTCGGCCTCTCTCGGAAACAGGTACCCCAGGAGATTTGCCCGCGCCGCGCTCAACGCGTGGTTGGCCGGGAAACTGGGATGGTTTGGCGGTGGGAACAACAGCGGCACCGTCGCATCGAGCTGGGAGGGCCGGATCCTCCAATACGTCATTTTGGCGTCGTGGCTGGTGATGATCTGATCCCACGTCGTGACCGCCAACAGCGCATAGGCCCGCGCCGCCCGCGGCGGGTTTCGATCCAGCCGGTATTCAAACAGACGCTTGGTGACCTCGTTGAAGAACCAGGACAAGTTGCCCTCGGGAGTCTGCCAGAACATCGCCCTCGCGGCGTTGAGGAACGGCACGGGACCACTCTTGATTTCGGCCATCTCGGCTGCCGTTCGGGCTGAATCGTGTGCGGGCGGAGGCGGGGGCCGGAATTCGGACGCCGAAGCCAGAACAAACGGCTTCCAACCGGGAGCGTTCGCGAAGACGGGATTGGAGCCGAGCCACACGCCGGGCCCGGTGGGAACCGTTCCGGTCCACGGCGTCGAGAACCCGTCGGTGGCGGCATACTCCGCCACCTTTTGTCCAACGGCGCGGCCCAGCTCGAGCCCGGCAATCACATCGGTCGGGTAGTGGACACCGGCGTACAGCCGTGACCTCGCGGCCTCCTCCGCCAGCTCCTGAAACAGGGTGGCTTCGGCGGGTATCAGATTGCCCAGAACCACCGCGGCCGCTCCAGCGGCCACCGCGTGCTCCGCCGGGTAGGATGGGCTGTTGGGTACATCAAGCCGCGGGACAACGGACGGGTCGACAACACTCGGCCTGGGGCGGCGATGAGCGTATTTCGAGTCCCATGCGGCGACGGTAGCGTCGTGCATGGTGACGCAAAGAAGAGTGTACGCACGCCAAGCCGCCGGGAGCGTAAGCCTGCCGTCCGCAAGTCGTGCGTTCACCATCTCGATCCAGCGCATCGGTGGGGAGCCAGTGTCCCAGAACGCTACATGGTCCCGCGCATTTGCGTCTGCTGACGAGACGAAGGTCTTCAGCCACTCAATTTCGCCG
Source organism: uncultured Solibacteraceae bacterium (assembly GCA_964529305.1). GTDB lineage: Bacteria > Acidobacteriota > Terriglobia > Bryobacterales > Bryobacteraceae > CAZGUX01. Next base: position 45,867 of record CAZGUX010000145.1, on the reverse strand, counting down.
GCCGTCCTGGCATTGTCAGGCGGCGGGAGCCGGAGGTCGCCGCCCGAATGGAGAATCCAGGTCTTCCAGGTGCCGGCCCGGGGTTCGATGGGTCCCTGCGCAAACGAGGTGGCTACGGTCAAACCTGCGGTGAGCAGAATCGCTTTTCCGTTGTTCATCCAGTTGTTCATCAATTTCCTCAGGTTGGTGCGAAGTGCTTCGGAGAGCGTCTAACCGGCCTGAGTCACCCTCCAGGCGCCGACTGCCGCCCCAAAGGTTGCCGCCAGAGCAATCCAACGACTCGCATTTGGTTACCATGCCGTCAAAATGCGACGACCGCCAGTGTGCGAGCGTAGTAAGACCGTTTGATACGCTGGCACTACACTGAAAATAAAGTGATATTCTCGAACCAATGCCATCGCTCGAATCGGAGGTGCAGGCCGTCCGGCTCCAACTGGAACGGGTCCTGGAGAGTCCCGGTTTCGCGCGAAACGAACGCCTGTCCCGGTTTTTGCGATTCGTGGTCGAAGGGCATCTCGACGGCAGGGATCAGGAACTCAAGGAGTCTGTCATTGCCATCGAGGTCTTCGGACGCAAGCCCGATTTCGATTCCAGGCTTGACCCGGTAGTCCGGACCGAAGCCGCGCGTCTGCGAGCAAGGCTGAACGAATACTACATAAAGGAAGGGCAATCGGATGCCCTGGTGATCGAACTGCCAAAAGGCGGCTACGTCCCACGGATCCGGGAAGGTGCCGAGGCGCGCCAGGCGATCGCGCCCACCCCGGAGGGTATGCTGGCGAAGGCTCGTCGTGGATCCTGGATCGCGCTCGGGCTCGCCGCCATCGTGATCGGGCTGGCGGCCGCCGGGTGGCGGTGGCGTCAAGATCCAAGCTCACCGATCGCGATTGCGGTTCTGCCTCTCGAGAACACGAGCCACGATCCCGCCAACGACTACTTTGCCGACGGGCTTACCGATGAATTGATCCGCAACCTGTCGGTCATCGACGGCTTGGCAGTGAGATCCCGGACGTCCTCCTTCGCGATCAAGGGGAGGTCCCACAGTGTCCGTGAAGCGGGACAGCAGTTACAAGCCGATTACATCGTGGAAGGCTCTGTCCTTCGCTCCGGTTCGAGGTTCCGGATCAATGTCCAATTGGTCCGGGTGCGGGACGATTCTCCGGTTTGGTCAGGCAGCTATGAGCGGGAGTTGACCGGGATTTTTGCCATCCAGGACGACATCTCGGTAAGAATCGTGAACAACTTGCGCTTGAACCTGGGGCGCGGGCGACGCCGGTACGAGACGAGCGTCGAAGCCTACGATCTTTACCTCCACGCGCGCGCTCAGCCTCAGCGGGGCAGACCTGCCGCCGAAGCAGTTGTCGGTTTGTACCAGCAAGTCATCGCGAAAGACTCCTTGTTCGCGCCGGCTTATGCGGGTTTGGCGGCGGCGTACGCCGCCATTTCGGCTCAAGGTTTTCGAGATGACCACGCCGATGAATTGACGAAAATGCGTGCAGCGGCCGAGAGGGCGGTCCAGTTGGACCCATTGATGAGCGAAGCGCACCAGGCCTTGGGGATGGTCCACGCCCGCGACGGAAAATGGGCAGATGCGGAAAAGAGCTTCCGTCGCTCGATTGAGCTCGATCCGAGCAACTCTCTGGCTTACGCCGACCTGACCCTTGTTCTCCTCAATCCGCTGGGCCGCATCAAGGAAGGCGTTCACGAGATGCAGCTTGCGGCGAAGAAAGATCCGCTCTCGCCATGGATACTGTCCACGTTGTCAGGGGCGCTGCTGTGCGCTGGCCGGTATGAGGAAGCCGCCAGCCAGTGTCCCGAATCAGGGGGACCACGGTGTCTCGGCCGCGCGAGATTGGCTCAAGGGAGGATTGAGGAGGCGATCCAGATCCTCGCGACAGGTGATAAGCAATACCTCGGGTACGCCTACGGACGTGCCGGCCGACGCGAGGAAGCCGAGAAATTCGCTGCGGATGCAGCTCCCAACGCATTCACCCAAGCTCTGACTTTCGCCGGCTTGGGCGACAAGGATCGCACTCTGGCGGCTCTGGATCGCCTGGCTTCCAATGGCGCGGTACGGGTAGGCCGGGCCCTCAACTCCCCGGAGTTTGCTCTCCTTCGTGGCGATCCGCGGGTGAAGACTCTGCGAACGAAAGTCGGCTTGCCGCAGTAGCCTTTGCCTGAAAGCGGACCGCCCTCACCACGCCGCCACGCTGCCATCCTCATGAAATACGCGCGCCATGGGCTTCGTGCCCTGGAACGCGTACTTCCGCACCGCCGACTCCTCCAGTTCGAACCCGAGCCCTGGCTTGGTCGGGAGCGGGAACTTCCCGTCCACCATCCGCATCGCCGGGAATCCGAACCAGTCGGCCCAGATCTTCTCTTTCTCCCCGGGTTCGAGTCCCGAGCAGATCTCCTGGACCAGAAAGTTCGGCATCGCGGCGTCCACATGCAGCGTCGCCGTCGCGCCGATCGGACCCTCACACGCGTGAGGCGCCATCTTGACGCCCGAGGCCTCCGCCAACGCGGCAGCCTTCCATAGCGCGGTGATGCCGCCTACGTGGTTGATGTCCGTCTGAATGATATCGACCACGCCCATTTCGACCAGTTCCCGGCAGGAGTAGGCAGCCACCAGGCGCTCTCCCGTCGCGATCGGCGTCGTAGATCGCGCCGCGATCTTCTTCATCGCGGCGACATTCTCCGGCGGACAGGGCTCTTCCACAAACAGCAGCCCCAACGGCTCCACCGCCTTCACCAGAATGGACGCTACCGCCGGCGAGGTCTTGGCGTGGAAGTCGATGCCGATGTCGATCTCCGGCCCGAGATTCTCCCGCATTACCTCGATGTGCCGGATGGCCTGCCGGATTTTGGCGCGCGTCTCGATCCACTCGTAGTAGCCCGGAATCCCGCCTTTGATGGCGGTGACGCCGAGTTCCCGCGCCTTCGCCCGAACCTCGCGCATTTCAGCGGGAGTCGACGCCCGCAGGTGATAGTAACCGCGAACGCCTTTCTCGTCGTACGGCCCGCCCAGCAACTGGTACACCGGCATGCCGAGCAGTTTGCCCCGGATGTCCCACAGCGCCTGGTCGATGGCCGAGATCGCCGAGCCCATCACCGGCCCCGCCCGGTAAAAGCTGTGGACGTACATCGACTGCCAGTGATGCTCCACCAGCATCGGATCGGCGCCGACCAGGAAGTCGCGGAAGTCCTCGATGCAGGCGATCACAGCCGCGGCCTTTCCTTCGAGTGTGCCCTCGCCCCAGCCCACGACCCCCTGGTTCGTTTCGAGTTTAACGAACACGTACGGGCGGTCCAGTTGCTCCTTGACCGGAAGCGTCACGCCGAAGGCCTTGACGGCCGTGACCCTGACTTTGGTGCCGACGCGTGCAAACGCTTCGGCCCCCAGCGGACCCGCCGCTCCGCGATTCGGATCGTTCTGTGTGGCCTGCGGCATCAGCGCGCAGCCGCACCCGGATGCTGACAGAAATTCGCGTCGTCTCATGCCGCGTACCTCCGCAGTGCGGATTCACTGATCTCTACCCCAAGCCCCGCCTTGACCGGCAGCGCCAGAAATCCTTCCCGCACCCTCTCCAGTTCTCCGCCGGCCAACTCCGCACGCATCTTTGCGTCGTCGCCCTCGTCGAACGGCACCTGCTGGATGACAAAATTGGGCAGGCTGGCGGCCAGGTGAAGCGCCGCCGCCGTCCCCACCGGTCCTCCGGCGTGATAGGGGGCGACGGCGACGTAGTACGTCTCCGCCAGCGCCGCGGCCCTCCGAATCGACGAGATTCCGTGCCTGCTGAGGTCCAGCCGGACGACGTCGATCATCTGTTCCCGCAGCAGATTCTGCACCTCGGACAGGTTGCGGATGTGGCGGCCCCACCCGAGCGGCGTGACGTTTTCCTTGGAGATCTTGCGGGCGGCGCCGAGATTCGTCAAGGCGCACGGCTCGTCGAACCACAGCGGATGGAAGTCTTCGATCGTGGCAGAGACGTTCTGGGCTTCGCCGGGCGGCAGTTGGTTGTTGCCGTCGAGCACGAAGTCGGCTGAGTCGCCTGCCTCTCGCCGCAATGCCTCCAATCGTTCCCGCACACGGGACAGGAACTGTCTGCGCGGATTCGGAAAGGTGACTTCCGGAAGGGCCACCACAAACGCGCGATGCCCCGCCTTCAGGGCCGCCGGCGACCAATCGGTCAGGGCGCGCACCTTGTTGCGAGTAGGCCCGCCCAGCACCTGAAACACCGGCGCCTTTGCCATCTTTCCCACCGCATCCAGGCAAGCCATGTTGACGGCAGCCTGCCCGGGATGATTCTCCAGGCGTGTGCGCAACACTTCGTAACGATGGACGGGTTGGCCCACCGCCATCGAGCGAGCCGACTCCACGTCTCCGGCCGTGAGAGGAGGAGACTCGCCCCAACCCGTTACCCCTTCCCGCGTCCTAAGCTTGACCAGCGAATACTGCCGGCGCGATCCGGGTTCTCTGACAACGAAGGCGTCCAGGCGATCAATCAACATACAAGAAACTCCCTTTGGGCTGCAGCCAGAAGGCAAATCGTACCGCGAATCCGGATTCGTCCACGGTGGCGCCGGGCGACGTCTTTAGTCGCCCGGTACACCCTTCCGCCGAATCCGAAGGGGGATTTAGCGTTTAAGCAAGGTGACTGGTTCCCTCTTCCCAGGGGTTGAGTACCTCAACTCCCAGGCCCGCGAAGTCTTTGTATTACGCGTAACCACCGTCAAAATGGTGCTCCAGGGCTGTCGCCTCCAGCAAGCCGTCCATGATCGCTAACGGCGTGCCGCGGCGCTGTGCTGCAGCCGACAGAACCGCCCAACGTTCTCCAACTGTTTTGGTCACCGGCAACAGCCTGTGGGCAAACGAGCGGTGAAGCTCGCTTTGCCACTCTTCCAGCTCGATGCGTCGCTTGCCGGCTGGCAGAAGTTCGATCCCCCGCCGAATCTCCGCGATAGTCAAGACACTGGCATAGAGTCTTTCCTCCGGAGTTGTCCGAAGCCACTGATCGACGCACGGATTCGGTGGTTGTGCTCGGGCGAATTCCGAGAGGACGTTGGTATCGAGTAGAAAACCCGCCACAGTCTAGCCCAGGTCAACCTGCTGGGGATAGTCTCTCTGGCGCTCGACCTTCAGATCGGAACCAGAAAAGGGCGGCTGCGTCAGCAGATCATAGAGCCTTTTGCGGAGCTTGACTGGTTCGGTCTGGTGCTTCTCGCGCCAGGCGGTCACCCCTTCTACGATCATCTCGTCCACAGACTGGAAATGACCGCGCTGGATTTCTTCATGCACAAGCCGCTCAGTCTCCGGTTTGAGGTCCACCGCCATATCTTCAACTTAGCCGTATGGGGAGCCTGACGCAAGCGTGACTTCCAATCGTCCCAACAGATATGCCGCGGCGCCGGCCCCTTCGGTCACCGTATCTTCGTCGGTGCGCCGCCGGCTTCTTTACTCCGTTGAGCCGCGTCGAGAAATGCGAAAATCTCGAGCGTCTCCTCCGGAGTCACCGGCGGCGTGCCGGTCTGGAAGAACTTGACGATCTGCTCCACCAGCGGCCGGTACGAGAACGGCACCGTCGCCGGGCTTTGCACCACCCCTTTCGCGCGGAACACCACCGCGCCGTACGCGCCTCCAGGCCGCGAGATGTGGACCGTGGCCGTCCGCCCGTCCTTCCACCGGCCAACCACCTCGTCGGTGTCCGCCTGGGCGATGCGCGTCACTTCCTCGCAACCGGGGCCCATCAGGGTGTACATCATTTCGATGGGATGAATGGCGTACCAGGAGAGATCGAGGTGGTGATGCGGTTCCAGTTGCCCCGGACCCCAGGCGAGCATGGCCTTGATATCCGGGAACTTCATCGTCGTGGCGATGGAGTTGAAGCGCAGGCCCGACGAGCTGAACCACGGCACTCCGGCCTGCTTCGCCAGGCGGGCGATTTCCCGCGCGTCCTCGAGGGTCGAAGCCAGGGGCTTGTCGATGAATACCGGCTTCTTCGCGGCCAGGATCGGCTTGATCTGCTCCAGGTGCACGCGGCCGTCCGCGCTCTGGAGCAGAACGGCGTCCACCTTGCGGCACAGCGCGGGGATGTCGTCGACGATCTCGATGCCGTACTTCGCTTTGAGTTCCTCGGCGTGTTTCCCGACCCGCGACCAACTGGACTCGATGTCCCGGCTGCCGCCTTTGTAGGCCGCGACGATCTTCGCGCCCTGGACATGCTCGGCCTGCGAAGGGTCGTTGAGAATGCGGCTGAACTGGAGGCAGTGCGACGTGTCGGTTCCGACAATGCCGAGTTTGAGGTCCGCGGCCGGCAGCGACACCGCGGCCAGAAGGAGAATGACGAATTTCATACAGCGCTCAATCCTTTTCCGGTGAGGACGGCGGTGCGCATGGTCCCGTCCTTCACGACAAAAATCGCGGGCAACTTTTGCTCCCACTGCTTGTTCGCTGCGGGAATGAATTGCCGTGCGTTGGCTTCAATCGCGGCAACGCCCGGAATGTAGGCGGACAGGCCCGCCGAGTGAACCAGCGACGCTCCGGGACACGTCAGATCCTGCACGCACAGGAACATCTTGTACTTCTGCGCGGCCGCCGCCATCAGCAGCGCCTGCGTCTGCCCCTTGCACGCCTTCAACGCCGTACCCGAATAGCCCATCTCCCGCGCCAGCAGCAGGCTCTCCTGATCGGTCAACGATTCGTCGATCACGACCGGCTTGATCTTCGCCGCCTCGTGCATCACGTTGGCGCGGTCCTTCTTGAGATCGCGCGCCGTCGGCTGCTCCACGTATTGAATCTTCTCGAATCCGGCTGCCGCCTGTTCTTTCACCCGGCGCAGGAACTCGAGCAGATACTGCACGTTCTGGCACCGCTCGTTGAAGTCGAGCGAATAGAACCATCGGTTGACGCCGCGTTGCGCCTGCGTCTCGGTCACGACGCGGTCGACGCTCACCACGCGCCCTACGTCCCACGCGAGATCGTCGCCGTTGAGCTTGATCTTGAAGTGCGTGAGGCCGTTGAACCGAATCCACTCCGGCAGCGTCTCCGGCAGGCCGTCGCCGATGCGCTTCTTCAAGTCGGCCTCGGTCAGCGGATCGACCGCGCCGATGAGGTGATACATCGGCATGCGCGCTTTGGGCTGCTTCTCGACGTAGCGGTCGAGCGTTTCACCCTTGAACTCGGTCCCGAGATAGTGCGCGAGATCGAGTTTGAGGAACCGAGGGCCGTAGGTGTGATAGCAGTTCAGGCCGTGCAATTTGCCGTAAGCGTCGTGCAGGGCGGCGTCGAAGGGACTGGCGGTCGCGAGCGTGCACAGCTTGGGAATCGGCTCGGCGAGTTCGAGATCGTTTGTCGCCTGGACCGATGCCCTCAGGTACTCGGGCTCCAGTGTCCACGTGATGTCGATGGGGTGGCCGGGGGTCCGGTATTCGCCGGTGATCTTCGCGATGTGCCCTGCCAGGGCTTTCATGGCGCCGAGCGTCTGGTCATAGGTGAGCTTCCGCGACGGAAACGACCAAGCATTGCCGAGCGGCATGGAGCCGAAGCCATGGGCCGTACGGGATCCGCCGCTCACCGTGCACTTGACGTTCAGGATGCCGATCCGCTCCACCACCGTACCGCCGAACTTGAGCGGTGTGCGGCACGGCATCTCTTCGAAGGCAAACTGCACTTCCTCGATTCTCATGCCGGTCGGCGATGCGGCGGCGCGAAGGTACGCCGGCGCGACTGCGGCGGAGAGCAGGGCCCGGCGGGTCATTTCTTCAGCTCCAGGTATGCGAACAGGTCTCGCAGTTGCTGGGGACTGAGTTTCTCGAGGATTCCTTCGGGCATCATGGACACGCTCGATTCCTCCATGGACGCGAAATCGCTCTTCGCGATCTTCGTCTTCTCGTAGTTGGCTCCATTCAGCGTAACGCCGGAGCCGTCTTCCTCGGCCACCAGGCCGCTGATCACACGGCCGTCGCGGGTCTTTACCTGCATGGTCATGTACTCCTTTCGGATAAACACGCCGGGGTCGACGATGTGGGTGAGCAGGTACAGGCGGTCGCCACGATTGGCGGCTGTCAGATCCATACCGAGCGTGCCGCCTTCGTTGAACAGCTTGTGGCACCTGCCGCAATGCTGGAAGAAGAGGCGCTTGCCGCTCGGCGCGTTTCCGGGCGCGGCGCGGAGGTCGTTGCTCAAGCGGCGCACGGTGGCGAGTTTCTCCTCCGCGGTCCCTTGGCCGATGTTACCCCAATGCTTCCGCACCAGCGCGTCGAGAGGCGGGCGATTGAGGGCGGCCACTCGCTTCAGCCGCTCGGTGGAAATGGCGTCGCGCGGGATGGTTCCCTGGTCGACGGCGCGTAGCAGCACTTCCGCCGACGAGGCCCGGCTGATCAAGATGTCCTGGGCGCGTCCGCGGAGCGGCGGAGACAGCGAGTTGTGGCGCGCGATCAGCGATTGCGTGATGCTCGGATCCTCGAACCTCCCCAGTACCCCGAGCGCCGCCGTACGAACCGCGTCCGAGCCCTCGTCAAGAAGCGGGAGCACACGGGGTACGAGGTGCGCGTCCCCCACTTCCGAAAGAACGTCGAGCATTGCGACGCGGTCCGCCGCCGGAGCGGCACGGTCGTTGACCACCCGCAGCGCCGCGGTTCCGGCTTCGGCGATGCCCACGCGTAATGCTAATCGCACCCGCGCGGGTTCGGACGGCTTTGCCGACCACGCGGTCCGGACGGTTTCAAGCAGCGCGCCTTTCACGGGAGCGAACGTCCGGTGCCGCTCTGCGGCGGCCTGTTGCTGGGCCACGGACTGGAAGCGCGCGAACGGGCCAGTGTCCTGGATTACCGGCATGCCCGCGCGTTCACTGAGACCTTGATCGAGCGCGGCCAGCAGCATGTCTGAATTCACCTTCAGGAGGCGGGCACAGGCCTCGTAGGTTCGCGGCGTCCCTTCCGCCGCCCAGCGGCGGATCAGGCGGCGCGCGTCTTCCGTGCGGGAGGCGACCGCTTCCGGCCGCGCCATTTCGCGTGCAACAAGGTCGATATCGGAGATAGCTTTACTTTCCAGCGCCCACCACACCAGCCATGGAACAAACGGGTCGGCAGCGTCCTTGTTCTGCTCCCAGATGCTGCTCAACACCGGCAGGGCATCGGCGGCGGGGAGGCGTTTGACGCTGGCGGCCAGTTGCGCCCGCACCACGACGCTCGGTTCCGTGCGCGACATTAGAGCCAGTTTGCGGGCGATGGGCCTCGAGATTTTCTTCTCATCGGCCAGGAGCCGCACTGTCCACGAACGAACATATTCGTACGGATGGTCGAGCAACTTCAGGGCGACGCTCTCGTTGAAGCCGCCGCTGACGTGAAGGCCCCATAGGCCTTGTAGAGCCGTCTCCGGCTGGCGGCTCTGCGCCATGTCCCGCAAGGCCGGATGAACCGAAGGGTCCCGGCGCGCCGCCAGGATCACGCGGGCCTGGTCGGCATACCACCGGTTGCGCCGCGTCAGAAGGTCCACCAGTTCACGGCTCGAGAGTTTATGGAGATCAAATGCCGGCACGGGCTTCGTTCCGTCCGCCTCGATCCGATACACCCGGCCGTTGTGCTTGTCCCAGGGCGCGTCGGGATCCGGGTGCGCCGTACGCTCGTCGTGGAAGTCGCAGACGTACACGGAGCCGTCGGCGGCTTGCGCCAGATCCGTGGGGCAAAACCACTTGTCCGCCGCGTCGAAAAACAGCTTGCCCAAGGTGGCCTGGAAGGTCGCGCCGAGCGGCTTGATATCCCACCAGGAGACTGACCGCCCCAGGAAATTGCCGCCGATGAAGGTCTCCCGGAAGCGATCGGGGAACGACTCGCCGGAGTAGATCAGGCCTCCCAGCACGACGTGTCCGCCCGGCACGCCGTTGTGTTTGACGTGCGGAAAGTAGCCGTAGGCGTACGGGTTGTGGAGCGGGCCGTGCTTGCCGAACGACTTCTGATAGTACGCGCCCTGTACGGCATGCCAGAACAACGATGCGCCGTTGGAACTGTAGAACAGGTTGCCGGTCGCATCGAACGTGAGGCCGTAGATGTTGCCGCCGCCCTCGGCGAACAGTTCGAACTGTTTCGTAACAGGGTGATAACGCCACACACCTTGCTGGAACTCGATGCCGCGGACGCGACAGGTCGTCGTGCTTCCGTTCAAGCCGTAGAGCCAGCCATCGGGGCCCCAGGTGAGGTGGTTAGCCAGCGACTGCGCGTCCTCCATTCCGAAACCCGATAGCAGCACCTCAGGATCGCCGTCGGGGACATCGTCGCGGTTGCGGTCCGGATAGAAGAGCAGGTACGGAACCTGCATCACAAACACTCCGCCGTGCCCGATGGCAAGACCCGTGGCCAGGTTCAGACCCGTGACGAAATCCTTGAACTTGTCGGCCTTTCCGTCATCGTCGGTGTCCTCGAGGATCGTAATTCGATCTTCGCCGCGCGGCCCGTTGGGCGGAGGCTCGGGAATCCGGTCGTAGGTCGTGCGTGAGTATCGATCCACCTTCACCCGTTTGAGGCCGGCGGGGTTGGGATATTGCAGATATTGGATCACCCAAAGCCGGCCGCGCGGGTCGAACTTCACCAGGATCGGCTGGCGGATCTCCGGTTCGCTCGCTACCAGCTTGACCTTGAAGCCTTCGAGTACCTTCATCCGGCTGACAGCCTCGCTGGGCGGGAAGCCCTGGCCCCATGCCAGCACTGCGCCAAACACGAAGAGTGCGGGGAGTCGCATCGCTTACGGTTCTCCAAATGGGGTTGCGGTCGAAAAAACAATCCGCCCGAATCGGTGAGGGGTGTGGAAGCTGGGAACCGGCGTGTCACCACGCGACCACTGGCTGTACTGCGGGTCCGCCTTGCCGCCGTGGCGGTTGATGTTGAAGTTCCACGACTGGCCGGCCTGAGGCGGCACGGACTTTGCGTACTGCGTGAAGTTCCGGAACGGCAAAGCCACTTCCACCAGCCAGTATCGGTCGGCGTCCGAATCGTCGTTCAGAGTTCCCGCATAGCTGCCGGCGATCTTCACTCCTTCCACATCCCACTTTGGCGCGCGCGGCTGTTTCGGCCCATTGGGCCGGAAGTTGTCGACATAGCCGCCGATCACGTTCCACTCCACGTTGAAGTAGATGTTGGGTTTCGAAGGATCCGGCGCGAACATGATCTCGAAACAATCGTCTTCGGGAATGTTTCCGTCGTGTTCGATGTGGCGGGCCGAGATGTGAGAATCCAGGCTGACATGCGCAACGTAGAGGTACTCGTCGTCCCACAGCAGCTTCACGGCCGTCTGCTCCTTGCCGCCGGACTTGTACCAGGTGAAGTGCAGCGGGCCCATGCCGGGCGCTGCGAACCAGGCGGGCTCGTCGAGTTTGCCGTCGATGGTGATGGGCCCCGCGGCGCGGTGAACCGTGTAGACGGGCGGTTTCCAGTCGTCTGCGGCGGATGCGAGCGAGCACACGAGCAGCAACCATCGAACGGCGGGCATGGAGACACTATCCTCAACCCGGCCAGGGGCCGTCAAGTAGAATGGACGCATTCAGACGATCTCATCTTGAGATGGAGCCGTAATGCGCATCCTGACGCTTCTGCTGTTGTGTTCGTGCCCGCTGCTGAGCCAGTCCGGGGATCTGTTGCCCGGCACGACACGGCTGGATTTTCCAAAGGACATGGCAGCGGCGCAGTATGCGGAACTGCGGGCATTCTACGAGCAGCAGATCGCGGACGCGGCCCGGACGAGGCAAAGCCATTGGACTGCGGAGAAGGCCGACGAGAATCGGCGTGAGCTGCGAAAGACCATCGGCGCGATCGACCCGCTGATGGATCCGAAGCCCAAAGTCACGGCGCTGGGCGAAGGAGGAGGCGTTCGGGCATCTCTGGTGGAGTGGCCGATCTCGCGGGTCGGAACCCTCGGGCCGACGATGGGCGCGGGATCCACTCTCGTCCGACAGTACGGAATCCAATTGGAGCCCACTGCCGCCGGGCCTCACCCGGCGGCGATCGTGGTTCCGGACGCGACCGAGAGCGCCGCCGATGTCACCGGGTTGACCGCGCGCCTGCTGGAAACCCGCCAAACCGGGCGGTTGTTGGCGCAAAAAGGGTTCGTTGTGTTTGCGCCCTTCTTGGTTCAGCGGCGGACGTTCTGCCAGCCGTGGCTCGAAGACCGGCAGTGGCTGATGAGGTTGGCCTATCAGACCGGACGTCATCTGATCGGCGGCGAAGTTCTCCAGGTATTGAATGTCGGCCAGTACCTTGCGGGACTGCCGAACGTCGACTCAAAGCGGATTGGCCTCGCCGGTACGGGACAGGGCGGATTCACCGCGCTGTTGGCGGCGGCGCTCGACTCCCGATTCGCTGCCGTGGTCTCGAATGGCTATCGTTCCGACCCGCGGCCGGACTGGGAGCAGCCCGAGGACCGGATCCTGTGGCGGTATCGAAGCCGCTTCGGCAACGGAGAGTTGGCAAGCCTGGCCGGTGGCGCCTTAATTGAGGATAAAGACGTCGTGCAGACGCTGGTCGAACGGCTGAAGCCCTCGGCTGGGGTGACAGATCCCGCGTGGCCGCTGCGCATGGATCTCGAACAAGTGGCTCGCGTGGCCAACGCGCAATTCGCCCAATGGCAGGCGTTCTTTCGCAACGTGGCGTTGGAATCGAACTACACCCGCGCCGCGAGATGGAAGCCTGACTATTCATCGGCCGCCGCGTACGAGCGGTCGATGCAGCCCAAGCTCGAAGCCTACTACGATCAGATCGGGCGCTACCCCGCGGCGCGGGGACCTTTCGACGCGAAGAGCCTGAAGTTATACGACGAGCCCGGGTTTACCGGACACCGCCTGACGATTCAGGTGTACCCGGACGTGGAGGCCTACGGAATTCTGCTGGTGCCGAAGGGCATCCGGCCCGGCGAGCGGCGGCCGGTGGTGTTCGTGCAGCACGGCTTGGGTGGAAAGCCGGAGGACTCGTTGGGAGTGGTGGAGAATGCACGCGCGGACGCCGTCTATTCACGATTCGGCCTGCGGCTCGCCGAGCGCGGGTATGTGGTGTTCGCACCCATGATCGCCACGCAGGACAACGCCGAACGCACGAAGTTGATCCGGCGATGCCACCTGGTGGGGATGATTCCGGCCGGCATGGACGTGGTGAAGTTCAACCGCGTGATGGACTATCTGGAGACGCTGCCCTTCGTCGACAAAGAGCGGTTCGCGTTTTACGGACTGTCGTACGGAGGGTACACGGCTCTGTGGACAGGTCCGGGCTGTCCCCGATTCAAAGCCGTCATTTCGAGCGGGCATTTCAACGACTGGCAAACCAAGACCGTGGACCTCACGCTCGGCACCGCGTTCCCGTTGTATTTCAACGTCTTCGACCAGTACAACTTCGGGCTGCTGAACGGATTCAACCACGCCGGCCTGGCGTCGATCATCGCGCCGCGCGCGTTCATGGTGGAAATCGGGGACAAGGACAGCGTGGTGATCGAGCCGCGGACGTCGGTGGACGCCGAGTGCGAGGCGGTGGTGGAGACTTACCGGAAACTGGGGATTCCGCGCAAGGGGCGGATCGCACGGTTCAATGGGCCGCACAAGATCGACGGGAGGGAAGCGTACCCGTTTCTGGACGAGATGCTGGGATGGCGGCCGGCAAAGTAACCCGGCTTCGAGCTAGGCACGGTAGATATACAAGTCGCCGAGGGAGACGTTGCGCACCCCCGCCTTGCCGGCATTCCCGGGCATGTGTTCGCGCTGCGAAGCCGCAAACCGCAAGACGCGCTCATGGAGACTACTTCGCGGGCTCACGAGGGAAATGGAATTCTCAGGGAAAGGTGTCGCCTCGTTGGCATTGAACTCGTCCAGCAGGGGAATCAGCCGATCATAGAGAGCCCGCGGTCCCAATGTGTCAATCTCCGCGGACATGATCATCAACCGCCAATCGTCTTCTTCGAACTCGCCCCAGAAAGCGGCCACCATCGGAAAGCTGTTCTTTTCCAACCAATCGACAAGCCGACCGCCTTTTTCAACGAGGCCTGCTACCAGTATCTGCGCAAGCATTCAAGAACTCCGCTCTTCGGATCTGTCACTGCCCGGAACAGGGCCTGTGCCTGTTGGAGACTGATGTTCGCATCATACCGCGAGTGTTCACTCCAATCCCTGGTCAGCGCCCAATTCTTCCGTAGATCGACGTCGATCTGGCATTCACGGCTCCAATCGCGGGCCGAATCCGCCCTGTCCAAGAGTTCTGACAGCCGGTGAGTGTAAAGGCTTCCCGAATCCCTGGGAGGGAAGTCGTGCTCCCTGGTGCCTTTCGCGATCCAAGCCTTGAGGGCACACTCGATGGCATACCCGCAGAGATAGTATGCGGCCCCGTGCCTCCCGGTGGTCAGCAATGCCTTCGCGTCTTCGACTCTTTCTTCGGCGAGAACCTGAAAGTCGGAACGGTTCATCCGCCCTGATCGTACCGCATGCCGCTATTACATGAAATAGTCTTTGACCTTCTCGAAAATGCCCTTTTCCCGCGGCTCGTTTTCGAGCGGCAACGTCTCCCGAAGCTTCTCGAACAACTCCCGCTGCTGTCGGGAGAGCTTGGTCGGGACTCGCACCTCAATGTGCGCGTACAGGTCGCCCCGGCCGTGGCCGTTCACGTGCGGAACGCCCTTCCCTCGAAACTTGAAGTTCGCGCCCGTTTGCGTGCCTTCGGGAATCTTCAGCGTTTCCTTCTCTTCAAGGGTCGGGATTTCGATCTCGGTCCCCAGAGCCGCCTGGGAGATGTTGATCGGGATCGTGCAGTGGAGGTCGTTCTCGCGGCGTTCGAAGAACGCGTGCTCGTTCACCTTGAGAACGACGTACAGATCTCCGTTTGGGCCGCCATTGATGCCGGGCTGGCCTTCCTGCGAGAGCCGCAACCGTGTCCCATTGTCGACGCCCGCGGGAACATTCACTTTCAGCTTGCGTTCGACACGCTTGTAGCCCTCGCCCTTACACTGCGGGCAGGGCTTCCGGATCATCTCGCCCATGCCGTTGCATTGGCCGCAAGTGCGCCGGATCGACAGAAAGCTCTGCTGGTAGATCACTTCGCCCCGGCCTTTGCAGGTGGGACACGTCGTCATGCCGCCGTTGGGATCGGCGCCGCGGCCGGAACAGACCGCGCACACGTCCAGACGCGGCACCTGGATCTCGGCCGTCATCCCGAAGACCGCTTCCTCGAAGTCGATTTCCAGGTCGTAGCGCAGATCCTCACCTCGCTGGGCGCGGGTACGGCGGCGCTGTCCGGACCCCCCGAACATGTCGCCGAACCCGAACAGATCGCCGAGAATGTCGCTGAAGTCGGTGAACGCGTTGGGGTCAAACCCAGGGGCGCCGGTCGCGGCCACGCCCTGGTGGCCGTAGCGATCATAAGCGGCCCGCTTCTGTGCGTCGCTCAGAACGCCATACGCTTCGGCGGCTTCCTTGAAATGCTCCTCGGCCTCGGGGTTGTTCGGATTGCGGTCAGGATGATGTTTGAGCGCGAGTTTGCGATACGCGCTCTTCAGTTGCTGCTCGTCGGCATCCCGGTTGACACCCAGGACTTCATAATAATCGCGTTTGGCCACGGATTTGCTGGGGAACCGCTACGCGGAAGGCGCTACCGCCACCTTCACCATCGCGGGCCGCAGTAGCCTCCCCTTAAAATTGTACCCTTGCTGATAGACCTGCAGCACCGTCTGATCGGGCAGGTCGGCGGTTTCCGCGCGATCGACCGCCTGATGCACGTTCGGGTCGAACGGCTGCCCCTCGCTTCGGATGGGTTCAAGACCGGCCTTTTTCAATGCTTCGAACAGACGTTGGTAGATCAGTTCGATGCCCTTGCGGTACTCGAGGCCGTTTTCACCGGAGGCCGGGGCCTTCATCGCGCGCTCGAAATCGTCGAGGATCGGCAGCAGGACACGCACGGTTTCCGCGCCGGCGTATTCGGCGAATTCCGCGCGCTCGCGTTCGGAGCGGCGCCGGAAATTCTCGAACTCCGCCTGACGGCGCAGCAGCAGATCCTGCAAGTCGGCCTTCTCTGCCGCGAGTTGATCGCGCTCGGCCGTGACCGCGGCAAGGCCATCGGCGAGACCTTCCGGGGTTGGAACCGTGTCCGCCGCCATTACTTCGGACAGTTCCGGTTCCTGGGTCTGATTCTCTGAATCCACATGTTTACCTTAGCAAATGAGCCCGGTTGCCCTGCAATTCCGCCTCAGTCCGGTTCGATCGCCACGGCCCGGACCGGGGATGCCTCCGCGCCGCGAATCGGCAGGGGCAGGACGACCAGTTGAAATTCGTCCGCGGCAATTGCTTCAAGGTTACAAAGGTTCTCCACCAGGATCACCCCGCCGCCCAGCAGAACCCGGTGAGCCTCAAAGGGCTCGCGATCGGGCGATGGCTGATCCAGGCCGAGTAGGCGAACCCCACAGTCGACCAGAAAGGCCGCCGCCTCCCCGGTCAGGACCGGATGGGAGGAGAAGTAGTCCTTGTCTTCCCATCGGTCGCTCCAACCGGTTTCGAGCACGATCCGGCGGTGCGACCGCAATCGGGCCTCGTAGGCCAGGAGATCGTCGGGATCGATCAGACCCTTTCCCGCGCAGTAGCGCAGGTCGATGCGTAGCGCCGGACCGGCGCAGACCTCCAGGTCGACCTCGTCGATGGTCGCACCGTCCGGCAGGAAGTGAAGAGGAGCATCCATGTGGGTGCCGCAATGCATCCCCGTCGTGATCGAAGTCAGATGACAGTTCCCGGAATCGAGCACCACCTGCCGGAATCCGGGATCGCCCGGATAGACCGGCATCCCCGCTTCGAGCGGATGGCTCAAGTCGACGACCCTCATGACGGACCTACCTCTTTCGCACCGGCTGGAGGACCGGAACGCCCGCGGCGTTCGGCGTGCGCGCCAGCGACGGACCGCCGAACCTGGCGATGGTCACCTCAGCGCGATAGAGCACGCGGCAGCCCTTCTCGAGATGCCCGCCGAACGCGCCGTCAAAGTTGGAGAGGGTCATATGGATGTGGGGCTCGCCGGCGGCGATGATGCCGTTCAGGTTCAGAATCTCCATCGCCTCACCCTTGCGCGTGGTGAATTTTTGCTCCGGCTTCTCGGCAAGCGATTTGACGCCGTGATAGGTGCACTCCTGCAACGAACCGACGCCCGTCATCACCGCGCCGTCCTGAATCTTGTGTTTCTGAATGGTGTCGAGGATCGTCTCGAGCAGCAGGTCGCCTCGGTCCATCCGGATGCGAATCACCTCGGAAACCGTGGCGCCGCCAAACACCTCGGCGCCGAAACAGGACGTGATCGTCAGGAGCAAGAACGTGAGCTTCATGTCGGAATCTCCAAGGGCGAGTGTACACCCAGGGACGATTTTGCGGAGCGACTGCCGGCCAGCATACACTTGGCTCATGTTTTGGCTCGTCCTGATGCTCGCGGCAATGCCCTGCGCCGCCGCCGAAGCCTTACCCGGCACCACTCCTTGGCAGTTTCCCGACGACATCGTGTCCCGGCAATTCCAGGAACTTCGCCACTACTACGAGCAGGAGATTCACGCCGCGGCTCGGGACCGGCGCCGCTTCTGGCAGGGAACTCGCGCGGAGAACCTGGATGCGTTCCGAAAGATGATCGGTGCGATCGACCCCCTGGAGTCGCCCAAGCCGGATCGCGAGGTGCTGGGCCACACCGGAGCGTACGGGGTGGAACTGGTCTCGTGGCCCATTCTCCGCACGGGCACCATCGGTCCGACGATGGGCCAGACGGTGCGGGCATACGGCATCTTACTGACGCCTGTCGGCGCCGGGCGATTCCCGGCGGTCATCGCCATCCCGGATGCCACCCATTCCGCGGCGGACATCGCCGGGCTGACGGCGAGACTTCCGCGGGAAGCACAGTACACACGGCGTCTCGCGCTCGCCGGCTACGTAGTCTTCTCTCCGTTCTTCACACAGCGGCGTACCTTTTCGCAGCCGTGGATCAACGACCGAAGCTGGCTGAACCGGCTGGCCTATCAGACCGCGCATCACCTGATCGGAAGCGAGGTGCAACAAGTGATCTCGGCGGCCGACTTTCTCTCGGCTCTGCCAGCGGTCGACACTTCGCGAATCGGCGTTGCCGGATTCGATCACGGCGGTCTGACGGCATTGTATGCGGGCGCGCTCGATGAGCGGCTGAAGGCGGTGTTGGTCGCGGGCTATTTCGACCAGAGAGAGCGGGCGTTCGAAGAACCCGAGGACCGGATGCTGTGGGGTCACCTGGTGCGATTTGGCGACGCCGAAATCGGACGGCTGGTGGCGCCGCGGCATCTGATCGTGGATGCCGGCGCGGGCGGCGTCCGCATCGAGTCAGAGCGGGTCTCGCGGGCGAGGCGGGAAGCCGAGCGCCTGGCCGCCCACTATGCATCGTTGAACCAGGCCGCGGCATTCGACTTCGTGCCGGACCCGTTCAAGGGTCCAGGGTTCAGCCCCCGAGGGATGGCGCGCCTGGCGTCGACTTTGCAACCGTCGCCTGTGCGCGAATCCCCTGCCACTCAAGTGACGATCGATCCGGAGCGCCTGGCGGAACTGGCCAACGCGCAGTTCTCGCAATGGCAAGCGCGGCTGCGGAATCTCGCGCTCGAATCGTACGCCGCGCGTGAGCGAAGCTGGAAGGCCGATACCCGTTCCCTCGATGCCTATCAGAATTGGGTACGGCCCAAGCTCGACGCGTTTCAAGACGCTCTTGGACGGTATCCCGATCCCAGTGGTCCGTTCGATGCGAAGTCGGTCATGGTCTATGACGAGCCCCGATTCACCGGATACCGGTTGTCCGTTCGGCTGTACGACGGGGTTCATGCGTACGGGATTCTCCTGGTCCCGAAGTCGATTCGCTCCGGCGAGCGACGGCCGGTGGTGTTCACCCAGCACGGCTACGGCAACCGGCCCGAGGATGCGTTGGGGGTGAAGACCTCCAAGGCCAGCGAGGAGATGTACAACCGTTTCGGGAAAAAGCTGGCCGAGAAGGGCTACGTCGTGTTCGCGCCGATGATCTCCGTGCAGCAATCAGAAGAGCGGACGCGGCTGGTCCGGCGTTCGCACCTGCTGGCCAAACTGCCGGTTGGCCTCGAAGTGCGCAAGGCCGGCCGCGTGATCGATTTTCTGTCGACGCTGCCCTTTGTCGACCAACATCGCTTCGCGTTCTGGGGGCTGTCCTACGGCGGCTATACTTCGCTGCGAGTAGGGCCAGCCGAACCGCGCTTCAAAGTCGTGATCTGCACGGCCAACTACAACGACGACACCCTCAAGACTACCGACCTGACCCAGTCGGCCTCATATCTGTTCTATCCCTATATCGACCCGTACAATTTCGGCGTGTTGAACGAGTTCACCCACTCCGAGATGGCGTTTATGGTGGCGCCGCGCGCCTTCATGGCGGAGGTGGGCGAGTTGGACGGCGTGGTGATGACCCCCAAGCGCTTTCCCGAAATCGAAATGCAGCGCGTGGAGGAACTGTATCGCAGGCTGGGGATTCCAGAGAAGGGCCGCATGTCCCGCCACGGCGGCGGCCACATTGTGTACGGCGTGGATGCCTTCCCGTTTTTGGACCGCCATCTGAACTTCAAACCGATAATGGAACAGCCATGAGCGCTTTGACCGCCAGACTCGCCATGCCGGAAGATCGCGGCGTGATCGACCCGATGATCGTGGAGGCGTTCGAACCGATCACCTGGTACAAGAAACTGGATGAGCGGTTCGGCCCTCCCGGCGGACAGGATTGGCGGACGCGCTGGAAGACCCGGCTGGACAAAGTCTGGCAGACCCAGATCATCCTCGCGGGGGAAGTGGACGGGCGCATCGTCGCCGCCGCCACGGGCACTTATGATCCGTTGTCGCGCCTTGGCTTTGTCGACATCCTCGCGGTTGCGAGCGACGCGCAGGGCAAGGGTCTGGGCCGGGACATGCTGCGGGCCGCCAATGCTCACTTTCAGAGCCTGGGAGCGGAGGCCGTTCACCTGGAATGTCTGATGGACAATGATGTAGGCAACGCGCTGTACCGGGCCGAGGGATTCCACGAGGTCGCGCGGTTCTACCACTGGTTCAAGAAGTTCGAGTAGGCACAGGCCACGTTGCCGAAGCCCTTCCTTGCGGTCGGGCCTCGGATGGCGGGGCCACAGAATACGGGTTGCGGCCTTAGAACTGGAAGCGCAGAGCGAACTGCATTTCGCGTCCCAGCCCCGCGCTGGTGATGCGCCCGAAGTTGCCGGAACTGATTTCCAGCGTCGGCGGATCAAAGGGTGGTGTGTTGGTGAAGTTGTAATTCTCCCACCGGAACTGAATCGACTTGCTCTCCGTGATGGGGAAGTTCTTGAACACCGCGAAGTCCAGATTGACCAGACCCGGGGCTGTCAGGACGTTTCGTCCACTATTCCCATAGTGGCCCCGTGCGGTTACAAACGCCGAGGTGTCGAACCAACGCTGGAGACTGCGCTGGCTTTCATCCAGGCGGCCGTCGGCAATGCGGTCGGGCCGATGGTTGCATCGCGGGCAGCCGTCATCCACAGGCTTCAGCGACTGAGAAGGGTGAATCGGCAGCCCCGTTTCCAGGGTCATGTTGCCGTTGAACTGCCATCCGCCGAGGAATTGGCCCACAAACCCCCGCTGGCCCCGGTAGAAAGGCAACTCATACAGGAACGCCGTGGTGGCGCGATGCCGCTGATCGCTTTCGCCCAATCCTTTCTCCAGCTTCCAGGCGTATGGGTTATTGTGCCGCTGCGCGCCGCAGCAGGCGAACGAGTCGAACATCGTCTTCGACCAGGTATAGGTCTGCAGCAGCGTGAACCCTCGGGCGAATCGCTTCTCGAGTTTCGTGAGCAGGCCGTGGTAGTTGCCCGCCGCGTCGAGGGAAATGTTTTCGATTGGGCCCCACCCGGGGTAAACGCGGGTGGAGGTGCCCTGCACGAATGGGTTCACCGTGCGCGGCGAATCGAAGTGGCTGGACTTCGAACCGGCATAGCCCACTTCCAGGGTGAAGCCCATCGGCAGCAACTTCTGGATATTCAGATTCCACTGCTGGACATCGCCGACGCCGCGTTTGGGATCGGCCGAGTTGATCTCGCTGTTGATATTCAAGGCCGACGCCTGATCGGCGTTGCGCATTCGGATGCGGACGTTGCCTGCCGCATTGAGTTCGTTGATGTTCAGGTTGTTGGGCGGATTGGCGGCCAGCGCCGGCACAAACATGTTCATCATGTTCACGTTGTAGAAGATGCCGTAGCCGGCACGAACCACGAAGGTGTTGCCGCCAAAGGGGCGGTAGGCGAGGCCGAGGCGCGGTGCAAAATTGGTTTTGCTGGGTTCGTTCAGAGGGCCGCGCTTTCCGATCGCCGGATACAACTCCTGTTTCGTGAAATCGAAGTTGCGGGATTGCCCGTTTTTGTCCTCAATGCTGGAGTTGTACTCGTAGCGCACGCCGACGTTCATGGTCAGCTTGGGCGTGATCTTCCAGTCGTCGGTGATGTAGTTGTGGTACCTCCAAAAGCGGGTTTGGGGAAAGGTGCCGGGGTCGACACCGGGGGGCAGGTTGGGAATGAACCCGAGACGCACCTGTTGAGGCTGGTCAAGGAGGAAGTCCGCAAAGGCGAGGCGGCCGCGCTCGGCCGCGGTGACACCGGCCGCCGTGCCCGAATGGATGCCACTGAAGTCGAATTGGCCGCGGACGAAACTGATCGTCCGGCGGTCCAGGCGCAGGAGAGTGAACTCGGCGCCGATCTTGAAGGTGTGACTTCCCCTGGTGAGGGCAATCTGCTCGGAGATCTGCCGGGACTCGTCCCAGATGGTGTTGATGTCGCTGTTTCCCAGGCCCGACATGCCGGTGATCGAGATGCCGGGCAGGCCTGTATCGCTGGGGCGATTGGTCTGGCCGGGAATGCCGAGGTCCTTGGCGATATTGAATGAAGTGCCGCTGACGTCATCCACCGTCTTGAAGATGTCCCGATTGTAGGAGACTTTCAACTCATTGAGGACGGTGGGCGAAATGATCCGCGTGTAGTTCAGCGTCGCGTTTTGTTGCCGCCGTGGGCGGCGTTGGACAAAAAACGGGTGCGGGTTCACGGGAAACACCGGCAGGCTGACGTCTTCAATTCCGTAACGGCCGAAGAGCTTGTTGTTCGCGTTGATGTTGTGGTCGATGCGGACGAACACCTGATTGTCATCGTCGGCGTTGCGCGAAGCACCGCTGTAATTCTGTTGACCGTTGAATTCCGTTGGTCCAAAACTACGGTTCGGCAGAAACTGCAACAACGCCTTGGACTGTGGGGCAATGCGGCTGGCCGGGATTTGATTGCCGGCGAAGGGAGCACCGGAGAGCAAATCCTGAATCGGAATCAACGATCCGTCGGGGCGCCTGAAGAACGGTTCGGTCAGGTCACCCGATCTCATGCGATCCGACGGCACGATGAGGAATCCTTGTGTGGAGCGGCGCTCCTTGTAGAATTCGCCGTTGGCCGTGAAGAAGGTTCGGTTCTTAATGATCGGGCCGCTTACGACGCCCCCGTAGGTATTTCGACGCAGCGGCCTCTTCTGTGCCCCTGGCGTTTCAAAGAAATTTCGGGCGTCCAGCTTGTCATTGCGGAGAAAGTGAAACGCCACCCCGTGCAGTGAGTTCGTCCCAGGCCGGATCGTTGCGATGATTTGCGCTCCCGACTGGGTCCCGTACTCGGCCGAATACCAGCCTGCCTCCACGCGAAACTCCTCGATGGCTTCCACCGAAGGCCGCATGCGGACCGAGCCGTGAATCGCCGTCTTGAGCGGCGCGCCATCCAGCAGGATCGCGTTGTTGTGGACTTTTTGCCCCATTGCAGCGATGCCGAAGCCAGGGCCGAAGCCGCTTGTGGTCACGCTGGACGCCGGGCCCCGGCTCATCCCGGGAGCCAGCAGCGCCAGGCGGAACAGGTTCCGGTTGCCCGGCAGCGGCAGTTCGCGGATCTTCTGCGCGTCGATCACGGTGCTGATGGTCGCGTCGTCGGTCTGAATCGTCGCCGCGGCGGCCTGCACTTCCACCTGCTGGGTCACCTCGCCGACCTTCAACTGCACATCGACACGTGCTTTCTGATCCACCTCGAGACGGATGCCGCGCACGACTGCCTTCTGGAATCCCGCGGCTTCGGCCAGCACTTCATAGTTGCCAATGTCGAGAGAGGGAACCTCAAACTCACCCCGCTCGTTCGACGAGGCGGCTCGTTTCTGCTGCGTGCCGGTGTTTGTGATCGTGATCGTGGCTGTGGGAACAGTCCCGCCAGTCTCGTCGGTAATGGTCCCCAAAATCGTGGCGCGCCCCTGCCCGAAAGCGCTTCCGCTGATTGCGAGGAGAAGTACGAGAATCCAACCCAATTTCATGTGTGTGCTCCCTCCAACAAAGAACTCGGCTCGTAGCCGGACCCGTGAATTTGCGGCCTCATGGCGGCTGAACAGACACCGCACCCCAGTTGCACCATGCGAATAGGTGTTTCGCAATCTTTATCACTGTCGGGACCGGCTGTCAACAAAGGAAGGTAATGGATCGCCCAGGTAGTCGTGCAGTTTACATGCGGGCCAGGAGGGCGTCGGTGACCTCCTGGGTGTGGCTGCTGCCGCCCAAGTCCGCGGTGCGGATAGGCGTTTCGGCCAACATTCGCGCGATGGCCTGTTCAATCTCCTGGCCAGCCTTTTCTTCCCCCAGGAAGTTCAACATCATGTGGGCGCTCTGAATCGTCGCGATGGGATTGACGAGACTCTTGCCCGCGATGTCGGGAGCGGAACCATGCACCGGCTCGAACATGGAAGGATAGCGCCGGGTGGGATCGAGATTCGCGCTCGGGGCCATGCCCATGCTGCCTACCAGGATTGCCGAGATGTCGCTGAGAATGTCGCCGAACAGGTTCGACCCCACCACGACATCGAAGCTTTCCGGTCTGCGGATGAAATTCATCGCGGCCGCATCCACCAGCAGGGATTCGGTCCGGATGCCCGGGAAATCGGCGGCCACGCTTTGAAACACGCGGTCCCACAGCACCATCGAGTAGCCCTGGGCGTTCGACTTGGTGATGGAGGTAACTTTGTTCTTCTTGTTGCGGCGCGCGGCCAGTTCGAAGGCGAATCGGATAATCCGCTCGCAGCCGCGGCGCGTGAACACCGAGGTCTGAATCGCCACCTCATCAGGTTGGTGATGATAGACAAAACCGCCCACCTGGGCGTATTCGCCTTCCGTGTTCTCACGGACGATCACCATGTCGATGTCGCCGCCCTGACGCCCGGCGATCGGGCAAGTGACGCCGGGATACAAATAGGCCGGCCGGACATTGGCGAACTGATCGAAGGTCCGGCGAATCGGCAGAAGGAGGCCATTCAAGGTCACGTGGTCCGGAATATCGGGATGGCCAACCGCCCCGAGGAGGATGGCATCAGCCGGGGCGAGCAGTTCCAGCGCTCCAGGCGGCATCATGGCGCCATGTCGGAAATAGTAGTCGGCGCCCCAATCGTAATCCTCGAAAGACAATCGGAAGCCGTGCTTTCCCCCCTGATGGACCAGGACGCGCTTGGCCTCAGGAATCACTTCCTGGCCGACGCCGTCGCCCGCAATGACGGCGATCTTGTAGGTTTTGGTTTCGCTCATGATAGCTATCCCCTCCAAGGTACACCGTGGAGTTCGGCGCAAGGAACCGCCGGGCGGCTTTGAGCGGCTGACGACGGCAAAGGGGATCTAGCCGGCGGCGTCCGACCGGAGATATCCGGTCTGGGCAATCCGCTTTCCGGAGGCTTCGATGCCTGCTTCCGGCATCTGGCAGACGCCGTTGCTGCTCACCCACCGGTTGTAGAAATTGAAGAGGGCGCACACATTGATCGCGTCGTAGATCGCTTCGTCACTCCAGCCGCAGGAGCGAAGGGCTTCGAAATCAGCCGCGTCGATTTTCCAAAACTTCCGGTTGACTTTCTCGACGAACGACAGCAGGGCTTGCTCGGCCGGCGAGACCGGTGCCGTGCGCGGATCCCTCAGTACGCTGTCAACCAGTTCACGATTTCCGAGCAACTCCGTCGAGGCGGCCGCGTGGGTGGTGGCGCAGAACGGCGTCTGATTCCGGGCTGAGGTCAGGGTGGCGATCAGTTCCCGGAAACCCGGACTGAGCGGCGAAGGCCCGCGCATGATCTCGTGGGTCAGGCGTTCGAGGTGAACTGTGATCGCCGGTTTGTAGGCGAACAGGTGCCAGATTTGCGGTATCGGCTGGCCTTGCGACCGGACCGCCGCGATGAGATCGGAATAAGCGCCCTCGGAGGAGGGGTTTTGCTCGACCGCCGGGAGGTGCATCGCTTTCATAGGCGTCAAAAGAGGAACTTCAGCCCGAACTGGAGCAACCGGGGTGGAGCGGCTTCCAGGACCCGCCCGAAACTCTGCGAGGCCAGGTCAGTGACGGGAAGGCCGAAGTTCGCGTGATTGGCAAAGTTGAAACACTCGGCACGGAACTGCAGGCGCCGGGTCTCGCCGAGAGGAAAGGTCTTCAACAACGACAGATCGATGTTGGCGACACCGTCGGCGCGCGCGATGTTGCGGCCCGCGTTCCCGAAATTTCCCGCTTCCGTGGCCGGGTTAAGCCGTCGGAAAGCAGCGCGCGAAATCCAGACCGTCGGCGTGTGCGGGCCGTCGTTCGGATTGGAAATCACGTCAGGCCGGCTGCCGGCAAATCCCGAAACCGGCGGATGGGAAGCCTGGCCCGCGACATTGGTGCTATCGAAAACAGTGAACGGCGTTCCCGTCGACGCGGTTGCAATCCCATTTAACTGCCAGCCGCCGAGCAGGGCTTTGGCCGCGCCGCCCAGGGAACCCGGCGCCGGAATCTCCCAGGATCCACTGAGTACGAAGCGATGCTTGGCGTCGAACAGCGAGGGACCTCGCTCGCCTCTCAGGTTGAAGGGATTTTGCGCGATGTCGACTTCGCCCGATAGCGGACGCGCGGCGGCGCCGGTCAGGTTCATCGCGGAAAGGTAGTCAATCGTTTTGGAGAACCAATAGGACGTGCTGAACCCGATGCCTTTGCTAAACCGGCGCGTGAGCGACAACTGCCCCGCGTGATAGGTGGAATTGGTGATGGTGGAAAGCAGCGCGACGTGAACCAGTTGGCACGCTGAGCCGTCCGCCGGACAGTTGGCGTAGATTCGCCGGCGGTCGGCGTTCTGCGCGGTTGCGCCGGGTCCCCAGACGGCGGGGTTGGCCTCGATGTTCCTCGGCAGGCGCGTTCCCTTGGTGCCGATGTAGCGAGCCTCGATGACGAAATCCGTGCCCAGCGCGCGCTGCAGCGAGAGGTTCCAGTTCTGCGCGTACGGCGGCCGCGCGTCCTTGGACATGCCGACCACGGTTGCCGGCCGGAGAAACGAATTGGCCTGCGGCTTGGGCTGATTGCCGTACGGGTTCACGAAGGTGGTGCCGGGGCCGCTGAATTGGACCAGTTGCGTCCACGGGAGAGAACTGACCGGAGCCTGGAAGGCCGCGCCCTGGCCGTTCGACATCGTGTCGAGGAAGATCCCGTAACTCGACCGGATAGACAGCCGGCCCCGGCCATCCGGATTCCACGCGAAGCCAATGCGCGGCATGAATCCGGTCCATTGTGTCGCCGCCAGCCCTTTGGCCACA
The DNA here is from genome assembly GCA_964529305.1 of uncultured Solibacteraceae bacterium. GTDB lineage: Bacteria > Acidobacteriota > Terriglobia > Bryobacterales > Bryobacteraceae > CAZGUX01. The sequence goes on along the minus strand of CAZGUX010000145.1, from coordinate 19,245 downwards.
CCCGTATCGCCCGGGAACAGGACACCAAGCGGCGCGGCCGGGAACACCGTCGACTGCTGGCCGGGGACAAACGTGTTCAAGCGGTCACGCTCATCGGTAAACGGCGGGTTCACCTCCCAGCGAACGCCGTAGTTGAGCGTCAGGCGGCTGGAGACGCGCCACTCGTCCTGCACAAAGAGCCCGCTGCCCCAGTTGCGTAGGCCGCGAGACAAATCGCCGAGGCCCTGGTAGAACACCAGCGGCCGGCCCATCAGGAAGTTGGCAAAGCCGTCGTTGGAGGGGAAAGACGGGGTGAACACGAAGAAGGCGTTCGGGGCGATGGCTTGAAAGGCTGCAATGCGCGTGTTGCGAACATCCCCGCCGATCTTGAACGCGTGGCTGCCGCGTATCAGCGAGAGGGAATCGTAGAGTTCGTAGTCGTTCTGCACCGAAGTGCGCGGGCCGACAATCGATCCGCCCACGGGAGAGTAGCCGTTGATGTTGAAAAACGGCACGCTCTGGCCGGCTTCGGAGGCCGAGTCGTAGTTAAACCCCAGATCGCGGGGGGACGTCCGGTTGAGACGCTGGTCAAAGAAGAACTTGTGGCGGAAGTAGGAGGCCCGGAACGAATTCACCACCGAGGGCGAGAACAGGTGCGTCTCCGACAGGGTGAACGCGTGGGTCGCCAGATCGTCCTGAACCGGGAAGCCGGGCAGATCCGAACCGCGAATCGAAATGGGGTTCAGGTTGGTTCCGTTGGAATACGAATACCGGAACGCCGCCTGATCGTGTTCGCCGAAGCTGTGGTCGATGCGGAGGCCGCCCTGATCGTAGTCGTTGTGCGTGACAACCGTCGTCGTGTACGTCGACGGACTGGCGTTTCCGGACGGGATGTAGCGTTGCATCACGCCCAGGGAAACCTGATTCAACAGCGAGGCCGGAATCTGACCGCCAGGAAAGGGCGTTCCAGCGGTGGAGATATCGACCAGCGGCGGAGTTCGTCCGGAGAAGTCGCCGCGCCGTTGGGCGTCGGTGGCCACGACGGCGGAGCGCGTCACGCCCTGCCGGTTCCGGAATCCTTCGTAATATCCAAAGAAGAAGGTTCGATCGCGAATCACCGGCCCGCCGACCGTGCCGCCAAACTGATTCTGTTTGAGAGGCTCGACGTCCGTCGAGAAGAAGTTTCGCGCGTCGAAGATATCGTTGCGGAGAAACTCGTAGAGCGACCCGTGAATCGCATTGGCGCCGGATCGCGTGACGACGCTGGTGGTGGAACCGCTGGTGCCTCCATACTCGGGCGGGGCGGTATGGGTCAGGATGCGGAACTCTTCGATCGCATCGACGGGAATCCGCAGCGCAAAGCCGCCATCCATGCGGTTCATGTTGCTGGCCCCGTCCACTCGATAGACATTCGACTCCGGACGCTGGCCGTTGACGGCGAAGCCTTGTCCGGCGCGAAGGCTCCCGCCCGACTGCTGAATCCCGGTGGTCAGGGGCGCGACCCCAGCCTGGAGCAATCCAAGCTGCGTGAAGTTCCGGCCGTTCAAGGGAAGGTCGAGCACTTCGCGAGTGGTGACGACTTTGCCCAGAGAGTTCGTAGCCGTGTCCACCAGAGCGGTGGCGCCCTCGACGGTAATCGCTTCCTGCTGGGAGGCCAACACCAGGTCGACGTCGATGCGCGCCGTCTGGCTGACATTCAACTGCACGGGTTCCTTGCGGAATCGGGCAAACCCGGGGGTTTCCACGGAGAACTGGTAGCGCCCGACCGGAACGAGCGACAACCGGTACAGGCCTTCGGCCGAGGCAGGCTGGCTCTGGCGATAGCCCGTGTCGAGGTTGACCAGCGTGACCACGGCGCCGGCGACCGATCCTCCCGACGCGTCGCGCACGGTCCCTTCAACCGACGCGACCGGATCCTGCGACCATGCGGCAAAACAAAAAACGAAGGATGCCACTAATAGAAATCGAGTATTCATGTGTTGATGATTCATTGAAGTGTATTCGCCGCGGAGGGGACCGGGCAATACTCAAAACTCACTAGCTCCGGCAATAATCGCCGGAATTAGCTGGCTTTTCCGGAGGACGCGTGAAATAAAGGAGCCGGCTTGGCGGACAGCCGGCTCATGAGAAGAGCGGCGGCGAAGGCCGAAACGGCTAGTGCGCCGAGCGCGAAATCGTAGGAACCCAGTTGATCGAAGACACGTCCGAGGATGAGCGGTCCGAGCGCGCCGGCGAGGGCGAAGGCGGAGAAAGCGAGTCCGTAGAGTTCGCCGAACGACTCGATGTCGAAGTGGCGGCTGATGAGGTAGGGAATCACATCGGCCTCCGCGCCCATGCCCAAACCGATCAGTGCGGCGCTGACGAAAGCCCACTCGGGGCGGGCGCTCAGTTCGAGCCCGAGCAGGCCGGCGCCGCTGGCGGCGAACAGGATGGAGGTCACTCGCGAAGCCGGCCAGTGGTCGACCAGCCAGCCCGTCAGGAACCTTCCGGCGATGGTCGCGCCGCCCAGCAGGGACGCGGCGAAGGCGGCGGCGCGAGGGGTGACGCCCCGGTCGGTGAGGAGCGCCGAGAGGTGGGCCAGCGGGGCATTGACCGCCAGAGACATCAGGAAGAACGCCGCCAGGAAGCGCCAAAACAGCCGGGAGCGCACGGCGGCGGGAAGACCCCGGCGCGCGGCTCGGACCGTCGAACGCGTCTGGCCGGGGATCAACAGCGCGGTGAGGGGCAGGACGACCAGCACGATCAGAACGCCCAGCGTGCGGTACGTCGCGCGCCATCCCCACTGGTCGATGAGGGCTTGCGCGAGAGAGGGCATGACCATACTGCCGACTCCGGAACCGGCCAGCATCACGGCCAACGCCAAGCCCCGATGAGAGTCGAAAGCCTGAACCACCGCCCTCGAAAACGCGAGTTGCGTGGTGCCGTTTCCAACGGCGCCCATCAGAAACAGAATCCCGTAGAAGTGCGGGAGACTCGGCGTCAGCCACGCAAGGGAGGCGAACGCGGCGGCGAAAATGGTGGCCGACGGCAGAATCACCGCCCGCGATCCGAAGCGGTCCACCAGACGGCCGATGAAGGGCGAGGCCAGCGCGACGGTCATCGCGGCGAGCGCGAACCCGCCCGACACCTGTGTCCGCGACCACCCGAATTCTTCGCTCAGCGGCTTGAGAAACACGCCAAACGTAAAAATAAAGACGGAAGCGAAGCTGGCAAAGACACCAAAGAAAGCCGCGGCGAGGATTCCCGGGTGATGTTGCAATCCGGGAGTATATCGGGAGCGTACGTCTTGTTTCAATAATTAGAAGCCATTATTGCGCTCTTTTGACAAACCGCCTACTCTGTTGGGATGCCTCACATCGGACTCGCCGAAGGATTGCCCGGGATGCGGTCGCTCCAGACGTACCGCCCGGAAACAGCGCAGCCGTTGAACCAATTGGCCAACGTTCTGCTGCGGGGTTCGGGTACGCTCTCCGCCGGCGAGCGCGAGCTAATTGGGGCGTACGTTTCGTCGAAGAACGATTGCTTCTACTGCCAGTCGATCCATGGCGCGGTGGCCCTCGAGCACCTCGGCTGCGAGGAGAGCTTGCTGGATCAGGTGAAACAGGATTTCGAAGCGACGACGCTGCCGGAAAAACTGAAGGCCCTGCTCGCGATCGCGGGTCTCGTGCAGAAGGGCGGCAAGTCGGTGACGGCGGAAGCCGTCGCCAGGGCACGGGCGGCAGGCGCGACGGATCTCGAGATCCACGACACGGTGCTCATCGCCGCTGCCTTTTGCATGTTCAACCGGTACGTGGACGGTTTGGCAACCTGGGCGCCCCAGGATCCGCGGTTTTACCGCGAGCGCGGCAAGTACCTGGCGGCCAACGGTTACTCAGCGGCGGCCGCCGGCATGCAAACCGCGAGCCGCTAACCGCAACCGGCAGGGACGCAGGCGAACAGCTCCGCCAGCCAGGGTACACTGTGGGATTCGTATGAAAGCCTGGCAGATCGATTCCTGGTGCGACCCCGACGGCATGCGTTATGCCGACCTCCCCATCCCTGAGCCGCCGCCCGGCACGGTCCGGATCCGCCATCACGCCGCGGGCGTGAACTTCTACGACACGTTGCAGATTCAGGGAAAGTACCAGGTGAAGCCGCCGCTGCCCTTCACGCCTGGCGGCGAGGCGGCAGGAGTCGTCGATGCTTTAGGCAAAGGCGTTACCAGCCTGACACCCGGTGAGCGGGTGACGGCAATCCTGTTCGGAGGGGCGTTCGCCGAGTATTCGGTGGCGCCGGCGGTTCAGGTGTTCCCGATCCCCGACACGATGAGTTATGCCGAAGCGGCCGCCATGCCTATCGCGTATCACACCTCGCTCTATGCACTGGAGCGGCGCGCGCCGCCGAGCCCTGGCGAATGGCTGCTGGTGCACGCCGGCGCGAGCGGTGTGGGCATGTCGGCGATTCAGATTGGCAAGGCCCTGGGCGCGCGGGTCATCGCCACGGCGGGGTCGCCGTTAAAGCGTGACTTCTGCCTGTCGATCGGCGCGGACTTCGCACTCGACTACCGGGATGCCTCGTGGGTGGACCAGGTGAAAGCCATCACGGGCCGTGGAGCCGACCTGATCTACGATCCCGTCGGCGGCGATATCTTCGACCTGTCGACCAAGTGCATCGCGCCGGAAGGACGCCTGATGGTCATCGGGTTCGCCTCCGGCCGGATCCCCTCCCCCGCCGCGAACCGGATCCTGCTCAAGGACATCTCGATCGTGGGCGTGTACTGGGGCGGGCACATGGAACGGCATCCGGACTTGTTGAGGCCGGCGCACGACCGGCTGATGGCGATGTTCGAGAAGGGGTCTGTGCGTCCGCGCGTCTCGGGGAAATACCCCCTCGACGAGGCTCCCACGGCGCTGAAGGCCATCGCCAACCGCGAGGTCGTCGGTAAGATCGTTCTCGAACCGCGTTGACGACCTACGGGTAAGCCTGGCCCGCGTCCACCGCGGCGCCGATGACGGCGACGTCGTCAGTGGTGATCACCACTTCGACGAAACTTCCCTGCAGGGAACTCATGCGAACGGTCTCCTGCAAGTACGAATTCAGCAGCGCGCTGTCGACGTAACGCGCCATGGGGCCGGTGATATAGAACTTGCCGGGGCCATCGAGATGGATACTGCTGCCGGTCGCGGCGGCCAGGGCCCGATGCCAGAGTTTGACGAAATCGCGGCAGCGCTCCTCACCTTCGGCCGCCTGCTCGAAGACCTCCTCGGGTTCGAGGTCGAGAAAGCGGAGACGCATGGCTCGGTAGCCCATGATGCCTTCCAGATGGCCCACGCCGCCGCAACCGCAAAAGCGCTCCGTCGGATCCAGAGTCACCGCGCAGTGGCCGCCCTCCCACATCCCCTCTAACTGTGGATATCGTCCGTATCCGATGCCCGTTCCCAGCATCCAGACGCGCACCAGGCGGTCCAGGTGATCGCGGCTGGCCGCGACGCCGGCGGCCATGGCGTCCGCATCGTTCAGGACCAGGACGTGATTGGTGCCGAGCATCTCGGAGAGCCGGGAGCGGATGTCCAGTCCCTTGATTTGCGGAAGGTTCGGCGCTTCCAACATGACGCCGTCGCGCACGATCCCGGGAACGCCCACACCGATGGCATCCACGGGTTCGCCCGCGGCCAGCGTGGTCACCTCCCGCTGAATGGCGCGCAGAATCTCCTCGGCGGGCGTGTGGTAAAGGCAGTCGACATCGCTGCTATTGGAAGGGTACTTGACCACGGGACCGGCCATGTGGTGTCCCGCCACCAGGCCACAGGCAATATGCTCCGAGGCAAGAACACCGATCAGCCGCCGCATCTGTTCCTCCTTGGCCGGGTTCGATCGCGAACTCCGGCCGCCCCTTCTCAGCCTTTCGCCAGCCGGTTCAATCCGTTGAAAGCCGCCGCCTTATAGCATTCCGCCAGCGTCGGATAATTGAACACGGTGTTGACGAAATAGTCAATGTTGCCCCCGAGGATCATCACCGCCTGGCCGATGTGGAGCAACTCGGAAGCGCCCTCGCCGATGATGTGAATCCCCAGCAGTTCCTTGGTCTCGCGATGGAAAATGATCTTCAGCCGCCCGGTGGTATCGCCCCGGATCTGGCCCCGCGCAATCTCGCGGTAATACGCCACACCGACCTCGTAGGGAACATCCTCGTCCGTCAGTTGCTCCTCGGTTTTACCGATGAACGAAATCTCGGGAATGGTGTAGATGCCGTAAGGGAAGAACGCGGGGTTCGACCAGCCGACCAGACCCAGCGCATAGCCGGCCGCCATGCGGCCTTGTTCCATCGACACGGAGGCCAGGCTGGGGAACCCGATCACGTCTCCAGCGGCAAAGATGTGCGGGACCTTGGTGCGGTACTCATTGTCGACCGCAATCCGGCCGCGGCTATCAGCTTCGATGCCGGCGGCGGCCAGGTTCAACTCCTCCACATTGCCTTGCCGTCCAACCGCGTACAGAAGCACGTCGCCGGAGACGCGTTTGCGGCTCTCCAGGTTGGCCACCACGCCCCCCTCGGCCGTCTCCTCCACCGAGACCACTTCTTCGTTCAAACGCATCGTGACCCGGTTGTCGCGAAGATGGTACGAAAGCGCCTCCACGATCTCGGAGTCGGCAAACTCCAGCAGGCGCGGCCGGCGCTCGATCAGGATCACCCGGACGCCCAGTGCGGCGAACATGCAGGCGTACTCGACCCCGATCACCCCGCCGCCCACGACGATCAACGTCTTGGGCACTGTCGCCAACGTCAGGATCTGATCGCTGTTGAGGATGTTCCGTCCGTTGGTGGGAACCTTGGACGAAGTGGCCGGCTTGGTGCCCGTCGAGATGATGATGACGTCCGCCTCGTGGTCGGTCCAGGTGGTGGTACTCTCCACGTGAACCCGGTGGCAGTCGATGAAGGAAGCCGTGCCCGTCAGGACGTCGACGCCGTTTCGCGAAAGCTGGGCATTGGTCACGTCGATCTCCGTCTTGATGACGTGCTGCACGCGGAAAGACAGATCGGCCATCGTGATCTTGTCTTTCACCCGGTAGTTCATGCCGTAGATGCTCTGGTAGTTATAACCGGACAGGTGAAGGACCGCTTCCCGCATGGTTTTGGAGGGGATGGTTCCCGTGTTGACGCAGGCTCCGCCCAAGACCTCCCGGCGCTCAATCAGCGCGACACGCTTGCCCGCTTTGGCTCCGCGAATGGCCGCGCGCTGCCCCGCGGGCCCAGAACCAATCACCAGCAGATCATACTTCGCCATGTCCTGACCCATTGTAGGTCATGGGTTGTGCGGCTCGGGTGATAATCGATATACGATGAGCATGCGCCGTTCGTCGCCGACGCGGAATCTGCTGTTCGGCCTGGCGATGACCTTGGTGGCTGTCGCCGGGTCGGCGGGATACGCGTTGTGGCAGATCGAAGGCTTGCGCCACCTGCAGGACGAAGTGGTGGACCGCAACCGCCGCGACTCGCTCCAACTTTTGCGCATCCAGAACAACCTGCACTCCCTGGCCCTTGCGTTGCGAGACATGGTGGAGCGTACCGAGCCGTATCCTCTCTCGGCGTGGGAGGCGCAATTCGTCCGCATCCGCACGGACCTGGAGGACGCGCTGCGCCTGGAGCGGAAGCTCGGGGCCGAAGGAAGGAAAGCCGAGCACCAGGCGCAGCTCGATAAGGCGCTTGCCCAATTCTGGAACTCGGTGGATCAGATGTTCGCCCGTGCCCGCGCCGGCAAGGAAGAGGAGGCGCGCTCGCTGATCCGCACATCGCTCGAATCGCAGCAGACCTCTCTGACCTCTCAAGTGGTCCAACTGCTCACGTTGAACAACGAGGCGGAAAAGCGGGCCGCTCAGACCATCGAGCGGATCTACGAAGGGGCTGAGCGAAACACCTACCTGCTGCTGGCGGCGATCATCCTGTTCATTGCCGGAACCAGCACCTACCTGATCCTGGCGAACCGGCGCATCTTCCGGCAGGTCGCCGAACTCTCCGAACAGCGCAGCGTACTGGCCCGAAAGCTGATCAACGTTCAGGAAGAGATTCTGCACACGGTCTCGCGCGAATTGCACGACGAGTTCGGCCAGATCCTGACCGCGGTGGGAACGCTGTTGCGGCGGGCGGAGCAGAAGGGACTCGCGGAAGATTCGTTGTTCCGGCGGGAAGTCCAGGAAGTGCGAGGCATCGTGCAAGCGGCCCTGGACAACACTCGCAGCTTCTCGCAGGCTCTTCATCCTTCGATCCTCGACGACTACGGTTTGGACGAAGCCCTGGCCTGGTATGTCGAGCGATTCGGAAAACAGGCCGGACTCGTCATACGATATGAGAAACAAGGTGGCGCACCGAGGCTTGACCGGCAGGCCTCGGTTCACGTTTACCGAATCGTTCAGGAAGCCCTGACCAATGTCTCGCGGCATTCGGAGGCAGGCGAGGCGGTGGTCCGGTTACGATGCGGGCAGGAGCGGCTCCGGGTGGAAGTCGAGGATCGGGGCGTCGGACTTGCGAGTGGCGAGCGCCGGGGCCTCGGGGTTGTGGCAATGAAAGAGCGCGCCGATATCTTGCAGGGGACATTGCGATTGGAACAGCCGGCGGAGGGAGGAACGCGCGTGGTGCTGGAGGTACCTCTGGCCAGCGCGCCGGCAGCATGAAGCCAATCACGGTGCTATTAGTGGACGACCATCAATTGGTGCGGCGGGGATTCCGCCGCATCCTGGAGGACGACACCGAGATCGAAGTCGTCGGCGAGGCGAACAACGGCATGGAGGCCATCGCCATGGCCGAAAAACATGTACCGAATGTGGTGGTGATGGACTTGGCCATGCCGGAACTGGATGGCATTCAGGCGACTCAGGAAATCCGGCGGCGATTGCCGAAAACCGCCGTCCTCGCGCTCAGCATGCACGCCGGCCAGAGCTACGTCCGGAACGCGTTTGAGGCCGGGGCGCGGGGATACCTTCTGAAAAACGCCATCGAGGTGGATCTCGCCGCCGCGGTCAAGGTGGTCGCCGCTGGCCGCAGCTACAAGAGTCCGGGGCTGGCCGAACACGGCAACGACGAGGACAGCTTCCATCTCTTGACCCAGCGGGAACGCCAGGTCTTGCAGTTGATCGCACAGGGCAAATCGAACAAGGAAATCGCCGCCATCCTGAATGTCAGCGTGAACACGGTTTCGGTTCACCGGGCGAACCTGATGGAGGCCCTCAATATCCACCGGACGGCGGAACTGGTGATGTACGCCATCCGCAAAGGTTTGGTCAGTGTCGCGTGAAGCGCAGAGAGTTCCTGTTATCAGCGGCCGCGGCGGGCGCACTTCACGGGGCGCCGCGATCTCCCGGATTTCGCTTCACTGACGTCACACGGCAGGCGGGAATCCGCTTCACCCATAACTCGGGCGCGTTTGGCGAGAAGTATCTCCCGGAGACACTGGGTCCCGGATGCGCGTTTCTCGACTATGACGGCGACGGCTGGCAGGACATCCTGCTGGTCAACGGAATGGACTGGGCGGGCCATTCGCGCGCGCGGTCGACGCTCAGGCTCTACCGGAACAATCGCGACGGCACCTTTTCCGATGTCACCCGCGCGGCCGGCCTGGATATCCCTATGTACGGCATGGGGGCCGCGGTGGGCGACTTCAACAACGACGGCTTTCCGGACCTGTTCGTGTCGTGCGTCGGCCAGAGCCGCTTGTTTCAGAACACCGGCCGCGGCCACTTTGTCGACGTCACGGCGCGGAGCGGATTGGGTGGGCGCGACGGGTTCTCCAGCTCCGCGCTGTGGTTCGACTTCGACCGCAACGGACTTCTGGATCTGTTTGTCTGCAATTATGTCAAGTGGTCGCCCAAACTGGATGTTCGCTGCAGCCTGGACGGAGTGACCAAGTCCTATTGCACGCCGGAGGCCTACCGGGGTTCGACGAACTGGCTGTTCCGCAATCTGGGCAACGGGAAATTCGAGGAATGCACCGCCAAAGCCGGATTGTTCGATTCGAGTTCCAAGTCGCTGGGCGTGACCATGTTCGACTACGACCTGGACGGCTGGCCCGACCTGTTTGTCGCCAACGACACCCAGCCGAACAAACTGTATCGCAACACGGCGCGGGGCCGGTTCGAGGAGATCGGCGTGCGGGCCGGAGTTGCCTTCAGCGAGGACGGCAAGGCTCGCGCCGGCATGGGTGTGGACGCCGCCGATCTGGACAACTCGGGAATCCCGAGCCTGGCGGTGACCAACTTCGCCAACGAGATGCTGGGCCTGTACCACAACATCGGCAACGGCATCTACGTCGACTGGGCCGCGCGCTCCGAGCTTGGCACGTCGACGCGGCGAAGCCTCGGCTTCGGGTGTTTCTTCTTCGACGCCGATCTCGATGGATTGCTCGACCTGCTGGTGGTGAACGGGCACATCGACGAAGCCGTCGAGCGGTTGAAGCCCGACATCGGCTATTCGCAGCCTCCGCAATTGTTCCTCAACTCCGGCGGCGGCTCGTTTCGCGACGTGGCGGCCGAAGTCGGTGGAGGCTTCGCGTCGCCGAAGGTGGGGCGGGGCGCGGCGTTCGGGGACTTCGACAATGACGGCGACCTGGATGTCCTGATCACGACCAACCAGGGTCCGGCGTATCTCTATCGCAACGATCAGGTGTCCGGCAATCGGTCCATTCGGTTCCAGTTGCGGGGCGTGGAGTCGAACCGCGACGCGATCGGCGCGACCGTGCGGTTGTACAACGGCGGCGAGTCGAGTTCGCGCATGGTGCGCAGCGGATCGAGTTACCTTTCGCAGTCCGAATTGCCGGTGACGTTTGGCGTGGGGCGGCGGGATCGGGTGGATCGGGTGGTGATCCGGTGGCCAAGGGGGCGGGTGGAGGAATTCAGGAATCTCAAGACCGCGCGCCGGTACGAGTGCGTGGAAGGCAAGGGTATTCGCGAGATCGCGTGACTGTGATGACGAGCCTTCGGAGACGCGCACGTGAGCAATCCGTAAAAAAACAGGGACGTTCACCCCGTTTCACGGCCAACAAATGGTTGATTCTCCACGAAACGATTGACCGGAAAGCGGGGTGTATGTCCCGCTTTTTTTTTTACAGCCCCGAAAGCAATCCGTGGCGCGTGTGTGGAGCGCTGTCAAGGACGGCGGGCCACCGCTCCCTGACGTTTGCGGCTCCGGCGTGTATACTGATAAGCCGCTCTCCCGAAGGATGCCAAACATGCTCAAAGACCTGTCCTGGGTTTTGTTGATGGCTGCCGCCTCCGCCGCTGCCCAGCCTTACGATCTCCTCCTCAAGGGAGGGCACGTCATCGACCCCAAGAATGCCATCAACGACCGCCGCGATGTCGCCATCGCGGCCGGCAAGATCGCGAAAGTCTCCACAGACATTCCCGCGGACCAGGCGAAGAAACTCGTCGACGTCACGGGACTCTACGTCACTCCAGGCCTCATCGACCTCCACGTGCACGTCTACGCGGGCACGGGCGTCAAAGGCGAGTATACCGGCGACCGCAGCGTGTTTCCCGACGGGCACACGTTCCGGTCGGGCGTCACGACCGTGGTCGATGCCGGCACTTCCGGATGGCGCAATTTTCCAGACTTCAAGCAGCGCATCATCGATCATTCCAAGACCCGGGTCCTCTCGGAGTTGAACATTGTCGGCAAAGGCATGGGCGGACGCATGGATATCGAGCAGGACGTCGGCGACATGGACGCCAAAGAGACGGCGAAACGGGCGAAGGAGTTCCCCGAACAGATTGTCGGCGTGAAGACCGCGCACTTCGCCGGACCTGAGTGGGTGGCCGTGGACCGCGCCGTCGAAGCCGGGAAGATCGCCAATATTCCGGTCATGGTCGACTTCGGAACGTTTCGTTCCGAACGCCCCTTTGAGGAACTGGTCACCAAGCACCTTCGACCCGGCGACATGTACACGCATATGTACATCCAAAGCGCCACGTACGCTGACGATCAAGGCAAGGTCTTGCCATACGCGATCGCGGCCCGCAAGCGCGGCGTGAAGTTCGATATCGGCCACGGCGCGGGCAGTTTTTCGTGGTCGACGGCCATTCCCGCCCTGAAGGCGGGCTTTGTGCCGGACTCGATCTCGACGGACCTCCACATCAGCAGCATGAATGCGGGCATGAAAGACATGGCCAACGTGATGTCGAAGATCCTCATCCAGGGTGTCTCGTTCGCTGACGTGATCAAGATGTCCACGTGGAACCCGGCCCAACAGATCAAGCGCCCTCAATTGGGCCACCTCAGCCCGGGCGCGGGCGCCGATGTCGCCGTGCTGCGCATCGCGGAAGGCAAATTCGGGTATGTGGATTCGCAGGGAGCACGGGCGGACGGGACGAAAAAGATCATCTGCGAGTTGACCCTGCGCAATGGCGAGGTGGTTTGGGACCTGAACGGCCGCAGCGTGCCGGACTGGCAGTCGGCGAGTGCCAAGTGAACGGGGGGATGGAATCATGCGATACGGCTATACAATCCTGACGCTGATGATGCTGGCGGGCTGCGCCAGGCAGGTAAGAGTGCCCGAAGGCGGTTACGACCTTCTCTTGAAAGGCGGCCACGTCATTGACCCCCGAAACCGCATCGACGGCAAGAGTGATGTCGCCATCGCGGCCGGGAAGATCGCCCGGGTGGCGGAGGACATCCCGGCGGCCGACGCCAAGAAAGTCGCCGATGTCACCGGACTCTATGTGATGCCCGGACTGATCGACCTGCACGCGCACGTGTACGCCAGTTCGGACCGTTGGGACGCGTTGACGGGCGCGCACAGCGTTTACCCGGACGGGTTCAGCTTCCGCAGTTGCGTGACGACCCAGGTGGATGCCGGAACCTCCGGATGGCGGAACTTCGAGGACTTCAAGGACAAGGTGATCGACCGCTCCAAGACCCGCGTGCTCGCGTTGCTGAACATCGTCGCGCTCGGGATGGGAGGCAAGAACGAGCAGGACACCTCCGATATGGAACCGGCGCAACTGGCGGCGATGGCGAAAAAGCATCCCACGATTGTGGTCGGCATCAAGACCGCGCACTACGGCGCGAAAGATTGGACCGCGGTGGAGAACGCCGTGAAGGCCGGCATGCTTGCCAACATTCCCGTCATGGTGGACTTTGGCGCCAACCATCCCGAGCGTCCGATCCGGGCCCTGTTCCTCGAGAAGTTGCGCCCTGGAGACATCTACACACACGCCTTTTCCGGCCTCCGCAACGAATTGGGCGAGGACGGCAAGCTGAATCCGGCCATGACCGATGGACGCAAACGGGGCATCATCTTCGATGTTGGGCACGGCGGCGGCAGCTTTGTGTGGAAAGTCGCCAAGCAGGCGTTCAAGGAAGGCTTTTGGCCCGACACGATCTCCACCGATCTTCACACCGGCAGCATGAACGGCGGCATGAAAGACATGACCAACATCATGTCGAAGATCCTGTCGAGCGGCGCGTCGATTCAGGACGTGGTGAAGATGTCGACGGACAAGCCCGCGCAGGTGATCAAGCAGACGCAATTGGGGAGCTTGAGCGAAGGCGCGGAGGCCGATGTCGCGGTCCTGCGGGTGGATCAAGGGCAGTTTGGCTTTATCGACGTCAAAAACTCCAAGGCGTCCGGCGATAAGTTTTGTGAATGCGAACTGACGCTGCGCAAGGGCGTGGTGTCGTGGGACCTGAACGGGCGGACGGCGGAGAGTTGGGAGAGTTACCTGGCCAAGCATCCGCGCGGCAAGAAGTGAGTCCGGCGGACGGCGAATGATACGATGAGATGTGAAGTGGACAAGTCTTTGGCTTGCCTGCGCCGCTGTCTCCATCGCGTTCCCTCAGTTCTCGGGCCCCTACCTGCCGGATGGCATTTATGTGGTTCATGCGGCGACGCGGCGTAGTCCGCGGACGCCTGACGCCGCGATCGCACGCGGCTCCCTGGTCGACATTACCATTCTGGGTCTGTACCCACCCTCCGGCAGCCTTGCGGCGGGTGAGCCGGTCACGTTGTACTTCCGCGGTCCGGGCGCCACGGACGCCCGCGAACTGGCGGTCGTCAACACTCTAGGGTCGTTCGACGGCACTCCCGTCGCATTCACGGCGCGGGTTCCCGTGGATACGGCCAGTGGCCAAGGTGAATTGATTGCTCGCGCCGCGAGCGGAAGGAGCTTTTCCGCGCCCGTCTGGATCGGCGAATCGGGCTTCGGTATCTTCACCAAGTCGAACGGCGGGTACGACGCCGCTCTGGCCCAGGTGTGGCGCGACCCGCCGAGCCTCGCCGGCCTGACGAATCCCGTCCGTGCCGGCGACTGGGTTACTCTCTGGGGCACGGGCCTGGGGACTGCCCGCTCGGCCACGATTGACGTGGGAAGCATTCTGGCGGAGGCCTCCTATGCCGGCCCGGCGCCCGGGCTTCCCGGAGTTGATCAGATCAACTTTCAATTCCCCGCCGGGGTTTCCGACGACTGCTACATTCCCATCACGGTGACGGCCGGCGGCCGCGAGAGCAACACTCCGAGCCTTGCCACCGCCAGCGCGCCGGGGCCTTGCCCGCATCGGCTGGGCCTTTCGGCGGCCGCTCTCGCCACGCTCGATCAAAATGGCCGGGTACCGCTAAGCCAGACCTGGGTCCACGGCGATGCCATCGCGCTTCCCGACGATCGCGACCGCTATCGCCGCTACGACACCGTCACCTTGAATTTCATCCAGTACGACGCCGCCGGTGTCCAGGTGGTCACGGGCCAACGGAGCGTGCCCAGTTCCGGTTGCCGCGTGAGCGCTGGGGGGCTCACGGCGGCCGCCTTCCTGAATGTGCAACCGCTCGACGCCGGTCGGCCCGTGGTGACCGGCCCGGGAGACGTGCGCCTCGAGATGGAGGGCGAATTCGGCCACTACTCTACCCCACCCTCGGAGTCCACCTATGCTCTGGAGGACCTGCCCGCATCGTCCCTGACACCCGGCGACTGGGCGGTGGAAGTGCCCGGCGGCCGGACCGTCGCGGCGTTCCGGGCGGCTCTCCGCGTCCCGCCTCCGCTGCGCTGGACCAATCGCGCGACGGTGTCGCCGGTCTCGCGCTCGTCCGGCCTGAGGCTCGAGTGGGATCCCACCGGGTACACGGATCGGGAGCGGATGCAGGGCAGTTTGGGGATTGGCGCCAGCGCGGTAATCTGCTCCGGGCCGGCGACTGCTGGTTCCTTCACCATCCCGGCATCCCTGATCGCGCAGTTGCCGGTTAGTTCGACGTCGACCCCCATGGTGCAACTGCTGCTGACGCCGGTGAACGACCAACCCCAGCGATACTCCGTGCCGTTGGTGGAAGGGGGCGCGTTCCCGGGCGTGGCCACCTTCAGCTATCTGGAGATGGTGACGGTCGAGATCCGGTAGGCGCGCTACTAAACCCGTTTTCCATAGGCAGTCTGTCCAGCCAGCAGGAATGTAGTTGGCAACCTGCCCGTGCCGCAGAGTTTGAAGGTCCCAAAGTCCTTGTACCAATCACCGTCCGGCACGTCCGGGTCTTGGGCCTTCCAGTCGGCCAATGTAAGGAGATCCTCCTGGGAAATTTGCCGTTGTTTGGCCCGATCGCGCAAATGTGCCCACTTCTCACGGGGCAACCGCTCCCATTGGATCTTGGGCATGTTCAGCGACCGAGTATTAAGTCGCGGAAGTCGTCGATCAGCTGATCCTGTTGACTTGGATCGTCATTCCCCAGATTTTCCTTCAGCTTCTTGTAAAACTCCCTCTTGCGGCTCTCTTGTCCTTGCAGCCCGAGGCGGACGAGCGCAGCGATGGCCTTGCTCATGCTTATGTCGGCCGTTTGGGCATAACGTTCCACTTGATCGGAGAGGCCCGGCGCAAGAGCAACGGTGTATCGCGCTCCTGCCTTGCCCGCCGCGTTCTTTGCAGATGTCGGACTTTGGCGTCCCCTTCGTTTCGTAGCCACGGTAGAATGAGGCATCTTTCCTCAGTATGCCTCACCATGATGCACCTTACAATGCAGAACAGGCAGGCTTGGTGATGACAATGCTGACGGCGGCGCTCTGACTGAGCCCGGTGGAACTTGCGTCCACGCCGTCGAAGCCGGCGCCCCCACTGACCGCGCTTAGAGCTCCCGCCGTCTTTTACGCAATCTTTACATCGTCCCAACGACTCCTGGCAACAATCCCCATAGCATCGAACCATGAGGCACGAAATGAAGACCGCGGTCACGGCCACTGCGGCCTTGCTGGCCGCCGGCATCGGCCTTTTGCAGTTGATCCCGACGCCGGCCGGAGAGAACCCTCGCGTAGAACCGGGGCAGGCGATGGAGGCTCACGTCAACGTTCCTCACGAGATCCGGAATGTCTTCGATCGTGCCTGCCGCAACTGCCACTCCAACACGACCCGATGGCCGTGGTATGGGCGAGTGGCTCCAGGTTCGTGGCTGGTCGCCCGGGACGTGAAGAAAGCGCGCCAGGTGATGAATTTGTCCGACTGGCCGGCCACGGCGGGAAAGACTCCCACCACGGCGGCGGCCACGCTGCTGGCGGCGTGCGCCGGAATCGAATCGGGCCGCATGCCCTTGCCCGGCTACCGTTTCCTGCACCCGGATAGCCGGCTCAGTCCGGTCGAGGTGCGGACGTTCTGCGACTGGGCGCGGTCCGAGTCGGAGAGGCTGGTACTCGAGAGCCGTGGCCGCCTCGAGAACGAAGACAAACCGGACCCCAACCGGGGCCACAACTGAATCAACGGCAAAAAGAGGAGGAAGCATCATGACCTACGTCAATACAGCTTTGACCAGGGCCGGATTCCTGCTGATTGCGGCAGTTTCCGGCGTGTTCGCAGTTTCAAGCGGCGCTCCGGAAGGAGTGTCCGGCGCGCCCGGGGATTCCAGTTGTACGAGTTGCCACGGGGGCTCCGTAAACTCAGGGCCAGGCAACGTGCGCATCGACTTTGCGGCCGGATCCTACACGCCCGGCCAGAAGAGCCGCGTGAAGGTGATCGTCGAGGACCCGAACGCGGCACGATGGGGCTTTCAACTGACTGCCCGCCCGGAGAGCAATCCGCAAACGAAGGCCGGCGTGCTCGAATCGTCGGACAGCCAAACGCAGGTGCTCCGGCAAGGCGTGCTGGAGTGGATCACCCACACCGCGGCGGGAACGAGGCGCGGCACCCGCAACACCGTGACGTTTGAATTCGACTGGACTCCAGCCTCGGCCGAGGCTGGCCCAGTGGTGCTGTACGCCGCCGCGAACGCCGCCAATGGCGATGGGACGAATTCCGGCGACCGGATCTACACCACGTCGCTGACGGTGACGGCCTCGGCGCCGGCCGACCGGCCGGTGTTCCTATCGGAGAACGTGGTCGACGCGTGGACCGCAACCACAGGCATCGCGCCCGGGGCGTGGGTGACCCTCACGGGAAAGGATCTCGCCAAACAGGAAGTCAACTGGGCGCCGAGTTCGTCACGGCCCTTGGACACGAAGCTTGGAGGCGTCACGGTCAAAGTCAACGATATACCGGCGGCGTTGTCGTTCGTCAGTCCCACGAAGATCACCCTGCTGGTTCCGGCCGCGACGCCGGAGGGCGACGTGGCGATGGTCGTCGAACGCGATGGAACAGCGAGCGATCCGGTGACCGTGACCAGCCGGGCAGCGCTCCCCGCGATTCATTCCGTTGCCGACTCGAAAGCGGAGGCACCGCGCTTCTTCGCCGCCGTCGCCGCCGCGGGCGCGGGCACGGGCCTGGGACTGATCAATTCGCGCGGATGGGTCCTGGGCAAGCCGGAAGCGGACAACCGGGCAGCCCGAGGCGTCTTCCCCGGAGAAGAGATCGATATCTATGCCATCGGTCTGGGGCGCACGGAAGGAGACTTGGTCACGGACCGGCTCATCTCGGGCGGTTTCAAGCTCGCGAGTCCGGTCGCGGTCCGGTTTGGCGACATTGGCGTGGAGCCCTCGGCAGCACTGCTGGTATCGCCCGGCCTGTACATTGTGCGAGTGAAGGTTCCGGACACGCTGACAGCCGGGGACGTGCCTGTGGTGCTCGAAGTCAGCGGGCGGTCGAGCCATGTCAACGTCCTGCTGAACATCCAGGCGGCTCAATGAGCCGCCTGGCCCCATTCGGCTCGGCAACCTGATCCGTGCCTCGCCTCACATCCGGCTTTTCTCCATCGCCGGCGCGGCCTCCCGCGTGCGCACGAACTCGTCGTCCGTCCGCTTCCACAACGCCGCCATGTCGCGAACCCGCTCCGGCTGATCGGCCGCCAGATTGCGTCCCTCGTTGCGATCCCCTCGCAGGTCGTACAACTCCCACGGCCCGGCTGCTCCGGCCGCCACCAGTTTCCAGTCCTCCACACGAATCGCCCGATTGTTCGAATGGTGGAAGTAGAGGAAGTCGCGCCGGACGGCATGGTCTTTCGCGAACGCCGGCGCCAGGCTCTTGCCCGCCAGGGGCGGAACGCCGCGGTCCCGCGCCCCGGAACCGCCGCCTCCAAGGTCGACCAGCGTCGGCACGAGGTCCACGAAATGGCAGGGATTGTGGCGCAGGGTGCCGCGCTCCTTCAGCCCGTTCGGCCAATGGACGATCCATGGCGACGAGATACCGCCTTCGTGCACCCACGATTTATGCAGCCGGAAGGGAGAATTGGCCGCGCTCGACCACCCGGGCCCCAGGCAAAGGTGCGACCGCGCCGAACCCGGCGCCGCAGCCGCGTCGTGTCCGTCCGCCCGGATCAACTGCTCCGAACTGGCCCCGTTGTCCGACACAAACACGATCACCGTGTCCTCGAACGAGTTCATCGCCTTCAGTTGTTCGATCACGCGCCCGATCTCGCGATCCATGCGGCTGATCATCGCGGCATGAATCGCCATCTTCGTCCGCTGGAACCGTTTCTGCTCCGGCGTCAGGGTCGACCACGGCACGGCGCGCGTCACCTCCCCCAGCCCGATCTTCGCAAGCAGGTCGGCGTCGGACGTGTTCCACGCCGGCCGCATCTCCGGTTCGAGCGGCGACAGCCCGCAACGGATCAGCCCCATGCGCCGCATCCGCTGATACCGGCGTTCCCTCGCGGTGTCCCATCCCTCGGCAAACCGGTCGCGGTACTGGTCGATGTCTTCCTGTAGCGCGTGCAGCGGAAAGTGCGGCGACGTGAACGCCAGGTACAGCGCGAACGGATCGCGGGCACTCGCTTGCGCGTGCCCTTTCAGCCACTTCACCGCGTGATCCGCGATGGCGTTGGTCGCATAGAATCCCTCGTCGGGTTTGACCGCCGGCAGCGCCTGGTCGTCGAGAAAGTGGGAGGTGGGGCTGAAGAACCGGTTCTGGTC
>CAZGUX010000144.1:0-34618 GCA_964529305.1 uncultured Solibacteraceae bacterium | reverse complement strand
GCCGACGACATGGTTGTGGAAAAGAAAGACCGGACGACCAACGAGCCCATTCAGTTCTACGTGTCCAAGTCGAAGCGGCCATACGAGATCGTTGTCAACCAGGTCGGAAAGAACCGCATCACCGGTTACCTTTCGACTCCGCCGGCTCTGCAGGCGCAACGATAAGCCGCGGCAACTTCTGAAACCCAACGAACCGGGCGCGGCGTTCACGACGCCGCGCTCAAGGTCTTCAACGTCAAGAACCATCTGGGCGCGTGGAAAAGTGACTCCTTCCGGCTACATACGCCAATCATCTCGGACTGTATGCCGAACAGATCGGACCTTCCGGCGAGGCGCTCGGGAACTTCCCCCAGGCGCTGACGCACCTGGCGCTGATTAGTGCGGCCTTCAATCTCGATCGAAGGCTCGGCGCCCGGGGGAGGCGCGGCGGCTGAAACGCCGTTTTCTGGCGTCCGATCGCGACAGGTGCCGAAAATACGGCGCGGGCCGTTCAAAAGGACGGCCTGCGCCCGGAATGAGCAACGCAGGAGGAGGTAGTTACCTGCCAGGAGCGCGGGTGTCCGACACGTGTTCGACGTTGCTGACCTTGAACACCTGCTTCTTGTCCCCGAGATCCCGGCTTCCGCTCACTTTCACTTTGTGGTTTGAGGCGTGTTTCTCGAGGTCGGGAGATCCGGCAACCATGATCTGCTGGCCGGTCTTTTCGTCGGTCAGAATGAACTCACCGGCCTGATTCCCTTTGGTCAGGCAGCCCGTGATCGTTTCTCCGGCCTTTGCTTTGTCATTACTCTGGCCCACGGCACACAGCATGCCGAAGGCGATCAAATGGACGAGCGTTTTTCGCATCGAGCTTTCTCCTTTCCGAAATACGTTGCCGCAGGCATTGCACATGGCCTTCCAACTTGCAGGGGAGCGTGTTACATTTCCTGGCCCTGGACCAAGGACATCCGCGAATTCAATAGTCCCAAATCGGTAAAAACTTCCCACTGATCCCCGGATCTGCAAATGCAATCACTTCGACTTTTCGCCCGGCCCGTCTTCGAAGCTTCTCAATCACTTAGCCGCTCCGCCCACCGTGTAGTTCTTACATCGGCCTCGTGACGGGATTGCTGGTAGGGCGTGTTTGGTATCTGCGCTGCAGATAATTCGCTTCGACGAACTGGTCTGTCAAGGAGGATTGAAATGTCCACAACGGTAAACCCGGATCAGCAAAGGAATATTCCTCCGCCGAGCTACTCGCCGCGACTGGCCGATGCTCCTCCCGCCAGGCCCCGCCGTTCGCGCCGAGGTCTCTGGTCGGCGGTTGCTGTTCTGGCTGTATGCGGCTGCGGCGTTGTGTGGTATTCGTATTCGCGGCTGAACGGGCACGACACCTTACTGTCCGCGCTGAAAAGGGTCCCGCTCCAATTGAACGAACTGCGGGACCGCCTGTTCGATGCGGAGAAGCGCCTCGGCGCCCTGCCCGGGGAGATCACGTCGTTGCGCACCCAACTGGCGGCCACTCGGGCGAGCGTAGGCCATCAGGTCGAGCAAGCGCGAAAGAGCGTGCGTGACGTGACCGTTTCGGTTCGCAGGGAGTTCCAGGAGGCGCTGGAGGCTCGCGACCGGACAGCGGACACCCGGTTCCGCCGGTTGGAGGCAGGACAACAATCCGAGGCGGCCCGCGCTGCCAGCCTGGAGCGGGAACTGAGCCAGCTCCGGCAGCGCCTGGCGGCGGTGACGCAGGATGTTACCCACGTGCAGAATGCCGCCGCGCTCGACTCCCAGCGGTTGCGGCAGGAAGTGCGGAGCACCGACAGGAGGCTGACGCAGGTGGTGAGTTTCAGCAATCGCCCTCGCGAGCGCTTCGAAGCTCGAAAGGGCAGAACCTACGAGATCTCTCCAGGCATTTATTTTCATGTGAGCCACACGGACCCCGGACACCGCCGGTTCAAGGGATGGCTGCAGTTGACCGAACCAGCGAAGATCCTGTGGCTGCGCGACGAGAGCGTCCTGCAGCCGGTGGCCTTTCATGCCGGCAAACAGACGCTTCGGCACGACCTGGTGATCACAGGGCTCACCAGGGACGCAGTGAGTGGATACCTGATTCTTCCATCCCTGGCCGAATCGCGCCGCGACGAACTTCTTGTGAGCGCGTCCGGAGCCGGGCCGGCAGACTAGGAGGCCGCGATGACTTGGACCCGGGAAGCCCTTCGCGAGTGGATTCAGCAGCAGATGCGTGGATTGAAACTGATCGTCGTATCCAACCGTGCGCCGTACGTGCACCGGCGCGTCAACGGAAACGTGGAGTGCGTCCAGCCGGCGAGCGGCATGGCCGCCGCCCTCGAGCCGGTCATGCGGGCGTGCGGCGGCGTGTGGGTGGCTCAGGGAACCGGTGACGCCGACAGGGAAGTGTCCGGCGCCTCTGGCCGCCTGCGCGTCCCTCCCGAAAGGCCCCGCTATTCGCTGCGCCCGGTCTTCCTGCCACCGGATATCGAAGCCGGCTTCTACAGCGGACTGGCGAACGGCGGTCTGTGGCCTCTGTGTCACATCACCTTCAGCCGGCCGAGTTTCGACCCCGCCGACTGGAGCTGCTACCGGCTGGTCAACGAAATCTTTGCCGACGCCGTCGTCGACGAAGCGGGCGACGAGCCCGCCATGGTGTTCGTTCAGGACTATCATTTTGCTTTGCTGCCGATGCTTCTCAAGGAGCGCAATCCCAACCTGGTCGTTGGTCATTTCTGGCATATTCCCTGGCCGAATCCGGAGATTTTCCGCGTGTTCCCATGGCGGAGCGATCTGATTGACGGCATGCTCGGCAACGACCTGATTGGATTTCACCTCCGCCGTCACTGCGCGAATTTCCTCGGCACCGTCGACCAGACGATCGAATCGCTGGTCGATGATGTCGGAATGAATGTCCGCCGCGGCGATCGTACGACGCTGGTGCGGCCCTTCCCCATCAGTATCGACTTCGAGCGGCACTCCGCGATTGCCGGGGGGGAAGATGCCGCGCGGGAAACACAACGCTGGGTTCGAAGGCTGGGCAACCCGTCCGGTCCGATCGGGATCGGCATCGACCGTGTGGACTACACGAAAGGCATTCCGGAGCGCTTACGCGCCATCGAATCGCTTCTGGTGAACTATCCCGAGTACCGGGGTTCGCTTCAGTTCGTCCAGATTGGCGTGCCCAGTCGCGAAGGTGTCCCCGAGTACCGGCGTTTGGCCGAGGAGATCGACGCCACGGTGGAGCGGATCAACTCCAAATGGTCGAGAGGCACGTGGCAGCCGATCGTTTACTTTCACCGCCAGTACTCTCAACTCGAGCTGATGGGGCTGCACCGGTTGGCCGCGTTTTGCATGGTCAGTTCACTCCACGACGGCATGAACCTGGTCGCCAAGGAGTTCATCGCCAGCCGCGATGACGAGGACGGAGTTCTGGTTCTCAGCCAGTTTGCGGGCGCGGCGGCGGAACTGCCGGAAGCCCTGATCTTCAATCCTTACGATCTCGAAGAGACGCGCGAAACGATCCGGACCGCGCTCGAGATGCGGCGAGCAGAGCGCCACCGGAGGATGCAGCGGCTCCGCGAATCGGTCGCGGCGAACGACGTCTACCGCTGGGCAGGCAAGATCCTTTCCACCCTTTCCCGATTCGAAGTCGCCGAGGAGGCCGCGGCCACCGTATGCTCATACGCTCATTGAAGGGATCGTTGCAGGAAATCATCGAACGGGTTTCCGCCGCTCCGCGCGTGCTCTTGCTGCTTGACTATGACGGCGCCCTGGCGCCCTACCATCCTGATCCCGATGCCGCGCGGATCCCGGACCCGGCCCGGGATTGGCTGCTGGAGATGGCGGGGAGTCCGCGTGTCGCTGTCGGCATCATCAGCGGCCGCCGCCTGAACGATCTCACCCGCCGCGTCGGCCTGGAAGGCATCGTCTACAGCGGCAATCACGGTATCGAGATTCGAGGGCGCGGCCTTCAATACCTCGAGCCGTTCGCTTTCCTTCTGGAACCGGCGCTCAAGCACGCACTCTCCGAACTTGCGGTGCGCCTCGGCGATCTTCCGCACGTTCGGGTTGAGAACAAGACACTGACCGGGACCGTACACGTGGCGGGCGCGGAGAGAGCCGAGATCGCGCAAGCCGAGGAGACCGTTTATTCGATCCTGGGCGTGTTCCCGAATCTGCGCTGCCTCGCCTCGCGGCGCTCTTTTGAAATCCTGCCGCGGAATGGCTGGAGCAAGGGTTCGGCCGCCCAGTGGATTCAGCGCGGGCTCGGAATGGATCAGGCGCTGGTGCTCTATGCGGGCGACGACGCCTCCGACGAAGAAGCGTTTGGCGCTTTGCCCGGGGCCATTACGATCAAGGTCGGGAGTGAGCCGACGCTGGCATCGTACACGGCGGACTCCCCCGTCGAAGTGTGGGCGCTGCTGACCAGGCTCGCCGGTGCGTTGACCTTCCCTCGCAGTCTCGGCACAAGTGGCCCAGCCATGGGCCGATGCGCGGCAAAAGACCGCGGGACAGCCATCCGCGCCTGCGGGGATTAAGCCCTTCCGCCTTTTCCGGCCAGATCCTCTCTCCGGTTCCGTGCTATATGTTCTTCCGAGAACATCTATCCCGCCATGCGTACGAAACCGCTCGCAGCGTTCTTCATCGGCGTCGCCGCACTCTCCGCTCAGAACTCGACCACGGCCGGACGCTTCCACGTCGAGCACCCCACGCTCCTGAATCTCGGCTTTGAATGGCCGATCTCCGGCGATGCGAACCGCAACGCCCAGGTCGCCGTACAGTTTCGCGCCTCCGGCGAAACCGCCTGGCGCAACGCGCTCCCTCTCCTCCGCATCGGCGGCGAAAACGTTTACCGCCGGCGGGAGAATCTCGACTACACCGTCCCCGACGGCTTTGCCGGCTCCATCCTCAATCTGAAGCCGGGCACCGAATACGAATGCCGATTCACCCTCACGGACCCCGACGGCGCATCCGGCGAAACCACCCACACCGTCAAAGTCCGGACCCGAACTGAACCCCAACCCTACTCGGGAGGCCGAGTCCTGCACGTCTATCCCCCTGGCCACGACGGGCCGCGGCAGGAGCCCAGCTTCACGGGGATCCTCCAGGCGTATTACGGCGCCGGCCTCGGCGATTGGACCGTCGTCTGGGAGCGCCGCGCCCAACCCGGCGACACCCTGCTCGTCCACGCCGGCCTCTATAAGCCGGAACGCCTGAACTATGTCGACCCGATGATGGCGCCTTTCGACGGTTCGCTCTCGCTGACCCTCAAAGGCACCCCCGAAAAGCCCATCACGATCAAAGCGGCCGGCGATGGAGAGGTGGTGTTCGACGGCGCGGGCAACCACCGGTTCTTCGACGTGATGGCCTCGGCCTATCACATCTTTGACAGCATCACCGTTCGCAACACGGACGTCGCCATCTTCGCCGGGCAGAAAGAAGTCCTCGGCGCGGTCGGACTGACCGTGAAGAACTGCCGATTCGAGAACGTCGGCTTCGGCGTCTGGACCGAGTACGCCGGGTCGAGCGATTTCTACATTGCCGACAACCTGTTCCTTGGCCGGGACGACCGCTTCCGCCTGGTCGGCTGGACTGGCCCGCTCTGGGGTCCGATCGGTCCTTACGGTTCGCACCCGCTCACCAGTTACTACGCGATCAAGGTCTACGGCCCAGGCCACGTCATCGCCCACAACGCCATTGCCTACTTCCACGACTCGATCGGCATCTCCACCTACGGAACCCCGGAGCAGGACCCCGAACGGCGCGCCTCTTCCATCGACATCTACAACAACGAAATGCACCTGTCGAACGACGACTTCGTCGAGACCGACGGCGGAGTCCACAATATTCGCGTCTTCAACAATCGCGGGGTCAACGCCTTCCACGGCGGCTACAGTTCCCAGCCCATCTTTGGCGGTCCCGTGTACTTCTACCGCAACGTGCTCTACCACCAGACCGCGGGCGTCGCCTTCAAGCTCGATGCCCATCCCGCCGGCCTGTTCATGTATCACAACACCATCATTGGAGAGCAGGCCGTCCAAAGCCCCACGGCTAACGTTCACTGGCGCAACAACCTGTTCATGGGCCGCGACACGCCGGACCGCGGAGTCATGTACTGGGCCAACTCGACCCAGCAGTTCAGCAGCGACTATAACGGGTTCCGGCCCAACAAGGGTGTTGCCAGCCAATACCGATGGGCCGCCCCTGCGGCGGGCCAGACCCTCTACGAACCCAAGCGCGACGACTGGAAATCGTTCGCCACCCTGGCCGAATTCCAGGCCGCCACGGGTCAGGAGAAACACGGCCGCGAGCTCGACTTCGACATCTTCGAGTCGATGACTCCGTCGAGCCCCGCCAACCGTCACGCCGTGTATCACGCGATGGATCTCAACTTCCGGCTGAGACCCAACACCAAGGCAATCGACGCGGGAGTGGTAATTCCGACGATCAACGACAACTTTACCGGCAACGGCCCCGACCTTGGGGCGCTGGAACTCGGCAAGCCCGAGCCGCACTACGGCCCCCGATGGCTGACCTGGAAGCCCTTCTACCGGTAGTCACCCGGCCCAAATGAAAGGGGTGCCGGCTCATCGCCGTTCCCTGCCACCAAAAGTACGGCGCCTCGCTGCCCCGGGAAAGCGTGACCGCCTCACGAATACCCAAGACCACGACCGTATTTGTGAAACCGGGCACTAAGGCGAAATACCTGCGGATCGAGTCAAAAAACCTTCGCGTTTGGCGACAATGAAATGATATTATTTTCAGGATGTCCGGGCCCCCGCGGCGGAAAATCGGCTTTAATTGCGTTACCGTCGCCGTAAGTCTTGATCAAAGGTGCGGAGGAGGCCGATATGAGAAGTGTTTTCGCTGCTTGGGTGCTCGCCGCAGGGCTCATCCTGCCCAATACATGGGGAGCCGCGCTCTATAGTACGAGCGCAAGTTCCACGTTCGCAACCGCCGGCATGGCCGTTTCGGTCGGCAGCGATGGTGGCTTCGAAACAGAGATCGGGAACGCTGCCGCGTCTTTTGGCGGGACGGTATCGCCGGGCGGCACCCTACCCGCGACCCGGTTGGTGGGAACCTCTGGAACTGCATCGTCGCCGCCCAATTCGCTGGCGACCTCTACATACCAGTCGGGCCACGTGTTCACAATCGACAATACCGGGAGTCTGACACCCCTTTTCATCGCTTTCACGTTTTCCTATTCGTGGACGATCGCGGTGGGCGTTGACGACCCTACAGGCGAGTTGGCGACCGGCGGCGCGTTCTTCCACATCACTGGCATCGACAACGAAGAGTTGACGATCGGGGGCGTACCTGCCGCGGAGTACTTGTTCCAGGTCAACTATTCAACCGCGCTCGGCCAAACCGGGGGTACCGGCGGCGACGTCGTCACCGGCGGGATCCTGGTGCCCGCGGGAGAAGCAGCCGCGTTCAGCGTGATCACCGATACGACCGGCTCAGCCCTTTCGAATGTACCGGAGCCGGCAAGTTGGAGTTTGGCGGCCGTTGGAGTACTGAGCCTGCTCTTTCGCCGCTTTCACAAGGCGTAGCGAAGCACACCGCACACGAATGAAGAGTCTTCGCGCCGACATTTTCGTCTGCCGCGCGCCGCAGGCTGTCTCGCGACGTTCGGCTTAGCCCGGCTGAGTTCTTTCGGACGGAGTGTTAACACCCGATCCGGGACTATCTCATCGAACGCCGACGGTCACCGCATTCGCGCTCTGTCCATCTACAGTCAAGGCGATCGTTACTTCTCCTCGCCCTGCGAGGCCGGGCGGGATCTGTACGTTCACCTGGTCGAGCGCGGGGAAGGTCCCCTGGGCTCCCGCGAAGAGCACCGGCGTCGCCACGCCTCCGATCGTGCACGTGACGTTTTCGAGGGAGGTTCGGTTCCGGATGCCGGTTCCATAGAGCGTGAGGTAAACCCCACCGCCGCTCAAGTCGATCAACGCCGGAGTGCAGCCGCCCGCACCGCACTGAAAAACGGAAACCGGTGATTGAGAGTTGTCAGGATTCACGCGAACAGCAGTAGCCGCAGCGACGCCGCTTCCCCCTCCGTTCGCCGCGAAGATACCGGGCGCCACCCTGGCAACCGGAACCGTTCCGCTCGACGTCGCTCCGTTTGCGGCCGCGACGATGACCGTCGCCTCGCCCGAGGCTGCCGCCGGCGGCAGGACGTAATTGACCTGACCCGACGAGACGAAGTGAAGCGGTGCCAGGCGGAGGACGCCCGCGGAATCCCGAACCGACACTGAACTTCCCCCCAACACCGTGGGATAGGGGATGGCCCCTTCCTGACGCTGTGTCGCCAGCACTGAACCCGAAGCCGAAGGACGGAATGCGCTGACGAAGCTGTCGGGGGCGACGGTACTCGCCCCGTTTGCCGCCAGTGTATTGATGAGTCCACCGGCTGGGTCCGGTGCAATGGGTTCTGACGCCGCGTCGATCGAGAGCAGAAACCTCACGAGTTGGCGGCGTTGGTTGGCATCCTGTAGCCGATCGGCTCCCACCCCCGCTGAACGGTGGGCTACGTTGGACAGCACTGCATCCAGCGAGTCCGCCGATCCGTTGTGGAAGAAGGTCTGCGGAAATGCAAACAGAGACAACAGCGGCGCCGGGCTGAATCCTGCCGCGCCCAGGGGGGCTGCCGCCGTGGCTCGAACCTCGTTACGCGCGGAGGCATCAAAGGTGCCGACGTCTCGCAACTCGGCAATCAACTGTCCGGCATTCAGCAGGCTCGCATCCGGCGGAGCGGCTGCCCGGACTCTCGCGGAGCTCCACTGCGGGCCGCCATGACAGTTCTGGCATTTGGACTCAATGAAAAGCGTACGCCCGGCCACTACGTCGGGATCCGTCTTCGACACTGGCGAAATCGGGGAGCGAATTCCCGTGGCGATGTAGGCCTTCAGAGCGTCCCAGGCGCCCACTCCGCGCACCTTCAGTTGATTCCGTCCTCCGTTTGCAGGCGTAAATGCGGCCAGAGTGGGATCGGGCGTCGTTCCGTCGGAAGTCACAATCAACCCCCGTCCGCCCGAGACGTTCCGGATGTTCCCCTCAAAGTCTTCTTCTTCGTCGAAGATTGCCGACCAGTTGAGCGCGCGCGGTGTCGATTCTCCGGGTGCGAAGTCCACATGTTGCGGTACCGTCCTCCTTGGGCCTGCCGCGAAGATCCACACGACATTGTCGGTCAAGCCGAAGGGGTGGCAGGACGCACAGGAACCCCACCCGTTGTCCGACATCCGCCCTGTAATCGCAGGTTGACCCGCCGGTGAGTCGAACTCCCCGATCGACGTGTTGTACAGCTCTTTGCCGATGTGTACCCGATCTTCTGCCGAGCCCGCAGCCGGGAGATTGGCGGACCGAAGCGTTGCCGTTACCCTCTCGGTGGTACCGCTCAAGTCAATCACGGTCACGTCGCGCGAAATGTAGTTCATCACGTAGGCGGTCCGGTCGGTGGAATTCACAACTATGCCCCGAGGGTTCTTTCCCGTCGGTATCTGAAGGACGCGCGTCGCGTCGGCGGGGTCGTTTTGAACGGTCGGGGCTCCAGTGGCCGGATCCACTTTCACCTTCACCGCGAGGTTGCTCGCCGCGCTGATCACGTACCCCTCATCGGCCTGGCGCTTGAAAGCGATGGCCCACGGCTGCGTAATGAACGTCTTGGTGGGGTTCGTCTGGCGGGCCACCGCAAGGTGCATGTTGATCGTCCCTCCCGTATCCGTCCGGGTGCCGGTGTCAAATACGCTAAGCAGGCTTTGGGTGTTTACATTGAAGCGCGTCGGACCGTTGGGAGAGGCGCCTGTGGAGGGTACGAAGGCGAACCGGCCCCTGAGAGCGATGCCGTTCAGTTGGTTCGGGTAGGCTCCGGTGACAAAGCGAAAATCCTCCGGCAGCGGATTGGCTGGCGGGGCCTGTCGCGCCAGCGCGTCTCCCGCCGCCCGGAAGCCCGTATCGGCCATCGGATTCAACGTGACGCCTCCGAGGATCGCGTCCGTAGACGCAGAAATCGCCGTGACGCGGCCGATCTTGGCGTCGTCGAAACCGTCCAGCTTTCCCGGCGCGGGCAGCGCCAGGAACGAGGTGACCCAGACCGTCTCCGCTGCATCGCCGCCTATGTTCGTGATCGCGATCCCTCGCGGCTCGATCCCCATATCCGCGATCGTCCGGATGACCTGGTTTGTGCCCGTATCGATGACCGAGACACTGTTCGAACGGGCGTTGGCAACATAAAGCTTGGTGCCGGTCGGCGTTAGCGCCACACCGTACGGTTCCGTGCCGACCCGGATCGTAGCCAACTGCGTGTTATAGATACCGGCCGTCCGATCGACACCCAACACGGTTACCGTGCCGCTTACGGTGTTGGCGACGTAGACCCGGCGGCCGTCCGGCGACACTGCCACTCCGTTCGGTTCCGCGCCGACCGGCACCTCGGCGAGTTTCACATTCTGGCCAGCTCGAACGTCGAACAGGCTGACTGTGTTGTTGTCCGGATTAACAACCGCCAGGAGCGAATCGTCCGCGCTCAATGCCAGGGGTTGAGAGTTCATCGGACCGGTGAATCGAACCGGGGTTTGGGCCGAGACGTTTCGCGGTTGTGTGTACAGCCAGGCCGTCGCCAACAGGCCGGCGGCGAGGCTGGAACCTCTCAGGGTCTTTGTCATTCGGGGGGCCTCCGTAGCTTGGACCGGATCGTATCACAAGTCCTTACGATAAGACGAATGACCGGCGAGGTTCCCTTCCCAAAAGCGAACGGCGCGATCCCCCAGCCTGCCCCGATCGTTACGCCTGGGCCTCACGAACCGCCGGCATGCGATTGGCAAAACCCGCCTTGGTCCTGCGTAATTCCGCGATTGCCGCCTCACGCATCCTCCGAAGCCGGATCTGGTGTGCGGACTTCACCGCCAGGTTGGTCAGTTCCTCGGGGTCGTTCTCGAGGTCGTACAACTCTTCCAGATCGTGAATCAGCGGGCGGACGTACTTATACCGCTTGTCCCGAATCATCACGTACCAGGGAACGTCCCCATGAAGGGCGTCCTTGCCTTTGGGAATCACGTTGGTGTCCGAACCGAACTTCCGCCCCGTCGACACCATCATCGCCGGGTAAGGCCATTCCGCGTCCGGGTTCTTCAACAGCGGCGACAGATCGCGGCCATGCATTTCCCAGGGGCGCTGGATCCCGGCGTACCGGAACATGGTCGGAACCAGATCGACACCGGACACGGGCACGCTGCAGTAGCGCCCTTCCGGTATGCGTCCAGGCATGGAGACAATCATGGGCGAGCGGATATTGGCATCGTAGGCCGCGATCTTGGTTCCGTGGAACCCGTGCTGTCCCATCGCCAAGCCTTGATCGGAGGTGAAGATCACGAGTGTGTTTTCGCGCTGGCCGGTCTCCTCCAGCACGTCCATCAGCCTCTTGACTCCTTCGTCGAGACCGAAGACGCCCTGGTGATACTGCCGCACCCACGAGTTGAGCGAGCGCCCTTCGAACATCGGCGTTCCGTTCGGTCCTTTTTGCCAGTGATTCACCTTTTGAGCCCAGTCGGGCTTGCCGGGACGCGGGGGGAAGATGTCGGCGGGCGTGTCGAAATCCACTCCCGCGTATTCCTTGAGGTGCCGCTCCGCCGGCGTGTAGGGTCCGTGAACCGCGCCATAGCACAACCACAGGTACCACGGCTTTTGGACGTCGCGCCCGTTTCCCCGAATCAGGTCGACGGCCCAGTCGGTATACTGATCCGTCGAATAGCGCTTCAGCATCTCCGTCTTGCCGCCTTGGTAGGTGATGGGCTGATCGTAGTAGTAGTTGGCGCTCGTTTCGGTGTACTTGGGCCGGTTCCATACGATCTGAAAATCCCAGTCGCGCCCATAGCCCGTGTCCGTGCCGGTGTGCCATTTGCCGATCTGCGCCGTGAAATACCCGTTCTGGCGAAACACCTTCGGCCAGAAGGGGCACTTGCTGGCGTCGTAGGTGCATCCGGGATAGGGACCCTCCATCCGCATCGACTCGACACCGAACGGGTGGTGCCCGGTCAGCATGGTCGCTCGCGACGGCATGCACCACGCGCCGTTGTAGGCCGCGGTGAACCGAATCCCCCGCTTGGCCAGGGCGTCGATGGCCGGCGTCCGAACCCAGGGATACGCTTCTCGGTACGCGCTCACCGTGCGGTGCGAATGATCGTCAGTGTAGATGAACAGGATGTTGGGTCGTTTGGCTGCAGCGGCCGGCAAACGGCCGCCCGCCGCGGCGAGGCTCATCAGGCTGAGCATTTCTCTTCGGCTTCTTCGTTCAGTCGGGCTCAACGAACACCTTCCTTTCCGGTCTGTCACTCCGGCTTGTCGCGTTCGCTATTGTAACCAAACCTGTGCCGGAGGAGTCTTGAACCGGGCGACGAATGGGGGAGGAATCGCAGGCTGGGAGGGAAGCTGAGGGTCACCGAAGAGGCCGGACTCGTCTGTTTTCGAGCCGGCCCTTCGGCGAATGGATACAGGCGTCCAGCCGCCATCCGTGGGTCACCCCAACGGCACGGCTGGGCCAATTCTTCTCGGGTTGATCTGCCGGCTTACGCCTGGAACGAACTGCCGCAGCCGCAGGTCGACTTGACGTTCGGGTTGTTGAACTTGAACCCGGCGCCTTCGATCGATTCGATGTAGTCCACTTCGCAGCCGTCCAGATACAACAGGCTGGCCTGGTCGACAAACACCTTCAGATCCTGATAGTTGTAGGTCTTGTCCAGCATGTTCGGGGCGCTTTCGAAAGCCATCGAATACGAGAAGCCCGAGCAGCCTCCCCCGACCACGGCAATTCGCAGCCCGGCGGGTTTTGGTTCTTGCTGGTCCAGAATTTCTTTAACCTTGTCTACGGCGCGTTCAGTGATTTGAATCATGGCTCGTCTCCACCAGTTTGTTGTAACTGCCCTCTTCCAGATTATACGATGCGGTGGCTCTCCTGGAAGATACAGACCGGCGGCCGGGCCCGGCCGGTCCACGCCCCGCAGTGCAACTCCTGCATAGTATAGCGGCATGGATCGCTAGCGCAAATGAACAAAACTAAATCGAGAGGCGACCGGCGAGCAGTCATCGAGAGCGACGCCTTTGGGGTGGGACGGGTTTGAGAGATTTGGAATGGCTGGCGGCGGCTTGGTATCTTCGTAACCGGGAGGCAGTGTCGACACGGCAAAGGGTTGAAACCCAGTTTGCAACTGCCACGTACAACAGGGTGTATGGGGATCCTGACTGGCGTGCTTCCACAGACTGCGCTAAACCCGGGCGGGACAGGAGTTTTCGGCCCGCGGGCCGCGACTAGGAGTCGCGTGGACTACCAAAGTTCACAGGAAGGCGTGTTGGTTCGCCGCGCCCAGGAAGGCGAGGAGCGGGCGTTCCGCGAGATCGTGGAGCGCTACCAGGCCAAGGTGTTTTCGATCATCCATGGCATCGTCCGCCAGCGCAACGACGTCGAAGACATTGCCCAACAGGTTTTCGCCAAAATTTACTTCTCCATCGGGAAGTTCGACTTCCGCAGCTCGTTGATCACGTGGATCTACAAAATCACGGTCAACGAGTGCTACGACTACCTGAGAAAGAAGAAGGTCCGAAAGCTGGTGTATGAGAGCGACTTGAGTGAGGACGAGGCCCGGCGGGTGGAGCACACCGAGCCGGCGACCGACCAGCAGCCACTGGCCGACTCGAGCCTGGCCAATCGCGACTATCTCATGAAGCTTCTCTCCAAGGTCAGCGAGGAGGAACGGAACCTCCTGATGTTGAAAGAGGTGGAGGGACATTCGGTGGAAGAGCTCGCCGGAATGACCGGCATGAACGAAAACACGATCAAGGTGAAGTTGTTCCGGGCTCGGCAGAAGTTGATCAAGGCAGCGCAGCGGATTGACCGATCCACCGTTGCAGCCGGTTGACCGGGAATGGTAGTAAAGTGATAGACACTAGGTCGAAAGAACAATCTTCCGAAGCGGCCCCAAAGAGAGGCTGCGGGAAGCGGTGCGCTCAGGGTAAGCGGCAGTTTTGTGGGAAGAAGGTCGTATGCACCATCTGATTCAGGACGGGCTTGAAGAGTATCTTTCAGGGACGCTGGATGCAGGAAATCGCGCTCGCTTCGACGCGCATTTGAAAGAATGCGCCTCCTGCCGCGAGCTGATTGAAGGGATGAACGAACTTTCGGGTTTGTTCCGGTCGCTTCGCGATCCCGCGCCCGAAACCGCGACACCGGCCCCGGGCTTCTATGCCCGGGTGTCCGCGCGTATTGAACAGGAACAGGACGTCTCCCTATGGTCGCTGCTGTTCCAGCCGATGTTCGCCCGGCGCGTCGCGCTGGCCTCGCTGTTGTTTCTGGCGCTCGTGGGCGGGTTCGTCCTGTCGCGTGAGTCGGAGTCCATCGGGCTTCCCACGGCGGAGCAGGTGATGGCCCTTGGTGAGGGTCAACGCTCGCTGCCGGCGGGCGGCGATGTGGCGCGCGGCCACATGCTGTACACACTCGCCAGCTACGAGTGAGTGGGGCCGGACGAACGGATGAGCACCCTCGGAACACCTCGATCGCAGAGCCGCGCGGCCTGCGCGTTGATGCTCATCGCCGTTTTTTTTGCCGGCGCCGGCGCCGGAACCATCGCTTACAGTTGGGGCTCCCGCAAATGGTCGCAGAAGCCCGCTCCGTTTTGGACGGAGGCGGGCAAGGAACGATCCCTCCAGAAGTGGAAAAACGAACTGGCGTTGACGCCGGAGCAGGCCCGCGAAATCGAGTTGGTGCTCGACGACTTCACCATGTATTACAAAAGCGTCCTGAGCGACGGCAAGACGCGAATCCTCAAAATCCTCAGCGACGAGCAGCGCAAGAAGTTCGAAAAGCTCATGATCGACGCGCAACGCTGACGCAGCTTTCAGCTAACAGCCATCAGCTATCAGCAAAGACAGATCCATCCATTGGCCTTTCCCCCGCCGGATCCCTGCCTTCCAGCCAAGCGCCATATTCAAGGGTCGATAGCCAACGAGAGTTCACCTCCCCCTGAAGACTCTGGAGAGCTTGAAGCTGATGGCTGATAGCTGAAACCTGATAGCTGAAACCTGATGGCTGAAAGCTGATGGCCGAAAGCTGACGGCTGATAGCCGACCGCTGAAAGCTGACCGCTATTTCGACAGCTCCGCAATGATCTCCACGGCCCGGTCGTACAGCATTCCCGTGTCGTTGCTGCACCCCAGAAAGCGCATACCCCCTTCTTTCCAGAACCGCGCCAGGGCGACGTTGCGGGTCTGCGTCCCGGGAGCGATGCCACGCCGGTTGCAGGTGTCGCGAATGTCTTCCATCGCCTCCACCATCTTCGGATGCTGGAAATTCCCTGGCACACCGAGCGAGATCGACAGGTCCGCCGGTCCCACCATCACCGCATCGATGCCGGGAACCGAAAGCAGTTCCTCGCGCGCGTCGAGCGCGCGCTTCGTCTCGATCTGCAACACCACCAGAGTCTCCGCGTTGAAGTGATCGATGATCTCGTTGAAGCTGGCCTTCTCATAGTTGATATTGACGGGCCCGAGACCGAATCCGCGGTCGCCCAGCGGCGGGAACTTCGTAAAGCGCACGGCCTTTTCGAGCAGTTCCGGCGACTCGACACGCGGGAAGATAATGCCCTGCGCGCCGACGTCGAGCGAACGCGCGATCAACGAGTACTGCAGGTCCGCGACCCGGACGATCGGTACCAGCCCCACAAAGCTGGACACCCGGCAGACATCCTGTACCGTCTCGAGGTCGAATCCTCCGTGCTCGGTGTCGATGAAGGTCCAATGGAAGCCGGCGGCGGCCAGCGCCTTGGGGACCTCCACGGAACGAAACTGGCCGAAGCCGGTGCCAAATTGGACTTTGCCCTCGCGGAGGGCCTGCTTGACGGGGTTCTTCTGCATTTTGTGAACGGGTACTCGCCATTCTCTCAGAAAATGTTGGGGATAGGGCAGCGCTGCACGATCGTGTTAATAAGTCTTCAGGGGCTCCCCATAACGTTGACAAGGTCCGCCAACGGGTGGTACTACATCTTAAGCAAGCTTTCGGGGCTATGCCGAATGGTCCTGAACGTGGGTTAGAATTCAGTTCACGCAGGGGGAAGCCATGTCGCACCTTCGCAGCCACGTGCTGTCACGTCTCACAGTCTTTGTCGCCATCGCGGTAGTCGCCGCGGGTTTGGTCTTCGCTCAGGGCGAACGGGCCACCATCAGCGGAACGGTAATGGACAACTCCGGGGCGATCGTCCCGGAAGCCGTAGTCACCGTTCGCAACACCGCAACCAACATTACGAATAAAGCCCAATCGAATAGCGATGGGTTGTTTGTCGTTCCCTCGCTGCCGCCGGGCGCTTACGACGTGACGGTGGAAAAGAGCGGGTTCCGCCCAGCCAGGGTATCGAACATCCCGTTGACCGTCGGATTGGTTGCGACCGTGAATGTCAATCTGGAGGTGGGTACGGTGGCGGAAGTCGTGGAGGTTTCCGCGACGGCGGTACAACTGGAGGCGCAGACTTCCGGTCTGGGTAAATCGGTGGAAACCCGGCGCGTGGTCGAGTTGCCCCTGCTCGGACGCGACCCGAGGCAGTTGGCGGCATTGGCGCCCGGCGTCATTCCCACGCGCGGACAGGTAGGCGCGGGAGGCGATGCCATCGGACAGGCCGGCAACTCTCGAATCTCCGGCGGTCTGGCGAACCAGAATGCCATTCTGATGGACGGTGGGGACAGCCGCGGCTTTACCTCCGGGGGACAGTCGTACACGTTTCCGATCGAATCCGTCGCCGAGTTCAAGGTGGAAACGGCGAGCTACTCCGCCGAGTTCGGCCGCGCGGGCGGCGGCGTCGTGAACGTGGCCTCTCGATCCGGCACCAACGAGTATCACGGCGTGGTCTATGAATTCCTGCGCAGCCAGAAGCTGAACGCCAATTCGTGGTCGAACAACCGGACCCGGGTAGCCAAGCTCCCGTTCCAGTTCAATCAGTTCGGCGCCGCGATGGGCGGACGAATCAAGCGTGATCGCACCTTCTTCTATGCCAATTACGAGGGCCTCCGTCAGGGCAGCCCGAACAGCTTTCTCGCCACTGTGCCTCTGCCTGCCTGGAAGACCGGCGATTTTCGTAACGCCTTCGATCGCAACGGCAGCCAGGTTCAGGTATTCGACTATCTGACCACCCGTCCCAATCCGAACGGCACCGGCTTTGTGCGCGACCAGTTCCCCAACAACGTGATTCCGGCCAACCGGATTCACGCCATCTCGAACAACTTTCTGAAATACTGGCCCGATCCGAATCGCGCCGGGGAACAGGGCGGACAGGTCAACAACTACTTCAAGTCGGGCAAGAACGTCACGAACAACGATATCTGGTTCTCCCGCATCGACCACGCCTTGACCGACAAGCACCGGATCTTTGGCCGGTTCGCCGGTTTGCAGAGCGAGAGCTTTCCGCTCGGTCTGATCGATCCGGCATTCCCCTCCACCGGAGTTAGTTCCAACCCGCAGCGCAACGCCG
Source organism: uncultured Solibacteraceae bacterium (assembly GCA_964529305.1). Classification (GTDB taxonomy): domain Bacteria; phylum Acidobacteriota; class Terriglobia; order Bryobacterales; family Bryobacteraceae; genus CAZGUX01. The sequence continues at coordinate 17,126 of CAZGUX010000144.1, read as the reverse complement.
GCATCAGCGTAACCTCTACGTTCAGTCCGACATTTCTCGGGGAGTTCCGGGCCAGCTACACGCGGCTACAGTACAACTCATTCCCCGTCAGCGAGGGTTTTGACTTGGCGAGCGTGGGCTTCCCGCAATCCGTCGCGAGCGCCGTCACCTATAAGCAGTTTCCGCAGATCCAAGTGCAACAGTACGCCACGGGCAGCGGGCTTGCCGTGGCGACATTCGGCGCCTCGGAAGTCGGTACCCTGGGTGGCGCGGGCAAGAACCTGCTGCCCCAGGATACCTGGCACGCGCAATACCACGTCACCTGGATCCGCAACCGCCACAAGATCAAGGCCGGCATCGAGATCCAGCGCATGAAGATGGCTGCGTTCAACTCGCGCAATTCCGGCGGCCAGTTCAACTTCGACCGCACTTACACCCAGGGCCCGAACCCCGCCGTGACCGCGATCAACTCCGGCAATGCATTCGCCAGTTTCCTGTTAGGAGTGCCCCTTACCGGCAGCTTGGAAACGACACCCTACATGGCGTTGTTCCAGCGGTACAACGCCGGCTACATTCAGGACGACTGGCGCATTACCAACAAACTGACTCTGAATCTGGGCTTCCGCTACGAGTACACCTCGCCGTACGGCGAGAAGTTCGGCCAGATCGGTTATATGGATACCAAGGCGATCGAGCCCCAGAGCGGGTTGCCGGGCGTCTTCAAGTGGATCGAGCCAGGCGGCTATCACAACGATCCGAATTACAAGACGGCCGGGCCCCGTGTTGGGCTTGCCTACCAACTGAATTCGAAAACGGTCATTCGTGCCGCTAGTGGGATCTTCAACGCCGCCAACAATGGATTGAACGCCGCCGCCTCCGACTTTGGATCCGGCCTGTTCACCACCAATGCGGTCGTGCTCGGCGCTCCGAACCCGATCCCGTTCACGCCTCCCGTCGGCGGTTCGTGGTCGAACCCGTTCGCTGCGGGCTTCGTATTCCCGCAGAAGGGCGTGACCACCTTCGCCGGCCAGAACATCCGGGTCGCCTTCCCCGATTCTCCGCTGGCCTACCTCGCGAACTGGACCCTGTCGATCCAACGGCAGATCAACGCGAACACGCTGTTTGAAGTCGCTTACGTCGGGACCAAGGCCACGCACCTGTTCTGGAATCGCTTTGACAATGCCAACGACCCGCTGCTCCTGAGCCAGTGGGGCTCGCGCATCCTCGATACGGTCCCGAATCCCTTCTTTGGCAAGATCGCGGGCGGCATCGGAGCCTTCCCGACCGTTCAGCGCCGCCAGTTGCTGCGGCCTTTTCCTCAGTACCAGCAGATCCTCGCTGTCCGTCGTCCTTATGGGGACGCGAGCTACCAGAGCATGACGGCCCGGTTGGAAAAGGCCTACTCCAGCGGCTATACCGTCGCGGTCGCCTACACCATGTCAAAACTGCTTGCCGACACGGGCGAATCGAATACCTGGGTGATCGGGCCGAGCAACGCCCTGTACGGCCCAGGGTTCAACCGCAGTCACGACGCCAACGACACTCCGCACCGCCTGGTGGTCAGCCATGTTTGGGATCTGCCGTTCGGCTATGGCAGGGCCCATTTGAACAAGGGCATCGCTGCTAGAGTTGCCGGGAACTGGCAGTTCTCCGGCATCACGGTCGTGCAGGCCGGCCGTCCCATCCTGATCAGCGCGCCGGACAACACCGGCCTGTATGAGTTTGCTTATACCAACGGACGAGCCGACCGGCTGACGAGCGGCCACATCGACTCCGGCTCCGCCACCCGCTGGTTTGATACCGCCGCGTTCAAGCCGGCAGCGGCCTTCACAATTCCAACGGACAGTCTAAGCCAGCCGGATTTGCGTACTCCGTGGCGTACGGCGGTCAACTGGTCGTTTTTCAAGAACAACCCGATCAAAGAGCGGTACAACATCCAGTTCCGGGCCGAGTTCTACAACATCTTCAACACACCGCAATTTGACGTTCGCGGCGCTTCGACCGACGTGACCAATCCCCTGTTCGGGCAGATCACCGAGGGCGGCGGCGAGCGAAACATCCAGTTCGGCATCCGGCTCGTGTTCTGAGCGGAACCAAATACGGTGGAGAAAGCCGGTCCTCGACCGGCTTTTTCCATTTACGCCGTCCTCTCCAACCCGATCGCGGTTGACGATCGAGAACCAAACGCTGGACCGTTCCGCTGAGCCTTCGCAGCCCCGACCGTAAGCCGTGGGGTTGCGTTTGGTCAGAGCCGCGACCGGAAGGGAGCGGGCAGCCCCATTTTCTTACACGTTCTAAGGGAGGGGGTTGCCAGGTGCTTCAACGGAGCCGTGGCTGGCCAGTCCACTTCTCACAGCCGCTACCTTCATACGTTCCCAGCCCCGCAGACCCGACTTTGCACTCTACTTACGTGGCGCCGGTCTCCGACCGATCAAAGATCCGGCCACCGCCGCCGGAAGATTCGCGGAACCTTTCCCGGAAAAACTCCGTAGATGCCCCTAAGGAGTTTACCGCCCATGGACCTGTCCGCCGAAGCGGGCGGCATCGGCCGCCCCCTGGTAAAGGGTTTGTTTGTCGCCAGTTGCCTGCTGGCGATCGTTTCCTATTACACGACACAGCAGGGCATGGCGCTGTACCTGTCCTCTTGGTTTTCGGTCCTTGCCGCCTTGGGTATTCAGATTGCACTGGTGTTGGTGGCCTGGTTGATTGGATTCACCCGTACGCGGCGAGGGCTGCTGATCGCGGTTTACACGATTACGGCCGTGGTCTCGATCGCGTTCTCCTACGTGAGCCTGTACACCTGGTTCAGCGCAAGAGAGCGCCCTGCGCTCGTGCAGAGGCAACTCTACGACCAGCTCAGCGCGGCGGCGGCCAAGACCAACGAGTTGGTTTCCGCATCGATCGCCGAAGCCCGGAAACACGTTCTGGCGCTGGGGGAGATGTCGGAAGCCGAGCGAACTCACGGGTCCATCTCCCGCGCGCAGGACGCCGACCCCTACCTGTCCACCGTGCGCGAGGCCGTGGCTACGGAAGCGCGTACTTACGCCTCCGGCTACCGCGAAGGCGCCGGCGAGGGGGTGCGGTATACCGCGTTCGATCGATACGCCAAACTGGCCCGGCAGCAACTGGAACAACTGCAGCAGGCGCTAAAGGGCATCACCGAGTTTAGCGCCAGGACCAAGCCCGGCGACCCGAGCGAGCAGCAACTGCGCGCGTTTCACTCGGCGTACGATGCGATTCCGTGGGCTGAAGTCGAACGGCAATTACACGAGGGCAAGGTCGAGCGGCCCGCAACGCCGGCGTTCTCTGCGTTCGTCGACCGCTCGTCCAGCAACCAGGAGGACCTGATGTTGGCCTTCCAGGGTCTGGTCACCGCGCCCGACGGGCGTCACGTGTTCTCGCTCCTGCTGGCGGCCTTTATCGACATCGTCATCTTCCTGCTGGCGTTCGCTTCAGGCCCGTATTTTCACGGCTCGCAGGAGCAGCGATGGTACGCAGCCGGCGCCGCGCTGGAGGCGAAGGACCGGCAGGTCTTCGTCCGCAACCTCCTGCGCAAGTTGACGGCCGGCCCGCACGGGATGCCGCAAGTGGATCTCGACACCATGACCCCCGGCGAACTGCAGGTCTGCCTGTTGCTGGTCGCGCGAGGACTGGCCGTGCCGTATGAGGAGAACGGGCGCCGCTACTACCTGATCGATCCGAGGGTCCACGAAGAACTCGTGGAGACCATCGCCGCGCCGAACATGGCCGTGCGGGCGATTCCCCAGCCGGAAGCGTCGTAGGCAGGCAACGTGGGGCGGGGCCCTCGCCCGCGGCCGGCCCCCTGGCCGGCCTGCCCACGAGAAGAAAGCGGTCCTCCGCAGCGACTCACATGGTTGTGAAGATACTTGCGATGCTTCTCCTGACGGCCGTGCTCGTGGCCGCTCCAATCAAGCCGGTGAACGCCGATTCGGATGGATTGGCGATCAAGGGCTACGATCCCGTGGCGTATTTCACCGAATCGAAACCCGTGAAGGGGTTGAAAGAATTCGAGTTGACACACGACGGCGCGACCTACCGGTTCTCCACCGCCGCGAATCGTGATGTGTTCAAGGCGAACCCCGCCAAATACCTGCCGCAATACGGCGGCTATTGCGCCTGGGCAGTCAGCAAGGGACACACGGCCAATATCTCTCCCAACGCCTGGAAGGTCGTGGACGGCAAGTTGTACCTGAACCATCCCTTCGCGAAAGGGAAGTTCGAGAAGGGGTACGTCGAAGCGATTCCGCGCGCGGACAGAAACTGGCCGGGGATCCTGGCAGGGAAGTAAAGGAAAGTGCCGCCGGGCGACGTTGTTTGTCGCCCGGCGGGACCTTGCTTCACGCGACCAACCTGCACCACCGCCGGGCGGGTCCCGGCAATCCGCGCTGTGCCCCCTGAACCCCGGCGTCTCGGGGTTCCTTCTCGATTCCGGGCCGTCTTGCGCTTTGCGTCGAGTTCACTCTCCAATGGAAAAGGCGCCCGCTGGCAGAAACCCGCGGGCGCCTCGTGAATGCTCCGGCCTCGAGACTGGCGCTTAGAAGTAGATCTTCAGCCCGAACTGCAGGTCGCGGGCTTCCTGCGCGGCCGTAATGCTGCCGAACGCCGGTGTCCCGAAGGTCAAGCCGGGCGCGCGGAGGTTTCCGGTGTTGGCAAAGTTAAAGCCCTCGAAGCGGAACTCGACCCGGCTCCGCTCAGTGAAGAAGAAATCCTTGTGGAGCGAGAAGTCCCATTGCGTATAACCCGGCCCCTGGATAATCGACCGGCCGGCATTTCCGTAGGTGAATTGAGCAGGCTGGCGGAACACGCTCGTGTCAAACCAGCGGGCAGTCGTCCGGCCCGATGAGAGATTCGGGTTACCGGTCACATCGGGCCGGTAACTGGATGTCGTGCCGGAGTCGAGCGTATCCAGCGCAACGCTGGGTGTGAGGTAAGGACCGACCTGGGCTTGGATGAAGCTATCCGTGCTCCAGCCACCGAGGACCCAGTTCAGGGGCCCGCTCAAGGGGAACCGCCGGCCCTTGCCGAACGGCAGTTCCCAGCCGACCGCCATGGTGAAGCGTCCCGGGTTGTCGGCTTCGCTGCGGCCGCGGTTGACCTTGCCCATGTAATTCCGCGAGTTGGTGCTGGGGTCGCCTTCCACTCCCAGGCGCCCACCAATCGCATCGATGGACTTGGCCCACGTGAAGGCCGTCAGGAAATAGACCCCTTCTTTTCCAGGTCTCTTTTGCAGCTTCACTTCCATGCCGTGGTAGTTGCTGCTGGCGTTGGCGAAGACCATCGTGATGTTCTGATACTGCGGGAACGGCCGGCGGTTCTGGCGGTTGCCGGGACCGGGGACGGCGTCGTTCCACGCCACGATCGACAGTTCGTGTACCGACGAGTTGCCCGAGTATCCCACCTCGGCCGAGAGGTCGCTCGTCAACGCTTGCTGGATGGTGAAGTTCCAGGCATGGACGACCGGAAGCGGTAGCGGACTCTCGATGCCGAACAAGCTGAGCAATCCGCCGCCGGGAGTCAGTTGGTTCAGATTGAAGGGATCCGACAAGGAAATGGTGGGATTCGTGAGGGGTCCAACGAACGATCGGGCGGCGGCGTTCGGCCGGGGGTTGGCGCCGGAATTCTGAACCATGCCGACCACCGGTTCGTTGGCATACATCCCGTAGCCGGTGCGGATGACGGTCTTCGGACTCAGGCGATAGGCGACGCCCAGGCGCGGCAGCGGGCTGTGATTCTCGAACGTGAGAACGGGATAGTTTGCCTGGAAACGGCCGGTCTCCCAGAATTTGAGGTCCAGGTTCTGCAGCGGGGGGAACAGTTCCGCCGTGACCGGATTCACATTTGAAAAGAAACCACGCTTGTCTTTCCAGGGGCCGCGATACTCGTAGCGGAGGCCCAGGTTCACGGTCAGCTTCGAGGAGACCTTCCAGTCGTCCTGGATGAACATGTATTGGCCAATCTGCTTGAAATTGCCTCGTGTGCCTTCGGCGCCGAGCGTCGACTGGCCGACGGTCCCCAGCAGGAAGTCCGCGAAGTTGTTTCCGGAATACGCGCGGTTGAAAGCGAGGCTCGAGCGATTGTTCAAAACAAAGAAATTGAAGTGATTCCTCCAGTGGTAGCCCATCTTCAGGAAGTGCGCGCCCTTGTTGAAGGCCAGGTTGTCCTTGACCTCCCAGTTGCCGATCGGCACGGCGCCGCGAATGGAGTTGTCTCCGAAGCCCGTGTAGCCGGTGATTCCGAGAATGGGCACGCCGTCCACGTCGGCGCTCGCGATCGGAAAGTTGGGCCAGCCAATCGTCCGGCCAAATCCGTCGGAGCCGGCCGACAACGTTCCGCCGGGGTCGTAGGGGCGGCGGAACAGGTGAGCGCTGAAGTCGTTCACATAGGTTGCCCGGAACGTGCGCGTGTTGGCAATCGTGACTCCGTAGGTCCCAAGGAAATCAACCAATTGGTTGAAGTTTGAGATCGCGCTGGTACGGGTAAGGGGACGCTCATCCCACACGAATCGCCCGTACCAGCGGTCCGTTGGTGAAACGTTGAAGTCAATCTTGGTCATCCACTGATTCTGCAATTGGTTCAACGTGGAGTTTGGACTGATGAAGTTCTGGCCGGACGTCAGGGGAATATTCGGATTCGGCCAAATGGGAAGGAACTTCTGCGTAATGGGATTGATGCGGGAAGCCGGGATCGTGTTGTTCGGAAAAGGCGTCTGGGTGAAGGGATCGCGAATGGCGACCGCGAACCGGCCCGCCTTTTCGTCGACCGTGGGCATCAGGCCGCGCAGATTCACGAAGCGGTTCTCGCGTTCGCCCTGGCGCGCCACCATGAACCATGCCCGGTTCTTGCCGTTGTACAACTTGGGTATGAAAATCGGGCCGCTAAACACGCCGCCGAACTGGTTGCGCTTGTACTCCGGCTTGGGACCCGGGTCGAAAAAATTGCGCGCCGACAGGCGGAAGTCCTTGGAACCGTCGTTGCGGTGGAACCAGAAGGCCGTGCCGTGGAAATCGTTGGTGCCGCTCTTGGTGACCGTCGAAAACTGGCCGCCGGGCCGCACTCCGAACTCGGCGCTGTAGAGGCCGGTCTTCAACTCCATCTCCTGGAGCGCATCGATGTTGGGGAAGAACGTGGTGGACCCGTTTCCGTCGGACATGATGCTGCCGTCCACGTACACGATGTTGTCGGAACGGCGGCGCCCTTCGACGCTGAATCCGGATGAGTCGCGGCCGCCATCTCCGGTGGATCCGCGAGACGGAACCACGCCTGGAATCAGACGCGCTAAGCTCAGGAAGTCTCGCGAGTTCAAAGCCAGACCGGTCATCGTCTTGTTGCTGACCACTTGCCCCATCTCGGGCGATTCCGTTTTGAGAATGGGCGCCTGGCTGGTGACTTCGACTGCCTCTGCGATCGACCCGACTGCCAGGACGAAATCGAAGCGGTTGGTGGACCCGATCTCCAGTTTGATGCCCGTCCGGACCTCGGTCTTGAAGCCCTGCATCGTCGCCCTGATCTCGAATTCGTCGGTGGGCAGGTTGATCAGTGTGAAATCGCCGGAGGACGTGGTCTCGGCTTTGAAAATTTCGTTCGTGGCGACGCGCCGCATCTGCACTTCGGCGCCGACGACTACCGCGCCGGTTGTATCCGTTACGCGGCCTACTACGGTAGCGCGGTTGATCTGGGACCACGCGCCGATGGAAAGAGCAAAGATACCGAGGACGACTCGGGAAACACGCCGCATTGAAACTACCTCCACAACAGGGAAATTGGGACCATTGTCATCAGTTTCCCTGTGCTGTGTCAAGGTCCAATTGTGTTTCTGTCGACAACTAGTGGAGGTGCCCGGTCTGCTCCAACCAGGTGATCACGGCTTGATTCCACGCTTCGGGGGGGGAACCTTCGACGATCGCAGAACCGCCCAAAGCTGCCGACAGTTCGGTGGCAGCCTCCGACCGGATGACCGCCTTCGCGCTCATGAGCCGGAGAAACGGCAGGTCGTTCCAGCCGTCGCCCAAACCCAGGGTGTGGCACTCGAACCCCTGCCCGTTGAACAGCTTGACCAGGAATTGAACCGCTTTTCCCTTGTCGTGGTCGCCGCAGACGTGCCAGAACCTTCCGCCCCGGGTCCAGTGAAGGCGGCTCTGCTCCAACGCTTCGAGCAACGGCTTTGTGCGTCCTTTGTCCAGGATCCGGAACGGCTCGTTGTACTCCCTCTGTTGCGCCCGGACTGCCTGTGCGACGGAAAGCCCGCACTCGGCTGCGACCTCCTCGGCGGTCATATCGGCGAATCCGCGGACGCGGCATTGGGCGGCCGCCGAGGCTTGGTGCAATGCTCTTACCAGAACCGGATAGTGAGTTCCCCACTCCAGTGCCTCGTAACCGTTGACCCGGGTCGTGCCGGCGATCGGAAACGGGAAGTACCGGTCTGGCAGAAACAGCCCCCCGCCGTTTTCGACAATGAAGGGATGGCGGTTGTCCAGAACGAGCCGCCAGTATTCGACCTCGGAGCGGGTCTTGCTCGAGACCAGAATCCAAGGGATGCGAAACCGCTTGAGGAGCGCAATTGCCGGAGCAGCGGCTTCCCATTCATAGCGGTCATTGAGCAGCGTTCCATCCAAATCGGTGAACACGGCGTACATGGTGAGGTCCCTCTTCAGCTTGGCTGAAGGGACACCCTCGGCGTCATACCACGCGGAAGGTAGATTCGCGGCGAATCGGCTGTACCCTTGCCGCGCGCGGCAATTGGTGCTAACCAACTCGTTCTGGGAGTAAGTTCATGAACAGACGTGGATTCCTGCAGAGCGCCGGCGCGGCCGTGATCCCCGGACGCTCGGATGTCGCCGAACATGGCGCGGTGGGCGATGGTCAAACCGTCAACACCAGGGCCCTTCAGGCGGCGATCGACGCCTCCGCCGCCCGAGGCGGAGGAGTGGTCTACTTCCCGCCCGGGCGGTACGTTTCCGGCACCTTGATCCTGAAGTCGAACGTACGGTTGTACCTGGAAGCCGGCGCCACGCTGCTCGGCAGCACCAGCCTGTCCGACTACCCGTCGATGATTCCGGCCTTCCGGTCCTACACCGACAACTACACCGAGAAAAGTCTGATCTACGCGGAGAAGGCGGAGAATATCACGCTCGAGGGCCGGGGGACGATCGATGGCCGAGGGGCCTCATTCCGTGGACCGTACAAGGTGAGACCCTACCTGATTCGGGTGATCTCTTGCCGGAACGTCGCGATGGCGGACCTCACGCTCCGCGATTCCCCCATGTGGCTGCAGCACTACCTGGACTGTGACGGCGTCGCGATCCGGGGAATCACCGTGCACAACTGGGCGAATCACAACGGGGATGGAATTGACATCGACTGCTGCGACCGCGTGCGCATCTCGGATTGCGACTTCTCGTCGCTCGACGACGCGATCACACTGAAGAGCACCGCCATGCGTCCCTGCCGCAACGTCGTGGTCACCAACTGCGTGGTCTCGAGCGGATGCAACGCGGTGAAACTGGGCACCGAATCGAACGGCGGCTTCGAGAACATCGTGATCTCGAACTGTTCCATCTACGACACGCGGCTGGCGGGCATCGCCCTCGAGATTGTCGACGGTGGAACGCTGGACCGGGTGACCGTCTCGAACGTGACGATGACTCAGGTGGGAGCGCCGGTCTTTGTGAGGCTGGGGAACCGCGCCCGGCCCTTCCTGAACGGGGGCTCGCCGCAGCCGGCAGGCCGGCTGCGGAACGTGCAGATCCGCGGCATTCAGGCGACCCACGCCGGCCCCGTGGGCTGCTCGATCACGGGATTGCCAGGGCACCCGGTGGAAGACGTCTCGCTCGAGGACATCCGGCTGCGCTTCGCGGGAGGCGGAACCTCGGCAGACTCGGCGCGCGAGGTCCCCGAGAACGAGCGGGCCTATCCCGAGTTCAAGATGTTCGGGACGCTGCCGGCGTATGGGCTGTATTGCCGGCACGTTCGAGGGCTTCGCCTCCGGGACGTCGATGTCGAGTACGTGGCGCCCGACGACCGGCCGGCGTTGGTATGCGACGACGTCGCCGGCGTGGAGGTGGCCGGTCTGCGGGGGGCGACTCGCAGCGGCCCGGTGGTCCGGCTGCGGGAGGTTCGGGGGGCATACATTCACGGGTCGCGCGCCCAGGCCGGAACGCGGTCGTGGCTGCGGGTGGAAGGAGCCGGCTCCCGGGACATCCAGCTCCGCGGCAACGATTTCCTCCGGGCCGAGAGGGCCTATGAAACGGACGCGGCAGTGCCCGGCGGGGTGATCTCCGTAATGGGTTCTTGAGGCGGCCAGCTATCGTTTCCCTTCCCGATTTCGATAACTTGGAGACATGGCCATCCTTGTCCAGGGGAAGAAGGCGATCGTCACCGGCGGCGCGAACGGAATTGGCCTCGCGGCCGCCCGAGCCTTGACCGCGGGCGGGGCGGAAGTCTGGATTTTCGATCTGGACAAGGAGCGCCCGCCGGAGATCGCGGCGGAAAACGGCTGCCGTGGAGTCGCGGTCGACATCACGAGTACCGATTCGATCGAAGCCGGCTTCCGGGAGGTGGGAGACTTCGATATTCTGGTGGCCAACGCCGGCACGGCGGCCGAGGCCGAGTTCGCGGAGACCAGCCGGGAACTCTGGGACCGGATCATCGGCGTGAACCTGACCGGCATGTTCCTGAGCGTGCAGGCGGCGGGACGCCGGATGATGAAGCAGCGGCGCGGCTCGATCGTACTGACGGCATCCACCAACTCCTGGGACGGCGAGGCTCGCCTGGCGGCGTACAACGTGAGCAAACACGGCGCCCTTGGCATCCTTCACACCGCGGCGAACGAACTCGGTCCCTACGGTGTCCGCATCAATGCGGTATGCCCGGGTCTGATCCGAACCCGGCTGACGGTGGACCTGTTTGCCAACCCCGGTCATGCCAAGGAGTACTTCCGCCAGATCCCGCTGGGTCGAGGCGGCGAGACAGCCGAGGTGGCCAATGCGATCGTCTTTCTCGCCTCCGACTATGCGTCATTCATTTCAGGAGCGACGTTGCTGGTGGATGGCGGACAAATGGCGGCGAAGTACGGCACGTGGACCGAGGAGCGGGCGGAATTCAGCGGCGACCACTGGACCCTGAAGCCCTGAGTTGCAATCGCGGCCGGATCGCGCGTAGGATCGTACGCACCATGAGCCGCCACAAACATCACCGCCGCCACTTCCTCAAACGCAGCCTGCTACTGCCGCCGCTCGTCTACACCGCAACCCACGCCGGAGAGCACTTGCTGCAGGCCCAGATCGCCCCGCGGCCCGACTTTGACGTCCTGATCCGCGGCGGCCGGGTAGTGGACCCGTCGCAGAATCTCTCGGCGGAGTCCGACGTGGCGATCCTTCGCGGGAAGATCGCGCGGATTGCTCCGAACATTCCGGGAAAGGCCTGGTACAACCTGGACGCTCGCGGCAAGATCGTGACGCCGGGACTGGTCGACGTCCACGTGCACGTCTACGACGGGGTCGCCCCCCTGGGGATTCCCGCGGATCCGAACTGCATCGCCAAGGGCGTGACCACCGTGCTGGATGCGGGCTCCTCGGGGGCAAATACCTTTCCGGGATTCCGGAACTACGTGATGAGGGTGGTGGACACGCGCGTGTACGCGCTGCTGAATATCTCGATTGTGGGGCAATCGACGATCACGACGGGATACCAGCACGGCGAGTTGATCGACATCCGCTACGCCAACGCCAAACTGGCGATCCGGACCATCGAGGAGAACCGCGACCGGATTCTCGGCATCAAGATCCGGATGAGCCGGAACATCACCGGAGGGAACGATCTGCGGGCCCTGGCCATTGCCCGCGAGGCCGCCGACGCGGTAAGGCTTCCCCTGATGGTCCACATCGGCAACTCGCATTCGCCCGTGCCGGATATCATGGCGCTGCTGAAGAAAGGGGACGTGATCACGCATTCGTTCCGCGGAGGCGAAGGCGGAATCATCGACGAGCGGGATCGCGTGCTGCCGGCCGTGCGGCAGGCCGTGGAGCGCGGCGTCCACCTCGACGTCGGCCACGGCGCGGGGAGTTTTTCCTTCCGCACGGCCGAGAAGCTTCTGCCGCAGGGCGTCGCTCCCGGAACCATCTCGAGCGATGTCCACCAGTTCAACGTCAACGGCCCCGTCTTCGACCTTGCCACGACCCTGTCGAAATTCCTGCATCTCGGGATGAGCCTGGAGGAGACGCTCAAGCGCGCGACCCTGAATCCCGCCCGGACCTTTGCGTTTCCCGAGGGGACCGGATCGATCAGGCCGGGGTCGACGGCCGACGTGGCGATCTTCGAGTTGCGCGAGGGGCGGTTTGAGCTGACCGATTCGTTGGGCGAGAAGCGGACCGGCAACCTGAAGATGATTCCGGTGGCGACGCTGAAGGCGGGCAAAATCTATGGCAATTCGCGGATTCCGGTGACTCCGATCAGCGAGGGATAAGCGCGGGGCCGGGCGCAAAAGCCGGACTCACGCCAGCCGCGCCCGGCCGCGGAGACTCGAGTAGAAATCGGGGACAGTTCCGTTTCGATCCGGTGGCGAAAAGAGTCCTGCGGCCGTCTTCACCCTGCGTGCCTTCAGCCCGGCGCCTGGGCGCTGGCGCTCCCGTGCGCGCTGGAAGCCCGCGCCCTGGAGGGAGACAGAAAAGCGCGTGATACACTCAAAGGAAATTCATCTCCGGAGTGTCGCCAATCCATGAAATTGCGGTTTTTGATGGCTTTCGTTGCCATCGTCTTTGTCTGCGCTGCCCAGGCTCCCGCGCCCTCCCAGACGGCCCCGGACACGGTGGTCGCGACCGTGGACGGCAAGCCGGTGACCGCGGCGCAGATCCAGGCCATTCTCGGCTTGTCGAAAGGCTCCGATCAGGCGCTGTACAAAAACCCCAAAGGGTTTCTGACCCAGTTGGCCCTGATCCGCTATCAGGCCGAGCAGGCCGAAAAGGAAGGTCTGGACAAGAAGAGCCCTTACCGGGAGCAGATCGAATTTCAGCGTCTTCTGACGTTGTATAACGCGCAAGCCACCGAGGCCGCGGCCAGGATCACCCTCGATCCGGACGCCGTAAAGAAGCACTACGAGGCCAATCTTGACCGTTATCGGAACGTCACGGTCAAGGCCATCTACATTGCTTTCACCAGCGCGCCCTTGACCCTCGCCGATCCATCGGTGAAGAAAAGCCTCTCCGAACCCGAATCGCTCGAAAAGGCCACCCGGTTGTACAAGGAAATTCAGAGCGGGGCCGATTTCGTCGAGATGGTCCGCAAACATTCCGACGACGTCTCGTCCAAATCAAAAGACGGGGACTTCGGTGTGATCCGCGCCAAGGACAACGTTGCGGAGAATATCCGGAAGGCCATCTTCGCGCTGAAGGAAGGACAGGTGAGCGAACCGGTGCGTTCGAACAACGGCTTTTACCTGTTCAAGGCGGAAAAGGTGGGCGTCCAGCCCCTTTCGGCGGTGAACGATGAAATCTACATCGAACTGCACCAGGCGAGGCAGCGCACGGCCTTCGATGCGATCGTCAAATCCCGCGTTGTAAAGATCGAGAAGGAAGACTTCTTCCAATCGCCGCAACAGCCGGCCGCAGCCGCGCCAAAGGCGGTTCCGGGCAGGTAGTCGCGGCCGGATATCCGGTGACCTGGCGACAGCCGATGGCGGCAAGGGGCAGCTGCGGACAGTCGTTTCGGAAGCAAGGGACGATCGGATCATCCCTAATCGAGTACGAAGGATTGGCCGCGGCTTGGCGCGGCGACCTCGAGCGCGTACTCGCGCTCAATCGCTTTCTTGAGCGCCGCCGACTGGCTGGCCTCGCCGTGCACCAGGAATACCTTCTTCAAGTGCGGCGTCATCGGCTTCATCCAGTCGAGCAATTCCCTCTGGTCTGCGTGCGCGCTTAACTCGTTGAGCTTGGCGATTTCGGCGCGCACACGCATGGGTTCGCCGAAGATCGAAACCTCCGTGTGCTTGTCCACTAGTTTTCGGCCCAGCGTGTTCTCGGCCTGGAAGCCCGTGATCAGGATGGTGTTTCGCGGGTCTTCTAGGTTGTTGCGGAGGTGGTGCAGAATGCGCCCGGCTTCGCACATGCCCGAAGCCGAAATCACGACGAAGGGACCGTGCAGATCGTTCAGCTTCTTCGACTCGGCGACCTCGCGGATGTAGCGCAGGCGGCTGAAGCCGAAGGGATCCTCGCCGTCAAGCAGGTATTGGCGGGTTTCCGCATCGAAGCACTCGACGTGATCGCGGAAGACCTCCGTCACGTTCACCGCAAGCGGGCTGTCCACAAACAGAGGAATGTTGGGAATGCGCCCCGCGTCCGTCAGTTCGTGAAGCAACAGCACGAGTTGCTGCGCCCGGCCCACGGCGAAGGATGGCACGATGATCTTGCCGCCGCGTTGGCAAGTGCGATTGATGACGCCGGCCAGCTTGTCGCTCACCGCTCCCTCGTCTTTGTGTAAGCGATTCCCGTACGTGCTCTCCATGATCAGGTAGTCGGTGGGCGGCAGTTCGTCCGGGTCGCGATTGATGGGCAGCCTTGGCCGGCCCACATCGCCGGAGTAGGCCAGGCGGATGCGTTTGCCGTTTTCCCGATAGTGCAGCATCACCGCCGAGGAACCCAGCATGTGCCCCGCATCGTAACACTCATAAAAGAGACGGTCGGCCAGGCGCTGCGGTGTGTAGTAGGGGACGGGCTTCAACAGCGGCAGCGTGCGCTCCGCATCCTCCATGCCGTAGAGCGGCTCTACCTTGCCGTTTTCGGGCAGTTCCTCCGGCCGCGACCGCTTACGGCTCCGTTTGTTGACGAACTCCGCGTCTTTCTCCTGGATGTGAGCGGTGTCCCGTAACATGGCGCCGCAAAGATCCACGGTGGCGGGCGTAGCGAAAATCGGGCCGTCGAAGCCGTGTTTCACCAGGGTTGGGAGATTCCCGCTGTGGTCGATGTGCGCGTGTGAAAGCACCACGCCGGTGACCGACTTCGCCGCCAGCGGGAGGCAGCGGTTCTTCTGCTCCGCCTCCTTACGGCGCCCCTGCGCCAGCCCGCAATCGAGCAGGAACCGGCTGCCGTTCACTTGAACCTCGTGCAATGAGCCGGTCACCTCTCCGGCAGCGCCCCAGAATGTGAGCCTCATTGGTGTTTCACCAGGACCCACGCGCATCCGGGAATCGATGGGAAAGTCATCTGCTCGCGATGCATATCGTATGTTCTCCGTAAGCGGTCTCCGCTCCGCATTAACTCTCGTGGAGCGCTCGCAATACGACGGTGCAGGCAGGCTTCCAGATGGGTTCAAGATGCCGGAATCCGTGCGATCAGCGACTTAGTCGGGTAAGACTGGATGACACGTGACCAGTAGGCGGCATTTGACTCGGCACTCGCGGCACCTGCCGACGCACCAGCCGGCGAAATGGTAGGATCTCTGGGTGAGTTTGGCGGAAAATGCCGCCGTCCGGATACATCGCGCCAGAAAGGCTTTGCGGCGTCAGGGGGAACAGGCGTGCGGGACTTGCGCGGAGCATGGTTGCTTCGACTGCCACTGTAAGGAGCGAACGGGTTCGCATTGCGACTCTGCCTCCGCATGAAACTTGCCGGTTCGTTCCTGTTCCTGTTGAAGCGCCCGGCCCGGCTCCAGGGCCGGAACGGGCTCGGATTGAAACTCCCGCCGGTTGCGCTCGGCGTGATCGTGGCTGCGCTGATGTGGTGCCTGGCGTGGGCCACGCCGGCCTTCGACATCCGGTTTCCCGCGAACCTCCTTTGGTCGGCGGGGCTGGCGCTGCTCGGCGCGGTCATTTGTCTTTCAGGGGTTGTCTCGTTCAGACGCGCGAAAACAACAGTCAATCCCATGAGGCCTGATTCCACGTCGTCTCTGGTGGTCTCAGGAATCTACAAATACACGCGGAATCCAATGTATTTGGGTTTCCTCCTGGTTCTGCTCGGATGGGCGGCATTCCTATCGAACCTCGCAGCCCTCGCCCTCCTTCCCGCATTTGTTGTGTATATGAACCACTTCCAAATCGGACCGGAAGAACTCGCGCTTCGCTCTTTGTTTGCACAGGAGTATCGGGCATACCATGCCAGGGTTCGACGATGGATATAAGACATGGGGACACCGGATCCACACAGCCCGGTACCGGCAATCTAAAAAGGGAATTTATGGAATATCTGATCGGGGTTGTACTGGCCGCGGCAACGTGCGTCGTTTTCGGGATGCTGGCCGGGTTCGATCGCGAGCGCGTTTTCTATCCGATGATGCTCGTTCCGATCGCTACGTACTACATATTGTTTGCCGTAATGGGCGGTTCCACATCGGCGCTGACAATCGAGAGCCTGGTGGCGTGCATCTTTCTTATGGTAGCGGTGGTGGGGTTCAGGAAGAACCTGTGGTTGATTGTCGCCGCGCTCGCCGGACACGGTGTCTTCGATTTCTTTCATCACCTGGTGATACAGAATCCAGGTGTCCCGGTGTGGTGGCCCGGCTTCTGTGGGTCGTTCGACGTTCTCGCTGGCGGCTTCCTGGCCGTGCTACTGACGAGGCGTTCGCGGTCTGCGCGGGCGGTCTGATTCAAAGCGGTCACCCCATCATCAGGCCAACGCGCGGGACTCGTTTCAAGGTCCCCCCCATCAGGCCAACGCGCGGGACTCGTTTCAAGGTCTGCAAGCCGCCGCTCCATTTCGCAAGCAACTGTCAGGTTTCCGATGGACGCGTCCTCATCCGAACCCCGGCCGGAAGGCCGGGGACCAGCGTTCCCCCCTGCCCGCGACGAGTCCTCATCCGGAAGGCCGCGGAGGACGGTTCAAACTTGCCCTGTTCCTGGTTTTCCACGCCGTCGTATCCCGGAAACGAGGAACCGCAGCCTGGACTGGCCCACCTAAAAGCGGGAATTTCCCGCGAATCCACCTCCACCCCATACCCCAGTGATCCGTCAGCGCTTCACTATCCTCGAAACCTCACGACCAACCCCTCTCCAAACTTCCCGTTCACCCAGGTCAAAAATTTCTAACTCCCTCCGAATCTTTGCATTGCAGGTTTCAAAAATCGCAGCCCCTTGACACGGCGCTATCCTCAGACCGGACATGGCGACTCCTTCTCAAATCCAAGCCAACCGCCGCAACGCCCTC
>CAZGUX010000143.1:0-21663 GCA_964529305.1 uncultured Solibacteraceae bacterium | reverse complement strand
GGTCGTCAACGTTTCCGGCCGGAAATTCATCTCAAACCCCATCCGCCGTTGGGCCGCGAGAGCGGCTTTCGTGGCAAGGCGAATCTCGCGGCGGTCGACAAGTCGCTGGTACGGATCGACCGGTAGCACATCCATCCGTTGATCCAGTTGCGTGACGCGCCCAGGTTCGATAGGCTTGACCCAGCATTCAGCGAGGAGTCAACCATGGCGACATCACGACGCAAGTTCTTGAAAAGGTCCTCCGCGGCGGCGTTCGCGCCCGCGGCATTGAACGCGGCAGCGAGCGGCCGGGTCGGCCAGGCCGGCGGTATCTACGAGCGCATCGGCGTCAAACCCGTCATCAACGGTGTTGGCACGGTCACGGTGCTCGGAGGCTCGATCATGCCTCCTGAGGTGGTCGAGGCCATGAACCAGGCCGCGCAGAATTTCGTTCTTCTGCCCGAACTGCAGACCAAGGCCGGTGAGTACCTGGCCCGCCTGATCGGCGTACCGGCGTGCATGATCTCCTGCGGCGCGGCCTCCGCGATCACCTGTGGCACGACAGCGTGCGTCACCCTGGGCGACGACGAGAAGCTGCGCCGCCTGCCGGACACTACCGGTATGAAGAACGAGATCGTCATCCAGAAGGCGCACCGCTGCGGGTACGAAGCGCAAATGGCGCTGGTCGGCACCAAGTTCGTCTGGGTGGAGACGCGCGAGGAACTGGACCGCGCCATCAACGACCGCACGGCCGTGATGTTCTTTCTCAACAAGGCCGATCCGGACGGCAGGATCAAGCGGGACGAATGGGTAAAGGTCGCTAAATCCCGTGGGGTGCCGACGCTGAACGACGCCGCCGCCGATGTGCCGCCCTCTTCTCGCCTCAAGAGCTACGTGGTCGACGAAGGCTTTGATCTGGTGATTTTCTCGGGCGGCAAAGGGCTGATCGGGCCGCAGGGATCCGGTCTCCTGCTGGGCCGCAAGGACCTGGTCGCCGCTGCGCAGAAGGGCATCAGCCCGGCCGGCGGCATCGGCCGCGGGATGAAGGTGGGCAAGGAAGAGATCGCCGGCGTGGTAGCCGCGGTCGAGCGGTACCTCCGTGTGGACCACGCAGCCGAACGCCGCATGCTGGACAAACGGGCCGACGAAGTCATGGCGACCCTGTCGAGCGTCAAAGGAATCACGACCCGCAAGGAAATTCCCGAGATCGCCAACCGCGTGCCGCACGTGGCGGTGGAGTGGGAAGGCGGGAAGGCGTCGCCGTCGGAAGTCGGACGAATGCTCCGGGAAGGCGACCCCTCCATTCACGTGGGCGGAGGCGGTAAGGGCCTCATGATTTCGATGTGGATGCTCCGCGGCGATGAACACAAGATCATTGCCAAGCGGCTTAAAGAGATCCTGGGCTGAGGCTGTCAAGCAAGCCGATTCGGCCCTACGTTCAGCCGACCGGATCGAGTGGGCCGCCAGGAAGGGGATTCGCAGTGGCCGGCAGTCCCTGCCGAGGGGACAACCGGGCTTCGACGCCAGCCGACCGAGGAACCTCGACCTGTCAAAGGGTGGTCTCCGCGCCCGAAGAAAATTTGAACCTCTGACACCGATTCCTGGCCCTCTCCCAATCAACGATTAGGCCCTGAATGGTAGAATCCCATCCACATCGGACAGCGAATGCAAGCACTCCAAGCGCGGGCTGATCGCGGGAACAAAATGCTGGAAGCGTTGAAGGTCGAAACGGACAGGGGGTGCGCATGCGTCGTAGATGCGTTGCTCGACGAACTCTTGAAGCAACTGTTCCACAGCCGCCTCATCGATAAGAAGAAGGAGGTAGAGGAGTTGCTTTCACCCAACCAAGCACTTGGAAGTCACGGCGCAAGGTTGAAGCTCGCTTATTTCCTTGGTTGGATTGGTCTAAGAACATACAGTGACGCCCGCTCTATCCACAAAGTTCGGAACAAGATGGCGCACAGGCTTGACGTTGACGCGTTTGAACATAAAGAGGTGCGCGACCTTGTCGATGGTTTTCTGTCCTTGTAGGAACTGAAATTTCGCCTTGCCCATCGCCGGGACAAGTTTATGTGCGCCGTGCAGTTCTCCACTATGCGGATTTGGGTACTGCTGGATGAGTCAGAGCACCCTGCCACGGGCGTTGACAGTCCACTGCTTGAGTTTGACCCCAGGCTTGTCGAGGAGACTGAATGACCAGCGCCCGAGACTTCATGTTCCCTGGATTTGAGTAGCCTGTGGCGTGGGCTGAGGCCCCTTCTGCACAGCGTGCCCGCTGGGTGCTATGCTTCCCGGTGTAGCGTTCCAACCGGCATGGACATTCAGTTCACCACTCAGATCTTCAAAGAGGGACGGACCTTCGTCGCGCACACGCCCGAACTCGATGTTTCCTCTTGTGGGGGGACACAGGAAAGAGCGCTGAAAAACCTGAAGGAGGCCGTGCGATTGTTCTTGGAAGAAGCTGAGAGGATGGGCACCCTTGAGCAGATCCTGGACGAGGCCGGCTACCTCAAACGCAGGCAGAAACTGGAGGGACCGAAGCTGATCAGCATGCAGCGAGTCAGCCTGCCGCTTCCTGCCCATGCCAAGGCTTAGCGCCGTCTCCTATAGGCGCCTGGCCGCAGTCTTCGAGGCCGAGGGCTTCCATTGCGTTCGGGAAGAAGGTGATCATATGGTTTTCACCAAGTCAGGCGTGATCCGACCCGTGGTGATCCCAAAGTACGCGTCCGTGCCGGTGTTCATCATCAAGAACAACCTTCGCACCGCCGGCATTTCACGCGACCGCTACTTCGAACTTCTGGGAAGCTAGGCGCCCGAGTCCGAGCCGAGAGCGGCTCGATGTCAGGAATAGACCCTATCGGGCGCCACGGTGACTCAAGCCAGCTTGCTGAGAACCTTCTTCGCCTTCTTCTCATCATCCGGCGCCACCTGGAACAGGACGCCGTAGCGGCCGCCGCCAGGGCTCATGGCCTGCGCGGCCCACACCGAGATGCCTTCCGCTGCCAGCGCGGACATGGCGTCCGCGATCGCGCCCACCCGATCTTCGCCGCTGACCAGAAAGGCCGGCCGTTTCTTGCCTGGATCGATGCCTAGCTTCTTCACCGTTTTCTGAAAAACGGGACCATTTTCGGGGACAAGGTCCACCTGCGCCTTACGGCCTTTAACGGGATACCCCCAGAGCCCGATCAGGTTGACTCCGGCCTCTTTAAGCGCGTTCAAAATACGTGCGCCTTCACCGGTTTTGTTCGGGATGACGAGTGAATAGTAGAAAACAGTGGTCATGGGTTGTGAAGTACCCATGCTACCCCGCGGCCCGTGCGGCAAGCAAGGCATTTACTTTTTCCATCACTTCGAAGGCATCCGCGACGTACAGGACATCGGCTTTGCCGTGAGCCCATCCGCAATTCGGATCGAGGTTGACCGCGCGGCGTTCGGGGATAAACCGCCAACCCACCACGTGGGGTTCCTCGCCGTGACAGCAAGTGGCCAGGCCCTTCGGGTGCCGCGGCGTGGCGCCGGTCTGGCCGACCTGGTTGAGGTGCGTCAGGAAAGGAAGCACGGATTGCCCTTCACCGCTCAGGTCGACCAGCGATTTGCTGGAGCCCAGGGACGCGCGCGCTTGTCGCAGCAGCTCGAGGATCAGGGTCGCGGCCCGGTCGATGTGGGGTTGACCATCCTTCTGCTTTTTGGTCCAGCCCGCGCCGGCCACAAACAGGAGATCAGCCTCGGGCCGGATGGTCTGCTCGCCGGCGGGAGGAGCGACAAAACCCTCGACTCGCGTGCGCGTGGCGACCGCGGGCGGCGGCAGCGCTTCGATCACCGGACGGTCACCCTCGCCCGCGTAGACCGGAAACGCCCCTGGCTCGACCATCAGCATCCACGGGCGGACCGTGCGGGTGAACACGGCCTCCATCCGCTGGCGGTAATACCAGCGGCGGGCCTGAATCTTGCCGTCCTTCCTTTCGATGCCGGTGACGTGGCTGTCCACCGTAGTGGAGACGCCGGGAAGAGTCCTCCTCCAGCGCTCGGTTCCGGCCGCGACAGTGATTTCCGGCGAAGCCGCCGCCAGCAGCGCCAGCACGGCCGCGCGGTCGGTGGCATAACGGGAAACCCCAAACTCCGGGCCGGTCACGGCGAGTACCCGCCCCGCACCCGTACCGGCAAGTTGGGCCGTATCGATGGCCGCACCGGCCAGGCCGATGGTGAGGTCGCCACCGAGCAGTCGTGCCGCGGCGACCGCCTCCAGACCGGCGCGTCCCGGGGCTCCGGTCTCGTCGGTGTGGATCAACACCAGGACGGTCATTGGGCTCCTCCGGTCATCCAGGCCACCAGGTCGCGGGCGATCTCGTCCGGGGTCATGTTCTTTTCGACGTGGGTCGCGCGCTGTTGTTTGGGCAGCACCACCGACTCGAACTCGAGGCTGCCCGCTGTGACCGGCGCCGGCTTGGCCCGCTGCAGCGCGGGCATGATGCCGCGCATGTTCATCATGCCGACCTGCGGATTGTTCGGCGGCTCGGGCAGACTGCCGGTGGCCCAACCCAACAGAACGGGCGGGCCTTCGCAAATCGAGACCTGATGCCGTCCGCCTTCCACGCGTTCCAGAATCCGAAAACTGCCGTCGGCCTGGACGGTGAATTGGTCGATGCCCTGGAACTGCTCCGTGATGCCCAGGCGTTCCGCGACGCGCTGCAAAGTGGTTCCGGCGCCCCGCGTTGCGGACTCCCAACCGCCGGCCAGGATCAGGCGGGAACGGTCGAGCGCGGGAATCGCTTCGATCGCGGCCGCCAGAGTCTCGGCCACCGCGCCGCTGTCCGTGAATCCTCCGCCCGGTCCATCGAGCGCCACCAGTTCGAACGCCACCTTCTGCGCCACGCTCATCATCAACTGCTGCAGCTTGGCCCTGGGGCCGAGGCTGACCAGCCACACCTTGCTGCCGGGAACGGCTTTGGCCAGGTGCGCCGATTCGTAGAGCGCATGCGCCGCCCATGGATCGAGCACCGCCGGGAGCAGCAGTTCGTTTTTCAACGCCGGTCCCTGAACGGGTTCCAACGTTTGCAGCGGGTCGGGCGCCAGCCCCCCGCACACGACAATGGAATATCCACTCATGCGAGTTCCTAGTTGAGCGTAGAGTGCAGGCCGCCCGGGCCCGCCGAAAACGCGATATTGGCTTCCTTGCAGTTCCAGAAACAAGCGCCACAGTGGACGCACTTCTCGCGGTCGAACTCCGGCACGCCACCCTCCCCCGCCTGAATCGCCTCGCCGGAGCAGATCTCGACGCAAACCTGCTGGCCGCACGAGCGGCACGATTCCGGCTCGAGGAACACGACGTGATCGGCGTAGCCCGGAGGCGCCTGGACTTTCCCCCCCACCAGCAGGGCGTCCTGCAGGCTGACAAGCAGTTGACCATCGTACGGAATGGCGGGCCATCCCGCGCGATCCATCAATGCGTCGTGCAGTGGTCTCTTGCCGGCTGCGCAAGACTCGCGAATGGCCGAGGCCTCCTGAGGGGAGAGCCGATAATGTTCCTCGATCGTCTTCGGACGTCCAGGCACACCGCCGGGCAGCGCCAAGCGCCCGCCGGTGAAGCCTGCCAACGCCATCCCGATCATGCCGGGAACGAAGCCTCGGGAAAAACCGTTCCGCGCCCTTTCGGCCTTGCGCGCGCCGTCGTCCACCCAACTGGCGCGGCGCTGGCGCACATAGGTTTCGTGCAACGCTTCGCCGGTGAACTCCTTCCCCTGCTCCAGTAGTTCGATGACGGCTTCCCCTAACAGGACCCCCGTGGTCCAGGCTTCGTCGACGCCCGAGTTGGTCAACACATTGGTGCTGCCCGAGCCCTCGCCGATGCGCGCGAATCCGTCGCCCGCCAGCAAGGGTTCGCGGCGCCGCCCGGCCTCCTGAATCGACTTGGCGCCCCAACTCACCATGCGGCCCCCGTTCAACCACCGCCAAAGGTACGGATGCTGGATGAGGTGCTGCAGGTAGCGGTAGGAAGTCCGGACAGGGTTGTCGAACCACGATGGAACAAAAATTCCGGCCGAGACCAGGCGGCCGGGATGCACATACAAAAAACCGAAGATCTCCGGCTCCGGGTAGCCAATTGTGTGAATCACGGTGCCGGGTTCGAGATCCACGCCGTCGGGCAGCTCGATGACCATCTTCGACCCGACGGCCCATTCTTCGTGGGGGTCCTGGTCCGGTTTACGAAACTCCCGGTCGAGTTGGCGGCCGACTGCGCCTACCGGCCCGTCGGCAACCACCGTCAACCGCGCGCCGACGTCCATCCCCGGCAGGTAGCCACCTTCGGGTTCGCCCTTCGCGTTCACTCCCTGATCGAGCAGGCGGACTCCGTTCACCTTGCCGTCTGCCAGGAGTGCTTCGGCCACTGGCATCGAAGGCCAGATCTGCACCATTCCGCCCGCCATCAATTGCTCGCCCACCCACTGGTTGAATTGCCCGAGCGAGAGGACAAGCCCTCCCTTTTTGTCGAGAAATCCGGGCAGGAAGGGCGATTCGAACGCATGGTCGTGGGAGAAGGGGCGTAGGGCAAAATCCACAAGTCTCACAGGCGCCGATCGGCGGCTCGCACTGTGAGGATCCAAGAGGTAGACCAGCTTTTCCCGCACCACGGGCGCGGCCATCGGTACCTGCGCGGGGTCGAGATCGGGGAACGATTGGCGGATGCCTCGCGCGCGGGTCACCGCGCCGGACACGCCGAAGCCGAGGCCGTCGGCGCGCTCGTAACAGATCACCTGCGGCGGCATCCCGGGCATCGCGCGGCTTTCGAGCGGAGGCTTTTCCGCGTCGCTCAACCGCCGGGCCAGGGTGGAAAGAAACCCGCCCGCCGCCGGCCCGAAGCCGACGCAGACAATGTCAACCTCCATGCGCTCGCGGTCCATGATCACGCCGGGTAGTCGAGGGCCGCCGGGATCATGACTTTCTGCAGCGCCGCCGCGGCGCGATCCTTCGCCAGCATCGACCCGGTGAGACAGCCATCGAGTTTGGTGCGCAACCTCTGGAACGATTCGAGCCCGCGCGTTTGCACGCACGGCCCGGCCTTGTGGGGATGGCTGCCGTCCTCTTCCACCACGTCGAGCACCCCGGCCGAGATGCCCGGCACCAGGCTCTCGATCGCGATCAGTTCGTCGGCGCGATAGCAGCCGGCATAGTCGGGCGAGTCCCAGGCCGGATGGCGGTTGTAGCCGTACACAAGCTCCGCGGCGATCCGCCCGGCCTCGCCTCCGGCGCGCGACGATTGGACGTGGCACAGATCCGCGAGAAAGTTGACCGTGCCGTCCAGTCCCTCCGCGATCACGGCGTTGTTCCCGCCCTGCGCCTCCAATTCCAGCAGATCGAGGATCTGAAACCGGGACGACAGCAGCCAGCACAACGCGTCGGCAAGGGCAAACGTGACGCCGTGGCGGGTGCTCGAGTACAGCCTGGTTCCATCCGCGTCGGTATGCGACAACAGGTGTTCGAGCGTCCACAGCCACATCTGCATTGCCGTGGCCAGGGTGCACGCGCCCGAACCCGGCTTGCGTCCGGCAATCTCGCGCATCTCGCGAATCCACTTCCGCCACAACGCGAGAAAGATCTCGTTGGTCATCGTGACGGATAGCTGCCGGCGCTGAACAGCCTCCGGTCCCTCGTAGGTCGCCTCCAGTTGGGCGTCCATCCACTTCTGCGGCAGGAAGCCGGGGCAATCTTCCGTGATGCCGTAGCCCCCCATCAGGCTGACGGCCTCGCGCATCATGTTGGCCCCGTGCCCCGTATTCCACAGCTTGGTGGCCGGACACAGGACGTTCGCCTGCGCGTCGAGGATCAGGTAGCGGTCAATCGGATCGGCCTCGATCTCGCGGCCCTGCTGGATCAACCGAACCACCTGCGGCGTGCGCTTGCGGAGCGCCTTGAACTCCGCGCCGCCCCCGTGGATCCCCTGTTCGCCGAGCAGGCGGTCTTTCTCCCGCTCCAGAGGATCAAGTTCGTCGAACAGGCGCGCGGTGGCGAAACCCAGGGACGCGGCGGCTTCCCCCGTCGCCCAGACATCCAGCAGCCGGTGCAACGCGTCCTCTTTCTGCTGCAGGCCCATTTCGAAGCGAGGCGACCCCGGCGCCACCGATTCCCCGCCGCGGAATCGTTCGCGCTGGTAGCGAATCACCGGTTCCACCGCCGACAACAGTTTGGCCGCCGTCATCAGCCCGACCGTTACCCGCGTGCGCTTGAACACCGCCTCGATCACCTCGCCGTGCGAGTAGTTCGGCGCCAGCACGCCGCCATTGACGGTGTATCCGCCGATGATGCGGTTGGCCGGCACGCGCAACTGAAAGACGGGATCGCAGGTGGACGAAAGCTGATGGACCAGCTTTTTCGTCGGCGTCCCCCGGTCGAACACCCCCGGATCGCTCTCTTCCAGAATCACGACGAAGGAGCCCTTGATCCGTTCATCGTCCGAATCCACGGCCGCGGTCACGAAGTTGGCGAAGCCCATGTTCGTGATAAACCGGCCTCGCTTGGAGATCTCGAGCACGGGTTCGCCGCCCTCCGGCCACTCGGCGATTCGCGCTTTTCCGGAGAGGAGGCCGGTCTCGACGCCGGCATACGGTAAAGGTTCCGTCAGACAGAAGGCTCCTCGCTTGACCGGCGCATCGGGCCCGGGCACCGAGCCGGACATGTAGAGGGCCTTCTGCTCCTCGGTTCCCCGCTCGTGAATGGGCGCAAGGCCCAGGGCGCCCGCGAGGCTGGCGGTTGCCGCGCCCCCGTCCACCCAGGCCAACTCGAACGCGGCCAGCGCCAGCGCGAAGTTCTTCGGGCCGCTGAGGAATCCGCCGTATTCGACGTCCACCGAAAGGCTGGTGATGCCGGCGGCGTCAAAGGCCGCCAGCATCTCCTGCTTCTCGGGAGTCCACTCGTGGGTATTGCGGGCCCCGGAGGCCACCAGGCGGGCCACTGGCCCGCGAGCCACGGCCCGGACCGAATGCACCAGCATTTGCAGGTCGTAGCGGCCGGCAAAGCGCCAAAGAACCTGCCGGACATCGTCCCCCGGCAGCGTGCGCAAAATCTCCCGCTGCCCGGCCGTCGCCAAATGCATAGCCACCTCCCCGGGATTACCCGGCGAAGGGTGCAATCAGTCTGCCAAAGGCTCACAAGTGCCCAGAGTCTCTAGCCGTACAAGCCATTGGCGCGGTGGAAGTTGCTTGAAGAGTTTGCGGAGTTGGGTGAAATTGCCTGTGGTGCTGCACAGGCACCGAGGCGGCTTGCGCCAAATCGCCCAATCATTCTTGCGCCGCGCGCAAAATCGCCGTCCTGCGGTTAGCCAGATTGATCGGACCCGCGGAACCGGGCATGATAAAGGTTTATGCCGCCACCGCCCGAGCCGGCGACCGTCGAAGTCGCCCTGGCCGAGATTCGCCGCCTGAACGGATTGCTCGAACGCGCGACGTCCAACCGGCAGGAGGCCGTTCAAACCGCGCTGGTCGAGATTCAAGACGAGCGGAACCAGCTCCGGGAAACCATCGTCGCCATGCGGAACGAACTCGAGTCGGAACGCGCCGGCCGGCAGGCCTCCGTTCAGCAGGCGGTGGCCGCCGCCGGGGACGAGATCGGCCAACTCAAGGCGATGATCGCGGCGATGCGCGAGGAACTGGAGCGGGCGGCGTTTGAAAAGCAACGAAGCGTTCAGGAAACCGTGGCCGAGGCCCGTGCTGAAATCGACCAGCTCAAAGGGATGATCCAGGCGCTGCGGGACCAGATGGAACGGCAGGAGATCGCCAACGGCGAGCGGCTGCAGCAACTCCGCCAGGCCGCCCGCGACGAGGAACGGCAGCTACAGGAAATGATTGTGGCCTTGCGTGCGCAACTGGAGCGGCAAAATGGCCGGTAGGACCCACCCCGGCGCGGCCGCCGCCGACAAGAAGCAAATCCACCAGATGGGGCTGCTGTTGAGAGTGGCCAAGGAAGTGGCCGCGATCGACACGCTCGATGAAATGCTGCGCGCCATCGTGGACGTGAGCGCCCAGGAAACCGGCGCGGAACGCGGAACGCTCTTCCTCACGGACGAGCGGACCGGCGAGCTATATTCGCGGGTCGCCCACGGGACCTCGGTCCGGGAAATCCGGATCATGAACAACACGGGGATCGCCGGCCTCGTGTTCACCACCGGCCAAGGCGTCGTCGTTCACGATGCGTACGCGGATCCCCGATTTCACCGCGGGGTCGATCAGGAGACGGGCTATCTCACCCGCAATATCGCCTGCGCCCCGGTCCGCACCGCCAAGGGCGAGATCATCGGCGTCCTGCAAATGCTCAACAAGAAACAGGGCCAATTCAGCGTCGACGATCTGCGCCTGCTCGAAGACATGACGGCGCAAACCGCGATGGCGCTCCGCAGCCGCCAGTTCGTGGAGCGCATGCAGGCCTCGCGCGAGCAGGAAATGCGTTTTCTCGACCTGGTGGCCGATGTCACCTCCGACCTCGACCTCGGCACCATGCTGGCGAAGGTCGTGAACGAAGCCGCGCGCATGCTGGAAGCAGACCGGGCAACCCTGTTCCTGAACGACGAGAAAACCCACGAGCTGTTTTCCAAGGTGGCGATGGGCGCCTCGGTGGGCGAGATTCGCTTGCCCAACCACCTGGGCATCGCGGGCGCGGTGTTTACGTCCGGCGAGACGATCAACATTCCGTACGCCTATGCCGACCTCCGCTTCAACCCCGCGTTCGACCGGCGCACCGGCTACTTCACGCGCTCGATCCTGTGCGTGCCCATCACCAACAAGGCGGGCAAGATCATCGGCGTGACCCAGGTCCTGAACAAGCGCGGCGGCCCGTTCAACGACGACGACGAGGCGCGCTTGAAAGCCTTCACCGCGCAACTGGCGATCAGTCTCGAAAGCGCCAGGCTGTTCGACGAAGTACAGAACATCAAGAACTACAACGAGAGCATGCTGCAAAGCATGTCGAACGGCGTCGTGACGCTCAACGACGAAGGAAAGATCATCACTTGCAACAGCGCCGGGCTTCAGATTCTGAACGCCACGACAGATTCGATTCTGAATCACAAGGCCGAGGAGTACTTCAGCGGCACGAACGCATGGGTTCTCGACCGCATCAAGGCGGTGGAGCAGACGCTCAAGAGCGACATCACGGTTGACCGGGAACTGTTGGCGGCCGGCGAGAAAGTCTCGGTCAACCTCACTGTTCAGCCGCTGATGGGCCAGCAGGAAGACGGCACGGCAAGAAAGATCGGCACGATGCTGATGGTGGAAGACATCAGCACGGAAAAACGGATGAAGTCGACGATGTCCCGGTACATGGATCCGGGGCTGGCCGAGCAGTTGCTCGCCGATGGCGAAGACGCGCTGGGCGGCAAGAGCGTGATGGCCACGGTCCTGTTTTCCGACGTGCGGAACTTCACCGGGATCACGGAGGAAATCGGGGCGCACGGCACGGTGAAATTGTTGAACGAATACTTCACCGTGATGGTGGATTGCGTCCAGCGCCAGGGTGGCATGCTGGATAAGTTCATCGGCGACGCCATCATGGCGGTGTTCGGGCTTCCCCTACCGCACGACGACGACGAGGACCGCGCCGTCCGCGCCGCGATCTCCATGATCACGGACCTGCGCCGCTGGAATGCCGATCGCCTGGCCGCAGGCAAGAAGGCCATCGACATGGGCGTCGGCCTGAACACCGACACGGTGGTTTCCGGCAATATCGGTTCCCCCAAGCGCATGGACTATACGATCATTGGAGATGGAGTGAACCTCGCCTCCCGCCTGGAGAGCGCCTGCAAGCAGTACGCGGCGCGAATTCTGATCAGTGAGTACACCTACCAGAAGCTCCGGGGCACCTATCGCATTCGCGAAGTCGACCGGGTAGTGGTAAAAGGGAAAAACGAGCCTGTGGGGGTGTTTGAGGTACTGGACTATTACACGGAGGAGACATTTCCCAATCTGCTCGAAGTAGTGGACTACTTCAAGGGCGGTCTGGCGTACTACCGCAGGCAGCAATGGGACAGAGCGATGGCCACGTTCCGGCAAGCCGTCGCGCTCAATCCTCAGGATACGCTGCCCCAGATTTATCTGGAGCGATGCGAGCACCTGAAGGACAATCCTCCCGGCGACCATTGGGACGGAGTATGGGTCCTCAAGTCCAAGTAAGACGCGAGGCTGAATCATGGCGGAGTATCAGTTGAAGATCCGGTTTTGGGGCGTTCGGGGGTCCACCCCGGCACCCGCCGCGGGGAACCTCGGATACGGCGGCAACACGTCCTGCCTGGAGATCCGGTGCCCGGGCGTCCCGCCGTTGATCTTCGATGGGGGCACCGGCCTTCGCCAACTGGGCTATAGCCTGATGAACGAGCAGAGGGTCGGCGGCGAGTGCTTCCTGTTCTTCACTCACTTCCATTGGGACCACATCCAGGGGTTGCCGTTCTTCGTCCCGCTATACAACGCGGACTGGAACATCCATTTCTATTCCCGCTGTGAGGGAACCGAGTTGCAGAGGCTGCTGGAGCGCCAGATGAGCCCGCCGTTCTTTCCGGTTTCCATGCCCGGCCCACGACCGGGCAGAACCTTCTCTCAAGTCCCGGCGGACGGCGCTCATATCGGGAACGTCGTCATTCGCCCGATCTCGCTGAACCATCCCAACGGTTGCACGGGATACCGCATTGAGGCCGGAGGCCGGTCGGTGGTGTTCGCGACCGATCATGAACACGGTAACGAGGCGCTGGACCGCGGTCTGATCGAGCAGGCCGCCGGAGCGGATCTTCTCATTTACGACTCCCAGTACACTCCTGAGGAATATGAACTGCGCCGCGGATGGGGTCACAGCACGCCTCAGGCCGGGGCCCGGATCGCCCACGAGGCCGGGGTGACCCAACTGATTCTTTTCCATCACGAGCCGACTCATCCTGACGACATGGTTTCCCGCCTGGTCGGCGAGGCGCGCAAGACGTTTCCCAACACCATCGCCGCCGCCGAGGGTTGGTCCTGCGAACTGCCGTTCCGCTAGCCAAAGGCCTCTTCGAGCCGGTTTGCCTGCCCGAACCGGAAAAAGATTCTGAAATTGTTACAGCGCCTGAAATGGGTCCGTAATCTCCGTCTACTAAAGTTAAGTGCATGGCTTGGGACCACGCGGAAGCTGCTTGTTTGAACCCGGACTTTGCCACCGAAGCCTGCCCGCTGAACAGCCCGGTCGCCCAGCGGATCGAACGAGCTTACAGCGAAGTCGGCCCCCGGTTGACCCGATTTCTCGTCGGCCGGGGATGTCCTCCCGCCGATGCCGACGACCTGGTACAGGAGTGCTTCCTCCGGCTCTTCCATCACTACTCGGCCGGAGGCGACGTCAACCATGTCGCCGCCTGGCTGTTTCGTGTGGCGCGCAACCTGCATCTGGACCGCCTCGGCGTACAGGGGCCGTCACTGTTGCCCGGCGATCACTGGAACGCGTTGGAGGCGACGCTGGGCGACTCCCAGCCGGATCCCGAACAATGCCTGATCGACGACGAGCGCGACCGCAGGCTGAACGCCGCGCTCGCTCGCCTTACCGATCGGCAACTGGAGTATCTCCTGTTGCGAGCCGAAGGGCTGAAGTATCGCGAGATCGCCGAGATCGTGAATGTCCGTATCGCCACGGTCGCCGAGGTCTGCGCCCGGGCCCTGGCCAATCTGAGCGAGATCTGGAATGAGCAAGAGCTTCGACGCTGACGCGAACGGGCACCCCGAACCTCATACGCTCCTCCTGTTCCTGGATGGGGAACTGGACGCGAAGACGGCCGCGGCCACGCGGGACCACCTGGCCGGCTGTTGGGAGTGTGCGAGCCGGCTGGATCAACTGCGGTCGGGAATCGTCACGTTCATGAAGGCGCGGGAACGATATCTTCGGAGCCTGGACGTTCCCGTCCCGCGGCCGAGGCGGCTTCATCAAGCGCTGGCGCGGCAAACGGGGCCGAGCCTGGGCCGGGGCGACTCAGGGTCCCGCCCGCTGCTGATTGCGGCTTCGATCGCGGCCTCGGTTCTGTTCGGCGCCGCACTGTACCTTTCACAGCCGGCGCGTCTCGAGGGTAGCGACCTTCTGGCGCGAGCGGCGGCGGTTCATCGCAAGGAACAGCACCGGACGATGCTGCAGCGCGTCCGCATCCGGCAGGGGATATGGAGCGTGACTCGCGAGATTCAGTGGGGAAGCCTCGCGTCCTCGACCCGGTCGCAAGCCCCGGAATGGACCGCCGGGCGCATGTCCCCCGCCATCAACTGGTCCGACCCGCTCGACCCACGGGACTTTGCCAACTGGCGCGCGCGGCAGCGGGACGCGGAGGATGAAATTCAGGAGACTCCGGGCTTGACCGTTCTTCGCACGCGGGCGGCGGAGGGCGGCGCCGTGAAGTCCGTGGCCATTTCGCTCGACGCCTCGCAGTGGCGCGCGGTTCGCAAGGACGTGGAATACGACGGCTATCCGCCGCTCGAGATCGTCGAAGTCGGGCGGGAATACCGGCCGGTGGAACCCGCGCCACAGATGGCCGCGAGAGCGCGGTCTCAACCGACGCCGCACCCGCAACCGGAGCCCGTTTTCCCGGCGGACCCGGAGGCGGCGGAGGCGCTGGCGCGATCGATCCTCCTCCAGCCCGGGCTGGTGTACCGCCGCAAAGGACAGACTGTGGTGGTCGAACTCTCCACCACGCTGGACGACGAGTTGCGCGAGCGCCTGCGGGCCGTTCCCGGGTTGCAACTCGAGACAGGGCCTCTGCCGGAAGAGACGGCCGCGCTCGCGGAGGAACCCGCTCTCTCCGGCGAACGGCATCGGCCGCTCCTATTGGAGTCGCTGGTGCAGCAGACCGGCTCGCGGCAGAACGCCCCCAGGTTTGCCGCTTCTATTCTTCACCATCACAGCACCGCGCTGGATGCGGCCGTGCTGCTGAACGAACTGGCCGAGCGTTATCCTCCCGCCGTGTTTGACGCACTCCCGCCGCCGGCTCGCAGCCCGATCGTGGAAATGGTCGAAGCCACGGAGCGCACGGTGTCCGCCGAATGGCGGCATTTGCAGAGCAAGGCCGCCGGACTCGATGACGGAAACCCGGCTCCCGGCGCTTGCGGGGGCTGGCAGGAGCGCTCAACGGTCCGCTTCCACCTATTGGTCGAAGCGGGAAACGCGCTGTCGTGGCTCTATTCCGACAAGGTCACGACGGAAGCTGCGCCCCCAGTCGAGGACTTGCTCGAAACACTCCGCCGCATCGGGACCGCCTGGAATCGTTGCTCCCGATAGCGCCGGTTTCTTCGAATCGTCGCACGATCGTTACCGGATCGATTTCGAATTCCGGGTCCGCGCCGCCATTTCTTTTTACAGAGAGCACCTGATATGAAAGCCTCGCTATTCCTACGATGTCTCGCAGTTTTTGCGGCAGTCTGCAGTGTTCCGGCTGCCCACGCTCAACTTCTCAACGGCGCGATTGTCGGTTCCGTTCGCGATCCGTCCGGCAAAACCATCGCCAAGGCGCGTGTGGAGCTGCGCAACCTCTCCACGCAGTTGGCCCGAACGGCCTCCACTGACGACGACGGCAGCTATGAGGCGGCCGGGTTGCCCCCGGGCGGCTATCGGCTGCAGGCCAGCGCGTCCGGCTTCGTCACCAAAGTGATCGATCGCGTCGACCTGCGGTACGGTTCGCGGCTGCGCGTCGACATCGACATGACGATCGGCGAAGTCGCCGTTCAGGTCTCGGTGACGGAAGACTCCATGCTCCTCGAAACCGAGACCGGTCGGCTGAACCTGACGATCCCGGAACGCAAGGTTCTGGACCTGCCTTACAACCAACTGGGCACTCTCAATCTGGGGCGCTACATTCCCGGCACGTTTCCGATGTCGGGCAACTTCGAGTGGAGCGTCGCCGGACTGGGAAACACTCAAATCAATCAGACGTTCGACGGCATCACGGTGAACAACATGAACGGCGGTGTCGGCGGCGGCTACTACTATTCGCCCACGCTCGACGCCGTGCAGGAAGTGTCCTACACGGTGCTGAACCAGTCCGCGGAGAATCCGTTCGCGACGACGTTTGCCGTGGTGTCGAAGTCGGGCGGCCCGCAGATGCACGGTTCGGCGTGGTGGTATCTGTCCAACAACGAATGGAACGCCCGGAACTTCTTCGCGCGAACCGCGCCCACCGGCAAGTTGAACCACCGTTTCGGCGGCACGCTGGGCGGCCCGATTGTCCGGGATCGCACCTTCTACTTCATCGACCTGCAGCAGGAAAAGAATACGCTCCTTCGCCAGTACAACCTGGTGGTGCCGACGAGCAAGCTGCGCGGAGGCAATTTCTCCGGGCTCGCGGCGGTTCGCGATCCGTTGTCGAATACGCCGTTCGCGGGCGCGCAGATTCCCTTGGCCCGCATTCCCGAATCCGTCCGGCGCACGATGGACTTCTATCTGCCGCAACCGAATGTCGCGAACAACGACAACTTCGGCTTCTACAACCAGACGGTGGAGCGCAGCACGCGGCTCCAGCATTACAACTTCCGCGTGGATCACCGCTTCGGCGACGGCAACACGCTGATGGTCCGGCTGATGCGCCAACTCGCTACCGACTACAACAACCTGAGCGCGCCAGTGCCGGCCTGGGGCGAGATCCGGCGCCTGAACCCCACCTGGATGTTCGGGGCGGGAAACACCTGGGTGCTCTCGCCGCGGGTGGTGAACGAAGCGCGGCTCGGCTGGAGTTTCGCGCCGGACGAGTCCTCGGGCGATCTGCGCGGCGCTGATGTCGTCCAGCAACTCGGGTTGACGGGATACAGCCTCGCCCTTCCGAACGTCGCAACGGTTCCGGCGGTCTCCATTACCGGCCTGTCGGCCATCGGGTCGCCGCGCGTTCCCATCCGGGAAGACCGCATTTGGCACGCGTCCGACACGGTTACCTGGATGTCCGGCCGCCACACGATCAAGGCCGGGACCCTGGTCCGGCCCATGACGCTGGTCCAGCAACTGCCCGAACTGCAAGCGGTGTTTGGGACCTTCACGTTCACCGGCACGTACAGCGGTCAAGGCATGGGCGACTTTCTCCTCGGCCTGCCGCAGACCACGACCCGCACGGCGCGGTCGGACGATATCAAACGCAAGATCACGCAAGCTCACTGGTTCGCCCAGGATGATATCCGGCTGAACAACCGGCTGACGTTGAATCTGGGACTGCGCTTTGAATGGAATCCGGAACCAATCGAAAAGAACAACAACCTGGTGTACATCTTCGATCCACGAACCGGCAGCGTCGTCGTGCCCACGGAAGAGCAGCGAAAGCTCGTGGACCCGCGACTCCAGGCCGTCGTGCCGGTGATTCTCGCGCGGGACGCCGGCTTCGACGAGACCAAGATCATCGGACAGCAGAACTGGTATTGGCATCCGCGAGCAGGGCTGGCCTGGAGGCCATTCGGCGACACGCGAACGGTCTTCCGGGGTGGTTACGGGATTTACGCGACCGACAACGCCAACCTGTTCTCGCCCCTCGGCGGTCCTTACACGGTGAACGAAACCTTTGACAACACGATTGGCGCCAACGGCCCGCTCTTTCAAATGCCGCGCGTCTTCCCCGCCGACGGATCACGTTCGATCGCTCCCGGCACGCTTTCGATCAGCACCCAGCAGAGGGGCCGGCGCGTTCCGTACTCCCAGCAATGGAACCTGTCGGCGGAGCGCGAGTTGGCGCGCAATCTGGCCGCGCGCCTCACGTATCAGGGCAGCAAGAACACCAACCTGGGCTTCAACTACAACCTGAATCAGCCGCCGGCCAGCACGGCGGCGTTCGATCAGAGCCGGCGTCCTTTCCCCCTCTATCGCAACATCACGCTGTCGGAATTTCGAGGCAACAGCGTGTTTCACGGAATCACCGCGGCGCTGACCAAGCGCTTCGCCGACGGCTTTTCGTTCGACCTGGCCTACAGTTGGTCGAAGGATATCAGCGACGCCTTCACGTACTTCGGTGGCGGGAACGAAAACCGGTACGATTTTCGCCGGGACCGCGGAAACACGCAGTACATCCCGCGCCAGCGATTCACGGCGCAGTACATCTGGGAACTGCCGTTCGGCCGGGGCCGCAAACTGGGCTCCGATTGGAGCGGCCCTGCCCAGTGGATCGGCGGTGGCTGGCAGATCAGCGGCTTCTTCGCCGCCCAGACCGGCCAGTACTTCACGCCGACGTTCAGCGGCCCCGACACGTCAAACACCCAGCGGTTCGGTGGGCGCGCCGACGTGGTGGGCGAGTGGGAGATCTCGAATCCCGGTATCCAGCGCTGGTTCAATCCGTCGGCGTTCGCGATTCCGGCCAATGGGCGGTTCGGGACCGTCGGACCGTTCACCCTTGTGGGGCCGGGGCGTTGGGTGAAGGACTTCGGCATCTACAAGGAGTTCGCCCTGTTTGGGGACCGCCATCGCTTCCGCGTCGAAGGCACGTTCATCAACGTGTTCAATCACGCCGCCTTCGCGGCTCCGGTATCGGACATCACCAACCCCACGGCGGGACAGATCCTGGCCACCGACGGGACGGAAGGAGGAGGCGGCCGGACGGTGCAAATCGGCTTGCGTTACCGGTTCTAGTTCGCCATTCGATCGGGCCGCGACCGGTCTCTGATCGGCGCGGCCACTCCCGAAGACCTTTTCAACATGCGTTACTCCTTGATCGCTTTCTGCTTTGCCGCCGTCGCCTTGTCGCAAAGTCCCGGTCCTGTCGACGGCGGGTATCTGTTGCCGAACGGCTGGAGGATCTCGCCGGTCGGCGAGGTCCTTCGCACCGAAGACCTGATTCTGCGCATCACGATGTCGCCCGACGGTCGAAGCGTGATCGCTTTGCATAGCGGCTTCAATCCTCACGGTCTGGTCGTGATCGATGCCGAATCGCGCCGCGTGCTGCAAAAGATCCGGATCCCGTCCTCGTGGTACGGCATGGCATGGAGCCCGGACGGCGGCCGGCTTTTCGTATCTGGCGGGGGCTGTTGCCGGGATGCGCGCAAAGGTCCCTCGCCGGCGCCGATCTACGTCTACCGCTACCAGGCGGGCAGACTCAGCGAACAACCGGTCGCCCAGTTGACCGACGCGCGGCCAGCCGCCGAGACGTATTGGTCCGCTCTGGTCCACCACCCGGCCGAACCACGGCTCTATGCGGCTGATCGCAACAGCAACCGCATCATCGTGTTCGACACATCCACCGGCAAGCCCGTCGCTTCGGCGCCAACCGGCAATCTCCCCTACGACCTGTTGATCTCGAAGGATGGGAGCCGTTTGTACGTGAGCAACATCGCGGGCGAGACCGTCGACGTTCTGGATTCGAACACGCTGAAAACCCTGTTGTCGGCCCGCGTGGGAGGCAACAACGGCGAGATGGCCCTCAGCGACGATGGCCGGCTGTTCGTGGCCTGCTCGAAGGGCAACAGCGTCGCCGTCCTGGACGCGGCCACCTTGCGCATGCGCGAATCGATTGTCACGTCGCTGGTTCCGCACTCGCCGCCCGGAACCACGCCGAACGCCCTGGCGCTCTCCCGCAATGGCAAGATGTTGTTCGTCGCCAATGCCGACAACAACAATGTCGCCGTCATCGATACGTCGGAGCGCGGGGCGAGCGAAGTGCGGGGGTTTCTTCCGAGCGGTTGGTACCCGTCGGCGCTGCTGCTCGACGGGACGCGCGGGCGGCTGTACGTCGGCAACAGCAAGGGCATCGCCTCGTCCGCGACGGCGCGCGTGCACGGCGAAGGCGCCGGCCAGCGGCGATCGGCGTCCGGCAACCGTCCGGATGGAAGCGTCCACACGCTGACCAAGGGCGCCATCACGATCGTCGATCTGCCGCGCGAGCTTCCGCGCCTGGCCCGTCACACCGCGCGGGCGATCGCCAACGTGCCCTACAAGGCCGAACAACTCACGCGCGCGGCGGCCAAGACGGAACCCTCGGTCGTGCCCGATCGGGTCGGGATCGGATCTCCCATCAAGCACGTCCTCTACATCATCAAGGAGAACCGGACCTACGACCAGGTGCTGGGCGATCTCCCGCAAGGAAACGGCGACCCCGCCCTCGCCATCTTCGGGCGGGACGTCACGCCCAACCAGCACAAACTTGCCGAGGAGTTCGTTTTGTTCGACAACCTCTACTGCGATGGCGAGGTCAGCTCCGACGGGCATCAGTGGTCGACCGCGGCGTACGCCTCCGACCTTCTGGAGAAATCGTGGCCGGCCTCCTATTCCCGCCTGGCTAGCGAGGAAACCGGATACCGCTCCGCGGCCAGCCTGGCGCCTCGCTACATCTGGGACGAGGTCCTGAGCAAGGGCCTGACTCTGCGCATGTACGGCGACGACTGTTGCTTTACCGGGAACGTCACCGACCGCCTGCGTCCCTACATCGCCCCCGACTACGGAAGCTGGAAAGCGCGCGACTACGAGAACGCCCGGACCTTTCTTCGGGACCTGGCGCAGTCGGAAAAGCATTTTGACAGCAAGGATCCGGCGGTTCGCATGCCGAACTTCACGCTGATGATGCTTCCCGAAGATCACACCTACGGAACATCTCCGGGGCGTCCGACGCCCGTGGCGTGCGTCGCCAGCAACGACTGGGCGTTGGGGATGATTGTCGAAGGCATCGCCCGCAGCCGCTACTGGAACGAGACCGCGATCTTCGTGATCGAAGACGATGCCCAGGAAGGCCCTGACCACGTGGATGCGCGACGCACCATCGGATTCGTGATCAGTCCTTGGGTGAAGCGGCGGAATGTGGACCATACGCAATACACGACGAGTTCCATGCTCCGTACGATGGAGTTGCTGCTGGGCCTTCACCCGCTCAGCCAATACGATGCCGCCGCCACGCCGATGTACCGGGCGTTTGCCAATCAACCCGACCCGAGCCAGTACCGCGCCGAGCCTCCGCGCGTGGAAGTAGACCGTTACAATCACTCCTCAGCCTGGGGAGCGCGCGAGTCGCTCGCGATGGACTTCGGCGAGGTCGACCGCACGCCGATGTTCGAGTTGAACGAGATTGTGTGGAAGAGCGTTCGGGGTGCGGATTCGGAGATGCCGGCGCCGCGAAGCCGGTTCCACGGCGGTCAATGAGCCGGGTCTCTTCGGGTAGCTCGCCGCAGCCGGCTCCGGGCCGCTTCGAGTTGCTTGTACAGCCGGGGTGGCGGAATCTGCAGCCGGAGGGCCGCTTCGGAGATCGAGAGCCCGTCGACAAACACGGCTTTGATCGCGCGCGACTGGGAGGGCGGAAGCGCGTCCAGGCTGGGTATCTGAAGATCGGTCGACGCGGCTTGCTGCAGCGGGCTGTGTTCTCTCAGTGCCGCCGATTGTGTTTCGAGTCTGCGCCGATGCCTGGCGTGCAGGCGCCAGGCGGCGCGGCGCGCGATGGTCGCCAGCAAGGCGCGCGTCGGCTGCAGGGAGTGCCGGCGCCGCCACAGTTGCAGAAAGACCTCCTGGCAAACCTCCTCCGCATCCTCGCCCCGCACCCACTGGCGGGCGATCCGCAAGACAAACCATGAATGCTGTGTAAAGATCCGTGTGAATTCTGCCGCGAGCACGAGCCCCTCATGGGTAAGACGAACGCGGGCCCAGGCTTTCAGGGCTTGTAACCAGAAAGCGGCGGCCGGTGGGGCGGCCGTTCGGAATTTCCCGGCTAGGCGCAATACCGTTCTCATTGGAAACTGCGGCGGGGCGATGGCTCCGAACCGCGGG
>CAZGUX010000142.1:0-18965 GCA_964529305.1 uncultured Solibacteraceae bacterium | reverse complement strand
GCATGGAAGACGTCCGATGAGGAAGGGCCTGTCGTGAGAAGCCGGCGTGTTCCGTTTACCCTACTCGCCGACGCCGGGGCTGCAACCAACTGCCCGACACCGGGGGCTGCCAGTGTGCCGCCGGGGAACGCTGGTCCCCGGCCTTCCGGCCGGGGTTCGGAACCCGGGCGTGTCCCACTTTTTATACGCTTCTCACGGTCACGACTTCCGAGGCCGGTGATGGATGGCGTTGAATTGCCAGCGCCTCCGGTTGGCCAATCAACTCGCCGACGCAGGGGGCTGCCGGCGTACCGCCCGAATGGAGAACGCTGGTCCCCGGCCTCCCGGCCGGGGTTCGGAACCCGGCGTGTCCCCGAGTTTTGTACGGCTTCTCACGGCCGCGGCTCTGAGGATGGGCGGGCGGCCTCGATGTACGATCGCTCGAAGTAGTAGAAGAACCCGTCTTCCGCCCCGATGAGCAGGTCCAGCTTGCCATCTCCATTCCAGTCGGCGGCGTTCGGAGTGGGATTGTGGCCCGCAAGTTTCGCCTTGAGGATCGTGCCCCGCGCTTTCATGACCGGCTTTGCCTGCGAGCCGGTGTTTTCATACCACGCCGGCCCTTCGTCGGAGTCCGTGATCAAGTCCAGGTCGCCGTCGCCGTCCCAGTCGACGGTGTCGACCTTGCGGCGCCCGCTGCGGCCACCGCGTCCGGCGCTCAGCATCAGAAACCGCCCGTTGGGCTCGAGAAACACCCGCTCCGGCGGCAGTAGTTTCAATTCCCCGCCGATCCGAGCTCGGCGATACAGAGCCAGATAGCCGCGATAGTCGAGCATCACCAGGTCGGGCAGCCCGTCGCGATCCCAGTCCACCACGCGCGGCGTCGTGCGCCATTGGGTGACCAGCGACTTGCCTTCGGGCTCCCACCAAACCCAATCCGGTTTGAGGGGCTTGCCCTTCCACTCGACCTCGACGGGCCGTGCCGTTCCGAAGCGCGGTTCTTTCACTGTCCCCAGGTTCGGATACCAGACCACTTCGCCGCGGATATCGTTGACCATCAGGTCGAGCTTTCCGTCCAAATCCCAATCCGCGGCCCAGGGGTTCGTGTAGCCCCATTTGGCTTCAGCCGGCCCCTGAATCGAACCTCGCTCCCCAGCCATGTGCCGAATGACTTTGCCGTCGGCTTCCAGATATCCCCGATCGGTGAACTCCGGCCTTACGGGTGTCCCCGTATTTTCGAAATACTGGATATACCCTCCGGAATTCCCGGAGACCAGATCCAGCAAGCCGTCGGCGTTCAAATCCACGGCCACGGGCCGTGACAACGCACCGCTTTTCACAAACGGCGCTGCCTGCATCAGGAAGCGAGGTGCTGCCAGGCGGGGTTCCTGCCCTTTCGGCGCGAGATTTTCCACCAGCGAGACTCGGCCGTCTTCTTCCGCGACGAGCAGGGACGGCCTCCCGTCCGGGTGCCAGAAGACAACCCGCGGCTGAATCATGCAGAGATTCATCCGCAAAGGCCGCCCACCCACGGTGAGCTTGACGCCGGAGTCGAGTCCGCGGCCGTTGTTCCGGAACAGAGTGAGGGAATCGAGAAACTCGCCGGCGATCAGGTCCCAACGCCCGGAGCCGAACCAGTCCACGGGATTCGGCGCCGGGCTTCCGTATTGATCGAGCACGGCGCCGCCCGCCTCCAGGCGGCGGGGTTCGGCGTAGCGCGGCTGCTCGTTGGTCCCGAGGTTCCGGTGGAAGTAGACGTATCCGTGCAGGCGTCCTCGCGTCCAGCGTCCTTGGTCGTCCCACGCGTCATCCCAGCCATAGTCGCGCCAGTCACTGGTACCGGCCAACACGTCGATGCGTCCATCGCGATCCCAGTCGACGGGGAACCAGAGGTCATCGCGGCCGATCCAGTAGCTCCGCGGCAGGTCGACCTTGACGAACCGTGACATCCGGCGGCGGCGGACGTCGCTGTAGTAGCCTCCGCTCACGACCAGGTCCACGGCGCCGTCGCCGTTGAAGTCGGCCGCCACCATGTCACTGTGGCCCCGTCCCATCCATTGGCCGCGGTCAAACAAAGCGCCCCCAAGATTCCGGAATAGATACGTGCCGTTGAACGGGCGGTCGGGGCAGCTCACGACCAGGTCGATATCGCCGTCGCCATCGACATCCACCGCGGCCGGATGGGCCCACAAGCCTACCGACAGGGGCGCTCGGACTCCGCGCCGTCCGAACGTCAGCCGGTCGCCAGCTCCGATCATCGCCGGCTCGATCAACCGTTCCGTCTCCCCGTCGCGGCCATGGTCGAAGTACACGTTGTACTTACCGGTCCCATCGGAAAGCCACGCGATGCGAGCACGCGGCATGCGCCAGTCCACCTTGGCGGGAAGAGGTCCGGCAGCGCCGTAGACGCGCACCGAATCCGGGGAAAACGCGGCCGGCAGTTCGATGTCCACCCACACCGGCCTTCCCTTGGGCGCTGCGCTCTGCCAGGGGAACCGATAGTGGTTCTGAGTGGGCCAGCCGGTAGCAGCGCGCGACTCGATCACGGGCGCGGCGGCCACAGCCGGCGAGCCGAGTGCCAGGCACCCGACCCAAACGGCCGCAAGACAATGCTTCGACTGATTCAGACTGGGCACCTATCTGTTGCGATGCTACCACCGGGGCTGGTGTTGCGCCGCTCCCAGCTGTTTTCTACGCCTGGCTATCCTTGCGAACAGCCCGTTCGTTTTCCCGTTTGCATGCTTGTGAGACAGTGGTGGCTGTCGAGGGTCGTTCCTCAGCACCATCGCTCCGTTGAAGAACATGGCAATCCCCTCCCTTACGGTCGGGGCTGCGACCCGTTCTTCATTTGTTTTGGTGGGCCGGAGGCCCATGGGGACTCCCTTGACGGTCGCGGCCTCCGAGGGGGTGATGGGCCGTTCGAATAGGGAACGCTGGTCCGCGGCCTTCCGGCCTCGGTTCGGAACCCAGGCGATTTTTCCGTGGGACGATCGGCCGGTTCGGCGCTGGGGGGATCAACGGTAGCCGAACAGTGGCGGGAACAGGACAACCACCAGGGCCGCCCAACCCGAGTACACGGGCAGGTAGATGATCTGCCATTGCTCCAAGGCGGCAAACGAGCCCCGGTTACGCAGAAAGCACGCATAGAGCCACGCCGACCACGCCAGGTTGACGAACAGAATGAGGTTCTCGCCCAGAGCCGCCACCCGGTTGGGAGTGAAGCCAAACTCAGAGATGCGGCCGGCGATCGCCGCGAGCGCCACGCCATCGACCACGAGCGCGCTGACCACGAGCAGCAGTTGCAGGCCGTCGAAGAAGTCGGGCGGCGCCTGCGGATCGCGCGCGGAGGCGGCATAAAGCACCAGCCCAACGACGACCGCCAGCAGCAGATCGAAGCCGATCAGGACCTCCCGCTTCACGTTGATGGGGCTGCCTGTCCACGCCATCGTGGCCAGAAACACCAGCAGCAAAAGTGTGAACAGCGGCGTGAACAGCCGGGTGAGGACCGGCGCCATGTTCTCGATGACGCTTTGCTTCGCCTCCACCAGCCAGGATCCGATCAGGACGGCGCCCGCCGCCCCGCACGGGACCAGCCAGCCCCCGGCGAACCACCCGGCGTTCATCCCAATGGCTTTGAACATCATCACCGTGAAACCGGTAAGGACTCCCCCGCCCAGCGCGATGAGGACGTAATAGATCGCCAACTCGCCCGAGAACCGGACGAAGTTCATGCGCCCGCCGCCGGCGAACCAGCGGCCCCGGACGTACGCGACTCCGACGGCCAGCCATAGGGCGATGGGCAGGTGCAGAGCAGTCAGCACTTCGGTGTCACTGCCCTTGGGGAATGTGAACACGTTGGCGAAAACAGCCCCGGCCGCGAAGGGCAGTGCCAACCAGAGGCCCTTGAACCCACGCTTCCACAGGAAGTAGATCGTCAGCAGCGGCAGGACGAACAGGCTGGCGTTGCGGAAGTAGAACGATTCGTCACCGCCGTTGATTCGAAGACCGAACAGCGCCGGCACCTTGACCGCCAACGCCGCGGCAACCGCAAGCCCGAGGACGACGAGCGTCTCGGTGTAAGTCGTTTTCGCCGGCTCATCCGCGTCCGGCGCAATCACCAATTGTTTCCATAGCCGTTCCGAGTGTGCACGCGCAAACTCACGTGACAGCGCATCGAGGCTACCCATGCGCTTGACCGCGACGAGGAAAGCTTCGTCCCCTGTCAGGCCGGCCTCGGTGAGCGCCGCCAACTGGTCGCGAAGATGTCCCTCGAGTTCCTCCACGTCGGGACCGTGAAGGGCCTGGCGGCGGCGCAAATAGGCGCGCCACTGCGCGATTTGCTCCTCGAGCGGTTGATCGGCGAATGTCGTCATGCCGTGCACACCCTCATCCAGATACCCCGCAGGGTGCCGTCCACGACCTGCCACTGCTCCCGATGCGCAGCAAGCTGCGCCCGGCCTTCTTTGGTGATCCGGTAGTACTTCCGCCTGCGGCCGTTCTCGGACTCAGACCACTTCGCCGCGACGTGACCTTGGCGCTCGAGCCGGTGCAGCACCGGGTAGAGCATGCCGTCGGTCCACTGCAGGTGTCCGCCGGACAATTCGCCCACTCGCTTGATGATGGCGTAGCCGTAACTGTCGCCTTCGGCAAGGATGGCGAGCACGAGGGGCGTGGCGGAAGCGGCAACCAAGTCCTTGCTCATGTCCATACGTAGAGGTATTATACATCACAGTTCTATGTATATCAAGGCCATGAGGGCCGGTGTCCGGAAGCCGGCAGACATCGGCTGGCCTTTTTCTATTCGCCTGCGCGTACCTTCGGCATTGAACTCGGCGGCGGTCTCCAAGGGGCCCTGGTGTGGACAAGGTTCACGATCGCCCGACGAAACCGCGGAGATCCTGCAGATGCTACGTCGCGTGCCATTAGCAAGGATCCCGCGAACAGCCCTGGGCGGAGAACGTGGGAATCAAGTCGGGGTTGATGCCCTTTCGAATCTCCGCTGCCCAGGCCCGAAACTCCTTCGAACGAGCGGTCTTCGGAGCCATGATCTCAAGAAACTCAGCGACCGCGCGACGCTCCCCCCAGTCCACGAGCGCGCGCGGCAGATTCATCTCGAACCAGATGGAACGGAGCCGGTCAGAGCCCGGCGTTCCCGCCGCCGCGAGTAGATACCGCGCGGCCGCTTTCTTGTCGCCGTGTCGCAGCGCCGCTTTCCCCAGCAACACGTTGCCATCAAAGATTGCATCGCCGTACAAGGGGTCCTTCCGGTTGCGTTCCGCAAGTTCAAGCAGTTCGCGGGCCCTCGCGGCCGCGTCATCCGGCTTTTGCTCACCCCAGATTATGCGCATTTGGATCAATGTCCATTGCAG
Source organism: uncultured Solibacteraceae bacterium (assembly GCA_964529305.1). Lineage (GTDB taxonomy): Bacteria > Acidobacteriota > Terriglobia > Bryobacterales > Bryobacteraceae > CAZGUX01. Next base: position 13,620 of record CAZGUX010000142.1, on the reverse strand, counting down.
CCGATCGCTGTCGCTGGCGTTTGCCGCCTCCGCCGGTGACATTCTCGCCAACTGCATTACCCTGGGGGCGAGTTCGGCTTGCTCGACGTGAAATTTAGTCGTACGGGCAATTTCAGAATCGGGCTTGATCGACAGAGCCCGGTCTACGTATTTCCGTGCCAAGTCGATGGCGTCGACACCTGCCCCCCTTCCGGGTGGGCCGACACGCATGCCCGTCGCGAACAGGTTACGTGCTGTCAGTGCCAGGACGAGAGGATCCGTCGAGTTTGCCAGCCGCGCGCGGACGCTTTGCGCAAACGGGCTTGGGGCCTCCTGCGCACTCGGAGAAGGAGGATCCTTGAACTCTGTTCGCGGTTTCCAGGGACCCACAAGCACCTGCGTGTAGAGCGCACCGAGTGCCGACGGCCACCGGGCGTCGTTGGGATAGGCTTTCTGGCCCGCGAGCAAGACCTCTTCCGCAAGCGGGTTATCTCTTCCTGCCAGGAAGACCGCCGCTCGCTGATAGGTCTCGGGGGCTGCGCTCGACCGTTTCAGATGTGCGAGCCAAAGCGCTTTGCCTCGGTTGTAATTAGCTCCGTCCAGTCGAGCGGTGATACGACCAAACCAGAGTTTGCCGCCCGGTTGGTGTTCGATGTACCACAACCCAAGGGCGTCCAGGTCTTTCACGTTGGCTTTGTGTTCGTAGTGGCGCACCAGGGTCCAAAAGGTATCCGCGTCCTGCGGGTTCGCTTTCAGCGTTTCCAGCAAACGCCGCGCCTCGGCCGGAGTAACCGCACGGGCCCGTTCGATCGATGCGCCAATCTGGGCCTCGCGAAGCCGGGCTGAGTCCACCCTGCGATGCATCAGCTCGTTCATGGTCGGCTGGCCTGGCGCCGGTCTCTCGACCCGGTCCAGTTCGCAGGCCGCGAACACCGCGATTGCGGCGGCGCACAGCGCCGTGCCGGACAGTACCCGTCCGCGACCTGGCGCGGGGGTTGGTGCTTCGAGCAACCGGCAGATGCGCTTCAAGAGCGCGCCCGAGCCCATCGCGGCGCCCGGCATCGCCACGCGTCCACCGGCCCGTTGGACCGCTCGAGCTTGATTGAGAAGGTATTCGGAATAGTCCCGTGGATCGTGTCCAGCCGCGACCGCCGGCCCGCGCCAGCCCACGGTTAAGGGGCACTCGGGGCTGCTTACAAATCCCTGTTCAGGCAAGGCGGTACAACATGTACCACTTAGACTTGATCGCGTCAATCCTTTTCCCCGCAGCAACGTGCCGTCATCACGGCCGCGACGAATTTCAGGTTTGCCGATATTCCACCGCCGTCACTAACGCAACGCTGGAAAATGCTCGTCGTACCAGCGAATGCTGCGGTCGATCGAGTCGACGATGTGCTTCGGCTCCCGTAAGCCGTGGCCCTCGCGGGGATAGCGCACCAGCGCCGCCTTGACGCCCACGTCGCGCAGCGCAATGTAGAACTGCTCCGATTCTCCAATGGGGACGTCGTTGTCGTTCTCGCCGTGCAGCAGCAGCGTCGGCGTCGCGACCCGCGAGACATACTTCAGCGACGAGCGGTTCCACAGTTCGTCCATCAGGTTGCTCTGGTGAGGAAGCAGGCCGAACGTCATCTGCTCGTACATGTTGTAGTACGTCGTGTAGTTGTAGCTGACCAGATTGATGACGGGCGCGAGCGGAATCGCCGCCTTGAAGATGCGCGTCTGCGTGATCAGCCACGAGGAAAGCTGCCCGCCGTAGCTGCCGCCTTCGACACCGAGACGATCGCGATCGATCCAGAGATTGCGCCGGAGCGCGGCGCTGACGCCGTAGAGCACATCCTGCGCTTCGTTGCCGTTCTGGTCGCCGAACACGGCGTCAGAGAATTTCTGCCCGTAGCTGGTCGACCCCCGGTAGTTGACCATCAGGGTAGCCCAGCCTCGGGCGGCGTAGACCTGGTTCTTGAAGTTGAACGCCGGTCCTTGAAAGCCGTGCGGGCCTCCATGAATCACGACGATCAGGGGGTGCTTGGACTCCGCTGTCCGTCCTGGCGGAGGGGTGAGATAGGCCTCCACCTCGAACCGATTGTCGTTGCTGATAAAAGTGAACGCCCGCGGCACGCCCAAGGCCTTGCCGCGCAGGACTTCGGCATTCAGATCCGTCTTCTTCACGGCAGCGCCGTCGCCGCTCTTGACGTAAAGCTGCGAGAGGTTGGAGGGACTCGAATAGGCGTAGGCCACCATTCCTCCGCGGCCGAGCGACCAGGCGTTGATCGCGCCAGGCGCGGTGGCGACGGATTCGAGAGTTCGCCCCATATAGGTGCGCCGCACCAGGCGGTCGCTGCCTCGCTCGCTCACCGTGTGGTAGATCCATCTGCCGTCCGGAGACCACTGCGGAGCCCGTTGCCGGTTGTCGATCGCCGGCGGAAGCTCGCTCTGCCCGCTGCCGTCCGCATTCATGACCCAGACGTGGGTGTCTTCCATCGTCGTTTCGAGGTCGGTGATTCCCCGGCGGGTCGCCAGGTAGGCGATTGCTTTTCCATCGGGAGACCAGCGGGGCACGAACTCGCAACCCTCGGTCGCCGTCAACCTTCGGATCGCGCCGGTCGACGCGTTCACGGTAAACAGGTCGTGGTTGAAGAAGATATCCTCGACCGGTTCCCGGTGCGAGACAAAAAGGATTTCCTCGCCGGAGGGCGCCCAGTCGACGGAGTGCTCGTAGAAGTTGCCCGAGGTCAGGGGCCGCACCTGTCCCGACGCCAGGTCGGCCACGAAGATGTGGAGACGGCGGTTGTCGTTGAAGCGGGTGTTGCCCTCGGCGTGGTCGGGCTTGTAGATGTAGCGCGTGATGACGATGGGGTCGCCGCCGGCTTCAGCCGTCTCGGGGCCGGGAACGGCCGAGACGAACGCCAGGCGCTTGGAGTCGGGCGACCAGGTGATGCGCGCGCCGGCCCCCTGGATCGGGTGGTTGGTGCCCTGCAGCGGGGCCAGGTAGCGCGCGTCCGTTCCGTCGGGGCGGGAGACGATCAAGCCGCTTTTGCCGTTCAGGGTCCCTTCGTAGGCGAGCCATTGGCCATCCTTCGACCAGACGGCGTCCGATGAGCCTTCTTTGGCCTTTGCGAGGATGACGGTCTTTCCCGTCACCAGGGTCAGGACGTGGATCTGCGAGTACGGGCGAAGGGGGCCGTCGTTGTGCGAGACGCCGTAGGCGACCTGAGCGCCATCGGGAGAGAGGGCTACCTCGCCCACCGATCGCAGGCGGTACAGGTCCGGCGAACTCAGGCCGGAGGATTGGGCAGAAACGACACCAGCCGCGAGAGCGGCGAGACAGACGAAACGCATGGGAATACGCTACCAAACCCGGCGAGTGCGCTAGGTCGCGGCGAATTCGACCTTGTCGTAAATGTTCCCCAGCGAGACCTCCGCATCCACGCTTTCCAGACGGCAGACTGCGCCGAGGCCGACAGACTCGGCCATCAGCCACGTCTCGCCTGGCTGCCGGAGAAATCGCTCCACTCGCGGTTCGTGCTGCGCGACCAAGACATACTCACGAAGCGACTCGAGACGGCGGTACTGGGTGAACTTGAAGCCCCGGTCGTGGGCCTCGGTCGAGGGGGACAGGACCTCGACAATCAAAACCGGGTTGAGCAGAGTGTCCTGATGTTCGTCGGAAAACGCGGCAGCGCCGCAGACCACCATGACATCCGGATAGGTGTACAAGCCGTCCGGCGAGACGCGCAAACGCACATCGGTGGGGGTGACAATACAGGGTCTCTCATGGAGGGCATTGCCCAACGCCCAGACCAGGTTCCCAATAAGATGCCCGTGCCGGTACGACCCTCGGGGCAGAGTGAACATCTGCCCCTGGAAGTATTCGGACTTGCATTCGGCTTCCCGCTCAACCTCCAGATACTGCTCGGGAGTCAGCCGGGGCGATGCCAACATGGCCCGATTGTAGCGCCCGGGGACTTTACGGTAAGCCTCTGGCCGCGCCGGCACTTCTGTGCCTACACTGCGACCATGACACCTCAGATTTCCGAAGAACTGCGCTATCCCGCCGGACGCCCCGATCGCGAGCTGAGCCTGACCGCCGCCGAGCGTGGAGAACTCATCGACCAGATCGCCGCGCTACCGGCGCAACTCCGCGCCGCCGTCGCGGGGTGGACCGACGAGCAACTGGATACGCCGTACCGGCCGGAGGGGTGGACAGCGCGGCAAGTGGTTCATCACCTGGCCGACAGCCACATTCACAGCTACACGCGATTCCGCTTCGGGCTGGCCGAAGAACAACCCACCATCAAACCGTACAACGAAGCGATCTGGGCAGACCTGACCGACGCGCGCACAGCGCCGGTGGAGTGGTCGCTCCAGTTGGTGGAATCGGTTCATCGCCGGTGGGTGATGCTGCTGCGCTCGCTCGACGAGTCCGCCTTCCGCCGCACGGTGCTGCATCCGGAGAACGGCGTGATGACGCTCGACCAGGTGGTGCAGACCTACTCGTGGCACGGCCGGCACCACGTGGCCCACATCGCGGGCCTGGCGCGGCGCAGGGGGTGGTAGGGGATGCTACATTGGACCTTCACCCAAGTGGAGGTTCAATGCAACGTGTCAGCCGCCGTTCCCTGTTGAGCGCCCTTCCGGCATCCGCTCTGTCCTTGTCGCACGCGGCAGGGGCCGCGGCGCCGCTCCCCTTGAAACTCGGCGTCGCCACGTATTCGTTGCGCAAGCTCTCGCGGGCCCAGACCATTGATGCGATCCGCCAGTTGGGAACGCCGTACGTCAGCATCAAGGAGTATCATTTGCCGTACAAGAGCACGCCGGAGGAGTGGGCGGCCGGCCGGCGCGAGTTCGAGAACGCAGGCCTGACGATCCTGAGCGGCGGCAACAACGGCATCCAGAAGGACACCGACGAAGACGTCAAGTTCTTCTTCGACTATGCCAAAGCGTGCGGCATGCCGATGCTGGTAATTGCGCCGACTCATCAGACGCTGCCGAGGGTGGAGAAGTTCGTCAAGCAGTACGACATTCGCGTGGCGATCCACAATCACGGACCCGAGGACAAGCACTTTCCCAGCCCCCAAAGCGTGATGGACGCCATCAAGGGAATGGATTCGAGGGTTGGGCTGTGCATTGATGCCGGCCACACCGTGCGGACGGGGGCCGACGTTGTCGAGTCGATCCGGCAGGCGGGTTCGCGCCTGTTCGACATGCACGTGAAGGACTTGAAGGATCTCCGCGACAGCAAGAGCCAGTGCGCGGTGGGCGACGGGGCCATTCCGTTCATCGCAATCTTCAAGCAACTGATCAAGATGAAGTATCAGGGCGGCGTGATGCTGGAGTATGAGATCCACGCGGACAATCCGCTTCCCGGCATGTTGCAGTCGTTTGCCTACATGCGGGGTGCGCTCGCCGGACTGCGGGGTTGACCGCGAGCCCGGCTGAGCCGCGTGCCTGCGATCCTCTGCTACAATCCGAAACGTTTTTGGAGTGAACTGTTCACATGACTCGTCGAACCTCAATGTTGACCCTCGCCGCCTTGGGCGCCACCGCCGTTCCTGCCGCAGCAGCGAATCCGATTCACCTTCATGTCGATCTCTATGTAGACCCCAAGAGGGAACAGGAGATGGTGCAGAACTTCAACAAGGTCTTCAAGCCGACCATCTCGCGGCAACCGGGCTTTGTGGAAGTGCGCCTGGTCAAACTGCGGGAAGTGAAGTTCGGGCACCCTCCCACGCCGGCCAAATATCGGCTGCTCATCAGCTTCCAGACCGAGGAGCAACGGACGAAATGGGTGGCGAGCCCCGACCATCAAAAGGTGTGGCCCACCATCGAGGGCACATTGACGGGACCGAAGTTCACGGCGGTCCTCTACGACGTGCAGTAGGTCTGATCTACGGGCAAACGCGCTCGCAGCGATGCGTCCGGGTCACAACGCCGCCGAATCCTGAGCCCTCCTAAAGCCTTGAGTATTCGCGCCGATAGCTAGTGTGTAGGGACCTGCACCGCTGGGTCCCAAGACACACGCATGTTTGCCATTATCGGGATCGTCGTGGTGTTCGGGGCCGTGATCGGCGGCTACCTGATGGAACACGGAAAACTGATGGTCCTGTTCCAGCCGGCCGAATTGGTCATCATCGGGGGAGCCGCGTTGGGAACCCTCCTGATTGCCAATCCCATCGCCACGGTCATCAAGCTCATCAAAGGTCTCCTGGGCGTTCTGGGAGGAAGCCCCTACTCCAAGGCGTTTTACCTGGAAACGCTCAAGATGCTGAACGACTTGTTCTTGAGCGCCCGCAAAAATGGCATGGCCAAGCTGGAAGCCGATGTCGAAGAGCCCGACAAGAGCCAGATCTTCACCAAGTATCCGAAGTTCCTGAAAGACCACCACGCGGTGCATTTCCTGTGCGATACGCTGCGCATGTCCATCACCGGGGGCGTCGGCAACTTCGAGTTGGACCAGATGATCGAAGCCGATATCGAGGTGCACCACCATGAGAAAAGCGAACCGATTCAGGCGTTGACCACGGTGGCGGACGCTCTTCCCGGGTTGGGCATTGTGGCGGCCGTTCTGGGCGTCGTCATCACGATGGGATCCATTGGGGGCCCTCCGGAAGAGGTCGGGCACAAGGTGGCGGCGGCTCTGGTGGGCACATTTCTGGGGATCCTGTTGTGCTACGGACTCTTCGGCCCCCTGGCGTCGAACATGACCAAGATCAGCGAGGCCGAAGCCCGGTATTACCAGGTGATGCGGCAGGGGCTGATGTCGTTTATTAAGGGAATGGCGCCCATCCTTGCGCTGGAGTTCGCCCGGCGGGCGATCCCGCACCAGGTTCGTCCGTCCTTTCAGGAAATGGAGGGGGCCATCAAAGGTGGCGGGGCGGCCGCTGGAGGCGCTGGCGGAGGAACCAGCGGAGGCGGGGCGTGAGCGACTCAGATCCCCCTATTTACGTCATCAAGAAGAAGGGGGGACACGGGGGCCATCATGGTGGCGCTTGGAAGGTGGCGTACGCGGACTTCGTCACCGCCATGATGGCGTTGTTTATTGTTCTGTGGCTGCTTTCCAGTAGCGAGGAGGTGAAAAAGGCCGTCGGCGGCTACTTCCAGGACCCGGAGGGCTCCGGCAAACTGATGGGCTCTACGCTCGCGGGTGTGGGTGAAGGCCTGATTGTCCGCCAGGACGACATGAACCAACTCAAGGAAGCCATCGAGAAGGCCATGAAAGAGATCCCGAAGTTTGACGAGATCAAAGACCAAGTCAAGATCACGGTCACCGGCGAGGGCTTGCGAATCGAACTGATGGAAGCCGAGAGCGGGACATTCTTCAAGAGCGGAAGCGCAGGCCCGAGCCAGAGCGGTAGCGAAATGCTGAGACTCCTGGCGCAACAATTGAGCAAGCTACCCAACAAGCTGCTGATCGAGGGGCATACCGACTCCAAACCGTTTTCCCCCGACGGCGAATACGGCAACTGGGAATTGTCGGCCGATCGCGCTAATGCCGCGCGCCGGCTGATGGAAGGAGCAGGAATTCGCCTGGACCAGGTGGCGCAGGTTCGCGGGTTTGCCGATCAGTCGCTGTTAATGCCGGCCGAACCGGCCGATCCGTCCAACCGGCGGATCTCGGTGATCGTAAAATACCGGGAGGAAGAAAAGAAGAACCTCGCGAGCAGGGCGTCCAAGGAACCGGGGAAGGACAGTCACGCCAAACCTGGGGATGCACATGGCGCCGCGGGGCAAGCTCCGCCGCCGGGCGAGCCCGCCAAACCGGTCGAGCCCGCCAAGGACGGGCCGAAAAAACCGGAGGGGAGCGGCAACAGTGCCAAGCCCGCTGGCAAAGGCGAACCGGCGGCCGCAAAAACGGCAGAAGGGACGCCCGTTCCCGCTGTCGCTGTGCCCTCGGCTGCGGGCGGAAAAGTCTCCGGTAAGACTCCCGCCAAGGGAGCCAAGGCGTCGAAACCTCCGGCCGGGCCGGCAAAACCCGCCGGCGCTGCCCGTGGACGCAAGGTAAGGCGGGACAAAGACCTTGCCGCCGTCCGGGCGCCGCCATGACGGCGGCGGTTACCGCCGGTTCAGATGTTCCTTCAGAAACCGCACGGTCCCCTGGCCGTGGATCTTGTGCGGCCCATTGAAGTATTCGATGAGGGTGCGGTTTCCCAGCCTCATCTCGTCGTACAGGCGGCGCACTCGGGCGTACTCGAACGAGACCCATTCGTCGAGGCTGCCTCCATCGCGATGCCCGCGCTCCACCATGAACGGCCTTGGGAAGATCATCCACGCCATCTCGGCGTGGTTGGCCACATGACCCAGGTCAAATTCCGGGATCTCATACTCTCCCGTGAAGACGTAGGACAGGCCGAGATCCACGGTCGAGATCGTGACGATCCATTCATCGAAATCGCCCGAGCAGATGGATAGGGCGAAACGGTCGTGAAGCGCCGGGATGCGCAACGCGGTTTTGCCCCCGTAGGAGAGGCCGTAGTAGCCAATCCGCTTCGGATCCACCCACGGCAGCGATTCCAGCCAGTCCAGCAGTCTCCCGGTTTGCGCCGAGATGTACGAGTACAACGTCAACTTCAACGGGTTGCCCACACGCGCAATCTGACGGAACGGGCTCACATACGGGTTCTGGGGCGCGTAGACGATGAAGCCCTGGTCAGCCAGGACCGAACCGATGTTGATGTAGTAGCTGTAGTCACGAATGCCGCTGACCGGCTCGTTCGGCTTTAGCCCGAACATCGACTGCGCCCGGCCTTCCAGGCCGTGCTGCACTACGACCACGGGCCTCCGCTCGCCGGGTTTCAGGTCCTTCGGCAATAACAGAACCCCGTAGGCGAACACCTCCGGATACACGTCGAGTGTCACCTCATAGCCGTTCCAGCGTTCGGAGCGGTAACTCAGGCGGGATCGCGGATTCATCGGGACCGAAGGCGCGGGCGGCCGCCCAATCACCTCGTCATAGAAGTGCTGGCGAACTTGTGCCGCTCCCTGGCGAAACCGGTCCACCGACGCCGTGCTTACCTTCGCCCAAAGATCCTCCCGAACAGCGCCCGCGGTCCGCATGGCCCGCTGCGTGTAGGCCACCAACTCATCGAACTGCCGCTTGCGCCGGTCCACCGGTTTCAGCGACGTCGCCTTCGCGGTGAGAACCGGACCGGCGATGCCCAACGTCCGCAGGAAGGCCGTCGTTGCATCGGGTAACACCTCGACAATGGCTCCCAACGCCCGCGCCCGTTCCGCCTCCTTCCGGGCCGATTCCGGGGAGGGCGAAATCAACAGGCCGGGCGCGGCGCCACGCCGCTTCGGGTCGCTCGAGGAAGGCTCTGGTACCTCCGGTCCGGGCGCCGTTTCCACCAGCACTCTGCGCGGCGCGGCCAGCGCCGCCATCTCAGCGTCACCGAAATCCTTCAGCAGGCCCCAAACATTGCGGTAGATCGGCTCTCGCGCGACATCCTGCCGCGATTGAAAATACCCGGACACCACCGCCGCGTCGATCCGGGGATCCAGGGCGGCCGCATAAAGCGCAATCAGACCGCCCTCTCCCCGGCCCCAGATTCCGATCCGCATCTCCGGCCGATGCTGTGCGAACCAATCCACGGCGGCCAACGCCTTCTGTATCTCGTAGCCGATGATGTGGCGCCCCAACGCGAAGGCCATGCGGTAGATGAACTCACGGTGACTCTGGTTGGTAAAGCGGAACGCCGAATTGCCCGACCACGTGTTCCCGCGGTCCGTCAGGACCGGCACCAGCACCTCACAACCGTTGGCGGCCAGGACCCAGGCGGGTTCCAGCTCTTCCGGATCCTGGCCGGCGTCGGGCAAGGCGATCACGCGCGCCAGGATTCGCTTCTTCGGCCGGAAACGCAGCCCCTCGGCCGTCACTCCGGCGAGAACCGGCCAGCGCACGGCCGTGACTTCGATGTTCACGCCGTCATGGCGCAGGGCGGGCTGCGCGGTGGTGGCCACCAGATCCAACGCGGAGAACGGGACTCGCGCGTCCACCACGCCGGCGATCTTTCTCAGCGCCTCACGAGTCGGTTTGCGTCCGCCTATCGACGCGGCGTTCAGCCGCCGGACGTGCCGGTCAATCCCGCTGACCATCTCGGCGGCGATGTCGCCGGAGCGTTCGAGAGGCTGCGTGTTCGGCAGAGGCTGCGCGGCCAAAGGAATCGCAATGAACAGACAGCGAAATGAGAGCATCGGATCCCGAGAACGCTCTCTACTTCCAGTTCAAATGTTCCTTTAGAAACTCCACGGTCCCCTGGCCGTGGATCTTGTGCGGCCCGTTGAAGTACTCGATGCGGCTGCGATTTCCCAGTCCCATCTCGTCGTAAAGGCGCCGCACTCGTGAGTACTCGAACGACACCCACTCGTCGATACCCACGCCATCCCGATGCCCCCGCTCCACCATGAACGGCCTCGGGAAGATCATCCACGCCATCTCGGCGTGGTTCGCCACGCTTCCCAAATCGAACTCCGGCATTTCGTATTCGGCCGTGAACATGTACGAGAGGCCGAGATCCACGGTCGACAGCTTTACCACCCACTCGTTGAAATCGCCGGAGCAGATGGATAACGCAAACCGGTCGTGAAGCGCGGGAATCCGGACCGCCGTCTTTCCTCCATAGGACAAACCGTAGTAGCCGATCCGCTTCGGATCGACCCACGGCAATGTCTCCAGCCAGTCCAGCAGCCGGCCGGTTTGCACCGAGATGTAGGAATACAAGGTCAGCTTCAGCGGATTACCGACCCGGGCGATCTGCCGGAACGGACTCAGATACGGGTTCTGAGGCGCGTACACGATAAAGCCCTGATCCGCGAGAACCGAACCGATGTTGATGTAGTAGTTGTAGTCGCGATTACCGCTGATGGACTCGTTCGGCTCGAGCCCGAACATCGACTGCGCCCTGCCCTCCAGGCCGTGTTGCACCACCACCACCGGCCTCCGTTCTCCCGGTTTCAGGTCCTTTGGCAGCAGCAGCACGCCGTACGAGAACACCTCCGGATACACATCGAGCGTCACCTCGTAGCCGTTCCAGCGCTCCCCGCGATAGCTCAAGCGCGTTCGCGGATTCATCGGCATCGACGGCGCGGGAGGCCGGCCGATCACCTCGTCGTAAAAGTGCTCGCGAATCTGCGCCGCCCCGTCGCGAAACCGCTCCACCGACGTCGCGTTGACTTTCGACCACAGCCCGTCGCGGACCACACCCGCCGCGCGCATCGTCCGCTGGGTGAATTCCACGAGTTCGTCGAACTGCCGTTTGCGCCGGTCCACCGGTTTGAGGGGCGCCGGCTTCGCCGTCAGGATCGGATTGGCGGCTCCAATCGCGCGCAGGAACGCCGCGGTCGCATCGGGCAGGACTTCCACTTTGGCTCCCATCGCGCGCGCCCGTTCGGCCTCCGCGCGCGCGGCCTCGGGCGACGGTGAGGTCAACTCCCCCGGCGCTCCCCCTCGCCGCTTCGGGTCGCTTTCAGACGGCTCTCGAATCTCGGGTCCTTTGGCGGTCTCCACCATCAACGTCCGCGGCGCCACCAGGGCCGCCATCTCCGCGTCGCCGAAGTCCTTCAGCAGGCCCCACACATTGCGATAGATCGGCTCGCGCGCGACCTCCTGGCGCGACTGGAAGTACCCTGAGACCACCGCAGCGTCGATCCTCGAGTCGAGGGCCGCCGCATAGAGAGCGATCAGACCGCCTTCTCCGCGGCCCCAGATCCCGATCTTCGTTTCCGGCTGTTGGGCGAACCAGTCCACCGCCGCCAGGGCTTTCTGTATTTCGTAGCCGATGATGTGCCGCCCCAGGGCGAACGCCATCCGGTAGATGAACTCGCGGTGACTCTGGTTGGTAAAGCGGAACGCGGCGTTGCCCGACCACGTGTCCTTGCGGTCCGTTAGCACGGGCACCAGCACGTCACAGCCGTTCTCGGCCAGGACCCAGGCCACGTTCAGGTCTTCGGGATCCTGGTCGGCATCGGGAAGGGCCACGACGCGGGCCACTGTTCTGCCCTTCGGCCGGAATCGCAGTCCTTCGGCGGTCACTCCCGGCAAGACGGGCCAGCGCACCGCGGTCACCTCGACTCTAGCTCCGTCATGCCGCACGGCGGGTTGCGAGGTCGTCGCAACCAGGTCCAGCGCGGAAAAAGGAACCCGTGCATCGACCACGCCGGCGATTTTCTTCAGGCCCTCCCGCGTCGGCTTCCGGCCCTTGATCGACTCGGCATTCAGCCGGCGCACGTGCTGGTCGATCCCTTTCACCATCTCGGCCGCGACGTCGCCGGAGCGCTCGAGAGGGAGCGTATTCGGCAGCGGCTGCGCGGCCAACGGAATCGCAATCACCAAACCCAATAAAGAGCGCATGGTTGTCAGCGTCGATCCTATCAAAACAGAATCGCGCGCAGTACAATCCGGGCAGATGCGACTTCTGCTTGCCCTTCTGCCGGCGCTGCTGGCCGCTCAGCCCGCGGCGCCTGGCACGGGACTCAAATCGGCGCTGTTCTCCCTGCGGGAAATCGACCTGCACCTGCATGCGGGGATGGAACGGGAGACCGGCCTCGACGCCTGGCTGGATCTGGCGAAAGCCGACGGCCGGCGCGTCGCCGTCCTGCTCGACCACCTGGAGTTGTACCGCAGAAGCCAGGACCAATACCGGGCTTGGCTATTGCAGCGGCCCGCTCTCACCGCTCGCTATCCGTTGGGAATGGCCGGTCACGAGGCGTTGTTCCGGGAGTTCGCGGACGCCGCCGCTCGCCGCCGCGACCTTCTCCTCTTCACGGGGTGGGAGGTGTCGGAGGACGAACTCGACGAGGGAAGCGAAATCGACGCGCTGGCGCGAGCCGATGTCATGGGCTGGCACATCAGCCCCCGTAACGGCAGGACGCCTCCCGACGGCCGGCACCTGATCCAGCGCGCCCGGCAACTCAAGGACCTACAGAAGCGCCTGCCCGTTCCGATGATTCTCTTCCATCCGTTCACCATGCGCGTGGAAAACCTGGAGCGAACCGCTCAGCGCGAAGGGCGAAGCCTCGACTCTCTCTCGGTGGAGCAGTATCGTTTCTTCCAGCCCGGCGAGCAAAAGGAACTGGCGGACCTGCTGCGAGGCGGTTCGGTGTACATCGAAATCGCCCGCGAGACCGGGTCCTGTATGGAGCGCCCGGCTTGCCGGGAGGCGATGACGCTGGACGTCCGGCCCCTGGCCGAGATGGGTGTCCAGTTCACGGTCTCCACCGACGCGCACAGCCTGCGTCATGCCCGGACGCCGTTTCGGCCCGAGCCCTATTGCCAGCCTCTGGGAGTCACGCCGGCGAACGTGAATCCGCTCATCCGCGAGTTGCTTGCGATCCGGGCGCGGAAAAGCCTCGCTGTCCAGTGAGCCGGCAGGCCGCATGTCACCCGACTTGCGCATCCTCGTGGCGGGCCGGGCTTGGCTTCCGGCTTCCGTGGCGGTACAGTCAATGATTGCGGGCGTTCATCACCCGCATACATGGACGAATTGTTTAAGAACATACGTCTCCACGTTTGTTCCAAGCGCTTCGACAGTTGGGAGCAATTCACCAACGAGACCCCCGAGTACTCGATTGCAGTGGAGACAATCGACGACACGCCCGGGCACATCGGTCATCGAATCCACTTCGACCATCACGAGGGCGTGATCCGCG
>CAZGUX010000141.1:0-51148 GCA_964529305.1 uncultured Solibacteraceae bacterium | reverse complement strand
TCACCCAGGTCAAAAATTTCTAACTCCCTCCGAATCTTTGCATTGCAGGTTTCAAAAATCGCAGCCCCTTGACACGGCGCTATCCTCAGACCGGACATGGCGACTCCTTCTCAAATCCAAGCCAACCGCCGCAACGCCCTCAAATCCACCGGACCCACATCCCCTGCCGGAAAGGCCCGCTCTTCCCAGAACGCTTTACGCCACGGCTTTGCCTCCAAACAAATCGTCCTGAACACCGAAGACGAAGCTGCCTTCCAGGCCCTCCACGCCGAATTCCTCGACGAATATCAGCCCTCCAGCCCGACCGAGCGCATGCTGGTCGACGAAGTGGCGGTCGCCGCCTGGCGTCTCCGCCGCATGCAGAGCCTGGAAACGGTTCTGCTCGACTACCGTTTTGTCCTGGAGCCGGGATTCTGGAACCCGGAGACGCGAAGGCAGTTCGATCAGCAGGACCCGAGTTGGACCCGGTTCCGCCAGGTGGAGGCCTTTCGGACAGGGGACGCCCTGGAGAGCCTGTCGCGCTACGAGGGGCGCGCCCGCCGCTCGTTCTATGCGGCGCTCACCGCGCTGCGCCGCCAGAAAAATCCGTGCCGCGACCGGGCAGGAACGGTGCCTGGCGCCGAAACGAAGCCAATCGAAGCCATGGGTCGAACCCAATCGGCCCCTGCAAAATCAGTCACTTCCCGCCAAATTGGCTTCGTTTTGTCAAATGCGTCAGCAGTTCCCTCCAGCCCCGGCCCGGAACGCGGCGGACCGGCGGCCACCCTCCACGTAGACCCGGCCCGGCGATCCACCTCCTCCCCCTCCGAGCGGCGGTCGCCAGACGGCGCTCCTGCCGGACCCTTCTGCTTCGCTCAAAGCGAGCCGCCCTTCTGCCCATCCCAGCCGCCGCCGTGCGGCGGACCTGCGGATGACCTCCAGCCACACTGGACCAACGAACCGGTGCCCGGTCCGATCCCCGAGTGTCAGGAGAATCGACCGGCGATACTCGCCGCGCCGGCGAAATCGGGTCCTTTCCCGAGTCGCCGGAACGAACGTCGACCTGACCGCCGCACCCACCTGGACCGGCCGCCAGGCGTTCACTTCCGCGGCCGGCAGCGCCAGGAACTATGAGACAGTGGGGAAGCCGGAGAGTGAAGGCTCGGACTGGCGGTGTTGAAGGATTCCTGAGCTGATGATGCGACCCGATTCCTCCTTTCCACCAAAGCATGGGACGGGCTGGCACGACTCGATGGGGATCTCCTGGCTTCCGGCTTGGCCGCGAACCACCCTCAGGTCGATGGGACGGCACACTCGCAACGCCCTTCGGTCCGTGGTCGCGATGGCTGCCAGGACTGGAGACGGCTTTCCTGGCTGTTCGAGCCGGTTGATCAAGGAGGAATGGCGATGATCCGAAGAACGCTGATTCTGGCGGTGCTGATTGGCTCCGCGGCCCTGCCCCAGGCAAGTCAGTTGAAAGGAACCTGGAGCGCGGCCAGCGGCGCGGAGACCATGTTCGGTTCGTGGACCGCCCGCCTGGACGCACAGGCGGACGTCGCCTGGGGTACCTGGCGGGTTATGGACACCACCGGAAAGCCGTCCGGCGGCGGGGCTTGGTCTGCCCGCAAGGTGAGCAACGAGTGGCGAGGAAGTTGGCGGGCTCAGACACAGAGCAATGAGGCGGCGACGGGAACCTGGACAGCCAAGTCCGCCCTGGCGGGAACCGCGGCGCTGAATGAGTTGATCCAATCCGCGGTGGCGCAGATCGTCGGTGGCGCCTGGAAGCACGGTGACAAGAAGGGAACATGGTCGATTCGAACGGCTCCGAAGTGACGCTCTTCACGATCGGACATTCGAATCACGGTTTCGATCGTTGGGTCGGCCTCCTGCGGCGCTGGACGATCGCCGTCGTGGCCGACATTCGCTCCCAACCCTACTCGCGGTGGGCCCCGCATTTCGGCAAGGAAGAACTGCAGAGGGCGCTGGCCGCTCACCCGATCGGGTACTGGTATCTGGGCGCGGAACTCGGAGGGAAGCGGGAGATCGGATACGCGGCAATCGCCGCCACTGACGAGTTCCGGAAGGCGATCGGGCTGTTGATGGAGGCCGCCGGGCGGCAACGGATCGCGCTGATGTGCGCGGAGGAAGACCCACGCCGCTGCCATCGCCACTTGCTGGCGAGCCCGGCGCTGACCGCGCGGGGAGCGCGTGTGTTTCACCTTCGGGGCGACGGCTCGGTCGAGGACGAGGAGGATCTGGCGCCGCCTAGGCTGTTCTCCTAGCCGCCGATCAGGCCTAACGAGGACACGCGGACTCCGGCCGGAATTTCGTTGTGCGAGAGGATAAACAGATTGCGGGCGTGGCTCTCGATGATCTGCCGCAGGAAGTAGCGGGCGCCCGTGCTGGTTAACGCGACCACGGGGCCATCCAGCGCGCCCGCTGTTCGCTGAACGCCGGAGACGACTTCCCGCAATCTTTGCGGCGAGAGCCGGATCTGGCTGGTCTGCTCTCCGTGTTCTACGGCGGTCTCGAGCGACTGTTCGATCTGAGGATCGACAAAGAAAGCCTGGAGCTCGCCGTCGGGCCCAAGATACGGAGACACGATGGAGCGGCCCAGCGCCTGCCGTACGTATTCCGTCAGCAGGATCGGATTCCGGGTCATCACACCCGCCTCGCTGATGGCTTCCAGAATGGTCACGGCGTCCCGAATGGAGACCCTCTCGCGAAGCAGGTTCTGCAGGACTTTCTGAACCGTCGCCAGAGGCAGCAACTTTGGGACCAGATCTTCGACCAGCTTTGGATTGTCCTCCGCCACCCGGTCGAGAAAGCGCTTGGCGTCTTGACGGGAGAACAACTCGTGCGCGTGTCGGCGGGCTATTTCGATCAGATGGGTACCGACGATATTGGTCGCGTCGACGACGGTGTAGCCCGCGGCACGCGCGGTGTCCACCTGCTCGGAACGCACCCATAGAGCAGGAATGCCAAAGGCCGGATCCCGCGTGGGCATGCCCTCGATCGCCAAGGCAGTCTTCGAGGGTTCGCCTCCAGCCTGAATGGCCAGATCGCAACCCTGCCGGAGTTCAAATCGCGACACCTCGATTCCTTTGACCAGCACCACGTACTCTCGTGCTCTCAGCGAGAGGTTGTCGGCAATACGCACCGGGGGCAGGATGTACCCAAGCTCGGATGCCAACTGGCTTCGAATCGCGGAGATTCTGCGCAGCAACACCGAGTTCTGGGCGCCTTCGACGAGTTTGACCAGTCCGAGTCCCACTTCGATCGCCAGCGGCTCTACTTTCAGAACGGATTCGAGGTTCTCCCTCGGCGGAGCTTTCGGCTGTGCCTCGGCCGCCTTTTCCTCGGCCATTCCCTTGCCTCTCACCCTCCAGCCAAGCGCCCCGACTACGGCGGCCAGTATCCAGAATGGAAGTTTCGGCAAGCCGGGAAAGGCCGACAGCGCCAGCAAGACGCCCGACGCCAGGAGTAGCGGCTGAGCCTGGCCGAAGACCTGCCGGCGGATATCCAGAGCCAGCCTGGAATCCGAACTCGCGCGGGTAACCACCAGTCCGCCCGACACGGAGATCATCAGGGCAGGGATGACCGTAACGAGACCGTCTCCGATCGTCAGGACCGTGTAGGTCTCCAGCGCGCGCCGCAAGCCCATGCCGTGCTGAAAGACGCCGATGAGGAACCCGGCGGCGATATTGATCAGGGTGATAATGATGCTGGCCACCGCATCCCGCTGCGTGAACCGGGAGGCGCCGTCCATCGCGCCATAGAACTCGGCCTCTTTCGAAATCTCCCGGCGCCTCCTTCTGGCCTCGTTCTCGTCGACGAGGCCTGCGTTCAGATCCGAGTCGATCGACATCTGCTTTCCCGGCATCGCATCCAGGGTGAACCGCGCCGTCACCTCGGAGATGCGCACCGCGCCATGGTTGATCACCACGTACTGAATAGCAATGAGGACCAGGAAGATGACCACGCCGATGACATAGTTCCCCCCGACCACGAAACTGCCAAAAGCTTCAATGACCTCCCCGGCGGCAGCCGTGCCGGAACTTCCGTGCAAAAGGATCGCCCTGGAGGACGAGATGTTGAGGGCCAGACGAAACAGCGTCAGCAGCAGCAGCGCCGTTGGAAACACATTGAACTCCACCGGCCTCGCGATATACATCGAGACCAGCATCACGATCACCGAGACCGTGATGTTCGCGGAGATCAGGACGTCCAGAACGAATGCCGGCACCGGCGTGATCATGACCAGCACGATGGCCAGCACCGCGATCGGAACGCCGACGGCATCCCAATCGAAACGGCCGGTCGAAGCAGGTGGCGCCATAAGTCAGTTCTTCCAGCGGTGCAGAGAGAAAATGTAGGCGAGGACCTCCGCAACGGCGCGATACAGATGCGCCGGGATCTCCT
Source organism: uncultured Solibacteraceae bacterium (assembly GCA_964529305.1). Classification (GTDB taxonomy): domain Bacteria; phylum Acidobacteriota; class Terriglobia; order Bryobacterales; family Bryobacteraceae; genus CAZGUX01. The sequence goes on along the minus strand of CAZGUX010000141.1, from coordinate 46,747 downwards.
GGCCAACCTCGACGGACTTGTACAATGCCTGGGCTAAAGGCGGATTCTCGATGATCGGGATGCCGTGCTCGCGAGCCTTGTCCCGAATCCGCTGCGCCAGGTAGTTCTTTCCCTTTGCCACGACCGCGGGCGCGGCCATGCTGTCCACTTCGTAGCGAAGAGCGACCGCAAAGTGCGTCGGGTTGACAACGACGGCGGTGGCCTTCGGAACTTCGGCCATCATCCTCCGCCGCAAGAGTTCGCGGCGCAGGCGGCGCAGGCGGCTTCGGATGTGTGGATTCCCCTCGGACTCCTTGACTTCCTCGCGGACCTCCTGCTTTGTCATTTTCAAGTCGCTCTGGTGGCGTCGTTTCTGACGAAAGAGATCGATCGCTCCCCACACCACCAGGAGTCCGGCAGCCTTCCAAAGAACGTCGGTGATCGAGTCGGCAACCACCCCGATTGCCGTAGGCACAGGCTCCAGCGGGAGCCGCAGGAAGAATCCCCATTTGTCCCTGACGACCTGATAGACCGCGTAACAGATCAGGGGCAACAGGATCAGGGACTGAAGTAGTTGTGGGATGTTCTGCCGAGGCAGTTCGCGAATGCGGCGGAGCGGGTTTAACCTCTTGAAATCCGGAGTCAGGCGTTGAGCCGAGAAACCAAAGCGCGTCGTGGCCAGATGAACCGTTGTGCCGGCCGCGGCGACCAGGGCCCCGCCGACGAATAGGGGGACCAAGGCTTGCGAACTCCAGAGCCACAACAGACGGTTCACCTCAACAGGAGTCACTTCGGTGCGGAACGACCTCGCCAAGACGTCCCGAGTGACGAAGACTATCTGCTTGACCCAGGACTCGGTGTACGCCGACAGAACGGCGACAACCGCCAGGAACTGACAGCCTGCGACGAAGTCCCGGCTCGCCGGAAACTGCCCCTCTTTGCGGGCCTTCTCCTGCCTCTTGGGAGTGGGTTGTTCCGTGCGTTGGGAGCGATCGCTCATGGCCTTCCGGCAATCCGGGTTAAAGCGCCGACGGCATGCAGCGCGGTGGATTCGAACAGGCGGCTCCAGGCGCCGAGTCCGGCTGCCAGGACCGCGACGGCAATCAGCATCTTGATCGGGAACGCCAGCGTCAACAGTTGCAGTTGGCCATGCAGTTTGCCGAGGGACGCGAAACCGAGATCCACCAGCATCAACAGTGCGATGACGGGCAGGGCGAGTCGAAAGGCGGTTGTCACGACGACCCCGCCCAGTGCGAGGACCGAGGCTCGAGCTTCACCTGTGAGGACGAATGAGCCCGCTGGGAAGCGCTCGAGGCTATGTGCGAGCGCTTGAAGGAGGTGGCGCTCGAGGCCCAGAGCCAGGAATAGAAGCCATGATGTCAATTGCGCCAATACCAGCAGGATGCCGGAGTCGGCTTCAGAGTTGGGATCGATGGTCGACGCATAGCCAAAACCCGCCTGTAGGCCCAAAAACTGCGCGGCCATGGGAAACGTCTCCACGAGCAACGAAAGAACCAGCCCGACGCTGGTTCCGAGTAGCGCTTCGCCCGCCAGATGCCCGAGCAGGGCGACTCCCCCTTCGGCGGCCCCGTCGGGAATCGAGGCCTGACGCCACTGGGACTCCAGAAGCAGCGTGACCGCAATCGACAGGATGACCCGGGTCGGTACCGATGCGGCCCGAAGATGAGCGATAGGAAGGAACGCGAAGACGCCGCCGACCCGGGCCAGGACCATCAGGAAGCCGATCAGCGAGCCGACCGGGAATTCAGCGCGCATAAGCTGAGAGGTTTCCCAGAACGCCGGTCGTGAACGTCATCAGCCGGGCGAGCAGCCAAGGCAGAAACACGAGCAGCGCGACCAGGAACGCCGCCAGCCGCGGGACCGTGCTGAATGCGGTGTCCTGGATAGATGTCGCGATCTGCAGAATGCTCGTGAGGACGCCCGCGACGAAGCCGACAACCAAAAGAGGGGCGCTGAGCCAGAACGTAGCAATCAGGGCCCCGCGGATGAGTTCGATGGCGGAATCGGGTGTCACTCGAATCTCCTTCGGCGTCAGTAAAAGCTCTTGATCAGGGAACCAACCAGCAGGTTCCAACCGTCGACCAGGACAAAGAGCAGGATCTTGAACGGTGCGGATAGCATCACCGGTGGCAGTTGCACCATGCCGATCGACAATGTTACGGAAGCAACCACGAGGTCGATCACCAGGAATGGCAAGAACAACACCGCTCCTATTTGGAACCCGGTCTTCAACTCCGACAGAATGTAGGCGGGGACGAGAAGACCCAAATCGATGTCTCCCGGCGTCCGTGGAGGTGGCTTCTTCGTCATCTCGACAAGCAGGCGGATGTCTTTCTCCCGCGCATATCGAAGCAGGAACGCGCGGACGGGCCCCGAACCCAGTTCGATGGCTTCTGTCTGAGTGATCTTCCCCTCCTGGAGTGGGCGCCATGCCTTCTCCCGGATCTCGTCGACGACCGGGGACATGATCAAGGACGTCAGGAAGAGCGCGAGCCCGAGCAGGACTTGATTCGATGGTGTGGACTGGGTGCCCAAGGCCTGGCGCAGAAAGTGAAGGACAATCGTGATCCGCAGCAGAGGCGTGACCGACATGATCAGAGCCGGAAGCAACGTGAGAGCCGCGAGCAGGAGAGTCACCTGCAGGGGGACGCTCGCCGATTGCCTGCCTGAATCGAAGACGATTCCAAACAGAGGCTGCGGTTCGGCGCCGTTCACGCCGCCTGCCATCAACAGAAGCCCACCCAGCCCGCGGATCATTCGATATCCTCCTCGACGGCAACCTCCCCGCGGCCCACTGGAGGATCAAGCGATGTGATCACCGAGCATCCGGAGGGACACGTGGCCACAAGGAGGATCCGGCCGTTTACCTGAACCGCGTAGAGCGCTTTCCCTGGCTCCAGGCGTAGGGAGGCGACAACTCGCAGAAACTGGGTTTTTTTCCTGAGCCTGGGAAAACGACCAACGGCCCACCCAAGGCGCCGGAATACCGCCAGCGTGGAGCCGAGCAGCACAAAAACCACGAGAACACCCAAAACAGGATTCACGTCCATGATGCTTGAAGATCCTAGTCTTCGCCTCGAAAGTCGGTGATTCGGATTCCCATGGCGTCCTCGATGATGACGATCTCTCCGAAGCCAACGACATGATGGTCGATCAGGATGTCGATATTCTCGCCCGCCGATCGGATCATCTTGATCACTGAGCCAACCTCGATATCGAGAATCTCCCGCACGGATAGCATCTTGCGGTCCAGTTCGACTTCAAGGTCGATCAGGACATCGGCGAGGTGGCCGATCTCATCGGCGGGATTCATTTCGTGGCCTTGTTACCTCTTCATGTTGATCGTTTCCTGGCTGATCTCGTCGGCCGTCACAACCACACGGGAGTTAGCCTGGTAGCCCCGCTGCAGGATGATCAACTGTGTAAACTCGCGAGCAATATCGACGTTCGAGGACTCGAGAGCGCCCCCCAACACCTGGCCTCGACCGCCCGTGTTCGGAAGGCCGATGGCGGGATCCGCCGTGTCGGCTCCCTGCTGAAAGAGATTGTTGCCGACGGCCCGCAATGACTCGGGATTGCGAATCGCGGCCACGGCAAGTTGCCCGATCTGTTTCTGTTGGCCGTTCGAGAACTGGGCCATGATGGCTCCTCCGTCGGCCATGGCGACCTTGATGAGTTGCGAGGCGCCCCGGCCGTCCTGGGCGTTCCCGCTGACGGCCGAAGGATGGTCGTATTGGGTGATTCGGGGGGCAGTTCCGACAAACAGATTCCAATCGAAGGTGATGTCGGAAGCGCCGTTGGCGAGACCGGTGATCGTGATTCCGGTAACGTTAGCCGTAGGATTGGTCATCAGGCCGTCGGGACCGAACGTGATGTTTACGGGCCCGCTGACCAATACCGGGGGATCGGTCACCGCGGCGGACGCGTTCAGGTCTTCCGCCGGAAGGTACATATTGCAGTCCCAGGCTCCGGCGCCCGTGTTCGTGAACGTGAACGTGAGGATGTGGCTGGTACCGAGCGAATCGAAGATCTCCACCGGATTCGAGAAAGAGTCACCGACCGCGGCGGTGGCGTTCAGATTCGCGTCAATGGAAACACTCGTGGTTGGCACCGGCGTCTGCAGAGCCGCGACGGGCAAACGGATGTCACTTGCGGCGTAGTTCGTGTTCAACACTCCATTGACCGCCACCCATCCCTGTACACGCTCCTTGGTGCTCGTAATCAGATAGCCGTCCCGGTCGACGCGAAAGTTGCCCGCGCGGGAGTAATCGATCGCGTTGTTCTCCAGGCTGCGCACGACGAAGAATCCATCGCCTTTCAGAGCGGCGTCCATGCCCCCGCTCGAAGACTGGATCGAACCCTGTGTAAAGTAGCGCGAGGTTTGCGGCAATGAGGTGCCCAGGCCTGCTTCGTTGCCGACCCCGATGGACTGGGTAACCAGATCCCGGAAAGCAACGCTCGATGCTTTGAAGCCGGTTGTGTTCAGATTGGCCAGGTTGTTTCCCACGGCATCGATACCGATCGAGTGGGCGGTCAATCCAGCGAGCGCTGTCGAAAAAGCTGAAGGCATCTATCCTCCCCTACTGAGATGCGGCTGTTGATTCACCGGTGGCAGCGGTCTGGGAAAGCATGTCCCGAATGGCGGTCAGGCTCTCGTTCATTCCAATCGTCTGTTCAAGGTCAGTGAACTGGGCCAGTTGAGCCACGAACTCGGTCCCATCGGAAGGGTCGAGTGGGCTTTGGTTCTTGAGTTGCGCCACCAACAGCTTCAAAAATGTGTCCTTTGTCGCCGGGACCTGGGGGGTGGCGACAAGCGGCTCGGCGGATTCGGCCGCGTTTCCGTAGATATTGGAGATTTCCATTTCTGTCCTTCCTTTACGTTCGCCGTCTCGATGCATTCTCGTGTGTTTCTTCCATCCATTGCCGATATGCTTGCTGGTCACCCTGTCGCCGTTGCCCGCCCTGTCCACCGTCTTTCCAATGCAGGTCCTGGCTGCGCGCGCGACTCAGGTCGGGTCCCGCATTCTGCGTCGTTCTCTCGACGGTTTCGGCGGTGTATCCCGATCGCTCCAACCGATCGATCAGTTCGCCGACGTGCCGCTGAAGTTCATTCCGCAAGGGACCGTCACCCGTCCGGACACTGACAAGAACATCGCCTCCCCGGTCAATCATTTCCAAGCTGACCGGTCTTCCCGATTCGGGATGTGCGACAGTGAACTCGACTTTCCGTACGGAGGCGCCAGGAGCCGCTACCGCTTCGGCTGGCGGGTCCGGCAATGGAACGCTGGGAGTGACCTCAGGCTCAGAATGAGTGGCTGATTCAGGCAGGACGACGCCAGCGGAGCGCTCGCTCCACGGGGCCGTGAGGTGAGCCGCAGGCCTTGCTTCACCGGTTGCCGCACGCGTAAACGTTGGATGGGAGGCTGCCTCGTTTGGGGACTTTGAATGACCTGTTGAAGGGTGCTGCTCCTGGACAGAGGGGAGTTGCTCCGGTTCCGTCTCGCCCTGCTCTTGGTGCGAGCCCGATTCGAAGGAAGAAGAGTGATCCGGCGCCACCGGGCCCTCAACGTGAGAGGTGTCACTCCTGGTGGAAAAGGGTGGTCGCGTCGATGCCGTGTTGTCTCGCCCTCTGTCCAAGGGCCCGGACAACTGGCCGTTCCGCGAGGCCTGTCGGCCGGTTTCGGCGATCGGACCCTCATTGCCCGCCGAAAGCTCATCCGGCGCTCGATCACCTGTCCCGGCAGCGACCGGCGCCGTCGTGCGAAGAGTCATCCCGGGCAGTGCTGGCGCACGAACCTCAGTGCCGTTTGAACTCCTGCAAAGTGCGGGAGCAACATGTCGGTCCGAAGAGTGTGCTCGGGGCGGTGCAAGCGGGTCGATTTCGGGGGAACGGGCCGGCAACACCATGCCCTTACTGATCGTCTCGGCCTCCCGAGCGGCCGAATGCTCGATATCCCTCGGCCCAGACGACGACCCTTCGTTGGCTGTCCGCTCGGACTCTGTCAGCACGACGTGGAGTGCGACCGGCTCCGCGGAACCGGGCACTGGCGCTTCCGATTGTTGCGACGGATGGGATGGCCGTACGGGTTGGTAACCGTCGGTCGCCGTAACCTCAGGTCGATGTCCGGCCGGGGCCGCGATGATGCCTTCGGCGACTGTCGAGTGGCCCCCTTGGCAGGGGGCGAGGTCCGCGGACTGGGCCGGTGCACAGGAATGGACGGTCGGGCCCAGGTTGTCGGGCTGCAGTGTCTGGACTCGAGGCCAGTCATTTGCTGAAGACTTCTCCTCTTCGGCCGGACGTTCCCGACCTCGGACGAGTGGAACCTTGTCGTTTGAGTGGGTGAAAGCAGGCTCCACTGGCTGGGGCCTCGATACGGGCGTTGACTCGGGTTCGTCTGGCGACGCAGAGCCCGCAACCTGACCGCCAACCGGCCCACCCACCTCGCTGTCAGAATCGCTCGATTGCGATATTCCCGCCGTTGGTTGGCTCTCTCCAGAATCGTCGCCAAGGGAAAAGGGAGGATTTCCGGGTTCAGTCAAGGTCCCTTCGCCGATAGTGGTGTTTCCGGTAGCGAGGCTATTGACCGGTTTTTCGAGACCCCCATCCTTGGGCAGCGACCCCTGTCGCGTGAAGTCAACCTGGCCGGCAGCGGCCGAAGGATGCCAGTAACCCACATTCTGGTAGATGGGCAACCTCGGCCCCGGACTGGCTGGGACCATCGCGCTTACGGGTAGTGGCATTCCGCTCGCGACTGCACACCAGGTTTGGTTGCAGGGCGGACCATCGATGGCAGGTTCGGAGGCCGGAGCCGGCTTGACTGCGGACGGGTTGCTTTCTGATGCCCCGGTTGATTCGGCGTCCAGATCCATCTGCGACGCCGACAGAAAGGCCACGATCTGATCGAAGAAGTTGGTGGCTTGCAGGTCTGCGCCCCGGACACTGAATACCTGTGGGTCGCACAATACGGTGTCGCGGTTGTCGCACGATTGCGTGGGCGAGAGCACGTACCGATCTGTGCAAGTGAGGTGCCAACAAGGCAACAAGCCTGAAATCAAGTCGCCGTGGCTCAAGAGCCGCGGCAAATTTTTGCCGTTGTTTCAGATCGTGACAGAATTCTGGCACAGATGTTCTGCTTCGGTACGCGTGCTGCTCTTCTTATCGTTTGAGCCGGCGCCTATTTGAATGGAAAACCTGAGCCCTTGCCATTCGGCATTCCGATTGCACCTCGACGCGACGGCGGCCTATGGATCAACTCACAATCAATGCGGCCGGCGGCATGAGATCGGTTGCCGAGTCGCTGGACCTTCTGGCAAACAATCTCGCAAACGCCAGTACCGCGGGATACAAGGCAGACGGCGAGTTCTACAACCTGTATCGGTCAAGCCAGGCGTCAGCCGATCCGATCCCGGACTTGCCCGTAATCGATCGGAACTGGATCGACTTCAAGCAGGGCATTCTCAACGACACGGGCCAGCCCTTTGATGTCGGGCTTGGAGGGAAAGGGTTCTTCGTGGCCGAGACTCCTTCCGGCCCCCTTCTCACGCGAAATGGTTCGTTCCACCTGTCACGACTGGGGCGTCTGGAGACTCAGGAAGGTTATCCCGTAAGGACTATCGATCCGGCCGGCAATCGCACCACACTCCAGATCGGTGTGAATGCGACGGTCGAGTTCGAACGCGATGGGACGATTCGGGTCGATGGCCAACCGCGAGGACGGCTTGATGTGGTCGATTGCGATCAACCCGGCGCCATATCGAAGGAGGGATCCAACTACTTCCGGCTGTCCGACACGGCCAAGTTGAAGCGAGCGTCGGCCGACATCCGGCAGGGATCTCTTGAGGCCTCCAACGTCGGCCCGGCGGAAAGCGCGGTGAGGTTGGTTGGCGTGCTGCGGCACTTCGAGATGTTGCAGAAGGCGCTCGTGCTTGGGGGCGAAATGAATCGCAGAGCCGTCGAAGAAGTGGCGCGCGTCAGCGGCTAAGTCCGGCGGACCGAGGAGAGAGGAACTATGATTCGAGCACTTTACAGCGCGGCCAGCGGAATGACCGCCCAGCAACTGAACGTTGACAACATCGCACACAACCTTGCCAATGCGAACACGGTCGGATTCAAGATGCGCCGCGCCCAGTTTCAGGACCTGCTCTATCAGAACATCATCCAACCCGGTGCCGCGGCCGGGGCTCAAACGGTGGTACCAACCGGTCTTCAGATCGGCCTCGGGGCCCGGGCCGCATCGAACGAGATTGTCTTCGCGCAAGGGAACTTTGTCACGACATCCAATCCTCTGGATCTGGTGATTGAAGGCAAAGGTTTCTTTCAGATCCGCCGGCCGAACGGGGAACTCGCCTACACTCGTTCGGGCCAGTTCCATCTGGATCGCGACGGCAACCTGGTGTCCCTCGACGGCGATCCGCTGGAGCCGCAGGTGACGATCGCGGCGGAGGCGCAGTCGATCACGATCTCGTCTGACGGCACCGTCAGCGCAACTTTGCCGGGGCAGACAGCCGCACAGAGGGTGGGACAGATCCAGATCGCGAACTTCCAGAATCCTGCGGGACTGAATAGCCTGGGGCGCAATTTGTATGCCCCCACTGACGCGTCAGGCGACCCTTCCGTCGGCAATCCAGGAGGTCAGGAGGGGATGGGGACTCTGCTTCAGGGATACCTCGAGCAGTCCAACGTGAGCGTGGTGGAAGAATTCATCAACCTGATTGTCAGCCAGCGTGCTTACGAAGCCAACTCCCGCGTCGTCCGGGCGGCCGACGAAATGCATCAGCAGGTCAACAACCTGACGAGGTAAGCGATGCGACTGTTCGGCCTGCTCCCGGTAATGGCCCTCTCCGCCAGCGGCGCTTGCATCGAGTTATCCCAGGACCGCATTGAAGCCCGTGACTTAGGCATTCCGGCGCTCAGAGAGGACACTTCCCTGATCGGGTTCACGCCATCTCCAGGCGTGGTACGCAGAATTCCGGCCGTCTTGATCGCCAGGCTGCTGAAGCACGCCGGGGTTACTGCCGACGGGGTAGAAGGAGTGTGCGTCGTTCGTCAGGGCAGGAAGGTGACCCGAGAAGAGATCGTGTTGGCTCTACGGAAGGCTCTGAATGATCCCGATGTTTCGATCGAACTGGTCTCCTATCCGGAAATCAGACTCCCCGATGGAGTGATCAAATTCCCGCGCGCCGGCCTGATTCGCCGGGGAGGCGCTGAACCCGACCATTGGCGGGGACTGGTCCGTTACGGAACCGGGCGCAGCCTGCCATTCTGGGCGAATGTCCGCCTTGCTGTTGAACGCAAAGTGGCTGTCGCCACGCGAGATCTCGATGCGGGAGTACTGCTCCGACCGGCGGACGTCAGGACAGAAACCATCCGCGTTCATCCGTTGGCAGCGCGATCGATGGCGAGCCTCGGTGACGTTGAGTCGTGTGTTGCCCGGAAGCCGATGCGGGCAGGCGCAGTCATCGAGCGTGATTCCGTGTACACCCCCTTCGACGTCAATCGCGGGGACCATGTCCGGATCGAAGTGAAGGCGGGAATGGCAGTGCTCGCGCTGGAAACGACGGCCGAGGCTCGTGGGCGGTCGGGCGAGACCGTCTGGGTTCGGAACGCGGCCAATGGCCGTCGAATCCGGGTCCGGATTACCGGCAAGGGCACCGCGGTGCCGGCAATGTGAGGACTATGGCTAGATGGATTGCAGTGCTGTTGATCTCGGTGACCGGCGGCGGCGCCGCCGACAAGAGACTGGAAGTGCGGAGTCCGCTCGATCAGTACGTTGATCAGGCGGTCAGGCGTGATCGGGTCAAAGGTCAGTCGGAGAGCGCCGGATCTCTCTGGAGCCCGCAAGCGCCCCTGAGCGACCTTGCTCGCGACCCACGCGCGTACCGCGTGGACGACCTCGTCACGATCGTGGTTTCCGATCGAGCATCGGCCACCTCGAAAGGGACTACGCAAACCGCCCGAAAATCATCGACCAAGACAGGGATCGCTTCCCTTTGGGGGATCGCCCGGCCCGAACTCAGTGACTTGGCACAGACGTCTAACGAGACCACCCTCGACGGCCAGGGGACGACTTCCCGTGAGACGGTGCTGTCAACGACGCTTTCGGCGCGAGTCGTTCACGTCCTGCCGAACGGCAACATGGTTGTCGAAGGCATCAAGGAAACGCTGGTCAACTCGGAACGGCAACTGGTCACCGTGCGGGGGGTGGTCCGGCCAATGGACCTGAGTCCGGCGAATCTCGTCCGGTCGGATCGCCTGGCGATGCTCGAAATACGCGTCAACGGAAAAGGGGTTGTTGGCGATGCGATCCGGCGGCCCATGTTCCTGTACCGCCTATTGCTCGGGCTGCTGCCTTTCTGAGGATTTTTCATGAAGCTCCCTTGGCGTTGCGTCTCTTTGTTGCTGGGCGGCTTGCTGCCATCGGCGTGGGGCGCCCCGGCGCGCATCAAAGAACTGGTCGACGTGGCGGGTGTCCGCGACAACCAACTGATCGGCTATGGACTTGTGGTCGGGCTTAACGGGACCGGGGATCGGCGTCAAACGGTGTTTTCAGCGCAGAGTCTCTCAAATCTGCTCGAACGGATGGGGGTTCAGGTGCCTGGAGCCTCGCTTCGTGTCAACAACACGGCCGCGGTCATGGTGACTGCGACCCTCCCGGCGTTCTCGCAGCCCGGAGGCCGCATCGATGTAACCGCGGCGTCCATCGGCGATGCTTCCAATCTGCAAGGCGGACTGCTGGTGTTGACGCCGCTGAAGGGAGCGGATGGATCCGTCTATGCCGTCGCACAGGGGCCCGTAGTCACGGGCGGGTTTGGATCAGGGCGTGCTGGAAACTCCCAAACCGTGAATCACCCCACCGTCGGCCGTGTCGCGAATGGCGCGCTGGTGGAACGGCCCGCTCCGTCGATTGCCCCTCAGGCATTGATCCGCCTGCAGTTGCGGCAGGCCGACTTCACGACTGCCTCCCGAATCGCCGCCAGCCTGAACAGTCACTTTAAGGACACGAGTCTCGCTCAGGCGGACAATCCCGCGCTGGTTTCGGTTCGACTGCCGGCGGCCTATTCGTCGCGGGGAGTCGATTTCCTCGCCGAACTCGAGTCCCTGACCGTCGAAGCGGACCGGGTTTCGAAAGTGATCATCAACGAGCGGACAGGCACGATCGTCATGGGCAAACTGGTCCGAATCACCCCCGTGGCCATCATGCACGGGAACCTGAGCGTCGAAATCCAGACGCGGCTCGCCGTATCGCAGCCTCCTGCACTGTCCCAAGGAAAGACGACAGTGGTTCCCGAAGTCGATGTCGCGGCCAAGGAGGAGAAGGCACGGAATGTGATTCTCAACGATGGCGCCACGGTGGAGGAGTTGGTCAGAGCCCTGGCGAAGATAGGCTCGACGCCGCGCGACGTGATCGCGATCCTACAGAGCCTGAAGGCGGCGGGAGCGCTGGAAGCTGAAGTGGAGGTGATTTGATGAACGTGCTGCAGGCCGCGAGTGCGCCGCCGAGCGACGTTCCCTCGAACGGTGCCACCAGCCATCGCAGGCGGGGCGGATTAGAAGACGCCGCCCAGAAGTTCGAGGCCCTGCTGATGACCCAACTACTCCGTGCCGCCAGACAGGGAGCGGCCGACGGGACCGAGGCCGACAAGACGGGAGCTTCCCTCATGGAGATGGGGGAAGAGACGCTGGCCGAAGTCCTTGCGAATCAGGGAGGACTGGGCTTGGCGAATCTGATCGTCGAGCGCATGAGTTCGAACTTTGAAAGCCCAAAACCACCGGCGCGCCGATAAGGGACATAGAAGGGTGACCCGATGGATTCAGGGCGCATCCGTGGAGGCTTGTCAATGCCGAGATGGGAGGAATCGGGCCGTGCGGGGCGATTGCCGGAGCCGCCGCTCTTGAGCCCGAGCGATACACCCGTCCTCTCGCTGCTATCGCAGTACCTTGCTGTTAGTACGGCTCACGAAGACCGCGTGCACCAGCTTCATTGGCAAGTTGCGCGTCATCAGTATTCCGTGCCGGCGAGCGAACTGAGCCACAGTATCGTCGACTTCTATGTTGCTGTGGATCCTGGCGGAGATGCAGTTGACTGTCGATGGGGGATCGGCGGCACAGTGCGTATCTGAGGGTTCTCGCTCTCTCTCGCGTTCGTGTGGACGTGGCCAAAGCCTAGACCGGGCTCAAGGGACCAGCGCGGCACTCCGCCTGACGCGAGGTGTCGCCCATGAATGTGTCGCCCATGAATTCCACAGCTACAAACACCGGTCTGATACACTTTCCAGCCATGGAGCCGCTCCGTCCCTTGTCATCGCCGTCATTCGCATTGTCGGTTCTCAGTGTCGCCCTTGCGGGAGCGGGTCTCGCCGAGACCCATCGCATCGTTGGGGAGAGCTATTACCACACGTTCTCCAGGTCTCATCCCGTCCTTGCCAGAGTCAAGCCGGGGGACCGCATCGTCACGAAGACCGTCGATTCGGCCGGCTTCGATTTGAAGGGCGTCCGTCACACCAAGACTCACGGCAACCCCCTCACGGGCGCATTCTTTATTGAGGGCGCCGAACCCGGCGATACGCTGATCGTTCGTCTTGACAGAGTCCGCCTCAACCGGAATTACGGCTACACGGGGTACCAGGCGGGCGTCCCGAAGCTCGCCGCGGACCTCGCGTCTGAAAAGCCTCGTCCGGACGTGGTTTACAAAGGCTACGACTACCTGCGGCCATGGGATATCGATCTTGGCAAGAGCCTGGTCCGCCTGCGCGAGCCCAAAAGCGGCAAGGTGCGCCTGGAGTTTGCCGCCGTGCCCATGTTGGGCTGCATCGGCGTGGCGCCCGAAGGTGACTTCTCACCGCGGTCAGGGCCCGCGGGCTACTGGGGCGGCAACCTCGATTACAACCTCATCCGCGAAGGCACGACGGTGATGCTGCCCGTGTTCCATCCCGGAGCGCTTCTTTTCTTCGGCGACGGCCACGCGTTGCAGGGTGACGGCGAAGCCATCGGCTCCGGCGTCGAGACATCGCTCGACGTGGAAGTGACCGTCGATCTTCGCAAGAAGGCACGTCTGACGATTCCCCGCGCCGAAACACCGGAATGGATCGTCAGTATCGGGGCGAAGGAGAAAGGCGAATTGCGCGAGACCCTGGAACTGGCCACCGCCGACATGATCCGGTGGCTGGTCACCGACTACGGATTGGAGCCGTGGGCGGCGCACGCGCTGATTGGCGTCCAGGCGAAGTACGATCTCGCGTCGTTTGCCGGAACGTTCGGGCTGAGAATCCCCAAGCAGACTCTGCCCAAGAGATCGCCTACTCGGTGAGCCAGCCGGCAAGCGTCGCCGCGCGATCGGAGAAGCATTGCGTGGCGGCCCAGGCCCGTGCCGCGTGTCCGCAGGATCTTCGTTTGTCCGCGTCCGCCAGCAACGCGCGGATGGCATCCAATAGGCCACCGGGAGGAACCACCGCGCCAAACTCCGGACGCATCACCTCGCGCGCGCCATGGTGATCGAGACAAACCGCGGGCAAGCCCATCGAGAGGGCTTCCATGAGCGTGAGCCCGTATGATTCGTGCACCGAAGGGAACACGTACAGGTCCGCTGCCGCAAGCACCGCCTGTTTGCGCCGTCCCGTGACGTAGCCGGGAAAGAGTACCCGTGTCCGCCGCAGCCGCGAAGCGAGACGATGCAGGCGGCCCAGGTATCGGCGCCCGGCCATGAAGGCTGCATCTCCACAAATCATCAACGTGACACCGCCCGGCGGATAGTCGGCTGCTGATTCCCATTTCTCCAGGGCCTCCAGCAGGAGGTGCTGACCCTTCTCGGGAGAAATCCGGCTTAGCGTTACAAGGACAGGCTGGGTTCCGTCGATCTTCAGTTCGGCTCGCAAGGCCGCGGTCTCAACAGGTAAGGCGGCGGACGGCTCCAACCAATGGCCCCACGGCAGCACCCGGATCCGTTCGCCGGGGACCCGCGGGTAGCAGGAAAGCAGGAGGCCGCGCATCTCTTCCGACGGTACGATGACCCTGTGCGAAAACAGCAAACTCTGCTTCTGTTTTTCAAACACCAGCCTCGCAATCCGCGGAAACAGAAACCGAGCCGCGTCGTACCACTTCACGAGCGTCTTGGGCGCCGCCATTCCGCGCCCGTACATGCGTGCCACGTAGGCGACCACATCCACGTGGTAGATCGTGAACAGACGGTAGCCCGCGCTATGCAACCTTTCGAAATCCGGCGCTTCGGAAATATCGTTGATCAGTACCCGGGTCTTTGCCGGATCGTGATTCAGCATCTCCGAAGTAACGGCACGGTCGAATCGGTAGCAGAACCGGGCATACTCACGCTCCGAGTATCGAACCAGTTCCCCACCGTGCGGAGCGTGGTCCCCCAGCAACGACGGCGTCAGCAGACGCAGACGGAATGGCTTCGTTCGGGCCCATTCCACCGCGAGTTGGTTGCACACCGCCGCGCCACCGCCCAGCGGCACATCCTCTCCCGCGAAGCCGCCGTGCGCGGCGCTATACAGCACGTCCATCATCGGGCGCGCCGGGCCGCCTCGTCGAAACTCTTCTGCCGCACGGGCAGGTATTCGTCTCCCTTGTTCCAGGTCGGCAGGACGCTCATGTTCGCGGCGTCCAGCCCAAGCGCCAGTGAGAACATGGCAAGCTGCTCGATGCCGGCGAAATCCCAGCTGTCCCCGTACTCGTCGGAAGGTAGATGGTAAGGCTGCCGGGTCGGGCTCGCTGCGGCCAGTCGAATTCCGTTGTGCAACCAGACCGTTGGAATCCCAGCCTTGGCAAACGAATCATGATCGGAGTGGAACGGCCCGGCGGCCATTACCCCGGAACTGGCGGCGGCTTCCAGCCCGAATCGCCGGGCCACCTGCTCCACCAAAGGCCATAAAGTGGTACGCTCCGCGCCGGCCGCGAGGACATCGAGCGTCCTCGGCACGGGGTCCAGCGCATCGAAGCCAAACGCGGCCACGGTCTTTCCAGGCGGGATCGCCGGGTGCTTCATGTATTGGTTCGCACCCTCCATCCTGCCGCCTTCCGAGAGGGTAGACAGAAAGATCGCCGAGCGCCGAGGCTTGGCCAGGAGCGCTCCCCAGGCCCGCGCGAGTTCCATCAGCACGGCGCAACCGGTCGCGTTGTCGATGGCGCCGTTGTACACCGAGTCGCCGTCGATTGCCATGCCCAGCCCCAAATGATCCCAGTGCGCGGCAAAGACCACTGCCTCTGACGCGAGTTCCGACCCGGGAATCATCGCCACCACGTTGCGCGACTCAAACTGGCGCACGTCGCTTGGAATGTCCAGGCGCAGGCGCCAGCCCAACGAGACCGGCCGGAAGTTCTTCGAACCAGCGTCGTCGAGCAGTTGCTGGACGGTCGCGGGCCGAACCAACTGGCCTCCCGCCTCTTCCGATAGCCAACCGGCGAAGGCCAACTCCCGTGCATCTTGGGAAAGGCGGGAATCAGTTCGCTCGCCACTCCATGACGCTTGCGCGGTTTGCCATCCGAAACCGGCAGTCGGCTCCGTGTGGATCAGCAGAGCCGCGACGGCCCCTTTCCGCAACGCCTGGTCGTACTTGTAGCTCCACCCGCTGTATCGCGTCAGGGCGCCGGCTGCGAACATCTTCGGGTCGTCGAGAGACGGCTCCCCGGCAAACAGCAACACCACCTTGCCCCTGACGTCTGCGTCCTTGTAGTCGTCCCACGCAAACTCCGGCGCGACGATCCCATAGCCGGCAAACACGAGTTCGGCGTCCACCTGTTCACGCTCTGTCTGCCGCCGGTTGTGGCCAACAAAATCGTCCAGCCAACCTAGCGATAGACGGACACTCTGACGCACGGCCGTCAGCGACGCTGTCTTTCGCGAGCGCACTCCAGCCAGCGGAACCCTTTGAAAGAACGTCCCATCCTGGCCGGCGGGCACCGCGCCCGCCAGTTGGAACTGGGTTGCGATGTAGTGGGTGGCTAACCGTTCCGAGCGGGTCCCGATGCCCCTCCCCTCGAGTTCGTCGGACGATAGGAACCGAACGTGGGCTCGTAAACGGTCCGCGGCCACCGTCGGCGATTCGCAGAAAGCCGACGTCACCACGAGAAGACCGACAAGCCAGCGCAGACTAGACCTCCCCAAGGTGCAGGACCACAATGCCTAACGTCATCCGTTCGAACTCCACAGACCGGAACCCTTCTTCGGTCATCTGGATCGAGAGTTCCTCGGCGGCCGGAAACCTCCTCACCGACTCCGGCAAATAGCGGTAGGCATCCGGCGCCCCCGAAAGCAACCCGCCGATGCCGGGAAGGATCTTTCTCGAATAGAAGTCGTACAGCCGCGCGAAGGCCGCATTCGGTGGCTGCGAAAATTCGAGAATGGCGGCAACGCCGCCGGGCCGCAACACTCTGCGCATTTCCTTCAAGCCGAGGCGGTAGTTTGCCAGATTGCGAAAGCCGAAGGCGACGGTAATCACATCCAGGCTTGCGTCTCGAAGGGGCAATTCGAGGGCGTCCGCTTCAAAAAGCGCGGAGCCGTTTCCCGACTTGGCCGCGGCCGCGAGTAGCATCGGATGGCAGAAGTCACTGCCCAGGACGGGCGCGCCCCGGCGTGCGGCCAGGGCGAGCATCAGGTCGCCGGTGCCGCAGCAAAGGTCGAGCACGCGCGCGCACGGCTTGCGAATCCGGCTCTCCAGACGGCTGACCGTGCGCGAGCGCCAGTAGCGATCGATGTTGAAGGACAGGACGTGATTGGCGAGATCGTAACGCGGCGCCACCCTTCCGAACATCTGGCGCACCCACCGGGAAGCCTCCTGTTCGGTGGCCGCGCCTTCCGGAGTTGTCCCCTTCACGGTCAACATGCAAGCGCCCGCTCGATCGCCCTCCGTGCGTCGGCCTCGCCCACACCGCTTCGCACAATCACGCTGCCGATCGCCACGGGAAGTACGAAATGCACGTTCCCCTGAATCGTCTTCTTGTCGTGCGCCAGCCGGCTCAGCAGGTTCTCGGCCGAGATGCCCCGCAGGGAGGGGATTGGGCCATAAGCGGCCACAGTGTCGACCAACGTCCGCGTGATGTCTTCGGAAATCAGTCCGAGTTGCCCGCCGAGGAAGGCCGCGGCGTTCATCCCGAAAGCCACCGCCTCGCCGTGCAGCATGTGAGAGTACGCGGTTTCGGCCTCCAGGGCATGGCCGAACGTGTGGCCGTAGTTGAGAATGCGCCGCAGTCCGCCTTCGCGCTCGTCGGCGGAGACCACTTCCGCCTTGATCTTCACGGACTCGGCGATCAAGTCGTCAACGACCTCCGGATCGCGCCGGAATACCCGATTGCGCTGCTGGGTCAACAGGTCAAACAAACGGGGACTGCGGATGATCCCGTATTTGATCACCTCATAGAGCCCGGCACGGTACTCCCGCTCGGGAAGCGACTCGAGCACGGAAGGATCAATCAACACGGACAGGGGCTGGTGAAACGCACCGATCAGATTCTTGCCGGCCACCAGGTTTACGCCGGTCTTGCCGCCGATGGCCGCGTCCACTTGGGCCAGCAGGGTCGTCGGCGCCTGCACTACGGGAATCCCCCGCATGAACATCGCGGCCAGGAACCCTGCCATGTCGTTGACGATGCCGCCGCCAAAGGCGACGACCAGACTCGAACGATCGGCGCCACGGGCGACCATCTCTTCGGCCAGGGATTCCAGAGAAGCGAGCCGTTTCCGCTCTTCACCGCCGGGCAGGCGCAGTACGGAGTGATCGACGTTCCGAAGACTGGCGGCCAGTCGCTCGCCCTGGTGGCGAAGGACATCCTCGGTCGAGACGACGAACACCTTTCCGTGTCTGGCGGGAAGGTACTCAGACAACCGCTCCAGCACACCGCGCTCGACAATGACGGAATATGTGCGTTGCGGAGTCTTCACTTCAAACGAAGGCATTCCTCCCTAGGATAGCGTTCGCAAGACCCGTTACGTGCCGGCCGCGACAAAGGAGAGGGCAGGACTTCCCACGGCTGGATCGGACTCGAAAACGAGGTGCAGGAAGGACCGGGGCTGCAGTTCAAACCGAAGCGGCAGCACCGATTCCTCTCCCGGCTCATACCAGATCCGGAACTTCGACTTCTTGCCGTTTCCGCCGTCGGTGATCGTGCCATCCAGGCGGAATACGCGGTCCGCGCTCGAGGCGATCGACTTCTCGGCGAGCGTTTTGCCCATCTTCGGGTCCGCGGTCCGTTCTACCCGCAAACGGTGACGCCCCTTCCCGTAGACGAAATAACCGTCGCTTGCCCCGGGCTTTGCGGTCATCTCGTTGACGACTGCGGCGAGAAAAGAACCTGTCGATGCCGGTACCGCGGACTGTATGGACTCCGGCGTTTTCGGTGTTTGGCGTTCTTTTTGCACGGTCTGGCGCACACTCGGCAACAACCGATCCCAGTCGGCCCATCCCTCGGCGCTCGCCGCATTGATATTGAAGACTCTGCTTCGCGACTCGCCGGGACGCAGCAATCCGACCAGCGCTTTGTACCGGCCTCCACTGTCTTTCTCCTTCGCCGCTTTTCTGGCCTCGTCCAGACTCTCTTCCTTCGACTCCGTCATGAACCCGAAATAGCTGGTTTCCGGCGCTCGCCCGGGATCCGATTGCGTGAGTTCCTGAATGAAGCCGAGCCGGTTCAACCCCACGGCCCGCGCAGGCAGGGAGCCCGCCGCGAATTGCAGCGACTGGAATCGGATGTCATCCCGTTTCCACCTCTCCTCAATGGCATATCCGCTGCCGACACCTTTGCGCGAATAAATCGGGAATGAAAACAGGGTGATCACCGCGTCCGCACGATAGCGCTGCGACCGGCTGCGAAGTGACTCACGGGGCTTGGTGGTGTTACCGTCCGGAGCCAGAGCATCGGCGGCTCTGGCGGGTAGGCTGAACACAGTGCAGATCAGGGCGATGAACCATAACTGGAAACCTTGCATCCAAGCGAATCATAGCAGCCTTGTTCGACGGCTCCATGAAAACCCTGTTACCTTGAAATTCCAAACTTTGCTCGAGGAGCAAGCCGACCTCACGCCGGGGGCGCTTTGTCGTTTCCAGGTAACGCGATGGAGAACTCCGTGTAATGAATGCAACTCTACTTGCGTCACGGCGCCCGGCGTGCGAGGCCACGTGTCCCCGAATTTGTGCAGCACACGCGATCTACTCGCAGCTTTCTATGGAGAACGGCGCAGGCGAGCACCGCGATGTATACTATACATCGTGAGACGAACGCAACTCTACTTGGACGATGACCTCTGGCTGGCCCTCCACGCGAGGTCGCGGGCGCTCCGGACATCCATCTCCGAGTTGGTGCGGGAGGCCGTACGGGATCGATACCTGGGCGATCTCGAACGGCGCAGGAAAGCCATGCAGGGCATCGTCGGCATCTGGAAGGATAAGCGCGACCTCCCCGATACAGAAAGCTACTTACGCAAGCTCCGGCGGGGCAGCCGTATTGAGAGACATGGGGCGCCGTGACCGTACTGGTTGACTCGGATATCCTGATTGACGTAGCACGGGCCAGGAACACCACGATCCTCGCTCTGTGGACCGATCTCAGCGATTCGGCGCACGTCGTGCTGTGCACTCCGGTGTCGGTCGCTGAACTGTGGCACGGCGCGCGCGCGAAGGAATATGAAGCCCTGGAACATCTCTTCAACGCCCTACGATGCGTTCCGCTCGACGGGGAGACGGGCCGTCTAGCGGGCCAGTTTCTCCGCGAATACAGGAAGAGCCACAGTCTGGAACTGGGAGACGCCTTGATCGGAGCAGCAGCCATCTTGAACGGAGCAAAGCTCTGGACGCTCAATCGAAAACACTACCCCATGAAGGGGCTGTCTTTCTATTGACGGCGACCCAGCCGGAAAACCCAGGCGGGCTGTCCGGAACTCCGGTCTGCAAGTTGCGTGGGAACGCGGATGGCGTGGTCCTTGACCTCTACCTTTTCTTCCGAACCCAGAAGGCGCCCAGAACCGGCGGCAGGCAGATCGCCGAGAGGAATGCGGGCCGGCAGGCGGGTCTCGCCTGCGTTAGGCAAGTAGACCGCGTAAATGTCGTTGCCTCTTGCCGTGAACACCGTCTGGCCGGCGAAGTACGGCGACACCGGCCGCGAGCCGTGAATCGACTCCCCGTTGACTTCCATCCAGCGGCCGATTTCCTCTAATCGATTTACCGCGTCGGCGGGGAGACGTCCATCCGGCTGTGGGCCGATGTTGAGCAGCAGGTTGCCGCCTCGCGAGACGATGCGCGCCAGCAACTGAATCAGATCGCGCGACGACTTGTACGTGTCATTCGGTTTGAATGACCACTGTGTGCCCATGGTCAAACAGCTTTCCCAGACATAGTCGAAGATCGGCTGCTCCGGCACTTCCTGCTCCGGCGTGCGGTAGTCCTCGTACAATCCCTTGCTGGCGCGGTTGACGACGATCAATCCGGGTTGGCGGCTTCGCGCCATCCGGACCAACCGGTCCATCTGAATGTCCTGCTTCGGCGGCCGGACCTGCCCTCCATCCAGCCAGAGAATGTCCACGTTCCCGTAG
The DNA here is from genome assembly GCA_964529305.1 of uncultured Solibacteraceae bacterium. GTDB lineage: Bacteria > Acidobacteriota > Terriglobia > Bryobacterales > Bryobacteraceae > CAZGUX01. The sequence continues at coordinate 26,213 of CAZGUX010000141.1, read as the reverse complement.
CCGCTGGCCAACTCGCCAATCTGCCCGTGCACGAACTCGACGAACTTCGCCCAGCGGTCCGGTTCGGCCGCGACATCGTAATTGGGGTTGCGGTCTTCGGCGAACACACCCGGTTTCCAGTAGTAGGGCGTTCGCCAGTCCGATTTCGAGAAGTAGACGCCGATGCCGAAGCCCTGCCCGCGAAACGCGTCGAACACCTCGCGAGTGATATTGGCTCGAGGGTGTTTGCTGAATGGGACATTGGGGGCGGTGACGCGATAGTCCGACTGCCGGGTGTCGAACATGGCGAAGCCGTCATGGTGCTTGGTGGTGAAGACGACATACCGCATGCCGGCCTTTCGGGCCAGCGCCGCCCAGCCGGCTGGATCGAAAGCGGCGGGATTGAATGTCGTGGGTAGGGCGAAATATTTCTCGCGGAAGGCGATCATCTCCTCCCGCGTCCGGATGGACGGATTCGACCACTTCCGGTCCGCCCACACTAGCGGCCAGGACTCGATGCAGCCCATCTGGCTGTAGGCGCCCCAATGCAGGAACAGCCCGAACTTCTGGTCCTGAAACCACTCGAGCGTCTTCTGGACCTGGGGATCCGGGTGCGGCGGGGCGGCGGTCGCGCTGCGCACGGCCAACAGGATCAGACCCACTACGATCGTCCGGCGCGGCATCCATCCTCCTTCACGCGAAATGAGACCACAACCCCACGATGATCCCGCCCACGACGAGGGTCAAGATCGCGAGACCGCGCCGGCTTCCGGGCTCGGTATCGAGCGAACCGTGAAGGTCGTTCCAATTCATCGTCAGTTGCTCCAACCGCTCGCGCGGCACACGCTCGCTCACCAGGCTGATGGCCACCATCAGCGCCACGCAAAACAGGAAGATCAGCACCGCAAAATTGAGAAAGCTGAATTCGGCAACTCGGTTGAGCGCGCCGAGGTCCATTTTCACCGCGTTGTGAAGAACCTCCAGGACAAAGCGGCCCGCGCCCAGCAATCCGCCCAGGATGAGCGTGATCAACGCTGCCCTTGCCGTCGCGCCTCGCCACAGAATTCCCGTGAGAAACACGGCCGTGATTGGGGCGCCGATCGACGCGGACACGCTTTGCAGGTACTGATAGATCTCGTTGTTCAGGTTCCGGATGAACGGAATCCAGGCGATCGACAGCCCGACGATGGCGGCCGTACTCCATCGGCCAACCAGAACGAGCGTTCGTTCGCTCGCCCCCGGGCGCAGCTTTTTGAACACATCCATCGTGATCAGCGTCGAGCATGAATTGAAGACAGAACTGAGGGAAGACATCAGGGCGGCCAGCATTGCCGCGACCATCAGTCCGCCCAGTCCGGCAGGCATCAGCCGTAACACCAGCAGCGGGTACGCATTGTCGCCGGTGACGTCGTTCGGCCACAGGGTTTTCGCAATCAGGCCCGGTAGTACCAGGATGAATACCGGCAGGATCTTGAGCGACGCGCAGAAGATCGCTCCGAGGCGCGCTTCGTGGACGTTCTTGGCCGAGAGAGTCTTCTGGACAATCACCTGATCGGTACACCAGTACCAGGTGCCGAGAATCAGTGTGGCCACGGTCGTCCCCAGCCACGGGTAGGACGGGTCGTCGATCGGCTTGATCATGTGGAAGAAATCCGGGGGCAGCGCCTGGCGAAGTCCGGCAAATCCGCCCGCGCGGTCAAGGCCGATGAAGGTGAGAACAATTGCGCCGAGGATCAGCACGATGGACTGAAACAGATCCGTATAAATGACAGCGGCCAAACCGCCCGACACGGTGTACACTCCCGTGGCGATCACCAGCAGCACCGCCGAGGTCATGTAATCCCATCCGAATACTTCGCGGATCAGGATGCCGCCCGCGAACAGCGCCACCGAGATCTTGGTGAAGATGTAGGCGACCAGCGAAATGACCGTCAGGTACCAGCGGCAGCCGGGCGAATAGCGGCGCTCCAAAAACTCCGGCATGGTGAACACTTTGCTGCGCAGGTAAAAGGGAACAAAGAGCCAGCCGAGAAAGAACAGACAGAAACTGGCCGACCATTCATAGCAGCCGACGGCGAGTCCGGTGGATGCCCCAGACCCGGCAAGCCCGATGAAGTGCTCGCTGCCGATGTTGGTGGAAAACAGCGAGGCGCCGACGGCGAACCAGCCAACATGCCGGCCTGCCAGGAAATACTCGGCCGGCGTTCGTTCGCGGCGTGAGTGGTAAAAACCTATCCCGAAGACCAGCAGGAAGTAGATGGCAATGACGGCGGTGTCGAGCATGCGGCGAGTCCGAAGGATAGCCGACGACGGCGTACACTGCAAAGGGTGACCGGCTCACCGTGCCGCGAGCCGGTTCGGTTTGGACCACTGGACCCGGGCCACCCACACGCTGCCGTTCCCGCCCTTGGCCGTCGGCTTTAGCCCCGCCCGATACCACAGGAACTCCGCGTCGGTGACCCACGATTCATGTTCCGTGATCGCATCCGCGCCGAAGTTGCCCAGCATCAGTCCGCGCTCGGGGATCAGGATCTGTTCGGTGGGTCGAACCACGCACAGCCGCTCCGGGTCCACCTGTCCGATGAACAGCGGCGCGCGGGCGCGAGCGATGTGTTTGTTCTCCGGCCTGCGCGATGTATAGCAGAGGAACAGCCCATCCGAGTGGGCCAGCCAATGCTGCTGCGTGTTGAAGCTCCCCAGATCGCTGCCGTCGTCGAACGTCCACCGCTTCATCGGACGGTAGTTGAGGCCGTCATCACTGACCGTCGCGTAGCCGTAGTCATCATGACGAATCGTGAGGTAGTACTTTCCGCCATTCGCAACCAGCGAGGGCTCGGCCAGCCCGCGCTTGGTGTTGTCGGAGAACACCGACCCGTGGCGCTGATAGCGGAGTGTCGTGCCGTCGAACCGGCACTCCAAAACAGTGACTCCATCGTGAGGTGTGGGGAGGTTCTGGAAGTAGACGGGGACGAGCACCGCGCCGTCGTTCTTCACTACAAATTGCGAGCACGCACTTCGGCAGTTGGCGAACATCGGTTCGTTGGGGAACTCGAGCGTCCGCCATTCGGACCAGCGATCCCTGACCGGATCGTAGACCGCATACGCCGTACCGCCCTTTCCGATCTGACCGCTGACGTGCTTGCCGCTTGGTGCGTAGTACGTCCGGCCGCCGACTGCCAACACCTTCCCGCTTTTGGCGTGCCACCCCGGAGTGACGTCGTGCACGGACTCGTGCATCCCGTCGGCGGCGCTTCTTGCGACGAGTTCCTTGGGCTCGAACGGACCTTTCCACGTCGCCCCGAGGTCGTCGGTGTACATGTACCAGAGCCCGGAGTAGTGGTCGTCTTCGTCGAGATGCTTGCTCAGCGTCATGACCACGCGCGGCATCCCGCGTACGCCGCGTTTGGGGATCGCCACGGCCCGCGGGTGAAACCAGCAGAATTGTGGATTCGCATCCTGCAGCGGGACTTCGCGGCGAATCGTGAACGGAAGGGCGCGAAACGGCGCGCCGAACGATTGAGAACCTGCGGCCAGGGCTGCCAGCGCAGCGCGGCGCGATAGGGAGAATCGAGGCATAGTCGCGAACCGATTCTACACGAACCCGGTATTTCATAGAGAATGTCTGTGTGCGACGAATTGTTTTGTTGATACTCCCATCCCTCGTGTTTGCGGCCGAACCGGAGTTGCGCCTTCATCCCAAGGCGCGAGAACTGGCTGCTATGAAAGCCTCTCCCTATGTGAAACTCGCCGACGGCAGTGCGCTCGGCGTCGTCGGCAACACGGCCTACGTCACTCGCGACGGCGCCACCTACTCCGCCACGTATCCGCTCGCGGACGAGACGAAGTTCAAGGTCAGCAACGAACGCATTCTGGTGCGGACGCAGAAGGGCACCATCCTGATGGCCTACATGAACCTGAACGAGCGGAAGTGGGGTTGGGACAAACAGAAGAACGAACCGATTCCCGATGCGCAACTGCCGGTCTGGGTGGTTCGCAGCGAGGATGAAGGCAAGACGTGGCGCGATCCCGTCAAAATCCACGACGGTTACTGTGGCGCCATCCGAAGCATGATCCAACTACGCTCCGGACGCGTGGTTCTGGTGTCGCAGAAGTTGGTGCACGAGTCGCCGCGCCACCTGACGCAGACGTATTGGTCCGATGACGACGGCCGTACATGGCGGGCCGGCAACATGCTCGACCTGGGAGGCAGGGGGCATCACGACGGAGCGGTGGAGGCCACCGTCGCCGAACTCGAGGACGGCCGCGTCTGGATGCTGCTCCGATCGAACCACGACAAGTTCTGGGAGGCCTTCTCCGATGATGGCCGGTACTGGTATGTGTTGCGGCCCAGCCGGATCGAAGCCAGCAGTTCGCCCGGCTACCTGCTGCGACTGAAGAGCGGGCGCTTGATGCTGGCCTGGAATCGGCTGTATCCCGAGGGCGCCACGACGTACGAGAGCCGCGGAAAGGACTACTCGGAGCGTGCCGCGAGTTGGCATCGCGAGGAACTGTCGGTGGCTTTTTCCGAAGATGACGGCAAGACCTGGTCGAAGCCCGTGGTGGTGGCGAAACAGGCGAAGAAGTGGCTTTCGTATCCGTGGCTGTATGAGCACACCCCGGGCGAGATCTGGATCACGACGATGCAGGGCAACCTGCGTGTGGCTGCCCGCGAGCAGGACCTTGTGCGTTGAAGGGGGATTACTCGACCACCGGGACTAGCCCCGATTCGATGATGCGCTGATCGGACGTGACCAGCCTCAACCTGTGGACGCGAGCCGTGGCCACGATCGTTCGGTCCGCGGGATCTCGCAGCGCGTCGCCAAGGGAGGCGACCTCGGAGGCAATTTCGAGGGTTATGGGAAAAAGGCTGAGCACGGGGTTGTCCTTGATCGCGGTGAGGACGTGATCGGCGGTTCCCTTGATTCGGGAGCCGCGCCCGGTCGTGAGGAGGGCAATCTCGATCAGTGACATCGCACTGATACCCAGCGGCTCAGTCGCCAGCACCGAGTTGCGAACAACTCGCATCTGATCGCGAGAGAGTTTTCCTGGGTCGACCAACCAGCGGATCAGTACATGCGTATCCAGAAGAAATCGGACCGCCAAAGGTAAGCCTCTATTTCTCCTTGAGCACTTCCCACAAATCGGACGTGTCGCAGTTAACGATGTCGCCCACGATCTCGAGCTTGCCCGCTAAAATGCCCTCCGGGGATTTCCACGACTTCTTCGCGACGGGTCCCAGACGGGCGACCGGACGGCCTCGCTTGGTAATCGTGATTGCCGCGGCTCCGTCAGCGACCTCGTCCAGCAAGGCGAGGCACTTCGCCTTGAACTCCGTGGCGCCGACAATTCGCTCTTTCATACCGTCCTAAGGATAGCAACGCAAGTGGTCAGATGACCACTTGCTGGAGTTTGGCCCTTTTTTGTGGCGCCGGTGTCCGACCGGTCTCCGACCGGCTTTGCGGAGTGAAGATCACTTGAGTGCCTTTTCGACTTCGGTGTGTACCGCGCACAGTGAACCATGGTGAAGAGGCCCGGCAGACTCCTCCGCGCCTACGTCAGTCTCCACCGTTCCGCGGTCACCTCGAGCCCGCTATGGCCCGAGTGGCGATCGTTCACCCGTTCCATCTCCTCGATCGAATCGAAGAACCCGACAATGAAGGCCGCACTGAACGACTGGCCCGGTCGGATCGGGCGGCCGCCGAACTCTTCGATCATGCACACATACCCTCGCTGATGGCACCAGGCCTCGCTCACGTCCGCGGCGTTCAATGTCATTCCCGCCAGCCATGGCCCGTCTTTGCCCGTTTGCGGGTCGCGCAGGTGGTACGCCCGGATCATCCGCTTTGGGATCTTCCCCTTCCCCCGGCGGTACAGGAACTTTGCGTCGGGCGGGAAATCGGTGAAGAACTCGCTGGCCGGGATCCGCCCGTGATAGCTCAGGAACACCTCGCTGAAGGTGTCCCCGCGTTTGTGCTTGATGTGGCCCGGCATGTCGAGGCGCAGGAACATGGCTTCGCTCGAGTTCACGGTTGTAATCCTGTCGCTCGACACGAAGTAGCGCGCGCCGGCGGGAAAAACGAGGGTCTGGTCCCACACCGAGCCGGTCTTCCTGCCGGGCGCGGCGATACGGTACTGCCAGCTTGTCTTCACCGCGACAAAGCCCTTCCCTCGGATCAGCCGTGGCTCCACAACCTTCGCCTGCGTGCAGATCTGCGGTCCCTCAATGCTGCGCTTCGGAATATTGCCGTGATAGAGGTTGCCGTACTCGTACTTCAGGTCGCCCGCCAGTCGCGCGCGATCGGCTTCGTCGCTGCCCGGTTCCATGATCCAGTCGACAATGTCCAGGCCGAACCCCGCGTCGCGGAATCCGGTCTTGCGGTCGACCAGGGACTGTGCGGCCACCCCGGAAACGTAGCCCTTTTTGCGAATCGCGGCATCCAGGTGCGGCGTCGCAATCGTAATCCGATCCGCGTCTTCGGCCGCGGACAGTGAAGGGGCGGCGTTCGCTGTTGCGCACGCCGCCAGAGTAAGGAGAGCGTCCCTGCGATTCATCTCTACGAGATTATCCGACTGGCGCCCTGGAATCGGAAGGAGGCCGGTTGACACGCGCCTCCGCGGCCCTTAAGAGTTGACTGTATGCATCGGTTGTGTGTCTTGCTCATCGGCCTGAGCGCCTTGGCGCAAACTCGCGTTTCTACAAGAGCGTTCGAGGCAAAGGCCCTTCCTGCGCTGCCCGTGGAGGAATCCTACGATTTCCTGCGCCAGCACTCCGAGGGGCTTCCGCCGCGTCCCCGCGATCCGCTGGTCAAGGCGGGCCCGGACGAGATGGAAATCGGCGGCGCGGGCTGGACCATTCGGATTCGAGCCGACGCCTCCTTGCCTCTGCGGACCGCCGCGGAGGAACTCCAGCGGTACCTGCGAACCGCGATGCGAGTGCAAACCAGCATCGATCGCGCCGCGTCAATCGACTCGTGGCAAAACCAGCCGAAGGTGATCGTCGCGGGCGCACGCCCGGCCATGCCCGGATGCGGCGAGCGGCTCGAGGCGAAGAAGGACTACCAGATCATTGCCGCCCGCGACCGCGTGGCCATCTGCGGGTTCGATGACCGCGGCGCGATGTACGGCCTGTACAACCTCGTCATGCGGTTCAGCCTGCGGGAGGCGCCCTTGCTGCCCGCAAACCTGAACACCGTGCGGCACAGTCTCTATCAGGCGCGCATGACTCTGTCCGGCCTCGGCTGGATGACCTGGCCGGACCGCTATCTCGCCACGCTGCCGTTGTACGGCTTCGACGCGATCCACTGCTCCATCTACCGCAACCCTAACAACGCGCCGGGCGTCGGCCCGCACTGGGACGACATGTACGAACACAAGCCCGGCGTGATGAAGGACCTGCTGCGCCGGGCCGCGAAGTTCGGCATCGATATCTACGCTCCGATTCTCTATCACTACACCGGCACGCCCGAGAACATCGACGGCCTGCGCAAGCTCGTGCGCGACATCGTCACCGAGTTCCCCGAAATCCGCGGCTACGTCCTGCTGACCGAAGGCTTTTATTACAAGAAGTGGTTCGGCGCGGGAGGACACGGCGACCAGGACCTCCGCAATTGGGTGAAGGAATGGTCGCGCGCCGTGGCCATCGCGACGGAGGAGGCGCACAAGATCAACCCGGCGATCGAGATGCTGCCGTGGGAATACAACGTGGACTTCCGCCCCGAGCAGGCGCCCAACAAGGCTTACGTGATGACGCAACTGCCCGAGGAATCGATTCCTCTGCTGACCTTCGAGAACGGCAAGGGCTTCGAACTGGATGGGCAGAAGGGCTATCTGCGCGACTACGCCATCAGCCAGGTGGGGCCGGCGGAAGTCACGCGCGCGCAACTCGAGGCTGCCCGCAAGCGCAAGTTCCGCGCGATCTATTCGAAGGCCGATACATTCGCCAGTTGGCAGTTCGGCACATTCCCGTACCTGCCGTTCCCGTATCAGTGGTACGCGCGCTACAAGGCGCTGGAGGAGTGGAAGATCGACGGCACTCTCGAAACGTGGAGCTATGGCTTCAAGCCCAACTGGGTCGCCGAGATGCGGGCGTGGTACGCCTGGAGCGACGCTCCGCCTCTCGATGACCTGCTCCGCCGGATCGCCCGCCGCGAGTTCGGCGCGGGAAACGAAGACCGCGTGCTCGCCGCCTGGAAGCACTTCAGCGAAGCGATCCAGGTGTACCCCGACACCGGTCCCAACTGGGGAAGCTGCAACGCGGTCGCGTCGCCGTTGTTCTTTGAAAAACCCAAGCCGCGCGCCATGACGCTCGAGCACTCCTGGAGCGATCAGGCGTTGTGGAGCCGCCAGTCGCAACTCAACCCCTACTGGCCTTACGTTCCGAGCCGGCTCGTCTTTTGGCCGGATTTCACCAACCAGCAAAACAACGTCGAGCGCTACATCCGGTTCTTCTCGATTCCGGTCTTCCAGAAGTACCTGAATCTGGCGGCGGACCGCATGGAACAGGGTCTCGAGAGCTATCGCGACGCGGCGCTTCGGGCGCCGGCGGCCAAACAGAAGGCCGCGTTTCGCGAGGTCCTGCTGGCCGAGCAACTCGAGCGCATGATGCGCAGCGAGCACGCCATCATCGAGTTCGAGCAGATGCGGCTGTCGCTGGCGAAGTCGAACGGCACGGCTGAGAAGCGCGCCCTGCTCGATCGGATGGCGGCGCTGCTGCGCGAGGAGCGGGTCCGGACGCAGTCGTCGCGCGAGACCGCGCGCCGCGATTCGCGCCTGGGCTACGAGTGGGAGCAGGACTACATCTACACGCCCGACACGCTGGAAGAGAAACTGAAGGTGATCGACGACACTCTTGGCCGCCAGATTCCCGCGTATCGCAGGCGCGGCGGATTGTAGCCGGACACGTGGACATGATGGCACCGAACGCGCTTTACCGGCGTCCAATAGGCGAGAGGTGTCCAACATGTCAATGGCGGTTGCAGGCAAACCAAACGGTCCCCGCGCGGAAATCAACGTGACCCCGATGATCGACGTTCTGCTCGTGTTGATCATCATTTTCATGGTCATCACTCCGGTTGCTCCCAAGGGGCTCGATACCCTTGTCCCGCAACAATCCAGCCAACCGCCGGACCCTGAGCGGACGCGCCAGGCCGTTGTGGTCGAAGTCAGGGGCGACCGGTCGATTGCCATCAATACCGAGCGCACAACTCTGGAAACGCTCGGACAGCGGCTGGGAGAGATCTTCAAGATGCGTGACGAACGTGTGGTCTTTGTCTCGGGCGCTCCGGAACTCGAGTTTGAGGCGGTTGCCAAGGTGATTGACACGATCCGGGGCGCGGGCATCGACAGGATCGGCTTGATGACCCCGCAGTAGTTCCAGGAGCCTCGCCGCTGACCCGAATGGGAATTGCGTCGAACCCGCCCGCGGGATACGCTCGAACGATGAGCGACCTGGACCTATGCACGGCTTCCTCCTTCAAGGCGGTGAACCGGCGCGAGTGGATCGGATGTCTCGCGGGCGGACTTCTGGGCGCGGCGGAGAAGAAAGCCACCCGCAACGTTGTGGCTACGGAGGCGGAGCGCGCGGAGTACCTGCGCCGGCTGTTGGCCGAGTTGTGCACCGAGGCGGGTCCTCGGCCTTCGGGCAGCAAGGGGTATCAGGCGGGCGTGGGGATCGTGCGCCGGGAGTTGAAGGCTGCATTGCCATCGGTGGAACTGGACACAGCGACGTTCCGCCGCTGGGTGACGGACGGGACAGCGCGCCTCCGCGTGGGCGATCAGGATTTCGAAACCTACATCGCGGAGAACAGTCCAGGGACGCCGAAGGGCGGAGTCCGCGGGCTGTTGCGGAAGCGCGACGGTAGGTACGAGGTCGCGGAGTCGGATCGCGTCCTGGCGCGGGTGAGCGTCAGCGAATTCGGCCGGGCCATCGCGTCGCTCCATTCCGGCAGCGACGATGTCCCGCTGTTCAACGTCGGTCGGCAGGATGTGGCCGCTCTGGACCGTGCCGCGTCGGCAAAGACTCCGGCGGAGGCCGCAGCACACGTGCGATGGATTCCGGGCGTGAAGGCATCGAGCGTCGTGGGAACGCTTCCGGGCGAATCCAAAGAAGAGATTCTGACCGTGGCCCACGCCGACACCAAGTACAACACGCCGGGCGCGAACGACAACACCGCGTCGCTCATCACCATGCTGATGGTCGCGCAAGGGGTTTCCGGAACGCGGCCCAAACGGACGCTGCGGTTCCTGGCGACCGCGGGAGAGGAGTTGACCTTCTTCGGGGCCAAGCATTACGCCGACACTCGGCGGCAGCGAGGCACGCTCGGCGATGTGAAGGTCTGCATCAACCTGGATTCGCTGACGTACGGCCCGAACTGGCAGATCAACACGACGGACCGCGATCTGGCGCAGATGATCCTCGCGATTCATCGCGACCTCGGGATCCGGTCCGAGCCGAAGGTGTTCGAGCGGGACGACACGATGGACTCGGCGCCATTCCTTGCCGGGGGCGCGCGAACGGTCCACGTGAACAGCCGCGGAGACGACGCGCGAACGCTGAAACTGTGGCACCGGCCGGAGGATACGGCGGAGACCATTGAGCCGAAGTTCGTGGACAACAGCTTCCGGGTGTTGGTGGAACTGCTGAACCGGCTGCAGCGATAGCCCGCGCGGGTCGTCTCTCAAACCCGCTCAGGAACCACGAACGGCTTACGGTAGTCGCGGGTGAACATCCGGTTGGCTTCCTCGTCGCCCACGCAGGTCATCGTCTTCCGGTCGAAGGTCAGCGTGCGGCCGAGGCGATAGGAGATGTTCCCGAGGTGGAGCGCGACGCAGGACATCGCGCCCTCCGCGAGAGGAGAGTTCAGCTCCGATTCCTTCCGGCTACGCACCGCCTGAATGAAGTTGGCCCAGTGCGCTCCGCGGGACTTCGCGTGCGGTCCAGGCTCCTGGCGACGGCCGAGGCGCGTGTAGTATTGGTCGTAGCCGCGAATGACCAGGTAGCCGTTCGGCCCGTAGTAGATGTTGCCGACCAGGTTTCGCACCTCGGTCCTCTGCGCCGGCACGGCTGCCGGCGGCCGCGGAGGGGCCGGCGGATGGTAGTCTCCGCTGTCGTAGCTGGTGCCTCCGCCGTGGATCGCGTTGTTCTCCGGGTTCGCCTGCAGAAGCGCCTCGTCGTTCGTGATCCAGTGGCGAACGGAGAATTCCATGAACTGCTCTCTGCCATTGTTGTCGAACTCGTAGCAAACGGTCAGCACGTTCGGCGTCTCCTGGTCGTCGTCGAACATGAACTTGCCGCCCATCGCGCTGATGCGGGTTGGATACGTCAATCCAAGGGCCGCGCGGCAGAGGTCGATTTCGTGGATCCCCTGGTTGCCGAGGTCGCCGTTGCCGAAGTCCCAGAACCAATGCCAGTTGTAGTGGAACCGGTTCCGGGTGAACTCCCGCCTCGGAGCCGGGCCGGTCCAGAGGTCGTAGTCGACACCAGCCGGCACGTCTTCGACTGGAGTCCTCCCGATGGAGGGGCGTAACCGGTAACACAAGCCGCGAGTCATGTAGACATCGCCGATGACGCCCTCCTTCAGTTTCTGAAAAGCCTCCTGCACTGCCGGTGACGATCGGGCCTGGTTGCCGTGCTGCACCATCCGCCCGTACTTCTTCGCCGCGGCGACGATCTGCTGTGACTCGAAGATGTTGTGCGAGCACGGCTTTTCCACAAAGACGTCCTTGCCGGCCTGGCAGGCCCAGATGGTCTGCAGCGTGTGCCAGTGGTTCGGGGTGGCGATGGAGACCGCATCGATCGACTTGTCCTCGAGCATTCTGCGGAAATCGACGTAGGCGGCCGGCCGCCGCTTCCCCATTTCCTCGAGCGCGGTGACGCCCTCCTTCAATACGGAAGGGTCAACGTCGCACAGCGCCACGACCTCGACATTGGGAAGGTTGGCGAACGATCGGACGTGGATAATGCCGCGCATGCGAGTTCCCGCGATCCCGATCCGCACGGTGTTGTTGGCACTGGTGAGTGCGTTCGCACGGGCCGCGCCCGCGGCCGCCGAAGTCATCAGGAAGTATCTACGATTCATCCTCTTCCCCCTTTTACGGCGCGATCCGTCATCGCGTAGGCTCGCACGCTGATCCCATTTTTCGCTGTCGATTCCCGACAGTCAATGAGGCAGGGGAGACGGTTTGACAGCCTCGACACGCGGCATTACAATCGTGCTTCGGGTGAAACCGAAGATGCGGAGGCTAGTTCGAAATGCTCTGGCGCAGAATTCCGGTCTCCTTCGCGGCCGTGCTGGCGTTGCTCCCGGCCGCGTCGAACGCTTTCGAGTGCGATCTCTCCCGGTACCGAAGTCAAGAGGGTCTCACCGCTTCGCGGCAGGGCGATGGACTGGCCGTCAACTGGAACGGCGACCGTGACTCCAGCCTTCGCATGCTTCTCGCGATCGAAACCGGAATTCCCACCATCCGGGAATTGGCCGTCCGCTCCCGGGGCGCCGCGTGGGCTGTCGTCGCGCGCAACCTGACACCCGAGTTCAGCACGACCAGCGGCCGGCGCAGGACCGGCCACGGCCTGCCCGACGAACGCCGATGGGATGTGTACTGGGACGCGCCGTTGAGCATTCCTGGCGTAGCCAACGGCTATGCGAACAACCCCGAACTCCCGCGCAAGCCCGAGGAGATCCGACGCGCGACGGCGACCTACCACGCCAACGCCTGTGAGGTGAAGACCGACGGGGCGCGCCTGGAGGTTTCCTTCGCCGGTCTCGACATGGGGGTCTTCTCGGGACGCCTCCAGTTCACGGTATATCGAGCCACGAACCTGATCCGGATGGAGGCGATCGCGAAGACCGAGGAGCCATCGGTGGCGTACATCTATCGCGCCGGCCTGAAGGGCTTCGCCCTGCGGGACGTAGAAAGGGTCAGCTGGCGCGATGCGGGAGGAGATTCGCAGAAGTACGAGTTTGGCGGCTCGGCCAACCGCGGCGAAGTCCCGGTCATCGCCAAGAACCGGGTGCTCGTTGCGGAAGGCAAGTCCGGCTCGATCGCGGCTTTCCCGCCGCCACACCAGTTCTTCTTTGCCCGCCAGGTCGAAGTCAACCTGGGCTTCGTCTGGTACCGGAAAGACAGTGACTCCTCTTTCTCGTTCGGGGTGCGGCAGAGCGAGACCACCGGAAGTTACAACTATCCCATCGAGGCCGCGGGAGGCTTCAATGCCTTGTGGCGTGATCTGGTTTGGCCGTTATACAACGCGCCGCCTGGAACACTCCAACGGATGCCAGTGTACTTCTACGTCAGTCCTCGAGGGGCCGAGGCGTGCCGGGAGTCCGTGATGGCGTTTACGCATGGCGACCGATATAAGCCATTGCCCGGGTACAAGACCCTGCTTTCGCACTTCCATACCGGGACGACCGATGAACTCAACAAAGCGGGCAGCCTCGACCGGCAACCATCCTGGCTCGCCCCGGTACGTGCTTTGGGAGTCAACATCTTCAATAACGCCGAGTTCCACGGCGACGGCCACGCGCATGATCCGGGGCCTCTTCGCCTGAAGGAACTGGAAGACTACTACACGGCCAGCCGGCTGCACTCCGATCGTGACTTCCTGTTCCTGCCGGGCGAGCAGCCGAGCACCTACCTCGGCGGAGCGTTCGAGATCCTCTTCCCCAAACCGGTCTATTGGACGATGCGACGCGAGCCTGGCCGCCCGTTCCTCGAGCAGCATCCCCGGTACGGAACGGTCTACCGGACGTCGAGCGCCGGGGAGATGTGGGAGATGGTGAAACGCGAAAACGCCGTGATGATCACGTCGCATCCCCGGACGAAGCTTCCGCAAGGGTTCTGGGTGAACGGGAAACAGGTGGATTACCCGGACGCGATGCGCGACACGGAGTGGTTCCGCAGCGATCAGTGGATCGGAGCAGCCTTCAAGAATCTGCCGACCGATCTTTCTGAAAGACGGCTTTGCGAGAAACGCTGCTTCAACGTCCTGGATGACATGAACAACTGGGGCGGCCCGAAGTACCTGGTGGCCGAGCCTGATACCTACAAGAAGTTCACAGGCTACGAAGTGTACGGCGATATCAGCGTGAACTACGTGCAACTCGACCGCACACCCGGGCCGGACGACTGGACCCCGTTGGTGCGCGCACTCGCGTCGGGCCGCTTCTTCGTGACGACAGGCGAGGTGCTGATCACGAACTTCCGCCTCGAAGGGTCGACGGCGGTGAGTGCCCAGGTGGAGTGGACGTTTCCGCTGGAGTTTGTCGAGGTAGTGTGGGGTGACGGAAAGACCACGGGTCGCAAGGTCGTGCCGGCCACGGACCGGCCGCCGTTCGGGACCGCAACCTTTCGCATCCCGCTCGATCTTAGGGGTAAGAAATGGGTGCGCTTCGCCGCCTGGGATTCAGCCGTGAACGGCGCGTTCACGCAGCCAGTCCATTTTGATGGCCAGCGATCGAGATGACCTCGGCAGCTTGATCGATCGCCCGGGCTGCTGAATTCGCTCGCCTGGGTGGATATCATGGCTCGGATGAATGACTCTCACCTGACAGAAGACCTTCCGGTTCCCGGATCGCGCCGCACGCTGAAGTTCCAGAGCGGTCCGGACCGGGAAGTCACCTTCAACATCCTGGCAGTCAACGGAGTGCGCCCGGGGCCCGTGCTGCTGGTATCGGGTGGCATCCATGGGGACGAGTACGAGGGGCCGGTCGCGATCCGCGAGGTGTTCGACCAACTGGATCCGGAAAGTCTGACCGGGTGCTGGTTGGGAGTCCCGGTCGTGAACGAAGCTGCGATGCGAGTGGGGCGGCGCACTAACGGGATCGATGGAATGGACCTGGCGCGGGTGTTTCCGGGCGATCCGGCCGGGACCCTCACCGAACGCCTGGCACACGGCTTCGGGCAACACGTGATGAAACTGGCGACGCACTTTATCGACCTCCACAGCGGAGGCGCGGCGCTCCGGATCGTCTCGATGGCGGGTTACAAGACCGTGGCCGATCCCGGCGTCCTTGACGTCCAGCGGCGGATGGCCCTCGCATTCGGAGCGGATCTGGTGTGGGGCAGTCCTCCCCTGTTGAGACCGACGCTGTGGCAGGCGGAACAGTTCGGCATTCCGGCCATCTACGCGGAAACCGGCGGCGACGGGAGGTGGCGCCAGGATGTGGAGTCCTATCGGCTGGGCGTCCAATCGGTGATGCGGGCGCTGGGGATGCTGGAGGGAGACTATCCCACTTCTGCCCGCCGTCATTTCCGGGAGGCGGGGCCGGGCCATGAACACGAAGGCCACATGCAGATTGACCACCCCGCACCGGGCGAGGGTCTGTTCGCGCCAGAAACCGATCTTTGGACGCGTGTCGACAAGGGGCAGATTCTTGGCCGGATCGTCGATTTCGCAGGCAGTTGTGTCGCCTCGGTCGCCGCGCGGCGGGCCGGGCTCGTCATCATGCTGCGGCGCCCGTCTCCAGTTCGTGAAGGGGACGCGCTCGCGGTGGTCCTACCGGAGTCCGGAAGCGCCTGACGCCGCGTGGAAGTGAAGCAGAAGTTGGCAAAACGAAGCCAATTTGGCTGTAAGCAATTGTCGCTGAAGTAGATAATTGGGTTTGACCCACGGCTTCGGCTGGCTTCGATCTGGTGCCAGGCACCGCTTCTTCACGTCCGCTTCCACTGCCGGGACCCGCCTTCGAACACAACCTCTTCATAGAATCTTAACCATAGTAAACCCAGACGACTTCAATTTGGGTTACACTGGCTGCTACGCTATGGTGAAGCTAACACTCTTTCCTTGCCTTCTGGCGGGGCTTCTCGTCCAGGCTCAAGGACAGCCCCCAATCGATCTCGAACGGCGGGTCGCCGAGCTGGAGGCAAAGATGCGCCTGATCGACCCCGCCTTCGGCCGCGAGACCCGAGCAGCGGACCTCACCCGGCGCATCGAACTGCTGGAACAGAAAATGGCCGAGGTTCAGGCTTCCGCGCGGCCCTCCCCCGCACCGCCTGTGGCGCCGGCGCCCGCTCCGGTCCAGGCCGGCACGCCAGGGTTGGGGCTGGCGCCTGTTTCCGTCACCGGCGACTATCAGGCGTCGCCGGATGGCGAAACGCGCCTGCCGGTCGCGGGCTACATGGACTTCCATCTCAACAAAGACTCCGGCGATTCCTTCCGGCCGGACTTCCACCGATTTGTGCTTCTGTTCGGACATAGCTTCTCCGAACGCATCAAGTTCTGGAGCGAACTCGAGGTGGAGCACGCCCTGATCGAAGGAGGTGAGGAGTCGGGAGAGGTGGCCCTCGAACAAGCCTACCTGGACTTCCTGATCAAACCGGCTTTCAACATCCGCGCCGGCATGCTGCTGTCCCCGGTCGGCATCGTGAACGAACGGCACGAGCCGCCCTCCTTCAACGGCGTGGAGCGCCCGTTTGTCGAAACCACGATCATTCCAACTACGTGGCGCGAGCTGGGCTTCGGCTTCACGGGTGACCTCGGCCGAGGATTTCGCTATCGTGCCTACCTGACGTCGTCGCTCGATGCCAGCCGATTCGACGCCGAATCCGGGATCACTGAAGGCCGGACGGCAGGCTTCGACGCATCGTTCCGGAACCCGGCCAAGGTGGCACGCCTGGAGTATGCCGGCGTCAGGCGGTTGACGCTGGGGGCGAGTTTCTATTCCGGCCACGCCGGATTCAACACGCCCGGGGTGAATCCCCGGGTCACCCTCGGCGAATTCGACGGGCGGTACAGCTTTCGCCGCCTCGACGTGCGCGGGTTGTTCGCGAACACCTGGATCAGCCGCGCCGCCGAGTTGAACCGTCGTCTGGAGCAGAACACCGGCGTCAATCCCAACGTCGGCCGCCAGTTGCGCGGGTATTACCTGGAGCCTGGCATTCACGTCCTCCCGCGGCGCACCCGGAACGACGTCATCCTCTTCGGCCGCTACGAGAAGTACAACACGCAGCACCGCATGCCTCTCGGATACTCTCCCTTGCCGCAGTTCAATCGATCTTCCTGGGTCACCGGCGTCACCTACAAGCCCAACGCCGACGTCGCCATCAAGTTCGACTACGTCTTCAATCGAAACGCGAGCGCCGTGGTGCGCCCGCTCAATGGAATCAATCTTGGAATTGGATGGTGGTTTTGATGAAGCTCCTTGGATTTCTTCTGCTGTGTGCCTCCGCGTTTGGCCAACAACCGGCTGACCGCAAACCGGACCGCGTCGTCTCGATCGTCGCCGAACGGTTTACCTTCAATCCGTCGAAGGTCACCGTGAAGCAGGGCGAGTTGATCGAGTTTGTCCTGACGAGCGATGACACCGACCACGGATTTCGCGTTCCCAGCGCCGGCATCGACGTGGCGATTCCCCAGGCCAGCAAGGGCGAGGCGCGGGTCCGGTTCATCGCCAAGGAGAAGGGGAGCTTTGTCTTCGAATGTTCCCGCCCGTGCGGCGCCGGACACAACCTGATGCGCGGCAGGATCATCGTCAAGTGAGGCTCGCCATGAACAAGCACTGGATCACGGTTTTCGCCGTGGCCGGTTTTGCCGGGCTGAGCTTCAGCCAGGGCTTCCGGCCACCGGCTTTGCCCGGGAGTCCTCTGGCGGGAATCACCCCGACCGAGCACGAGATGTTCCGGATCGGCCTGGAGGACTTCACCGAAGTGGAAACCGCCGAGGACGGCCTTGGCCCGGCGTTCAACGGAACCAGTTGCGCGGTGTGTCACAGCGTCCCCGCCATCGGCGGCATCAGCACCATGACCGAAGTTCGCGCCGGATACCGGGATGAGAATGGCAAGTTCACCGAATTGAACGGGGGTACTCTCTACCATCTGTTCTCGACGCCTCCTCACCGCTGCCAGGTTCAGATTCCTCCGGAGGCGAACGTGATTGCCCGGCGGGCCCCCATCCCGGTGTTCGGGGCCGGACTGGTCGAGGCAATCAGCGACGAGACCCTGATCGCACTCGAAGATCCCGATGACCGGGACGGCGATGGCATCCGCGGCCGCGCCGCCCGGATCACCGATCTCGTCACGCGGCGCGAGCGCATCGGCCGGTTTGGCTGGAAGGCCCAGCACGCCACGCTGCTGGCGTTTTCCGGCGACGCCTACCGGAACGAGATGGGCATCACCAACGATCTCTTTCCCGACGAAGTGGCATTGGGAGTCGATCCGGAACAGATGAAACTGTGCAGCCCGAAACGCGGGCTTGAGGACGTCCGCGACCGCCGTACCGGCCTGCGGGGAATCGACAATTTCGAGAGCTTCATGAAGTTCCTCGCGCCCCTGGAACGCGGGCCGGTGAGCGACTCTGCGCGGGCGGGCGAGGCTGTCTTCCAGCGGATTGGCTGTGCTTCCTGCCACGTCCCTATCCTGACGACCGGGCCGAATGCCAATCCCTTGTTCGACCGGAAACCCGTGCCCCTCTATTCGAACCTTCTGCTGCACGACATTGGGACTGGCGACGGAATCGAGCAAAGCGCTGCATCCGCGAGCGAGATCCGCACGCCCGCGCTCTGGGGACTCCGGTTCCGGCGACCGCTGTTGCACGACGGCAGCTCGGCGACCGCGGAGGAGGCAGTTGAGCGTCACCAGGGCGAAGCCTCTGCCGCCGGGGAGCGGTACCGAAGTCTCGCCGCCCAGGACAAAGGAGACCTTTTCGCGTTTCTGAATTCGCTCTAAACTTCCGTTCGCCAGGGCGGGTGTTGGCGGTGTGCCTCCGGAAGCCAGAGACTTCCGCCGGCGCGCCGTGGCGGTTCCCACTGTCCGACGGCGTTGGCTGCATCTATGCAGCCAACAGGTGCGCTGAAGCGTGCCAGGCGCCGGTCGGAGACCAGGTCGGAGACCGGCGCCACGAGAAAGGACCAAGCCCGAGGGGCGCGCTAAAGCGCGCCGCGGACTGAAAGTCCGCCCCACCGAGAGCGTCTGCGGACGATTCTCTGACGCCACCTACGCCGTGGGAATTACCAGATCAACTTCAGGCCAAGCTGCATGGTCCGGTTGCCGAAGGCGCTGGTGATCTTGCCGAACTGGAGGTTGGAAAGATCCAGCGGAGGGTTGCCCCAGGTGTGGTGGTTAAAAAGGTCGAAGGACTCCCACCGGAACTCCGCCTTCATGCTTTCCTTGATGGGGAAGATACGGGTGACGGCGGTGTTCTCGCGGATGATCGGCCAGGAGCGGGCCGCCCCGTTCAGGCGAGGAGCGTTGCCGAACGGATCGACCGCCGGGTTGGTCCGGCGCTGGAAGGCCGACGCGTTCAGCATCAAGTCGGTTGCTGGCTCGAAGTCTCCGCCGACCGCCGAGGTGTACCAGTTGTTGGTCAAGACGTTGGGACGGGGCGTGCCGCTGTAAAGGTAATTCAGATAGGCTCCATCCGTGACTCCCAGCGGGTAGCCGCTGTTGGCGAATGCGAACATCGCCACGTTCCACTCCCCAACGATCCAGCGCAACGGTCCACCAGTCACCCACTTCTTGCCCTTGCCAAAGGGCAGGTCGTAGCTGACAGTGGCCTTGAACTGGTGGGGAATATCCAACGCGCCGTAGGACTTCTCCAGCCGCCGGTTCTGATTGGTTTGAGCCGCGCCGAACCCCACGGCCGCGCCGATCGCTACGCCGGGCAGCGCCATGTCGGCGTCCGTGAGTTGCTTCGACCAGGTATGGCTAGCCAGAAGGCTGAGACCGTGCGACAGGCGCTTGGTGACCTTAATGATCAGGGCATGGTAGGTGGAGTTGCCGTTGTACTGCTGCCAACTTCCGCCGCCCACGGCGGTGTACTGCGGGAACAAGCGCAGCGACTGACCCAGGGTCGCGCTGCCCTTCATCAGGTTGACGAAGTTGGGGAACGGCGGCCGGAAGCCCAGGGCGACGACTGCCGGATCGTCGATCCGCTTGTTCAGCGTGCTGCCGAGGTACGCGTACTTGGGATCCACCTGCGTATAGTCGATCCGGTTCGAAGCAAGGTAGGTGCCCTTGGTGCCGGTGTAGGTGAGGTCGAGGACGAAGTTCGCCGGCAGCGCCTTCGAAACCGCAAAATTCCAGGTGGTGGACGTCGGGAGGTGTTTCAGATCGTCCAGGAAGTACCACAAGCCGAAAGTAGAGCCGGCGTTAAAACTGGGATCGATGAACGGCGCCCTCGTCCAGGCAGGCCACCCGTCGTCCCAATTGAACGCTGGTGTGACGCCGGCATCGGCGGACGCCCAACTCGGCGCCGCCTGGAATCCCAGGTTGCCACCCATCATTTTGTAATTGGAGTAGAACATCCCGAAGCCGGCCCGCAGCACGAACTCCTTGCCGAGCTGGTAGGCCAGCCCGGCGCGCGGACCGTACCCTTTCTGCATGTCGTAGAAGCTGCGCTTGCCTTCGCGGCCGGTACCTGATCCCAGAAAGCGGACGCCGCCCGGATACCCGTTGGCCGCCGGGTTTGGCAGGGTGGGGTCGAAATAGCTCAGTTGATCGTACTTGTCGTACAGGGCAGGGTTCAGCTCGGCGCGGAAGCCGAAATTGGCGGTGAGCTTCGGCGTGATTTTCCAGTCATCCTGCGCGTAGATTGCGTGGGATGGATAGCGCATCCCTTGCGAGTATCCGGATTCGAAGAAACCGGAGTCCACCGCGCCCAGCATGAAGCTGGCGAAGGAATTGCCGGAGAGACCCGTGTTTTCGCCCGGGCGCGCCGTTTCCAGGCGGTGGAACCGCACCTGGCCGGCCGCCTGGTTCATATAGTCCCGGTTCAGCTTGATGATCTGGAAGCTGTAGCCGAACTTGAAGCTGTGATTCCGGTTGATCCAACTCAGGTCCTCATCGACACCGTAGATGTTGTGGTATTCCTGATAGTCCTTCGTCGAATCCCAGCCGTACCAGTTATCGGTCGAGAACAGCACGGACAGCATTTGGTTGTTGTAGTTGGGATTGTTCTTTAGCCCGCCGATCTTGTCGCCCCAGTTCTGGCCCGAGGGCACCGCGGTCACGTCGGGCTCGGGGTGATACAGACGGTGATACCCGAGCGTGATGTTGTTGATGAGCGTCGGGGTGATCATGTGAGTATCGGCGATACGGAGGACGTGGCCGTAATACTCGCCGCCCTTGACATAGGTCCTGCCCGTCAGCGGCAGAGGGAGGCGCGGCCCCCAATTGTTGTAGTTGTCGCGATCCGTGGCATAAGCGTTCTTCACCCAGGTGCCATTGCGACTGAATGTGGCGGCCAGCCGGTTCTTGACACCGAAATTGTGGTCAAGCTTCATAGTGAAGGCGTTCTCGATGGTCTTGGCCGGAGCGGTGCCGGTGGTCACCAGGTTTCGGATCTCGGCTCCGTAAAGCTGGAGAGCGTTGGTGACGGTGGGGTCCGGCATGTACTTCATGATGTTCCGGGCGATTGGGCTGATGCGGCTCGCCGGGATCTGGTTGTTGGCAAAGACCTCGCGGGTGAATCCGCCCGCCGGGTTGCTCCTGGTCGTGGTTGGGTCGAAAATCGGGACCAGATTGCCATTCGCCAGTTTCCAATTAGAGAAGTCGCCCTGCTTCATCGCGGCCGTGGCCACGGTCAATTCGCCTCTCCCCGACGTGGAAGGCTGCCGGTAGCCCTCGTACGAGACGAAGAAGTAGCTCTTGTTTTTCCCGTTGTACAGGCGCGGCAGAAAGACGGGACCGCCGGCGCTGGCGCCGAAATCGTTGCGGTGATAGATCGCCTTCCTGCCGCCCAGGCGATTGTTCGTCCAGGTATTGGCGTCGAGCCGTTGGCTCTGGTAGTAGTCGAACACGCTGCCGTGCAGATCGTTCGTCCCCGATTTCGTAATCAGGGTGATCATGCCGCCCGAGGCGTGCGCCTCTTCGGCCTTGAACGCCGCCGTGTCGATGCGGAACTCCTCCACCGCATCGAGCGTGGGGGTCAGACGATTCATGTAACCCGGGTGGTTGCGGAAGCCGATCTCGACGGAAAGGCCGTCGACACTGACGTTCCAGTCGAAGCCCTGGCCGCCGCCGACCATCAGGTCGTCCCAGGCGCCTTCGCCGTTGTTGCTCTTCACCTGGGGCAACATCATCATCAGGTTGAAGGCGTTGCGCATGCCTCCGCCGACGCCCACGGCTTGCACCGGCAGGTCCGCGACGAGTTTCCGCTCCATCGTCGCGGATACCTCGGTCGTTTCGGTCTTGAGGGCGGGCGGCGCGGCGCTGACGGTGACCCGTTCAGACACCTGGCCTACTTCGAGCGAGACGTCGACCCGGACGGTGAAGCCTCCGGATAGAGCGATTCCCGAGCGACTCCAACTTTTGAACCCCGCATTGGAGACATTCACTTCATAGCTTCCGACCGGCAGGTTCGGAATCACGTAGTTCCCGGTGGCGGAACTGATGGTCTCCGCCACTGTGCCAGTCGCGACATTTCTCGCGACGACCTTGACTCCGGGGATGACGGAGCCCGAGGCGTCGCTGACAATTCCCGTGATGACGCCTTGGGTCACCTGGGGGATCGCCGGCGGGCTGAACAGGACCGCCAGGATCAGAATTGCAAGCAAACTCCAATTCATACGATTGAATTGCACGACTCCCTCCTACAAGGAGATGAACCTTCCTCTTGGGCCTGCCGCCGACCATCGACGGTTTTGGCCACCCAGATTCTACATCTCGCTACTGTGGGTGGAAATGCCCCCCGTCGCCCCCTCGCCACAGACTTCTTCGCGACCAGCGCCGACGGCCCGGCCGCGGTCGAAGTTGGCCGGTTTGCCGGGATTTGAATATACTTTCAGAGAGATGAAAGTCGCGGCTTCGTTGATCGTGCTTGCGCTCGTCTATCCCTGCGCCGGCAGCGCGCCTCCGCTACAACCCGTGATCCAGTCCATTTTTCCGCGGGGCGCGCGGCAGGGATCGGAGACCGTGATCTCGATCCGCGGCAAGTATCTGGAGGGCGCGACGGCGCTCCGCATCTCCGGCGGCGGAGTGAAGGCCGAGGTTCTCAACAACACGGAGTCGGAGATCAAAGCTCGCATCCGTGTCGATGGGAGGGCGGGCGCTTATCGCCGCGACCTCCGCGTATCTACGCCCAACGGCTCGTTCGTTCAGGCTTTCGAGATCGGAGCGCTGCCGGAAACGACGGAGGCGGAGCCGAACAACGAACCGGCCAAGGCGCAGAGCCTTCAACTGCCTTTGGTGGTCAACGGCCGGATCCCGGCCGGGGACTACGATTACTTCCGGTTCCGCGCCGAAGCCGGCCAGACCCTGGTGTTTGACCTCAGCTCTTCCCGGGTCGGCACACGTTTCGATGCCGCACTGTCGCTGGCCGACGACAGGGGGCGCGAGATCGCGTTCGAAGATGACTCCTTTTTCGACAAGGATCCGCGACTGATCCATCGTTTCGACCGCGCGGGAGACTATGTGCTGCGCGTCTCGGGCTTTCGCGAAGGGGGATCGGCCGCAGCGGAATACCGGCTGGTCATGGGCGACGTGCCGTACGCGCGCTATCTCTATCCGGCAGGCGGACGACGAGGCAGCCAGGTGAGGGTGTCGTTCACCGGCGTGAACCTCTCGCGGGCGGACGGGCTGGAACTGGATGGACAGCGCGTTCCGGTCCAGATCGTCGACCGCAAGCCGGAACGGCTGGTGGCCCGATTGTCCCTGCCTTCCTCGCTCGACCCAGGGATGTACCGCATCCGGCTAAAATCCGGGGACATGGAGCTGCCAGGCGCGCTCCCGTTCGTCGTCTCCGATTTCGAGGAGATCGTGCTCGACGGAGCGGCCGCGTCCAAGCCGGTGGGCCTCGATGCCGTGCGGGTGGTGAACGGCATCATCGCGCGCCCGAAGCAGGCCGACCAGTTCTGGATCGAGGCCGGAGCCGGCGACCGGGTGATGCTGCAAGGCGACGCCATGAGCCTCGGCAACTTCCTGGACCCGGCAGTGACGATCTACGACTCGGCGGGGAAAGTGATTGCGTTCATGGACGAGGCGGCGCCCAACGGCTTCGACAAGGAACCGCCCACCGTCGACTTTCACCTGGCGCACCGATTCGAGCGCGCGGGACGTTATCGCATCGAGTTCCGCGATGCGGGCATGCGGGGGCACGAGAGCTTCGTGTACCGGCTTCTGATCGGGAAGGCCGATCCGCGGTTCGAGGTCCACACGCTCACCAATCAACTCTCCGCCTCGCCGGGCCAGACC
This sequence comes from uncultured Solibacteraceae bacterium, assembly GCA_964529305.1. GTDB lineage: Bacteria > Acidobacteriota > Terriglobia > Bryobacterales > Bryobacteraceae > CAZGUX01. Next base: position 2,111 of record CAZGUX010000141.1, on the reverse strand, counting down.
GCCCTGCTCCCCGTTCGTGTCCGGCGGATTGCCGGTTGGGACCAACCGGTGGAAGTGTGGGTGGAAGGCCTGCCCGCCCGGGTGGAGTCGAAACGCGTCAACGCCCAACCCAGCAACACGCACTTCCGCGGCACCTTCAGCGAGGACTTCTTCTTCGACGGCGCCAACGTCGAATTGCCGGTGCAGGTTCACACCGGGGCGCCGGCGGGACCGCATGTGCTGCGGGTGCGGGCCCGCGGCGCCCAGTCCGGCAAGACGCTCGAGCGGCAGGCGGCGGTCTGGTATCCGTGGCAACAAACGGGCTACCTGCGAGGGCCGGGCGACGATCAGGAGTTCGTGTTCACCATCGGGTCTTCTCCGTGGTTCGATCTCGAAGGGCCGGCGACCTTGAAGCTGACGCCCGGCAAGAGCACCGATGTCTCGTTGGGAGTCCGGTGGATGGACAAGTCGGCGCCGTTGCCGGACATTCGCGTGGAGGCCGGCCGATTGCCGGCCGGAGTCCGCATCGAACGAGTCGCCGCGTCGCCCGCCCGCGACCAGATTACGGTCAGCCTGCGCGCGGAAGGGACGCCCGCCGAGCGCTCCGGTTGGATCTCGCTGGTGGGGGTTGCCGAGGCGGCCGGGGAAACGTACCGGAAATCGGCCCCCGACATTGAAGTAATCTTTGTGGAGGAAGTGGCGCATGCGACTCATTAAGAACTGGCCGGCCCTGTTGGTTCTCGCGCCGCTGGCCTGGGGTGCGGATCCGGCGAGTCTCCGGCTGTATCCCGCCGGGATTCACCTTCGCGGAAGCAAAGCGCAGCAGGCCCTGCTGGTGACCGCGGTGTACCCGGACGGCCGGGAGCGGGACGTGACCGCCGAGGCCACCTTTTCGCAGAGCCCAATGTTCACCGTCACCGGCGCCGGCGTCCTGTTGCCCAAAGCGGAAGGCGAGGCTGCCGTGACTGCCGTCTTCTCCGGAAAGACCGCGACCGCCAAGGTCTCCGTCCGGGAGTTGAAAGCCTCGCAGCCGGTGAGCTTCCTGCGGGATGTGTCCCCGATTCTCACCGAGCGTGGTTGCACGGGCTCCAACTGTCACGGTTCCGTACGGGGAAAGGCCGACTTCAAGCTGTCGCTGTTTGGAGGACGCCCGGATGTCGACTACGAGGCCGTGGTGAAAGGCTCGGGAGGCCGAAGGGTGGACGCCGCCGATCCGGCGAAATCGCTGCTGTTGCGCAAGCCCACGTTCCAGACGCCACACGGAGGAGGACTGCGCTTCAAGACCGATTCGGCGGCCTACCAGACCATTCGTGAGTGGATCGCGGCGGGCACTCCCTACGACAGCGGCGGACCCGGCCTGACAGACGTGAAGGCGTTCCCGGCCGAGCGTGTCCTGGTGGGCGCGGATACGAAACAGCGCCTGGTCGTCTCCGGAACGTATTCCGACGGGAGCGTCGCGGACATCACGCGGCACGTTCGCTATTCCTCCAACGACGAGTCCATTGTCGCCGTCGACGAAGCGGGCGTCGTCACGGCCAAGCGGCCGGGCGAGACCGCGATCATGATCCGCACCCAGGGCAAGACGGCGGTGGCCCGCTTCGCCGTGATTGCCGCCGGCGGCCCCGCCGTTTCCGCCTACCCCGCCCCCAGGAACTTCATCGACGAACACGTGATCGCGAAATGGCGGAAGCTGAACATCGAGCCCTCGGCGCCCGCCGGCGACGAGGTGTTTCTGCGGCGGGCCTTCCTGGACACGATCGGCGTGCTTCCGACTCCCGCGGAAGCCCGGGAGTTTCTGGCAAGCACCGACCCGGAGAAGCGCGCCAAACTCATCGACTCGCTGCTGGAGCGGCCGGAATTCGTCGACCTTTGGGCGATGAAATTCGCCGACCTCTACCAACTCGCCTGGTCGGGAGTGAAGGGCGGCTGGCAACTCCATCGCTGGATCCGGAAATCGCTCGAGCAGCACAAGCCGTACGACCAGATGGTCCGCGAGTTGCTCCTGGGGAGCGGATCGTTCGTCTACGATCCCACGGCGAACTTCTATTCGGGACTGTTCACGGGCCCCGAGGGAATGGTCACGCAGGTGAGCCAGTCGCTGCTTGGCGTGCGCATGGATTGCGCCAAGTGCC
>CAZGUX010000140.1:0-62845 GCA_964529305.1 uncultured Solibacteraceae bacterium | reverse complement strand
CGCGCGGTGCTGGTGGCCGGGGGTGGAAGTCCACGTGCCACTTTGTGGGCAGTTTATGAGTTGGCCGAGCGCTACTGGGGCGTCCGCTATCTTCTCCACGGCGATGTGCTGCCCGCACGCCGTCCGTTGGCATTCCCGGACGCCAGTCTCCGCCTGGAACCGCTACTGCCTGTCCGCCAATGGCGCGTCGTGAACGAGTTCGCCTGCGGGCCCGCCTCCTGGGGCCTGAAGGACTACCGGCCCGTCATCGACCAACTCGCGAAGATGAAGTTCACTCGCCTGCTGCTGGTGCTGTGGCCTCACCAGCCGTTCCTCGACTACAGCTATGCGGGCGTCCGCCGCTCCAGCGCCGATTTGTTCTTCGGATATCGCTTCCCCATCACGAGCGACATGCCGGGCCACTCGTTGTTCGACGGCTCCAAGCAGTTCTGGAATCCCGACCTGCCCGAAAACGCGCCCTACCGGGACTTCACCGCCGCGGGGGTACGCCATGTTCGGGGACTGATGGCCTACGGCCGCGAGCGGGGAATGGAGAGCGTGGTGAATGTCTCACCTCTGGAGTTCCCTCCGGAGTTCGCGCCAACGCTCAGCTCGTCACAGAAGATTCGCCAACTTGGCGAACTCTCCATCGTGCCCGGCGAGAATACGGCTATCGACGATTCGCGCCTCAACGGACTCACAGCGGCGATTCTCCAGGCGGCCGCAAACACCTATCCGGAAGCGGCCGCGATTGGGGTACAGATGCCCGAGCACCGGCAGTGGGTGAAAGAGCATGAGCGAGCCTGGACGTCGTTTAATACCCGCTACGGCGTGAGCAGCGAGGCTTCGCTCGAAGGGATGCTGCAGGCCGCGGCCCACCGCAAGAACTTCCATTCACCGCCCGAGCGCGCCGTGGCCGAAGTGAAAGGCGATCTCGTCAACCTGTTTTTCTACGACTCGCTGATCCGCGGCCAGAAAGTGTTTGCCAAGACGAAGCGGCCCGACATGCCGGTCGTCTACGACAACCTGGCCGAGGAGCTCTACCCCATCCTGGGCCGCATTCTACGGTCGGGCGACGAATTGCTCAATTTCGTGGATTACACGCCGAGCCGGATTGTCCAGCGCAGGGAGACGCTGGCTCGCGTCCCCGGCAAGCGGAATCCGGTCCTGTTGATCTACACGCTTCACGACGACAATGTCGGGTTGCTGCCCCAACTGGCCACCGGCTCGTTTCACGAACTGACGCAGGACCTTCGCAAGTATGGCTGGTCGGGTTTCTCCACGCGCTACTGGCTGATCGCGGACCACGACCCCGTGATCGCCTATCTGTCGAAAGCGTCCTGGGATGCCGCGACAACGCCGGATGCGATCTATCGGGACCAATGGAAGGCGCTTTGCGGGGATCGCTGCGTGGAGCCGATGGCCGACGCCATGAAGCGCGTGGAGATCGCGACGAAACTACTGGAGCAACACGGGCTGGGCTTCGCGTTTCCGGTCAAAGGCATGATGATGAAACACTGGACTCCCAAGCCGCTGGCCGCCGAGATCCTGGAAGTTCAACGTCACTATCAACGCACTCTGGAACTGGTCGCGGCCGCCCGGCAGAACACCGTCCCCGAGCGCCGGGACTCCCTGGACTATTGGACGGGACGTCTCGACTACGGCATCCGCTACATTGAAGCGGCGCGGTTGCTGCACCAGGCGGCGACCGGCGAGTCGCAAGGCCGGCGCGACCTGGCCCGCCGCGACGCGGAAGCCGCGCTGGCCGAGGTGGTGCGCGGCGTCGAGTCCTATGCGAAGGTTGCGCGCGATCAGTCCGACCGGGGCGCCATCGCGATGATGGGAGAACTGGTCTACCGTCCGCTGAAGGCCAAGGTGGAGGAGTTGCGCAAGTAAGGTGGCGCGACCCTCCAGTGGCGCCGGGCGACCAACAGGGAGGCATGATCCATGACAAATCGCCGCGAGTTCTTACAACATTCCGGAGGGCTGCTGGCAGCGACCCAATTGCCGGGCGCGCCTTCCGCGTCCGATGCAGTCCAAGCCATCGACTTCGAATCGCGAACGGTCTACCGGTCCGCGCAGCGGCCCGGCTATACCTCGTGGGTTTCGTTCTTTCCCGGTGACCGCGGCCAATGGTACCTCACGTGTGAGGAGGTGACGCGACCGGATCCGCCTCTCCCTCGCCTGTCCCCGCAGCGCTGGTACGAGTTCGGTCTGCCGAACGGCTACGACAAATCGGCATTGCGGATGGAGATGGTCATCCTCGAGTCGACCGATCAGATGAAGACCTGGCGGGTGATCTCGCGCGAGCCTGCCCGCTTTCAACACTCGGCGGGCCAGTTCGGCACGGCTCGCACGCGCGAAGGCCGCTTCGTGCGATTTGTGTGGGCAGTCTACGGGCTCGACGACAAGCCGCATCCCGGCGAGATCTTCTTCACTTCTTCGGACAACGGCAAGACCTGGAGCAAACAGCCTCCCTTCCACAGCCGCGGCCTGATCAGCCATCCACACCGGCTGCGAACTCTGAAAGACGGCACGCTCGTGTTGGCGCTTCCGATTGCGCCGGCGTGGGGGACCGGCACGCCGCTGCCCGTTCGCACGGCCCGGAACATGAATGCCGCGGGCTCTCTCCAGATGACTCTCTGCTTTTCGTACGACCAGGGCCGCACCTGGTCGCAGCCGCTTCCGATCTACGGGGGCGAGACGGTCTCGGAAACCGATTTCGCCGAACTTCCGTCGGGCGACCTTCTCTGCATCAACAACAGCATCTTCGCGCGCCCCGGGAGGCAGGTGCTCTACCGCAGCGGCAACTCCTGGTGGCCGGGCCCGTTCGAGTTCGTGACCTCGGGCCGTGCGCCGGAAACGGTGGCGCTCACGGGCGACGGCGTTCTGGTCGGGTGCATGCGAAGTTCGCATTACTACTGGTCGGACGATCTGGGCTACACGTGGCAGCCCCTGGCCGGCATTCCGGAGGCAATCACGAAGAGCCGCGAGTGCTACCAGCCCTGGATCCAGCACCTGGGGCAGGGCCGTTTCGCCTGCGCCGGGCATTACGGCGCGGACGATGCCTTCGGCTCGGTGGATCAGTCGCTCATGATCCACTTCTTTCGCCTCCAGGTCCGGCGACGCACCCGCGACACGCGCCTCGAACTCACGCGCGACTTCGATGCATCCCGCAACCGGTGGAAGAACGCGTACTCGCTCAGGCTGACCTCCGACCGCGCACCTCTGGCCGGGAAGGAAATCGAGTGCTGGTGGGTCGAGCGCCGGAAGCCCGGGTACGAGTCGTTCTCCAAGCACACGCTGGACGAGCGCATGAAGATGGGCGGACAGCTTTTGAATCTTCGCACCTCAGCCGATGGCACCGCGCGCGTGAGCCTTTCCGGGATGGAGTCCGTCGACGACCCGCACCTCAGCTACCAATTGATCGCGCGCTTCAACTCAGACCGGCGCGATGCCGAATTCAAGCCGGCCCAAACCGCCCTGTTCGAGTTCTACGCAAATGCAGTCTATTGACCTGAAGCCTACATTTTGCCTTCGTCGGCCGAGGGTCCGTACGTGGCGGGAACGGGAAGTTCGTTGAGCCGCAGGAAGACACCCAACTGTGCCCGATGATGAATGGAGTGATTGATGACGAAACTGCGCAGGACGGCGATGCGCGGCATGGTCATCAGGGTCTGGCCGCCTTTCAGCAGGGACCACGATGTCATGTAATCGCTATCGGAGGCCTTCTCGATGGCGGCACGGGTGTCCGCGACGTTCTTGTCGAACATCGCCAGAATCTCCGCTTGGGATTCCAGCGTCTGGGCTGATAGGGAGGCGCTCCCGGCGGCGCAAGATCGAGTTCCGTGCGGTTCAGGGTCATGAACCCCCACATCGGAATCTCCGCCAGGTGTGTGGCCAGGCGGCCAAATGTCATCGACTTCTCGTGGGGTTTCCAGCCGAACTTGTCCTCCGGCACACGTTCCAAGGCCGTGCGCGTTGTGGCCATCTCATGATCGAATTCAGGCAATAGTGCGTCGCTCATTCCCATAGGGCCTCCTTGTTCGACCAGTATAGACGTAGGCACGCGTACAAACGTACCGTCGGCTATGAATTTACAGCTTCACGCCGAGAGGACATGTTATGTGTCCGTCGATGGCTCAGCTAACGCGACGGCGCCCAACGCCAGCCGTTGGCCGGCACGGCCACGGACTTCCCGTTCAGTTGCAGCTTCACTTCCTCGGCCCTGAAATTATACAGACCGAACTCTCCACCGAACTCGTAGAGCGCGACTCGCGAGGGCGCGCTGAACCGGATGCCGAGCGGCTTCAACAGGAGGCCGCGCAGCGGGTCGGCGAGACCTTGCGGAATGTAGGGCCAGCCGAGTTTCTTCGGCGGTAGCAGCCGTTCGCCCTTCAACTGATAATCCTGTTCGGAGAACGTCCGGACATTCAGCACGAATACCCAGCCGGCGCCGGCCTTGCGTGCGGTGAGCAGCGGCACGCGTTTCCCCGCGGCTGTCGCGGTGATCTTCGTCACCGCCGCTGGAGCCTCCAGCCCCAGATCGATTCCCACAGCCTCCGGCAGCGGGACTCCGTTCGCCTCCGCGGCCTCACCCGGCATTGGCCGTGCGCTGACCGTGACCCCGGCCATCGACGCCGCCTGCTTCCCCGCCCGGCGAATCGCGTGCGGCGTGAACAGAACCGCGCCGCCCTTGGCCACGTGCGCCTGCAGTTTGGGGATCAGTTCGGGATCGTCCGCCGCCTGCGAGGCCGCAATGATGCCGCGTGCGCTCGAGGGGAAGTGCGCGTCCGGAACGACGGGCAAGCCCAGCATCGCCAGGTAATCCGCGAGAAAAAGATTCTCGTCGCTGTCACTGGCCGGCGGTTTGTAGAACACCCATCCGCCCGGTTGCTTCCCGCGGACTCGCTTCGCCAGGTCCCTCAACTCGGGCAGGGCCGCCAGGAACGGCGCGTGCCCGGGGTGGCCTTCCATCACATCGCCGAGTTGGAAGAAGGTCAGTTCCTTCGCGCCCGCCAGCACGCTCTGGTAGGCCTGATCGACGAAGTTCTGCGCGGTGCACTCGATGTGATCGAACCAGGCGCCTTCGGCCTTCCCGCCCGCGGTGGAAGCGATCCAGCGGTAATCCATGTAGCCCATCGTCGGCTGGACGAAGCCCATCCGCTGTGTCTCCGGGTTTCGCACTTCCGTCCCGATCCACACGCGGTTGAACTGAGGGCTCATGCGGTCCGGCGCGTAGCCGAACAGGTGAAAGCGGTCGTACCACTGCGGATACTTGATGATCAGACGGACCGACGGGCGTTTCGCGCGGGCCGGTTGGACGATCAGGCGGGGAATCAGGCTCACCATCAGGTCGCGCCGGTATTCACCCCAGGATTTCGCCCCCCGGGCTTTCTCCGAAATCGGGGACGTGTCTTCCGTGCAGTAGAAGTCGTCGACGATGATCTCGTCGAATACTTCCGCGTTCTCCTGAAAGAAACGGACCATCTCCTGCTGTGTCTTCTCCGCTTCCCAGTTCAGCCAGGCGTACCCAGCATTCTGCCGGACGGCGAAGGATTTGCCGGGCACCGTGGCGATGCCGCCGGCCACGCGGAAGCCGCGCTTTTCGAAGTAATCGCGCAGTTCTTTCAAGCGCGAGGGAGGCACGTATTCGTCGCCGCGCCTGCCCTCCAGAAAGATGCCGGTGACCTTGAGTTTGCGCAAAGCCTGCTCGACCCGGGCGGCGCCCTCCGCCGTGGACGCGTAGCGCTGAAGCCCGCCGGCAGTCGCGTAGACGCTGAGGCGGAGCGAATCATCCTGCGAAAACGCAGGCTGGCAAAAGATGAGTGCGAAAAGAAGTAGGAAGTTCCACATGAGGAGACGATCTCCGCCACAAGTATGGCGGGGGCCGTCTCCAAGCGGAAGCCCCGATTCAGTCTCCCGGCTGGCGCGACTTCAAGCTCCGGATCCACTCCGAAATCAGGTCGGCGGCTTTGGTATCTACCACGTTGCTGCTGGTGGGCGGCATCTGTCCTTCGCCCCGCTTGGTGATGCGGTAATAGAGGACTGAGCGCTTGGGATCGCCGGGCGCGATCAACTTCGCATCGCCGATGCCGTAGGCGTCGTGGATCGGGGCCTCGTCGATGATTTTCGCCTTCGCCATGGGGGTCGCGAAGCCGAGTTCCATGAGCGAGTTGCCTCCGCCGTCCGAAACATGGCACATGGCGCAATTCACTTGAAGATACGTCTTGACGCGCGTGGCGAGTTCAGCCGACCGGTTGAAGGGATCCGGGTACGCCGTGTAGCGGCCGGGCTCTTTCTTCATCGGCTTCTTGAACAAGCCGATGTGATTCAAGGTGCGCAACTGGTTGTCGCGAACGCCGCCGTAGTCGTGCTCGCGGTTCATCTGGGAAGTAGTCAGCCCCAGGACAAAGCCCGCGGCCCGCGAGTGGCAGAACATGCACTCGTTGCGGCTCGGGTAGTGCCACACCTGACGGCGCACGCCGCCGGGCGCCGATGGATCCTTGATGGTATACGTGCGATCCATGCCCTTGGCTTCCACCAGCGCGGCATCCGTCTGCTCGTCGTTCCACACGTAGGTGTAGCCAACCCAATGGTCGTCCTGCTTCACCACGATTCGCGTTTCGATGCGCTTGGCGGAGGCGGGATTCCCCTGCTCCATGTCGAGCGTAAACGACTTCACCGTCACGGCTCCGTCATCGAACTTCCAGGCGGCGCCCTTCTCGTCGAACTCCATGCGCGCATTGCCGGGCAGCGCGAAGAACCGTTCCTTGTGGGCGCCGTCCGACCAGAAAGGCGCATTGATCGAGTACGGAATCACGCCGTCCGCCACCTTGTGCTCACGAACCGAAGAGAAGAGGCCCGTCTCGCTCAACTTCCGTGGAAAAGGCGGCAACTCAGGCCCCGGCGGGCGCTTCTCGAGTTGAAAGATCTCGCCGGTGTCATAGTCCAAGGCGTAGAACGAACCATCGCGCCCGACGCCAAAACTCGAGATCTTCACGTTCGTGTCGGCCAGTTCCTGATGCCAGGTGACCTTCTGCGCTTTGTGGTCGTAGCGCAGGGCCCACACCTTTCCGTATTGGTAGTCGCCGTACAGGTAGGCGTCCCGCAGTTCGGGGAGTTTCGCGCCTTGATAGACGTAGCCGCCGGTGATGGAGCGGCACTCGGTGTGATGGTGCTCAACCACTGGGGGAGTGAAGGGCGTGGGACCCGGCTTGGCATTGGGATGGAACGGGTGATTGCCTTCCCGTACGCTCCACCCGTGATTGCTGCCGCGGCTGACCAGTTCGATCATCTCCCAGAGATCCTGGCCGACATCGCCGACCCAGGGTTGTCCCGTGTACGGGTCAAAGCTGAAGCGCCAGGGGTTCCGGAAGCCGTAGGCCCAGATCTCCGGCCGTGCACCGGGAGTGTTGATGAACGGGTTGTCCTTGGGAATCGAGTAGGCGCGGCCCGCATCCGGGTGCTCGACATCCAGGCGCATCATCACGGAAAGAAGGTCGTCGACGCCCTGCCCGGTATTCTTGCGGTCGGAGCCGCCAGTGCTGTCACCGGTGACCACATACAAATACCCGTCCGGGCCGATGATCGCTTCGCCCCCGTTGTGGCCGCCCGCCGGCCACTCGACAATGATCTTCTCCGAATCGGGCCGTAGCCGGGGTGGGTTGCTGCCGCGTTCGAGTTCGAAGCGCGAGACCCGGCTCAACTGGTCGCCCTTGACCTTCGGTTTCAAGTGGCTGAAGACGAACACGAATCCGTTCTCGACGTACTTGGGATGGAAGGAGAACGCCGAGATGCCGCGCTTCATGTCGAGGAACAGATCCTTCTTGCCGGAAGGGTCGTCCGGACGGAAGCTGAAGATCCGGCCCAGATATTCGGCCACGAACAGACGATCGGATTGGGGATCCTGCGCGATGAAGATCGGGCCCTTGAACTTGACCTGCGGAAATGCACGCGACAAGCGGTAGGGAGACGGAGGCTCGGGCGACCCCACCACGCGCGATGTCGTCCACGGGACGCGGGTAGAGATCCCGTAAGGCCGCTTGTCCGACGCGTGAGCGCCGCTCCACAACTCCGGTCCCACGGCAAAGGCCAAAGAGAATACGACAGCCGCTCGAAATAGCGTGCGTTTGTTCATCCTATGAAGAACTCCCGAAGAGAATCTGCCGAATGGGTGAAGCTTAACACACCGAGCGTTTCAGGCCTGATTGCGGTATAGTTCCGGACGTAATGGAGGCTTCATGAAGCGCAGGAACTTCTTAGAAGGCGTCGCGGCCGCACCGGCCGCCGCGGCCCAGCAGTACGAGCGGCGGACTCGCGCGCTGCCGCGACTGACCATCAAACAGGTTTATCCGATCGTTACCAGTCCGCTTGGCCGGTATCAGTGGGTGTTCGTCAAGGTAATTACGAGTGAACCGGGTCTCTACGGCATCGGTTCGGCAAGCAATGTCCACCAGGCGCTGACCGTCGCGGCCGCGATCGAGAAACACCTCGCTCCCTTCTGGGTGGGGCGCGACATCGACCGCATCGACGACATATGGTACGCAACGTCGTATCGCTCCTATCGCCGCAGCGATACCGTCCTGAACAACGCGCTCAGCGGTCTCGATATGGCGTTGTGGGACATCAAGGGCAAGCGCGCGGGAATGCCGGTGTACGATCTGCTGGGTGGAAAGGTCCGTGACGCCGTGCCCTGTTACGGGCATGCCGATGGCCGCAGCCCCGACGAAGTCGCCGACAATGTGAAGAGTTTCCTCGACCGCGGCTTCCGCCACTGCCGCGCGCAGATGGGCGGCTATGGCGGTGGCGGGATGTATCCTCCCGGACAAGGCAAACGGCCGGCGGGCGGATTTGCCGGCCCCGCCTTCGACGAAGAGACCTACATCGAAGCGATCCCCAAGCTGATGGAGCATATCCGCGTCAAACTCGGCAAGGACGTCAAGCTGATCCACGATGTGCACGAACATCTCACCCCTGCCATGGCGGTCGAGTTCGCGCGCCGCATGGAACCTTATCGCATGTTCTTTGTCGAGGACATCCTGCCGCCGGAGTTGATTCAATGGTTCCGCAATATCCGCCAAGTCACCTCGACGCCCATGGCGATGGGTGAGATCTTCACCAATCCGCAGGAGTGGGTGCCGGCAATCACCGAACGCATCATCGACTTCGCCCGCCACCGCGTGTCGACGATCGGAGGCATCACGGCCGCCCGCAAGGTGGCGATCCTGTGCGAGACCTTTGGCGTGCGGACCGCGTTTCAGGAGGGCGGCGACAACGATCCGGTCAACTTTGCCGCTGCCTGCCACGTGGACCTGGCATCAACCGGCTTTGGCATTCAGGAAGAGAACCGCTGGCCGGAGTTGATCCACGAACTGATGCCGGGAACGCCCAAACTACCGGATGGCTATGCCTATGTCAACGAGGCGCCCGGGCACGGAGTCGACATTAACGAAGAGATGGCGCGCAAGTTCCCGCTGACCCCGCCCGCGGGACGGGAAGACGGCTTCACGGTGCGGGGCTTGGACGGGTCGCTGGTAAGGCCCTAGTCCCGGAAGGCCTCCGCGACACGGTGGCACCATTCCCCTCGCCGGCGCGGCGTGCGAAACTCGAAGGTCCTCAAAGGCTCGAGCCGTGGACTCCATTTCTGTCCTTCGCGAGGTTCCTTCATGGCACTGGCGCTGATCCTCCTCTTCTTGTTTCCCGCATCGTTGCGGGCTGCCGGACTGACGTTGACCGCCGGCGGCAAGTCGGCCTACACCATCGTGCTGTCAGGCGAAGCGTCGCCTTCCGAGCGGCGCGGCGCCGAGGAACTGCAGCGGTTTCTCCAGCAGATGTCGGGGGCACGGCTGCCTATTGCAGTCGAGCCCGTCGGCGGACGAGGCCCCTTCATCTTTGTCGGCCGCGGCAAACAACTCGAGGCGGTGAAGTCCGGGATCGATTTCGACAAACTGGGCCCCGAGGACTTTGCGATCAAGACCGCCGGCAGGCATCTCGTCATTGCCGGCGGGCGGAAGCGCGGAACCATGTATGGTGTCTCCGCCTTTCTCGAGAAACTCGGGTGCCGCTGGTTTGCCCGCGATCTCAGCCGCATTCCCAAGCGCGCGGCGATCACCGTGGCGAAGTTGGATGAAGTGGAGAGGCCCGCCTTTGAAATGCGATGGCCGGGGATCACGGAGGCTTTTGATAAGGACTGGGCCGCCCGCAACCGGCTCAACGGCGGCGGTCTGCCGCTCGATTCATCCACCGGAGGCCGCGTCGAATGCTATCCCTGCGGCCATTCCTTCCACACCCTGATCCCCCCAGCCAGGTATTTCGCGTCGCACCCGGAATACTTTGCCCTGGTGGATGGAAAGCGCCGCCAGCATCACGCGCAACTCTGCCTGACCAACCAGGCGGTGATTCGCGCCGGCATTGAACAGATCTTCCAGTGGATCAAGGAACGTCCGGAGATCGACATCGTCGGCGTGTTCCAGGAGGACTGGGGCGGCTGGTGCGAGTGCGACGACTGCAAGAGGGTCGAGCACGAGGAGGGAGGCGCGCACTCGGGGCCGATCGTGCGCTTTGTCAACGCCCTGGCGGAAGCGGTCAGCCGCGAATATCCGGACAAGCGAATCCTCACCTACGCCTATCAGTATTCCGAGCCGGCCCCAGCGAAGACGGCGCCTCATCCGAATGTCCGGATCCAGTTGGCGCCCATCTCCGCCTGCATTGGCCACCCCGCGGAACGATGCCCGCGCAATCAGAAGCTCCTGATGGACAACCTCAAGGGGTGGGCGCGGCTCGGCAAACGAGTGTACCTCTACGGATACGCCACGAACTTCGCGCATTATTTGTATCCGATGCCGGATTTCTACCGTCTGGCCGAAGACATCCCGATGCTGCTCCGGTTCGGCGTGACCGGCGTCTACTATGAAGGCTCTCATCAAGGCGAGGGAGGTCACGGCGCGGAGTTGAGGGCCTGGGTCATGGCGAAGCTCATGTGGAATCCGAACCAGAATGTGAGCCGCCTGGTAGATGAGTTCTTTGAAACCGCCTATGAAGCGTCGGCCGGGCCCATGAGGCGTGTGTTCGACCTGATGCACCAGCAGGTGCGCTTCCCGCCGGAGGGCCGGGGCCAGCACCTATGGATCGACCAGGCGCCCTGGATGCCCCCGGCCGCGGTCGATCAGGCTGCCGGGCTCTACGCCGAGGCTCTGGCCACCGCCGGCAGCGAGGCCGTCCGCCGGCGCATCCGCAAGGACAGCCTGTGGGTCGACTACGCCCGCGTCCTGGATGCGCGCCGTTATCGCGTCCGTGATGGATGGTACGAACCTTCAGAGGACGTGGAGCAGATCAAAGCCCGCTTCCGGCGATTCTGGGAAGACAAGACCGCCCTCGGCATCGGGTTGCTCGACTATTCCGCCCTCGAGGTCGAGAAGGAGTTCCCGCGGCGGCTGAACCGCTATCGCGTGGAGACGCTCGAGAACGCGGCCGTGCGCGTCGAGGTGGTTCCGGGGCTGAGTGGGCGGGTGATTCGCTGGCTCGACAAAGGCACGGGCCGCAATCTCCTGCGCGAGCCCAGCACCGCCGGCATCCGCTACCCCGACGGGACCGGCGAGTATCTGGCAATCCACCCGGACCCGGGCGGGGACACGCTCGAGGGTGAGTGGACAGTCGAGTCCCGGGAGTCCTCGCGCGAGATCGTCATGAAGGCCACGCTACGGAACGGCCTCGTGATCCGGCGCAGGCTGCGGTTGGATCCCGCGGAACCACGCATGCTCGCCGAAAACGGGGTCGAGAACCGCGGCTCCGCCACCAAGGATGTGGAAATTCGAGCGCGCTTCGACATGCAACCGGCGGATCCCGATCAGGTCGCGGAGCGGCAAGGCGCCGGGGAAATCGTGCTTCGCGACCCGGGCTCGGGGATCATGGTCACCGCCCGCTACTCATCTGCGCAGGTCAAGCTGGCGCAGGTTTCTCGCGACGACCGGCACGGCAATCGGGCCAGTGTGGGGGTCAGGACACCCATGCTGCGACTGGGGCCCGGGGAAATCGCGAAACTCGATGTCGATTATGGCGCGGTGGTGCGGGCGATACAATAAGCGAAGCATCATGTCCCCCCCGGGTGAGCCGCCGCAGAACCTGATTCCGTTTGAACCGGCTTCGCCGCCCGCGCCGACCCCCCCGGTGATTCAGCTACAGCCCGACCGGGCCGACACCATCCTCGAAGAGGACGTTCCCCTGCGGCAGTTTGGCCGCGTTCTGCGCAAGCGCGCGTGGAAAGTGGTCCTCTGCACTCTGATTGTTTTCCTGACGGTCCTGATCGGTACGCTGCGCCAGACGCCTGTTTACGAAGCGGCGGCCTTGATCGAAATCAACAAAGAGAACCAGAACATCCTGTCATTCAAGGAGATCTTCGACCTCGACGCCAACAACGACGAATACCTGGAAACCCAATACCGTGTGTTGAAGAGCCGAACGCTGGCGGAGAAAGTCGTCCGCGACCTGAAGCTGTTCGAGCGTCGCGAATGGTACCAGAAGCGCTACCTGCTGGGCTTCTATCGCGTCGATCCGCAACCAGAGGCTCTGGAAGCTATCCGGCGCAATCCGTACCAGGTGGATCCGGACAATCCGGCCTACCGCAACACGGTGGAGAATTTTCTCCGCGACCTCGATGTGCGGCCCGTCCGGCGCAGCAACCTGGTGGAGGTGGCCTTCTCTTCGAGCGATCCGAAGGTCGCGGCGGCGTCCGCCAACGCGGTTGCCTCCAGTCACATCGACCGTAATCTGGAAGTCAAGTTCGAGGCCACGCAGAAAGCGTCCGAGTGGCTGCGCGGCCAATTGGTCGGCCTGAAAGCGCGTCTCGAGCAGGCCGAAGAGAAGCTCCAGCAGTATGCTCGGCGTAACGAGATCGTGTTTCTCGACGAGAAGCAGATGGCTTCCAACGAGAAGCTACGGCAGATCGAGACCGAGTTCACCAAGGCCCAGGCGGACCGCATTCAGGCCGAAGCCGTGTATCGAAGCCTGATCCAGGGCCAGTTGGACGCCCCGGGAGTTCTGGAAAACAAGCTGGTGCAGGACCTGTCCGCCAACCTCAACGAACTCACCCGCGAGTACGCCCAGTTGACGCAACTGTTCAAGCCCGAGTATCCCAAAGCGCAACAGGTCAAGCGGCAGATCGAAACCGTCCAGAAGAACCTGGAAGCCGCCAAGCAGTCGTTGATCCGCAATCGGGAGGACCTGTTCAACGCCGCGGGCCGGCGGCAGGAAATGCTCGAAGCGGCGCTCAACGGGCAGCGCAAGATCGTGGAGCAGATCGCCGAGCGGTCGATTCAATACAACATCCTCAAGCGGGAAGTGGATACCAGCCGCCAGTTGTACCAGGGTTTGCTGAACCGTATGAAAGAAGCGGAGGTCTCCGCGGGATTGCGCGCCAGCAATATCCGCGTCGTCGATCCGGCCCAGACCCCCAAACTTCCGGTGCGGCCGAAGACTCCCTTGAACCTGGTGCTCGGCCTCCTGTTCGGCCTGGGTCTGGGAATCGGCTACGCGTTCCTCGAAGAACACCTCGACAACTCGGTGAAGAACCCGGACGAAGTGGACCGGTTGCTACGCCTTCCAACGCTCGGAGTGATTCCGGCCTTTGCCCCGGCGCCGAAGTCCCCGGCTTCGCGCCAGTCCGTTGCCAACGCGGAGGATCCGGCGGAAGCGCTGATGCGGACCGTCTCCGACGCCAAGTCCCACCTCGCCGAGGCGTACCGTTCACTCCGTACGTCGATACTGCTGTCGACCAATCCCAGGCCCGGAGTGATTCTCACGACCAGTGCCTTGCCGCGCGAGGGCAAAACCACGACCACGATCAACCTCGCGCTCACGCTGGCGAATCTCGGAAGCCGCGTGGTGATCGTCGACTGCGATATGCGCCGGCCGAATTGTCACAAGCTGTTAAAAGTCCGCCCGCCCCTTGGGGTGATTCACTATTTGACGAGCCAGGCCTCGCTCGACGAGATCATTGCAAAGGCGCCGGGCATCCCGAACCTGCACCTGATCGCCTGCGGGCCCATCCCGCCGAATCCCACCGAACTCATCTCGCAGCCCCTGGCGGCGTCGATGATCCGCCAGTTGCGCGACCGTTACGACTTTGTGCTGATCGACTCGCCGCCGGCGATGGGTGTCACCGATTCCCGGATTTTGGCGACCTTGGCCGACGCGGTGATTCTGGTGGTTCGTTCGCACGCAACCGCCCGGCAGTTGGTGCGCAGAACGTACGACGATTTCCGCCAGATCGGCGCGCGCGTGATCGGCGTGGTGCTCAACAGCGCGGACATCCGTTCGAGCGACTACAACTATTACGGCTACTATTCGTATTACAAGAGCTATTACATTGAGGACGGCAAGAAGCTGAAGCCGTCGAAGAAAGCCCGCAAATAGCCCGCGACCCTGCGCATCGCCTCGAACCGCGGGCGTTACAAGTCGTGAAAAAACCGGGGACGGTCACTCCGTTTCTCGACCACAACTCGTTGATCTTGCACGAAACGCTGACCGAGAAACGGAGTGGCTGTCCCCGGTTTTTTACCCGCGGGCTGACGCCCGCGGTTCGGAGCCCACGGCGATCACGGCTCTATCCTCTCTAGAACCGCCGGAAGATCACCACGCCACTCGCCGTCGCGATCCCGGTTTCCAGCATGCGGGTGAACACCCGCTTGGTCACCGAACCGGGGACAAACAGGATATCGTTGGGTTCCACCAACCTCGTGGCGTCGGGCCCGTTGAGCTTGCTCGTGACCATGAGAGGGACTTCCACTGTCTTGCCCTGGGCATCCTTGCGGTAGATTACGATCTCTTTCATCTTCGCGGTGCGCAAGGGACCGCCGGCCAGCGCCATGGCTTGCACGACGTTCAGCGCCTCGTGGGTCTCCACCGGATAGCTGCCCGGGCGGACCACATCGCCCATCACGTACACCACCTCCGCGGGCAGCACCCGTACTTCAGCGCCGGGATGGATCCGGACTTCCGCCGCGCGGCCCTGGTTGTTCAGCAAATCCTGAACCGACACTTCCTCGGTCTTGTCTCCGTGCGTAATCAGGACCCGATTTCCCGCTTTTGCGTTGGGAGCGTCCGCCAGTCCCCGCGCGAGCGCGAGCACCTCCGCCAGCGTCTTCGGCGACGATAGCTGATAAACGCCGGGAGCCCCCACCGCGCCCAGCACCGACACCGAACGGCTTTTGAACTCGCGCACAAACACCGAGACACTGGCCTGATTCAGGTACTTTTCTTCCAGGCGACGCGCGATCGTCTGTTCGAGCGTTCCGGGCGTCAGCCCTTCGGCCTCCACCACGCCGATCAGCGGCAGTGTGATTTTGCCCTTTTGGTCGACGCGCACGGTGCGGCTCAAGTCCGGCACCTGAAAGACCTGGATGTCGAGAACATCGTCCGGTCCGATCACCAGTTGCGGGGCCGTGATCTGAAACAAGAACACCAACACTGCTGCCCACATCAACCCGATTCTAACAAGCGCGTCGATTTCCGGCTAAAATAGAGAAAACCTCGCATGCCAAAACGGATCGCGATTGTGGAAGACGA
The DNA here is from genome assembly GCA_964529305.1 of uncultured Solibacteraceae bacterium. Classification (GTDB taxonomy): domain Bacteria; phylum Acidobacteriota; class Terriglobia; order Bryobacterales; family Bryobacteraceae; genus CAZGUX01. Next base: position 47,302 of record CAZGUX010000140.1, on the reverse strand, counting down.
ACCCGAACTGGCTTCCCTTCTGGAGTACAACCTTGGCCGCCAGGGTTTCGGCACCCGCCTGTTCGAAGGTTCCCATGGGACCGGCGCGGCTCTCGAGGAGTTCCTACCGGACCTCATCATCCTCGATGTCATGCTCCCCGACGGCGATGGATTCGATCTCTGCCGTGAGATTCGAAAGAGCGCCGTCATTGGGAAAGTACCGATCATCTTCCTCACCGCTCGCTCGGATGAGGTCGACCGGGTCCTGGGTCTGGAAATCGGCGGCGACGACTATGTCACCAAACCGTTCAGCCCGCGTGAGTTGATGGCTCGCGTAAAAGCGCAGCTCCGCCGCGATGCCGGCCACGAAGGGGCCACCAACGGGCACTCCCTGAAACAGGGCCCGTTTGCCCTGGATCGCGGCGCCCACCGCGTGTACCTGAACGACCAGGAACTGGCGCTGACCTCCACGGAGTTTCGTTTGCTCGAATTTTTTCTCACCCATCCCGGCAAGGCGTACAACCGCGAGCAACTGCTGGATCAGGTTTGGGGCCAGCAGCACTACGTCACGCCGCGAACGGTGGACGTGCACGTCCGGAGACTCCGGGAGCGAATCGAAGAGCATCCGGACGATCCAAAGTTTCTGACCACCGTGCGAGGTTTCGGCTATCGATTCGAAACCGAACCTCAGTTTGCACATTAATTTCGAAGGAGCCAGCACGTGACGGCGCGCATCTTCTTCAAGCTTCTCGCCGGCGTCGTCCTGATTCTCGCCATCGCGATGGGAGGAGTGGATATCCTGGCGACTCGCGTCGCGGAGTCTTCCTACGTCGGCAGCCTGACGCGGGAACTCGCCGAGAAGGCCCGCGTGATCTCGGTCGCCGCGGTGCCCATCGAGAACGTGCGAAACGGTGCGGACATCGTCCGGATGGCCAGAGAAGCGAACGGCCGCGTGACGATCATCTCCACCGATGGCCGCGTTCTAATCGATACACAGGCCAATCCGGCGCAGATGGAGAACCATCGCTCGCGCCCCGAGTTCAAACAGGCGCTGGCCGGTTTCACCTCGTCCGATATCCGCCAGAGCGCCACCACCGGGCAGAAGTATCTGTATGTCGCGGTGCCCTGTGAAGGGGGCGCGCTCCGATTGGCGGTTCCCCTGGCCGGCGTTCAGAGCCAGGTGCAGTCGATCCGGCTGCAGATGCTTGGCATCACAGCCCTGGCCTTCCTCCCCACCATTCTGATTGCGGGGTTGATCGCGCGCCGCACCTCCACACGGCTCGGCAACATCATCGCGTTTGCGGGTGAACTGGCCAAAGGAAACTTCCGCGCCAGCCTGGATGCTCCGCGCAAAGGAGAACTCGGCATTCTCAGCCAGCAGTTGCGCGAGGCGGGAGAGCATCTCCAGCGCGCTGTGGAACAACTCGACAAGGAGCATTCTGAACTCGAGAAGCTGGAACGAATCCGCCGCGATTTTGTGATCAACGTTTCACACGAGTTGCGCACGCCGCTGGCGTCCATCCAGGGATACACCGAAACGCTGATGGATGGCGCCATCGACGACGAGCGTAACCGTATGCGTTTCCTGGCGGTGATCCGTCAAAACGCGGAGCGCCTCGCCAGCCTGACCGCCGACCTGCTCACCCTATCGCGGGTCGAAATGCAGCGCCAGCAGTTTCAGTTTGCGCCATACTCCGTGCACGAAGTCGTCGAAGAGGCGGTGGAAACGATTCGGCCCGTGGCGCAAAAGAAGCAGATCACGCTCATCACGCAAATTGATGAACAGGCGGAGATCGTCAATTGCGACGCGGAAGCGGTTCACCAGGTCCTGATCAACCTGCTCGATAATGCCATCAAGTACACTCCCGATGGCGGACACATCACGGTAGGAGCCAAACCCCATCGGGATTCCGCTGACCGTGTCGAGTTTTTTGTCAGGGACACCGGGATCGGGATTCCGCCCGAGGACGTGCCTCGGCTGTTTGAACGCTTCTACCGGGTGGATAAGGCCCGTTCCCGTGAACTCGGAGGCACCGGCCTCGGCTTGGCGATCGTCAAGCACCTAGTCAAGGCTCACGGCGGTGACGTGCAAGTGGAGAGCACGGTGGGCGCGGGATCGACGTTTTACTTCACTCTTTCATCCACAATTTACGACCCAGTAACCGCCCTGTAACAGTGGGCGGCGTACGCTCGTTACAGGTATTCACATTGATTCGCTGGGTTTGGTTGAACACATGAAGAAAATCCTCCTGATTGAGGATGATGCCGATCTGTTCTCGTTGTTGCAGTACAACCTCGAGAAAGAGGGTTACGCCATGGTGGGCTCGCAGACCGGTCGCGGCGCCCTGGAGTTGTGCCGGTCGGCCAAGCCCGACCTGGTGATTCTCGACATCATGCTTCCCGATTCGGATGGCCTTGACATCTGCAAGGCGATTCGCAACGATACCGAACTTTCGCACGTGCCCATCATTTTCCTGACCGCCCGCGCCTCGGAGACCGACCGAATCGTGGGCCTGGAAATCGGCGCCAACGACTACATCGTGAAGCCATTCTTCATCAGGGAACTGATCGCCCGGGTGAAGTTGCAGTTCCGCTCGCAGCAGGAACCCTCGAACCTGATCCGCGTCGCCGGAATCGAACTCGACCGCAGCAGTTGCCGGGTTCGCCTGAACGGAAAACTCCTGCAACTGACGGCCACCGAGTTCCGGCTTCTCGAGTTTCTCATGACGCGTCAGGGCGTGGTGTTCAGCCGCGACCAGTTGTTGAACTCCGTGTGGGGCAACGATCGCGCCGTCACCGATCGCGCGGTTGACGTTTATGTTCTGCGCCTTCGGCAGAAGGTGGAGCAGGATCCGGCTACCCCGCAACTAATTCACTCCGTTCGAGGGTTCGGATACACGTTCGAACCCCGGGCAGCCGTCGAAGCGTCGGCCCGCTAATCTGCTACACTCAGCCTTCGTCAAATGAAGGCCGCGGTTGTTGTGTTCGCGGCGTGTCTCTCGCTGTGCGCCCAGGACACGCCGATCGCGTTTACGGGCGCGAGACTCATCCCGATTGCCGGTCCCGATGTGGACCCCGGAGTTCTGATCATCGCAGGCGGCAGGATCGTCGCGGCGGGTCCCGCTTCGCGCGTCTCCATCCCCGCCGACGCCCGGACAGTGGACGCCCGCGGCAAGACCATCATGCCGGGCCTGGTGGACACCCATAGCCACATCGGCGGTCCGGCCGGCGCCGACTCGAGCGCTCCCATTCAGCCCGACATCCGCATTCTCGATGCTCTCAACGTCCGTTCAGCCGCGATCCAGAAAGCGCAGGCGGGCGGTGTCACGGTAGCGAACGTGATGCCGGGTTCCGGCCACCTGCTGAGCGGCCAGACGCTGTATCTGAAATTGCGCGATGGAAATACGATTGACGATCTGGTGATCCCGCTGCCGGACGGGCGCATCGCCGGCGGGATGAAGATGGCCAACGGGACCAACTCCCGCAGGGCCGCTCCGTTCCCGGGAACCCGCGGAAAGTCCGCCGCGCTCTTGCGGGAGCAATTGATCAAAGCCCAGGAGTATCGCGACAAGGTCCGCCAGGCCGCGGGGGACGCGTCCAAACTACCCTCTCGCGACCTGCGGATGGAGGGACTTGTGGAGGTGCTCGACGGCAAGCGCGTCGCTCATTTTCATACTCATCGCCACGACGACATTCTGACGGTGCTGCGCCTCCAGCGCGAGTTCGGGTTCCGCCTCGTGCTGCAGCATGTCAGCGACGCCTGGCTCGTGGCCGATCAGATCGCCAAAGCGAACGTGCCCTCGTCGATCATCGTTCTCGACAGTCCCGGCGGCAAGATCGAAGCCAAGGACATCAATTTCGGCAACGCGGCTGCCCTGGAAAAGGCCGGCGCGCTCTTCGGCTTTCACACCGATGACGGCGTTACCGACTCGCGCTTGTTTCTGCGCTCGGCCGCCCTGGCTGTACGGGCAGGCTGCTCGCGGGACAAGGCGCTGTATGGTTTGACTCTGGCCGGCGCCCGCATGCTGGATCTCGAGTCGCGCGTGGGTTCGCTCGAGTCCGGCAAGGACGCCGATTTCATTGTCCTGTCCGGAGATCCCCTCAGCGTCTACAGCAAGGTCTTGGAGACCTGGGTGGACGGACGGAAAGTGTTTGACCGCTCCGATCCGAAAGATCGCCTGTATCAGGTTGGCGGGTACGGCGCGGGCCATGACGAAGACGATCACGCCGAACTCGATGGCGAAGCGGAGGCCGGCCAATGAGGGCCCTGGTGCTGACGGCCCTGGCGGTGTCCCCGGGTTTCGCGCAATTGGCTGTTCGCGGCGAGACGGTTCACACCATCGCCGGACCGCCCGTCCGCGACGGCGTCGTGTTGATTCGCGAGGGAAAGATCGAACGGGTGGGTCCCTCGTCGTCCGTCCCCATCCCCGCCGGGTATCGAATCCTCCGCGCGAAAGTGGTCACCCCAGGCCTGATCGACGCCCGTTCCACGCTGGGCCTGTCAGGCTGGCTGAACCAGGCCCACGATCAGGAGCAGATGGAGCGCTCGGCACCCATGCAGCCGGAATTGCGCGCGATTGACGCATACGATCCAAGGGAGCGCCTGATCGAGTACGTCCGGGGCTTCGGCGTCACCACCATTCACACGGGACATGGTCCGGAGATGCTCATGTCCGGCCAGACCATGGTGGCGAAGACGGACGCCCGTACGGCGGACGATGCCGCCATCGTCCCCGAGGCGATGGTGGCTGCCACGCTCGGCGAGGGTGGCTTGGCCGGCGTTGGCAAATCGCCGGGAACGCGGGGCAAGGCCGCGGCCATGATCCGCTCTGAGTTCCTCAAGGCGCAGGAGTATGTCGCCAAGCGGGCCAAACCCGAAGCCGGCAAGGAACCTCCGCGCGACCTGCACCTGGAGTCGCTCGGCCGCATTCTGAAGGGCGAACTGCGCCTCCTCGTCACCGCCCACCGCTCGTACGACATCATGACCGCTCTGCGCCTGGCCCGTGAGTTCAATCTGAAGATCGTCCTCGACGGCGCTTCGGAAGCCTACCTGGTGCTCGATCAGATCAAAGCCGCGGGAGTGCCGGTAATTCTCCATCCCACCATGCTTCGCTCCGGCGGCGAGACCGCGAACCTCAGCCGCGAGACCGCCTCGAAACTGCAGGCGGCCGGAATCCCGTTCGCGTTGCAGAGCAGCTTTGAAAGCTACGTCCCCAAGACGCGCGTGGTCCTGTTTGAGGCAGCCGTCGCCGCGGCCAATGGGCTGACCTTCGAGCAGGCGCTCGAGTCCGTCACCCTCGGCGCGGCGAGGATTCTGGGCGTCGCCGGCCGCGTCGGTTCCCTCGAAGCCGGTAAAGACGCCGACCTCGCGCTCTACGACGGCGACCCGTTCGAGTACACCTCTCACTGCGTCGGCGTCGTGTTGAACGGCCGGGTGGTCAGCGACCGGGCCAACTGACGCTACTTCCAGTAGACGAAGCCGCCGTCGACCGCCAGGTTCTGGCCCGTGACGTAGTCGGACGCCGGTGCGGCCAGGAACAGGATGGCCCCCTTCAGGTCGATGCCATCGCGCCCCATGCGGCCAAGCATCGTTCGCTCGCTGTACTCGCGGATGAACGCCTCCGGTTGGCCGCGCTCGAAGCCGCCCGGCGAAATCGCGTTCACGTAGACTCCCATGGGCGAGAGATATCCGGCCAAGTCCACGGTCATGCCGATGACGCCCGCTTTCGCCGCGGCATAGTCCACCGGTTGGCCCTTCAGACCTCCGCGCTCATAGACCCTGCGGTCCCTGCCGCACATGCCGGCGATCGAGGCAATGTTGATGATCTTGCCCGAGCCCTGTTTCGCCATCACCGCGCCCACCTGACGGCAGCAGTACAGGGCGCCCGTCAGGTTGGTATTGATCATCAGGGCGATGTCGGCGGGATCGCGCTCCAGCAGTTTGGCCGCGCTCGCGCCAACTCCGCCCCCGGCGTTGTTGACCAGGATGTCGATTCGCCCTTTCCAGGCAGCCACCTGATTCACGGCCTGGTCGACTTGCTCGAACGAGGTCTGATCCAGGCCCAGGCCCAGAGTCTCGACGCCGTATGTTTCCGCCAGGCGGCCGGCGGACTCCTTCGCGTTCTCCGCGGTGCGGGAGGTAATCGCTAGGTGGCATCCGGCCGCGCCCAGGATGCACGCGGCATCATAGCCCAGGTCCCGCGCACCCCCGGTAACCAGGGCAATCTTCCCCGTCAAATCGAATAATTGTGTGATTTCAGAATGCATGATGAGTCCGAACGAGGCCCAGTGTATCAGGCTGGTTCATTGGTAGAGGCGGCTCCGCCGGAAGCCAAATCCGATCAACACCAGGCCGGCCGCCGCGAGAGTCCAGGCCGACGGTTCCGGAACCAATGCCGCCGAGGCGGTGAGTTGATACAGGTCTCCAGACCCGAACGCATAGCCGACGGTCAGTCCCAGAAGGCCCGTCGGCCCGGTCGGGGCGATCGCCGTCTGCAGAAACGCGCTATCGCACACAACCGTCGAGCCGGGAGTCAGCCCGGTCTGCGAACAGCCGTCGCCGAGTTGATGATGTGTAGTTCCATCGACGCCGCTTGCCATCGCAATCGCGCCGGGAAGAATCGCGGAAACAAATACCGCGCCGTCGGCGTCCGTGTCGGTCACCACCAGATGCAGATTGCTGGCGAGCGCTTCCCACGGCCCATCCACAAAGGGCGTGAGGAAGATCTGCGCGGTACCGCCTACAGAACACTGTGCCGGGCCGGAACAGGGATCCGCTTGAAACGTCAAATCGTACTCGATGATGGGATCGGCGTTGGCGTAGACCCGCGCCGTCAGGGTGAAGCCCGGACCCTCGACGAAACCACGGAACGTATACACGCCGTTGGAACCCGACACGCGCAAGGAGGAGCCGTAGTCGACGCCGTTCACGATGAGGCTGATGGAGGGTGTGGCGTCCAATGGCGACGCGTCTGATCGGACTCCGCACAGCAGGCAGACCAGGGGTAACAGAAATCTTCGCTTCGCCAAGAATCGGGTTCTCCTCGGGTCGTCTTGAGCGATTATGGCAGTCCTCGCAAAGGCAAGTCAAAGCCGGCGAGCGAGTCCGGCGCGGTACGTTACAATGGCGAAGAGGAAGCGGTATTGAGCCGTCTCTGGTCCGCCCGAACCTTCCAGCTTTCGCTGATTCTGCCGATTCTGACCATCGTCGCTCCGGCGGCCGATCAAGGCCAGTTGGATGGGAACGTGACCCTGTTCACCCTGTGGGCCGCGCTGGATCACGCCGGCGTCATGCCTCCGTCGTCGCCCAGCCCCCTGCGGGATATGGTTCGGCAACAGGTGCAGACCCGGGCGGTTCCCGTAGCCGCCGACATCCGAAGGTTTGTCGAGCGGCGCCGCAAACCTGCCGGCATGGCCGACCTGAGCCCTTACATATCCTTCGCGCTCAGCGTGGAAGGCCCCCCCAATTTCAAGTTCCGTTACCGGACCCTCGACCTCGCTCCGGAGGTGGCGGCGATGGAGGGCTTCAACGGCCTGCTGAAGAAGTACTACGAGCAGGCGGAGATCGGAGAAATCTGGCGCAAGGCTCAACCAGCCGTCGAGCAGGAGATCGCCAGGTACCACGTGCCCACCACCGAGGCCGTGTTACAGGTGAACGTATACTTGCGCAATGTCACCAGCGGGTTCCTGGGCCGGCGCTTTCTGATCTATCTCGACCCCCTCGGGCCGCCAAACCAGATCCAGACGCGCAGCTACGGCGACGATTACTTCGTCGCGCTCACCTCATCGGACGAGCCGAAGACCTTTGATGTCCGGCACGCCTATCTTCACTATCTGCTCGATCCGACCGCCACCAAATACAGCGAAGACATCCTGAAGAAGAAGGGTATCGGAGACTACGCGATCCCCGCGCCTGCCCTGCCCGAGCAGTTCAAATCGGACTTCCTGCTCCTGACCACCGAATGCCTGATCAAGGCCGTGGAAAGCCGTCTGGAACTCCGGGATCGACAGCAGCGGGTGGACCAGGCTCTTCACGAGGGCTACATCCTGACTCCATTCTTCGCCGAACAGCTCATCGCCTACGAGAAACAGGAGGCCGGGATGCGGATGTACTTCCCGGACATGCTGGCGGCAATGGACCTGAAGAAGGAAGATGAGCGCCTGAAGGGCGTCCCGTTTGCCGCGGCGGCAGCCCAGCGGGCCGTCCGCAAGATCACCGTGGCCGAGGAGCCCACCGGTGTGGAGAAGACCCTGGAAACCGCCGAGCAGTTGTACGGCAACAAGGAATTTGAGAAAGCCAGGGATGTGTTTGCGCAGGCCCTGCGGGAGACCGCGGTGCCATCGTTCCACGCCAAGGCGTATTATGGTTTAGCGCGGATCGCCCTGCAGGAACGGCACCCGGATCTGGCGGAAAAGCTCTTCCAGAAAACCATCGAACTGGGCCCGGACCCATTTGTCAAAGCATGGTCGCACGTGTATCTTGGAAGGCTGGCCGAGGCGGCCAGCGAGCGTGGGCAGGCGGCCGTTCAGTACCAGGCGGCGTTGGCAGTTGAGGGAGCGTCCGATGCGGCGAAGAAGGCCGCGGAGAAAGGCATCGCACAGACTTTACCAAAGTGAGAGCGGCGGCGATCCGTTTCGCCGCCCGTAAGGAGTTTGCCATGAAACCATTTCTACGTTATGCACTGTTGACGGCCGCATTCGGAGCCACCCTGCTATTCGCCCAGAAGCAGCCGCAGCCAAAATCGCAGAAGGAGGTGGATGCGATCCAGGCGATGTTCCAGGCGCAGGACGCCGATTCGCGCATCAAGGCCGCCGAGACGCTGATCGTGAAGTTCGCCGACACGGAGTTCAAGGCTTTGGCTCTCTACCTGATCGCGGCGTCGTACGAGCAAAAAGGCGACGTGGAGAAGATGATTGTCTATGCCGAGGAGACCCTGAAGGCCGACCCAAAGGACTATAAGCCGATGTTCATGCTGGCGTCCGGCTTTGCCAAGCGAACCCGCGAGTTCGACCTCGATAAAGAGGAGAAGCTGGGCAAAGCGGAGAAGTACGCCAAGGAGGGGATGGAGGCTGTGAAGACGGCTCCCAAACCCAATCCGAGCGTCACGGACGAGCAGTGGGCCGCCGCGAAAAAGGACTACGAAGCGCAGGCTCACGACGCGATGGGCCAGGTCGCGATGGTCCGCAAGAAGTACGATGTCGCGGCCCAGGAATTCACCACGGCGTTGACGACCTCCGCCAATCCCGATCCTGTGACGTACATCCGGCTGGCGCAAGCCAACACGATGTCCGGCAAGCCCGACGACGCCCTGGCGGCACTCGACAAGCTGAACGCCATCGCCGACCTTCACCCCCAGATCAAGCAGGCCGCTCAGGCGGAGAGGGTCCGGGCGACTCAGGCCAAGAACGCGAAGAAGTAGCTCCGCCGGACTTCATGCGCGCGGAACTGGAGAAACTCGAGCAGACGGTCGGTCATCCGTTCCGTGACCGGGAACTCCTCCGCCGGGCGCTGTCCCACAGTTCGCACGTTCATGAGCGAGCCTTGGCCGGTTCGGAGCCCCAGGCCGACAACGAGCAGCTCGAGTTCCTGGGAGATTCCGTTCTGGGCTTCATCATCAGTGAAGTGCTGGTGGCTCGATTCCCTGCGTTTTCCGAAGGCAAGCTTTCCAAGCTTCGCGCGCACCTCGTGAGTTCCAGCAATCTCTACCGGATCGCGTCCGAGCTGAACCTGGGCGACTATCTGCTTCTGGGCCGGGGCGAAGAACTGACGGGCGGGCGCCAGAAGAAGACGGTCCTGGCGAATGCGCTGGAGGCCCTGATCGCGGCCCTGTATCTGGACGCCGGGTTTGCTTCGACAAGGGACTTCGTTCGTCGCGTGTTCATCGGCCGTGGCGATCCGGAGGACCCGATCGAACAGGCGCTGGCTACGCCATTGACCGATTTCAAGAGCGCCCTGCAGGAGTTGGCTCAATCGCGCCGCCTCCCGACCCCGGTCTACCACATCGTCCACGAGGAGGGGCCGCACCACGAGAAGGTCTTTACGGTGGAAGTCCGAGTCGGCAGGGAATGGCACTCGCGCGGCCAGGGGCCATCAAAAAAGAGTGCCGCTCAGAAGGCGGCCCAGACCCTGATTGACGCGGTGTCGGCCGAAGAAACGGTGGGATAGCCTCGCCATACCCGAGGCGCCTTCGGGTCGGGCGGGTGTTGAGAATGCGCGGGCGTTCCTGGTACGCTCGCTTGCTATGCAACGACGGACGATGCTTTGCTCCCTGGCCAGCGCCGGCGCCGCGGCGGGCGCTTCGACGGATTGGCCCAGTGCGTTTGCGAAAACCTGGCGGGATACCTTCGCCTCCCATTGGCGCGACACCAAGGAATATACACTGGCCATGCTGGAAGCGATGCCAGCCGAGCATTTCGGCTTCAAACCCGTGCCCGCCCAGCGGTCGTTTGGCGAACAGTTCACGCACCTGGCCGCCGCCAATGTTGTGTATTTCAAATCGTTCGCCGTGCTGCCGCCGCCGGAACGGGTGGAGGCGGCGGATAAGGATTCGGCCCGGAGGTATGTGACCGCCTCGTTCGACTTCGTCGCCTCGGTGTTGGACAAGTTGACGGAGAAGGATTTTGTACGCACCAATCTCCAATTGTGGGCGAAGGCGGCTCCGCACTCCGGGACGGATATCTGCCTGCGCGCGTATATGCACACGGCGCATCACCGCGGGCAGGCGGTGGGGTATCTGCGGCTGAAAGGGATTACGCCGCCGGCGTGGAAGTTCGAGCCGGCGGGGCGGTGAGCGGGTGGGAACCGAAGTTCCCTTGTGGGCGGCGCCTATCGGCCGGGCAGCAGACTTGTGAACGTATCCAGACTGTCCATCAGGCGAACCGTATCGCGCCAGAGGACGCCACCGGAATCGCCCCGGCAGACGCGCAGAAAATCGGCGTCCTGGTCCTGGATCGCCTGTTCGTAGATTTCCTGGCCGTCGCCCCTGAAGGCGAACTGCGGGGAATCGGACTCGATCGAGGAGAAGCCATCGGTGGCGATCGTGTGCTTGCCGCCCACCACAATCAGGCGGCTTGCCGTCATCGCGGAATCGTAGCTGATCGCCAGGGTCGCCGGCGCGCCGTGCGGCAGCCTGCCGAGCAGCGTGATGCTGCGGGCCTCGCCGCCGGCCGGCGCGGCGCTGGCGGCGGGCGTGAACTCGCCGAACCAGTCGAGCATCAGGTCCAGCGGATGCGCCCCGTGATGCAGCAATGCGTGATCGCTCCAACTACGGTGCCGCGGCGTCAGGTGGCGATAGTAGATCACCTGCCGGATCTCGCCCAGCGCGCCCGAGCGAATCCACTCGCCGATCCTGCGATAGGGCGTCAGATACCGGCTGGTGTGGGCACACCGGATCGGGACGCCGCGGACGTCGAAGTGCGCCTCGATCTGCCGCGCCTCGTCGCCCGATGAGCAGGGCGGCAGTTCCACCAGTGTGGGAACGGTCGCCTGCATCGCATGCTCGAAATGTTTGGGCGTGGGAGAAGCGATCACCGCGGCGTCAGAGGCGGCCAGAGCCTCGGGAAGGTTCGCCGTCGCCAGTTCGATCTCGTGCCGTTCGGCGAAACGGCGCCCTTTGTTCAGGTCGGGGCCGTACACCGCGCTCAGTGACACTTCCGGCAACCTCTTCAGCCGCGCGGCATGAATCTCAGCCACCGCGCCGTAACCAATCAACGCAACTCGCATCACGTAGGGTCCGTCCTATTCCACGTCGTTCAAGATCGAATCCGGGTCCATCCAGCCCGATTCCTCCAACAGCTTCCGCAACACGGCTTCCTGCTGACCGTCCAGGGGGAAGAACGGATTCCGGCTGTAGCCGCCGCGCAGGCCCCAGAAGTTCAGAATCGAGCGATAAGTGGCAAGATCGCTCACCGGACCCACCTGTTGCCACGTGTAGAGGTGAACGATCGGCAGGATCTTCTTCCAGATGGCGAAGCCGCGCCGGGCGTCGTTGCGGAGGCAGGCTTCGTACATCGCCTTCGCCGCCTTGGGCACGACATTCAGCACGCCGCTCACCCAGCCATGCGCGCCGGCGCAAAAGGCCTCGTAGGCCGCCTGGAACGAGCCATAGAAAATGGCCATGCGATCGCCGAGGAGGAAGCTGAGATCGTGTACCGGCACGACGGTTTCGTAGGTCGATTTGACCATGTGCAGGACATCCTCGTCCACCAGTTGGGCGATCTCGCGAGGGGTGAGGTCGATGCACGCGGAGTTGGCCGGGTTGTTGTACAGCATGATGGGCAGGTCGACCGCCTGGCGCACGCGGCGGAAGTGCTCGATGACGGCTGCCTTGGAGGGTTTCTGGTAATAGGGCAGGATCACGATGAGCGCATCGGCGCCCAGGCCGGCGGCCCGCTGGGAGAGTTCGATGGTCAGCTTGGTGCTGTAGTGGCCCGATCCGTAAATCAGCGGAACGCGGCCCTTGACCACGTCGCGCGCGAGGCGGAACAGGCGCACGCGCTCGTCGTTCTCGAGCGCGATGAATTCACCGCTGGTCCCGGCGATCACCAGGCCGTCGACGCCCTGGCGGATAAGCCACTCCCAGTGGGCGGCGGTTGCGTCTTCGTCGAGGTTGTTGTCTTTGTCAAACGTTGTCAGCGCGGCGGGGAAGATGCCGCGGAACTTTTCTAGAGGATAAGGCATGAGAGACTCCCGCTTTGGGACAAATCCAGTGGCGCAAGCTTCAGTTCCCGCTGTGCCGCCCGGCGGCCTGCGAACGAAAGGGCGAGAGGGACTAAAGACCCTTTGCGCGCTGAAGCGCGCGCCACGGAATCCGGCTCCAACCGGCTACGATTCATGTTTTCGCCCCGCTGCGAACCAGAGGCCGGCGAACGCCAGCCACGGCAGAAATCCGATCAACAGAAACGTGGTCTGGCTTTGCTGCTGGTCCGCGAGGCGTCCGATCAGCGGACTCATCAGCCCGTATGCCAGATTGCCCAAACCGCCGAGCAGGCCGGAGCTCAGACCGACCCGCACCGGGTCCAGGTCCTGAACGGCGGTCAGGTAGATCACCAGAAATCCGGCCACGCCCAACGCCGTCGCGATGAGCAAGGTCACCGACAAGGCCGCGCTGGACGCAACGCCCGCCCCGGCGGCCGATGTCATCAGCACGCAGCACGCGATCAGGGACAGACGGCGCGCCCGTTCGATCGCCATTCCACCGAGGGCCAGCTTTCGAATGAGAAAGCCCACGCCCAGATTGCCTGCGTCCAGGCCGGCAAACACCAGGATCGAGACGGCGTTGCCCGCGGCAAAACCGAAGCCCCGTTCGGTCTTGAGATACAGCGGAATCCAGTCGGCGAGAAAATAGCTCACGCTGTTGACGATGATCGCCGACAGGCACAACAGCCAGAAGTTCCGGTTGACCAGGATGGAGCGGTAGCCGGCGAGAACCTCCGCCAGCGGCGCGGGCCTGGCCGTCAGGTGCCCTTCCATCCCGCGAGTCAGCCAGATCCAGGCCACAATCCAAACCGCTCCCAGCGCCCCGGCGACGACGAACGAGGACCGCCACCCGAACTGCAGCGTCAGGGCGGTGACCATCACGGGGGCCAGCATCGACCCGGCCGCCGTGCCGCTGTTGAACAAGCCCACGGCCAGAGCCCGGTCCTTCGGCTCCAGCAGTTGATGCGTGGCCTTGAGCGCGCACGGCCAGTTGAACGCCTCGCCGGTTCCCAGCAAAAAGCGGCAGGCCTTCAGCCCGGAGACCGATCCCGCCAGAGCCGTCAGCATTCCCGCCGCCGACCACAACCCGAGCGCCGCGGGAAACAGCATTCGCGCGCCAAACGAATCCACCAGCCAGCCCCCGCCAATCTGGAAAGCGGCGTAGGCGTAGCGGAACGACGCGATCACCTCGCCGAAACCTTCCTTGGTGATGTGGAACTCGGCCATCACCCGCTCTGCCGTCAACGAGAGCACCTGCCGGTCCAGGTAGTTCAAGACCGTCGCCAGAAACAGAAGAACGCAGATCCACCAGACGCGCGAGCGGCTGGGGGCGGTGGTCACGCCTTCTCCCACAATTGCCACAATCCCTGATTGCCGTCTTCACCGAGGCCCGCGTCGAGCGCACGCGTGAACAATTGGTAGGTCAGCGCGGAGCCGGGAGCGTCCATGTCGAGGCTTTCGAGCAACTCCTTTGCGAGACGCAGGTCCTTCTGGTGAAGGCGGATGCGAAACCCGGGCGCGAAGTCCTCCTTGAGAATGCGTGGCCCCAGGTTGGACAGCATCCACGAACCGGCGGCGCCCTGGGAAACGGCCTGCAGGGTCGACTCGACGTTCAGTCCCGCGGCCTTGGCCAGCCGCAGTCCTTCCACCACGGCCAGCAGATTCAGCGAACCGACCACCTGGTTCACCATTTTGGTTTTCTGTCCGTTGCCGGCGATCCCTGCGTACACAATCGTGGACCCGAGCGATTGGAGCACGGGCAGGGCGCGGTCGAACGCCTCCTTGCGCCCTCCGGCCATGATGGAGAGCTTGCCGGAGATCGCCGCGGGTTCGCCTCCGCTGACCGGAGCGTCTACCCAGTCGCTGCCCTGCGCCTCCAATCGCCGCGCGAACTCGACGGTGGCCGTGGAGGAGATCGTGCTCATGTCCACCACCACCCCTCCGGGAGCGAGGCCGGCCGCCACGCTATCCGCGCCAAAGACCACGGCTTCCACATCGGGCGTGTCGCTCACCATCGTGATGACCAACTCCGAAGCCGCGGCGACGTCGCGCGAGGAAGCCGCTCCCCGGGCGCCCAAGTCGACACACGCCTCGCGCTTTTCGCGGTTGCGGTCGTAGACCGTCAGGTGATGACCGGCCTCGATCAGGTTCCGCATCATCGGGCGGCCCATCACGCCCAGACCAATGAATCCGATTCTCATAGTTCTCAGTGTACGGACAGCAGGGAGTCGAGTGCGCCGCCGGCTGGAAGTTCGACGGGGATGCCTCCGAAGGCCGGCAATTGCCGCACCAGCAGGTCGTCCATCAGTCCGATCTTCCACCTCACCAGGTCTGCCGTGAACAGGCCTCCGCGAACGATGCCTCCGCCTTCCGAGGCATGGCCCAGGCGCGAATCGGCCTCCAGAATCGGCAATGCGGCTTCCGCATTCCTTCTCTCGGCCTTCACGATCGCCGCGAGTTGTTCCGCGTAGCGCCGCCGCTCGGTGGGTTCGGCGTTCCAGGCCCGATCGCGCACCCGCAGCCATTCCGCCAGATGCAGCGTGCTCTGGAGCGAGATCTCGATGGTGCGGGCGATGCGCCACTCGCGGTCCAGCGCCTCGCGATCCTCGCCCTGGACGGAGGATCGCGCCTGCTCGAGTTCGGCGATCCCGCGCCGGAAAGCGTCCCGCACCCGGCCCAGGTACTTGGCCGCAATCTCGGGCCCCCAGGGAGCGGTCCACTTGAGGTCGTTCTGCCACGTCCGCCAAGGGCCAAACGACGGGACCGAGGGATCGAGGAAAAACGGATTGCTGGGACCTTTCTGCAGTGGACCCGGCGTGCGCGAGACGCTGTCCGAGTAAGGAAACTCGCGAATGCCATCTGAAAAGTGGCTCCAGGCGCGAACCACGGCGGGCGCCGCCGGGCCATAGTGCCGCCGCGCCAGCGAAGCCAGCAATGCCGGTGTGTCCGGCGCCGGATCCCACGACATGCGATTCACCAGTTGGGCCGGCACGGAGGGCGTGTAGCCGTAGTGCGACCAGTTGCCGAACCAGCCCCCGAGCGAGAACTCGCGGATCTTCGAGATGCGCCGGCTCCATTGCTCCATCGCGGGGATGTACGGCACAAAGATGAACTCCTGGCTGATGGCGTGCTCGGTCTTGGCGATGAAGGTGTGGCCGCTCTCGACGGCGATCTTTTGCTGATCCAGGAACTGCTGTGGAGGCCCCACCAGCGTCAGGTTGTAGTCGCCGGTGAAGTGCTTGACGCCATCCCGTTCCACCAGGCCGTTCTTGCTGAAGTCGGTCATCAACATCATCTCTTTCGGCAACTGTGGCAGCAGACGATTCACCCAGTTGAGATGCTCCGAGGCCACCACGGCGGCGCCGTAGTCCCAGGCAACGAACTCCTTCGAAGGGCCGCCCTGCGAGCGCATCGCGTCCATCAAGGTGGTGAGGAGTTCCTTGGCCAGCGCTTCGTTCGTCGTGTTCCGGCAGCGGGGGCACTGCCTGCGGCTGCGGTCGCTGTGGCCGCAGTAGTAGAAGCCTTCGCTGTCGTAGATCACGACCAGTCCCTTCAAGTCAGGAGCCGTCCGGAAGATCCCCTGGACGGTTTCGCGGTAGTAATCGCGGACAATCTTCTGCGAGGTGCAAAGCGGGCGTCCCCAACCCTGCCCGCGCAGGTCGGGATGCTGGTCGAAGAACGATTCCGGCGTCCAGTGATGATACCCGGTGGCCAGATACGTATAGACGTCAATGCCGTACCGGCGTGCCCGCCGCGACAAGTCCTGGATTCGCTCCAGGCGAATCTGCGCCATCGGATCGTTGAACTCCGGAAGCAGGCGCGAGTTCATGGTCGCTTCCTCGGTGTTCAGCCAGATCCACACCGCGTTAAACCCGTCGTGCGACATGCGCTCCAGCAGGCCATCGGTGTAGAGCAACTCGCGCGAGGTCTCGGTATAGCGCTCCCCTCCCGGCAGCAGCGAGGTGGTGATGCGGCGTGTGAATCTCGGGTTGCGGGTTGTGACGCCGCTCGCGATCGATGGCGCGCCGGCGTCGCGCAGCATGTCCTCGAACGCGTAAACGCCGCGCAACACTCCGCGCGGCGTCAGACCCTGGATGATGATGCTGCCGGCGGCTGCGTCGATCCGGAATCCTTCCGGTTGCGTTACGCCTTCCACCGGGTTCACTACCTGTAGGCGAATAACTCGCGAGCCCTTCGCCGCGAGTTGCACTCCGAATGCGTTTTTCAGAAACGAACGCAGGTCGGCGGCTGCATACGCGGTTACCTCGTCCGCATCGAGCGATTGAAGGGTCCACTCGCCGTTCAGGGTGACACCGGGTCCGCTCGCCGCTCGTCTGCGGACTCCGGCACCCGCTTGGTACGGCGACAGATAGTCCCTCAGAAACGAAAAGGTCTCCTCGCGGCCGCCCAGCTTGCCATCCAGCAGGCGGAACGCTAACGCGAAGTCCTCCGGATAGCGCGTCCCGCCGATCAACTTCGGCCCGTAGATCGTGTAGTAGTTGCGGGGATGCTTGCCGTATGCAGCGGACACCTCGAAGTAGTAGGTTCGGCCGGGCGTCAGCGGTTTCGGCGCGACGGCCGCGTCGACCCAGAGATCGTACAGGGGGTAAACGCGGTCCGGCGCGATGCGCGCCTCGCCCAAATCCGCGGCGCCGGGAGTAGTTCCGTAACGGACGACCAGGTCGCCGGGCTTCCCTGTGCGCGAGGCTCTCACCGCGAGTCCGCGAAACAGAGGTTGTGATGGGGCCCCGTAGAACGTGCCGCGAACCCGATCGTCGGAACTCAGAGACCGGGAGACGTAGGGCAGCGTGTCGGCGTTGATATCACCCAGTCCCGGCAAGGGCCGCAGGCTGGGCCAAAGAGCGTAGCGGTAGTCGCGGCCCGCGGCACGTTCCGGACGCAGCCAGCGGTCGAGAAAGTCCGCGCCCCCGATGGCCTGCACCTCGTGCACGCCATCAAAGTGATCGCGCACGAAGCGCTCCGGCACTCCCCATGCCCGCGCGATCCGTTCCACTTCGCTCCACGCGCGCTGATGCCATTCCGGAGTGGTCGTCGCGTCGCGGTCGGCAAACTCCACGCACACCGCGCGAGGGTAGGCGGCGGCTATCAGCTCCACGTGCGTGAAGCGGTGCAGCGTGTCCCAGTTGCTGAAGTCTTCGTCGGGGTGCTGCAGGTAGCTGGTGGTCAGTTCGTCGTTGGTGATCTTGTAGCGCCAGTCGTTGAAGTGGCCGGAGACCACCACCGCCTTCAACCTCGGCTCCATCGGGCCCATCCAGATGGCCGAGTAGCCTCCGTAGGAGAGACCGTAGTAGCCGATGCGCTGCGGGTCGACGAAGGCGAGCGACTGCAGGAAATCCACGATCGCGTTGAGCTTGGTGACTTCCGGGCTCACACGCATCCGTCCCACCGCTCCCGCCATGCGCACCAGGGGATTGATGAGTTGAGCCTGCGGAATGGGGTGCGTGACGTAGGGCGCAAACACGACATACCCTTCCCGCGCGAGCTTTTCGCCGAAGCCGTTGTACGCCTTTTCCGGCTTGGGGCCCAATAGCGTGATGTCCTTGGGTTTGCCGCCGAGTCCGTGCTGTGCCACCACGGCCGGAAGGCGGCGGCCCGGTTCGCGGGGCACCAGCAACTGCCCGTAGGCTTCCACGCCGTCGATCACGTCGAGCATCACATCGAAGCCCAGGTATTTCTCGGTCACCCGGATCAGCCGCGTACGCGGGTTCAACGGCACACGCGGTTCGGTAGTCTTGCCCATCATGCGCAGGAGTTCGGCGCGCAGGGCGGCGGCCTTGGCATCGGCCCCGCCGGGCGTTTCTAGCGCCCATTTCTTGTGCCGGACGGACTCGCTCGCCTCCACCTCGCGCCGGATCGCGCCGACCAGGCTTTCGAAGTGACGGTTGCGGGAAGCCTCGGTGTCCGCGGCGCCTATTTCCAGTGACAAGGCCGCAGTGCTGGCGGACGCGGGAGCGCCGACCAGGTCCGCGGCCAGGGCGGCCGATCGTGCATCGAGCGCTTCGCCTTCTTCCGCGCGAAGGTCCGGTAGGTAGCGTTTCGCGCGTGCGGTCTCGCGCTCGAACTCGGGCGCGGGCACCGAGCCACGCACCAGCGCCAACTTGCGGGGAGCGATGAGCGCCGCCACCTCCGCGTCCCCGAATTCGTTGAGTTGGCCGTAGAGCATCCGGTCGACCGGTTCCTTCCAGCCCTCCTCTCGGGGTCCAAAGTACCCTCCGGCGACTGCCCCGGCGATTCGGAAATCGAGCGCCGCGGCGTACAACGCGGTCATGCCGCCCTGACCGAATCCGGCGATTCCGATGCGCTTGCCGTCGATCTCCGGCCGTTGACCCACGACGTCGATCAGTGCGCGAATCTGGCTGACCTCGATACCGGGGACGGTGCGGCCCACGACAAACGCGAGGCGGTGCAGAATGTGACGCCGGTCTTTGCCCCGGGTCCTCTGACACATCGGGTGGTCGAGCGTGCGTTCGACCATCGACGGCACCAGCACGGCGACGCGCCGCGAAAGGAGGTAGGTCAACCAGGGTGCGGGACCCGCCACAAAGGCATCGCGCGGAATCTCGTCGGGCGGGACGGCGATGACCAACGGCGACCGGCCCTCGCCCTCGGGCAGAAACAGCAGCGCCCGCGCTCCGCCGAGGCTGGTAGCCACCTCGATCTCTTCCACCCGCGGTCCAAGCTGCCTTGACGAGTGCGCGCCCACGCTCGCCGAACTGCCGAGCATCGCCGTCAAACGTTCACGGCGCGCTGTCGGCGTTCCGGCCGTCTTCCAGAGCGCATCCCGCTTCGCTGGTGTCTGGCGCAACAGGTTGCGATAGTACGCGTCGAGTTGCTTCCATTGGCCGTTGAAGAGGTCGTCCGGGAGATCGAGAGGCTTTGTGCCCTTCAACGTGACGCCGCTGACCAGACGGCCTGTGGTGCGATCCGCCTCCGAATGCAGGAACAACTCGGTGTGCTGCGCGCACAGCCAGGTTGCCCCGAACAGCAAAAGAATGAATCCGCGAATACCGGCTGCCATGACGACCCGATTGTACACGAGCCAAAATTGGCAACGGAAGCACAGGTTCCATCGAGAAATTCGATGGATTCGATCCGCGTGAACTTTACTCCCAGGGCCGGTCTTTCAGGAAGGACGAGTGCTCGGGCAGAGGCTTGTCGGTCCGGAAGTACTTTTTGTAGGCGGCGATCCAATCCCGGGCAAGATCGTGCTGGGCCGTGGCCAAATCGAGTTGCCGCCCACAGACCAGCCCCCGCAAGTGATCTTCGAGGGCATCCTTGATGTGCGCGTTCCAGACGGTCGTGCCATAAGGCTGCGGCCAGAAGTTGCGGATGCTGTCGGAACCGCCCAGCGCCGGTGTGATCAGGTAGTCCACCTCGTAGGCGCGCGGCGGCGGAGCCTCGATTCCGTACGCGGCGAACACTCTCAGGGCCACTACGGGGGGCACCACGTGGGCGCTCTCCACCACGTCCGCGGCACAAACATCTTCCGTGGTTACCGGCAGAGTCGCGCCAGGGGTGAGCCGCGGATCGGGAGTGATCCCAAACTCATGCCGCGGCATCGGGCGCCTCGAACTGCGAAGCGCTGAACCGGAACGGAACGCAACGATGCCAACCAACAGGATGAATGCGGCGCCGGCCAAAGCCAGCGCCCGCCGCTCGAAGACCGTGGAAACGATCCGCTGCCACCAGGGGGGCAAGACCGCCGTCCGGCTGATTTCAGCCATCCGCGCTTTCAACAGAGCCCTGGCGCCGTCCCCGGGCGGCAACGACGGGGACTCGCTCGAGTGGATGCGGACGTAGTCCGCGATCGCGTCTTCAATCTCCCGCAGGCGCGTGCGGCAGGTCCAGCAGGAGGTCAAATGCCCCCGGACCTCCTCTGCGCGGCGGCCGGTGAGTTCGCCATCGGCGGCCAGCAGCAGGTCCTGATCGGAGAGATGTGAGTCCTGGCTACGCATACGGGGTCACCTGTCCGCGCGCCGCAACCGGTCGAGCGAGCGCGCCAGCGAAAACGCAACACCACCCAGCGACATCCTGAGGACCTCCGCGATCTCGCGATAGCGCAGGCCTTCGGCTCGCAAATGTAGACAGTAACGGTCCTGCTCGGGAAGCGCTCCGAGAACCGCGAGCAGGCGTGTCTGCCGCTGCTTGCTGGCGAACGCCTGTTCCGGGTTCGGAGACGGGTCCTCCACCTCGTAGGCACTCCCGTCCACCGGTTCCTCCCGTTTCCGGCCGGTCGCGTAGCGCCGTTTCAGGGCGAGATTGTGGCTTACCCGAAACATCCAACCGCGCAGATTCGGCCGCGGCTTGCCGAGCCGCAGGTGATGAAACAGGGACAGGAAGGTCTCCTGAATCACCTCCTCACCCTCTTCGACGGGCAATCCCATGGCTACCACGTACCGCAGGAGGGGGTCGCGCCACTCGTCGAACCACCGGGTCACCTCTTCCTCCAGGCGAGACGCGGGAGGATCGCCGAGCGCCGTGGAAACGGTCGCCCCCAACAATGAGTCGGCCCGGTCAATCACCATGGCGGGAAGTCTCTATCTTAATATTCCCGGCGGCCGCGCCGTGTACAGCTTTTTTTGCGATCCGGCAGGAAAAGCCTGAACAGAATCGAGCCGGGCGGAATGTACGGATAGACCCAATATGTTTTCCGGCAGATCTCCCTCCCTCGGAAGGCCGAGAACCCTACTCTCTCTTTGCGCGTCAGGACTGCTCTTCCTGGCCTCGTTCGGACATGCGCTCGGCCAGAAGGCCGCCGGCGAGATCCGGATCGAAGTCAGGGATCCGTCCGGCGCTGCCCTGCAGGCGAGCGGAAGACTGGAGAATCTGGCTTCGGGAACGGATCAGGCTTTCCGGACGGATGCTCAGGGTAAGCATACCTTTGAGGGCTTGGCCTACGGTCGATACCGGCTCCAGGTTTCGGCGGCCGGATTCGCCAGCCAATCCCTCTCGCTCGACGTTCAATCCGCGGACCCGCTCTCGCGCGAGGTGACCCTGTCGCTTAGCGCCCCAGCCTTCCAGGTCGACGTGGTGGGGACAACGCCGCTGCCGGGAGTGGGCCGATCCCTCGACGAGATACCGGCCCCTGTCCAGGCGGCCACCGAGCGGGATATCGAGCAAAGCGGAGCGCTCGACCTGTCCGATTTCCTGAACCGGCGGCTGAGCGGCGTGTACCTGAACGAAGTGCAGGGGAATCCGGTACAACCGGATCTGAACTATCGCGGCTACACCGCCTCTCCGCTGCTGGGGACGCCCCAGGGGATCTCGATCTACATGGACGGCGTGCGTCTGAACCAGCCCTTCGGCGACGTGGTGAGTTGGGATTTGATCCCGCGAATCGCGATCCAGGAGACCACCCTGATGCCGGGTTCGAATCCGATGTTCGGGCTCAATACGCTGGGCGGGGCGATCTCGCTTCAAACCAAGGACGGCCGCAGCCAGCCCGGGACATCGCTCCAGTTGAGCGGAGGCAGCTTCGGACGCAAGATCGGCGAACTGGAGCACGGCGGTTCCACGGCAGGCGGCCTGAACTGGTACCTTGCCAGCACTCTCCTCTTCGAGGACGGATGGCGTACCTCTTCGCCATCGAACGTCCGCCAGTTCTTTGGCAATGTCGGCCGGCAGGGCGCGAAAACGGTGGTCGGGCTGTCGGTGGCGTACGCCAACAATTCCCTGATCGGCAACGGGCTTCAGGAGCAGCGCTTACTGGCCCGCGACTACTCGAGTGTCTACACCAAGCCCGACGTGACGGCGAACCGCGCCCCGTTCTTCAATCTTCGGGCGCGGCACAGCCCCAGCGGATCGCTGTCGTTTGCCGGGAACGCGTATTACCGCTACATCCGGACCAACACGCTGAACGGCGACATCAACGAGGACTCGCTCGACCAGTCGGTCTATCAACCGAACGCCGCCGAACGCGCGGCCCTCGCCGCAGCGGGCTACAGGGGCTTTCCCACGGCCGGTGAGAATGCCGCCAACACGCCCTTCCCTTCGTGGCGCTGCATCGCGCAATCGCTGTTGCGGGACGAACCGGCCGAGAAGTGCAACGGCCTCCTGAACCGCTCCAACACCAAGCAGCACAACTACGGTCTGTCCGGGCAGGTGAGCTGGTTCGGATCGCCCGGTGGCAAACGCAATCAATTTACCGCTGGTGCGGCGTACGACCGCAACAAGGTGGATTTCGCGCAGTCCACGCAACTGGGCTATCTCAACCCGGACCGGAGCGTGACGGGGGTTCCCTCCTTCGCCGACGGCGTGACCGGCGGCGACGAGGATGGAGTTCCCTTCGACACGCGGGTCGACCTCAACGGAAAGATCAGCACTGGGAGCGTGTACGCAACCGACACCATTTCGGCGGGCAGTCGCCTGAACCTTGTGCTCTCCGGACGGTACAACCGGACGACCATCAACAACTACGACCGCATTCTGACGCTGGCCGGTCCAGGCTCCCTCACCAGCCGAAACGTGTTCGACCGGTTCAACCCGGCGGCCGGCCTGACGTTCAAGGCTGCCGGTTCCGTGAACGTCTTCTTCGGGTACAGCGAAGGCAATCGCGCGCCGACGTCGATCGAGTTGGGTTGCGCCGATCCGGAGCAGCCCTGCAAGCTTCCCAATGCGATGGCCGGCGATCCCCCCCTCCAGCAGGTGGTCACCCGAACCCTGGACGCGGGTGTCCGCGGAGGGCTGGAGAAGAATCTGCGATGGAGCCTGTCCTGGTTCCGCGCGGACAACCGCAATGACATCCTGTTTGTCGCCTCGGAACAAACCGGCTTCGGCTATTTCAAGAACTTTGGCAAGACGCTGCGGCAGGGGGTGGAAGTCGACGTCAACAGCCGGATCTGGCGCGTGAATCTGGGTGGCGGGTACACGTTCCTCGACGCAACGTTTCGAAGCCCCGAGCAAGTCAACGGCACCGGGAACAGCACCAACGAAGAAGCCGAGGACGGAATCCCCGGCGTTGAAGGCGTCATCGAAATCAGGCCGGGAAATCGGATGCCGCTGATCCCCCAGCACATGTTGAAGGCCTACGCCGATATCGAGGTCACCTCCCGATTTCTGGTCGACCTGGGCCTGGTGGCGATTTCCAGTTCCTATGCCCGAGGCAATGAGAACAACCTGCACGAGGCGGACGGAGTCCACTACCTGGGCTCCGGGAAGAGTCCGGGGTATGCGGTAGTGAACCTGGGAGCGCGCTACCGGGCGCATCGAAACCTGGAGTTCTTCGTCCAGGCCAACAACCTGTTCGACCGCAAATACTACACGGGCGCGCAACTGGGTCCAACGGGCTTCACCAGCACCGGGAATTTCGTCGCGCGGCCGTTCCCCGCGGTGAGTGGAGAATACCCTCTCCAGCAGGTGACCTTCTTGGCGCCAGGCGCGCCCAGGTCCGCGTGGGCGGGACTTCGGCTCCGCTTCTGAGCCCGCCCCTCAATCCACCGGCGGCATCACGGTCCGCTTGGCCCGCTCCGGCTTACGATCGCTCGTCGCCAGATCCCAGCTCAACTGATGAACCAGCCGGGCCACCCGCTCCATCTTCTTATAGTCGATCCGCTCCGGCCGGTCGAACTGCGTGTGATAGTCCGGATGAAGCCCGGTGTGGAACCACAACCCCGGCACACCGTACTGCAGGAACACCCAGTGGTCGCTGCGGCGCAGCAGGTTCGACTTGTTGTTGTCGTAGCGAAACCGTAGCTGCATATCGGTCCAACGGTTGGCCTCTCGCGTGGCCTCCCGTAGCGACGGGCTGAAGCTCGTACCGATCACGTTCACCGCCGTGGCGTTGGACGCCGCCGTCTGGGGCGCCAGGCCGTTGAACCGGCCTCCGCCCGTCTCGGGAACCTCCTCGCTTCGGCCGATCATGTCCATGTTCAACACCGCCACCGTTTTCTCCAACGGCCAACGCGGATTCTCGTTCCATGCCCACGCCCCGAGTAGCGGACCGCAGCAGCGCTCCTCCGACCCCCACGCGGCGAAAATCACCGTACGCCGCGGCCGTTGCCCCTGTTTCGCCGCCAGGGCATACGCCTCGGCGATGTCGAGCAAACCGACCGTGCCCGAGCCGTTGTCGTCGGCGCCGTTGTAGATCAACCCGCCCTCGGCCCCGTTGTGGTCGTAGTGCGCGGAGACGATCACCGCTTCCTCGCGCAGTTGCGGATCCGAGCCCTCGACCTTCGCCACCAGGTTCTGGTCCGTGATCACGTGGCGCCGCAGGGCGGTTTCCACTTCAATCTCGACGCCGGGAAGCGAGAGAGCCTCGAGCCCGCCCGATCGTTCGGCATCCTTCGCCGCCTGCGACAGCTTGCGGTCGCCCAGAACAGATTGAGCCACCGCGCCCGACACTTGCATGACGGGGATTCGCAGCCGTTCGGCCCACGGCGTGAGCGCATACCGTTCCAGATGGGCGGGCTTCTCCGGCCAGTACCCCTTCGCCGAGGGACCGAGACTCCTCTCCTCGTCCGAAGCCCCGACGATCAACACGCCGATCGCCCCGCGTTCCTGGAGATCGAGCGATTTGCGCATCGGGTCCGCATGGATGGACGTAACTAGGCCGTCGAATCGGCTCCTGGGGTCGTTCGGCTCGGGCTCCCCCGCCAGAATCAGAGCGATGCGGCCTTTGATCGAGCCGCTGCCCAGATCGTCCCACCCGAGCTTGGGAGCGCGGATGCCGAATCCCGCAAACACCACCTGCCCTTTCGCCTGCGCGGTGGGGCTGAAGAACAGCGGGTAGAAATCTTCGAGGACCCGCCCTCCGGAGGCGAGGCCGCTCACCGCCCGGACTCGAAGGCGATTGCCGGAGTCCAACCGGGCGTAGGTCAGGCTGAACGTCTGACGCAAGGAGTCGCCCACGGGCTGAAGGCCCATGTGACGGAAGCGAGCCTCAATGAAGCTGGCCGCCAGGTAGTATTCGGGGTCGCCGGTGAGCCGCCCTTTCAGTGCGTCGGAGGCGAGGAAGTGCAGGTCGGCTTCGAGTTGCTCCCGGCGGATGGAATCGTTCATCGGCGCCGGTTGCCGGGTTTGCCCTGCCGCCCAGACGGCCGCCAGGAGGAGCCAAACGAGGAGTCGAGACATAGTCGGTAACCGCCCTAGTATACTCGCCGGGCGGCGCCTCACAATCCGGTTAGAGACCGTAGTGCGGTTGGATGAGCTCTGGCTGCACCTCACTGTCCTCAAAGTGAAGACTGGCCGCCTCCAGGACGTTGCTCCGCAAGTCTTCCCAGTTCTCACCTTGAGTAAAGATGGAGTGCCCCAGGCCACCGGCGTAGAACCCGCCCTCGTCGGCATCGCGAACCTCGAAGATCAACTCCATGTGATCAAGGATATCCGGGCGGCGGCGGCTCTGGGAAGACGCGAGTGGACCCGCTCCATGGAGAACAGGAACCGGCCCTTGGCCGGTCCTGCTCCGCTATCCCGTCACCACCACCGCCGGCGCCTGTTTCGCTGCTTCCTGCGCCTCCACCACCGCGATCGCCGCCATGTGCACGATGTCGTTCACCTCGCAGTCCCGCTGCAACACGTGCACCGGCTTCGACAGCCCCATCAGGATCGGCCCGATGATCTCGGCGTCCCCCAGTTGTTTCAGCAGCTTGTAGGCGATGTTCCCCGCCTCGAGGTTGGGGAAGATCAGGACGTTGGCCACGCCCTTCAACGTGCTGAACGGATAGGTGCGCTCGAGAATGCCGGGTGTCACGGCGGTATCGGCCTGCATCTCGCCGTCGATCATCAGCGACGGAGCGCGCTGCTTGACGATCTCCACCGCGCGCTTGACCTTCAGCGACAGGGGGTGAACCGTGCTGCCGAAGTTTGAGAACGACAGCATGGCCACGCGAGGCTCCACGTCGAACCGCCGCGCCGTCTCCGCCGCCGCAATGGCAATCTCGGCCAGGTCTTCGGCCGATGGTTCGATGTTCACCGTCGTGTCGGCGAGGAAGTACAAGTCGCCGCGAGCCGTGATCAGCAGATACATTCCGGAGGCTTTCCGGGTGCCCGGCCGGGTCTGGATCACCTGGAGAGCGGGCCGGATGGTTTCCGGATAATGATGGGTCAGCCCGGCGATGACGGCATCGGCGTCGCCGGTCTCCACCATCATGCAGGCGAACATGGCCGGGTTGCGAAGCCACTCCGGCGCCTCCTGCATGGTGATGCCTTTGCGCTGGCGAAGGCGATGGAGTTCTTCGGCGTAGTGGGCGGCCACCGGCGACGAGGCGGGATCCAGGATCTGGGTATGATTCAGGGAGAGCCGCAGGTCGGCGATCCGTTGGCGGATCCGCGCTTCGTTGCCGAGCAGGACCGGCTCGGCGATCTTCTCGTCGAGAATCACCTGGCAGGCGCGCAGGATCTTGTCCTCTTCGCCTTCCGGAAAGACAACCCGCATCGGTTGCTGCTGCGCCTTGTGCATCATGACGCGCATGATGTGGTGGGCTGGGCCGAGGCGCCGGTCGAGTTGATCGCGATATTCGTCGAGATCCACCCGGAGCTGCGCGACTCCGCTGTCCATGGCGGCCTTGGCGACGGCCGAGGCCTCCCAGATGAGGACTCGCGGATCGAAGGGCTTCGGGATGATGTAGTCGCGGCCGAAGCGAAGATCGTCCACCCCGTAGACGCGCCGCACCGAGTCCGGAACATCCTGACGGGCCAGCATGGCAAGAGCGTGGGTGGCGGCCAGTTTCATCTCGTCGTTGATGGCGGTCGCCCGGACGTCCAGAGCGCCGCGGAAGATGAAGGGAAAGCCCAGGACGTTGTTCACCTGGTTGGGGTAATCGCTGCGGCCGGTGGCGACAATCGCGTCGGGCCGCGCCGCCCGCGCGACATCATAGGGGATCTCGGGGTCCGGATTCGCCATCGCGAAGACGATGGGATTCTCCGCCATGGTCTTCAGCATGTCCGGGGTCACCGTGTCGGCCGCCGAGAGGCCAAAGAACATGTCCGCGCCCCGGAAGGCATCGGCCAGCGTCCGCGCATCCGTCTCCCGCGCGAACCGCTCCTTGTAGACGTTCATGCCTTTCTGCCTGCCCTTGTAGATCACGCCGGTCGAATCGCACATCAGGATATGTTCGCGCCGCGCGCCCAGCTTGATCGCGTGTTCGGCGCAGGCCACCGCGCTGGCGCCGGCCCCGTTGAATACGATCCGGATATCTTCGATTTTCTTGCCCGCGACCTCCAGCGCATTGATCAGCGCCGCGCCCGAGATGATCGCGGTGCCGTGCTGGTCATCGTGAAAGACCGGGATCTTCATCGTCCGGCGTAGTTCTTCTTCAATCACGAAGCAGTCCGGCGCCTTGATGTCTTCCAGGTTGATGCCGCCGAACGTCGGCTCGAGCAGTTGGCAGGCGCGGATGATCTCTTTGGGGTCGAGCGTGTCCAGTTCGATGTCGAACACGTCGATGTCGGCAAACCGTTTGAACAGGACGCCCTTGCCTTCCATCACCGGCTTGCCGGCCAACGCCCCGATGTTTCCCAGGCCGAGCACGGCGGTTCCGTTGGAGATGACGGCGACCAGGTTGCCTTTCGACGTGTAGCGGTACGCCAGCGCGGGGTCTCGCTCGATCTCCAGGCAGGGAACGGCCACACCCGGCGTGTACGCCAGGCTCAGGTCGCGCTGGGTCATACAAGCCTTGGTCGGGCGGACGGAGACCTTGCCGGGAGGCCACGCCGAGTGGTACTCAAGGGCATCTTCTTTGCGGATCTTCATAGCGTGTTTCTGCGGCTCCTTTCCGAAAACGCCTGGTTAGCGGATTCCGGAAGTCTGGGGGAAAGGACGCTTGGTCGCGCCTTTTCCCCCGGGTGTAGTCCTTCTTCCGGCTTCAGTGGACCCGGGAGAAGGATATCATTACGGGCTTGGCCAAATTCAGGAAGTCGTACGTCTTCAGGTGCACGACGTCCTTGTGCGTGCCCGCGTTGAAGGCAATCGTTTCCTCGTCCGCCAGGCTTCGGTCGAGATAGACCGGCATGTCGTAGAGGTTGCCAAAGGGAGGCATGGCGCCGAGTTCCATGTCGGGGAACAAGTGCGCGATTTCGGTTTCCGTGGCCAGCCGCAAGTGGGCCACTCCGATGGCCTCACGCAAGGACTGAAGGTCGACCAGGCTGTTCGCCGGAAGAACGGCGAATCCGTACTCGCCGTCCGCCAGAAAGACGACTGTCTTGGCGACTTCGTGCGGCCTGAGGTGCTCCACTTGGGCCACCTCTCGGGCCGTGTAGGCCAAGGGGTGGACCGTGTGGCTGTAGGGGATGTGCTGGTGCTCGAGGAACTCTTGGAGTTTCGGAAGAATGGCCATCAGTACCTCCAGATCAATGGAAGAGTATGCAATTCGCGCACCAGCCTCTTGGGGGACTTTCAGTCCGCGGCGCGCTTTAGCGCGCCTCTCGGGCACTATCCTGGCGCGAAAAGTGGGGCGGTCTCCCTGGACCGCAGGCCCGCCCCCTGGCCGGCCCACCGGGCGAAAGCCCGGCGAGGACTTTTTTCATCTTGGTGCACGCGCCCGGTGCGGCGTGGTCGTTCACAAGGGTCAAAAATTCCTAACCCACCCCGAATCTGTGCCTTGTAGGTTTCCAGAATTACAATCCCTTGACACCGCTGTATCCTCGGACCGGACATGGCCACCATTTCTCAAATCAACGCCAACCGCCGCAACGCCCTCAAATCCACCGGACCCAAAACTCCTGCCGGCAAAGTCCGCGCTTCCCTGAACGCCCTCCGCCACGGCTTCACCTCCAAACAAATCGTCCTGAACACCGAAGACGAGGCAGCGTTTCAGACCTTCCACGCGGAATTCGTCGATGAATATCAACCCTCCAGCCCGACCGAGCGCATGCTGGTCGACGAAGTCGCGGTCGCCGCATGGCGTCTCCGCCGGATGCAGAGCCTGGAAACGGCTCTCCTCGACGTCCGTTTTGTCCTCGAGCCGGGCTTCTGGGATCCTGAGACGCGAAACAAGTTCGATCAGCAGGATCCGAGCTGGACGCGGTTCCGCCAGGTGGAAGCCTTTAAGACCGGCGACGCCCTGGAATGCCTGTCCCGCTACGAAGCCCGGGCTCGCCGCTCCTTCTACAAGGCACTGGCGGAGTTGCGCCGCCACAAAGATCAGTGCCGCGACCCTGATACGGCGGTGCCTGGCGCCGATGCGAAGCCAACCAAAGCCATTGGGCGAACCCAATCGCTCCCCGTCAAATCAACCAGTTCCCGCCCAATTGGCTTCGTTTTGCCAACTTCTTTTCAAGTCCTCCAACCCCTTCGCCTGAACGTGTCGGAGGTTCACGCCAACGGTCCGGCCGTGGGCAAGGGCGCCCCTCCCACGACGTTCAATGGCAGGTAACGAGTGATCCGCGCAGGAGCGCCTTACAATCGAAATCAAAAACGAATATGCTTGAGGGCAGGAGTCTTCATACCATGTCACAGGATGGATTATCAAGACGGCATTTTTTCTACGGCAGCCTTTTGGCCGGAGCCGTTCCCGCGGCCGGCTTCGGCAGAGCGCCTTCACTGCGGTTCCTGGGCTATAAGTCGCCTAACGAAAAGCTGAACATCGCGGCAATCGGCGCCGGCGGCAAGGGCAACAGCGACATTCAAGGGTGTTCCAGCGAGAACATCGTCGCCATGGCCGACCCCGATTCCAAGCGCGCCGAGCGCATGTTCAGACAGTACGACAAGGTTCCGAAGTACAAAGACTTTCGGCAGATGTTCGACAAGGAAACGAAGAACATCGACGCGGTGACCGTGTCCACCCCGGACCACATGCACGGAATGGCTTCGATGTGGGCGATGGAACGCGGCAAACACGTCTTCTGCCAGAAGCCGCTGACACGCACGGTGTGGGAAGCGCGCCAGTTGGCGCTGGCGGCGAAGAAGTACGGTGTGGCCACCCAGATGGGCAACCAGGGCTACTCCAACGAGGGCGCGAGACAGTGTTGCGAGATCCTTTGGGCCGGCGAGATCGGCGCCGTTAGCGAGGTGCACGCCTTCACCAACCGCCCCATCTGGCCGCAAGGCCTGGAATCGCTGCCCAAGGAAGCGCCGGTGCCGGACACGCTCGATTGGGATGTCTGGCTGGGCGTCGCGGCCTCGCGTCCCTACAGCCCCGGATATTGCCCCCACAACTGGCGCGGCTATCCGGACTTTGGCTGCGGAGCGTTGGGTGACATGGCCTGCCACATTCTGGGGACTCCGAACATGGCGCTGCGGCTGACCGCGCCGGCCAGCGTCGAGTGCGTCAGCCAGGAAGGCAAGAGCCAGTACACCTACCCGAAGAAATCCGTCATCCGGTTCGACTTTCCTGCCCGCGGCTCCATGCCCCCGGTGAAGATCTTCTGGTACGACGGTCTGAAGGAGCAGCCGAAACTCCAGGGCGTTCCGGAAGGTGAACTGCTCGGCGACAAAGATATCAACGGCAGCGTGTTCATCGGCGAAAAAGGCATCGTGACCACCGGTTGCTACGGGGAACGGACTCGTTTGTTGCCGTCGGCCCGGATGGAGGAGTTCAAGCTTCCGCCGCAGGTGCTCACCCGCTCGCCCGGCCACTATCGCGACTGGATTCGCGCCTGCAAGGGAGGCGAGCCTTCGTGTTCGGACTTCAGCGTGGCGGCTCCGTTCACCGAGTGGATGCTGCTCGGCGTGATCGCCATGAAGTTCGAAGGCAAGCTCGAGTGGGACGCGGCGAAGATGAAGATCACCAACCACTCGGAAGCGAACAAGCTCATCAAGCCGTCGATCCGCAAAGGCTGGAAGTTCGCCTAAGCCGCGGCGCTGGCTTGCTTCAGATCTGCGGCCGTCCGCAAACGCACTCCGTGGGGCGGGCCCCCCGGACCGCGGGCCGGCCCCCTGGCCGGCCCACCGGGCGAAGCCCGGCGATGCCGCGCAGCCCCGACCGTCACGGAGGGAGTTGCCATGTTCTTCAACGGTTGGCAAAGAAAATCGGGACATCGTCCCCGATTTTCCTACTCGAGAACGACCCGCCTGACCCTTCAACGAGCGGCCGAAGGCACGGGCGGTACAATGAGGGCTTCATGACACATCCGAACGAGATCCATCTGCCCGGTCTCCTGGACTGGCTGCGGATTCCCAGCATCAGCACGCTGCCCGAGCACAAGCCCGACATCCGCCGCGCCGCGGACTTTGCCCTCCGGACCCTAACCGATGCCGGACTCTCCGCCCACCTGATCGAAGGCCAGGGCAACCCTCTCGTCTACGGCGAGTGGATGGGCGCTCCCGGGAAACCGGCCCTGCTGTTGTACGGCCACTACGACGTCCAGCCGGTGGATCCGATCGACGAGTGGCACTCTCCTCCGTTCGAGCCGACCCTTCGCAACAACAACGTCTACGCCCGCGGCGCTTGCGACGACAAGGGACAGACGTACATCCTGCTGATGGCGGTGGCGGCCACCATGAAACGTCACGGCCGGCTGCCGGTGAATCTCCGGGTCCTGATCGAAGGAGAGGAAGAGTGCGGCGGCGAACATATCTCGGCGTACGTGGCCGCTCACCCGGAGGCACTCAAAGCCGACGCCGCGCTGATCTGTGACACGGAGATGTTCGCCCCCGAACTGCCGACGCTGTGCGTCGGACTTCGAGGTATCGTCTACGGCGAGATCCACGTGACCGGGGCCAAAAGCGACCTGCACTCGGGAATGTACGGCGGAGCCGCGCCCAATCCGATGCAGGCGCTGGCGGAGATCCTCTGCACCCTCAAAGACAAGGACGGCCGCATCCACATTCCCGGCTTCTACGACCCGATCGTTCCCCCGGCCGAGGTCGAACTGGCGGCCTGGCGGAAGCTACCCTTCGAGGAAGCCGCCTACACACGGGACGAGGTGGGCGCTCCTACCCTGATTGGCGAGGCGGGATTCACGGTGCTGGAGCGGCTGTGGGCGCGGCCGACCTTCGAAGTTCACGGCATCCGCGGAGGGTTCACGGGTGAAGGCGCCAAGACGGTGATTCCGGCCCGCGCCATGGCCAAGGTAAGCTGCCGCCTGGTAAAGAACCAGAGCACAGCCGAGGTGGAGCAACTGCTGAAGGACTTTGTGCCGAAGATCGCGCCTCGCGGCGTGGCCGCGGAATACCGGCACATCCACTCCGGCGAGGGCTCGCTGGTGGACGCGAATCACCCGTTCGTGCAGGCAGCGGCCAGGGCCCTGACCGAGTCGTTCGGCAAGGAGACGGTCTACATCCGTTCCGGCGGCTCCATCCCGATCGTCGGCCTGTTCGACCGGCACCTTGGGATTCCGAGCGTGATGATGGGCTTCGGTTTGCCGGACGACAACTTGCATGCGCCGAACGAGAAGTTCCACCTGCCCAACTTCTATCGCGGGATTGACGCGGTGATCCGGTACTTCGAGGTGCTGGGCAGCGCGTAAGACTCATGACCGCCATCGCCAACCCCTCGCCCCGAACCGCGGGCGTCAGCCCGCGGGTTGTACAACAGCGTGAAAAAAAGGGGGTGGTCACCTCGTTTCCCGGCCACAACTCGCTGATTCTCCCCGAATCGTTGATCGGGAAAGGGGGTGGCCGTCCCCTTTTTTTCACTACCTCTGACGCCCGCGGTTCGAAGCCCAGGTGCATAGGCCGGATGATTATGCTGTTGCTGGCCGCGCCCGCGCTGTTCGCCCAGACGAAGTTGACCGAACAGATGTGGGCCGACATTCGTCCCGTGTACGCCAAGACCTTGCAGCACCCCTTTCTTCGAGGTCTTGCCGACGGGACTCTGCCGAAATCGCGCTTCCAGTTTTACCTGCTGCAGGATGGGCTGTATCTTCGAGCGTTCGCACAGGCGCTGAACCTGCTGGCTGCCAAGGCGCCTCGCGAAGATTGGTCGATCACGCTGGGCCGGCATGCCGTCGAAGCGATCGAAGGCGAGCGTCAGCTTCACGAGACGATCCTGAAATCGTACGGCGTCGCTGCCGAAAAGCCGGCCATGGCGCCGACCAACGCCGCCTACACGAATCACCTGCTGGCGACCGTTCAGCAGCAGCCATTTGCCCAGGGCCTGGCCGCGATGCTGCCCTGTTACTGGGTCTACTGGGAAGTGGGCAAGGAACTGACCAAACGGGGATCCAAAGATCCGGCTTACCAGAAGTGGATTCACCAGTACGGGGCGGAGTCGTTCGGCAAAGTGGTCGCGCAGGTGCTCACCATGATGGATGAGGAAGGCCGCTCGATGCCGCCGGCGGCCCGGCAGGAGGCGCGGCGCCTCTTCGAACGCTCAGCCCGTTACGAGTGGATGTTCTGGGACATGGCGTGGCGCGAGGAGCGTTGGCCGCCGCAGTAACATTCTGACGGGCCTGCCAGACATCGGACCGACGCCATGAACCCTTCTGAGCCACGAGCGTGAGAAGCCGTGAAAAAATTGGGGACGGTCACCCCGTTTCACTTGCGACAACTCGTTGATCCTCCACAAATCGTTGATCGGGAAACGGGGTGGCTGTCCCCGATTTTTTCGTCCCCGATTTTTTCACAGCCACTGAGCGAGCGGTGGGCGATGCATGTTGGCCGGTGAAGCACCGCTCGCGGCACAGTATGAACCTTGCTGTCTCAAAAACGGCAACCGACCTCGTCATTCGAGGTTCAAGGTCTCGGTCAGGAAGTCGGGAACCTCGAACAACGGCGCTGGCGAGGGGGGCAGAAGGTTGGTGACATCCGGCACGGTATCGCCGCTGCCGGACAGGAACAACGCCGCCTGGGCCTGGGCGGCGAGCGCGATGGCCGGGAAGGGCGCATCGTCCAAGACGCCCGCCAGGTACGGATGCGGGTTCACGGGCAAAGAGGGGTACAGGCGCCGGGCCAGATCGTGGCGATACACCGAGGTCGTCTCGCGCTGGTTGGCGGCGCGCACCAGCATCGTGTTTGCCGGATTGGGGACGGTGCGATCCCCGATGGCGAACTGAAACAGAACGCGCTTGGCCGAATGGCCGGGCAGCGGGGACGATCGCAGGTGCGTGGCGAACGCATAAGGAGCGCCCGGGTTCTCCACCCAGTCGAGGATGTCGAGGATTTCGATTAACTGGACGACGCGGCGGTTGGTGATGAGCCGGACCGGCTGATAGCGCGGGACCGCCACTTCCTCGAAGTCCTGGGCGGTGGCGAACAACAGAGGATTCCGGGCAAACACGAAGAGCCGGAACAAATCGCGAAAACCGGGACTGAACCGCAGAGTCTCGGTGGCCGACCCGCCGCCCGCATTCAGCACGGCCGAAGTGAGGTTGGGCTCCATCGACCCGAAGATGGTGCCGTAGAACGCACCCAGCGACTGGCCAATATAGGAGAGCCGTTCGGCGCTCAAGTCGCGTTGGCCGTCGCCATCCAGGTCGACGCCCGCGCGCAACACCCGCACCAGTTGCGACAGATCGAGCGCGGTCTGGCGCAGACAATCGCGCAGGCCGAGCGGCGCGCCGGCGGCCAGCACGATGCAGCCTTCGAAATCCTCGTACCTTCCGTTCTGATCGAGATCGACGGCGCGCCCTGGAGCGGGCACGTCGGTCACCGTCCCGTTGCTTTCGCGCAGCCGGACTACCGAATTGGGACCGCCGCCGTGACCGAACGCGTTGATCGCCACCACCGCGACGCCGCGGGACACCAACCCGAAGATCAAGGCGGTGGGCATGCCGAACTGGGAGTCGGTGAAGCCGTGGCCGGCAATCACGACTGGATAGCCGCCGGGCGGCATCGGCCCGGTGGGCAGCAGCACGTAGCCCGTCAGTTCATCGAACACACGCGGCAGGTCGATGGCGGATCCGCCGCCAATGGGCAGAAGACCGCCCGTCACGCTGATAAACCGTGGCGAGCGAAACGTGAAGAAGGCCATCCGTCCCAGCCCGGCTTGCGCCAGCAGGGGCCCGGGAAGCGTGGTCTCGGCAATCAGTCCAAAAGGACCGACGTGCCGGCGGATCGTGACGGTCGCCAGCGACGAGGCGTCAAACACGTTCCGGTTGCCCGGCCGCACCGATTGCGCGCCGGTCGATTCCAGCGTCGCGCGCGCCCGCTCCATGACGGCGGTCGCGCTCATCGTCGTGAACACGGACCCGCCCATCACCTGTTGGCCTGGTGGAATGGCTCGCCGAATGGTGTCCATGGAGCTTCCCACCGATTGGCAATACGCCCCTCCGACCTGACCGCTCAGGCAGAGCGGAAAGCCCTCGTCGGCTTCCACCGGGTCGCCCCGCGTGTCGCGGACGCCGGTGGTGATGACGAGCGCATAGCGGCGGGTCTGGTCGAAGAAGTCGTCCGGCCGGACGTACGCGGTGTGGGTGCCGGGATCGTACATCACCTCGTTGACGGGCGTGAGCTTGCCCACCGGCCCCAGGCCCGGTTCGTCACCGCTCAGGGCATCCAGCCACACAAAGTAGATTCCGTCGCGCAGCGTGTCGGGGTTGACGGGCGCGCTGAAACGGACACGGGCCCGAGGCTGCAGGGAGAAGCCGTCCAGATTGTTGATCAGCCGAACCTCGTCGCAGTCCGTTGGCCGCACCGTGCAGTTGGGCAACGGGAGATTGACGCGCAGACCTGATTTCTCCAGGGGGTCGGGTACGGTCAGGAAGTCCGTCGGGAACGGGCCAACCGCGGCCGAGGTGGGATCGAAGAGCACTTTGACACCGGCGCCGGAGAGATACCCCGGAGCCAAGAGCAGGAACAACCAGAGGGAGCCCAATCGGTCCATACACAGCGAGTGTAGCGCCCGCGGGCGTCGCGAAAGGGAGGGTATCGCCGCGGCGAGCGGGTAGCTACAATTCAGCCAGATCGCGAGGCAACTGTGAGTACCGCAATTCTTCCACTGTGCTTGACCATCCTGTTCGCACCAGCCGCGAGGGCCGCGGGCGATCGCGAGTTCGACTACTTCGTCAACAACTGGAACGTGATCGGGCTGCCCGACTATATGTATGGGACCCGCATTACACCCAACAACGACCTGTACCTGGCCGGAGGGACGGCGGTCCGGATCCGGGTAGGACGCACCCTCACGGCGCTGAGCCGCTCCTTGGGCAAGCGGGCGCTGAACGGCTGGATGCCGATTCTGCAGGTGACAGCGAACGACGGGCCGGTGCGGTACGAGATTACTTTTTGGGCGACGCCGCTGCCGGACTCCCGCGATTGGCAACGCGCTTTCCGATGGCCGGTGGAAGGGGAGAATTTCCTGTCGTGGATCACGGTGCAGGCTACAAACTCCTCCTCTGAACCGGCCGAAGCGAAGGCCGACATCCGGCCGGATCCATCGGGGTTCGCAGTGAAGCCCACCCAGTTCATGACCGCGAGGAAAACCACCCGGGAATACGCTTTCTCGTGGCGTCTGGCGCCGGGCGAATCGGCGACGGGGGTGGCGCGGTATCCGTTCTTTCCGGTGAACGACGAGGCGAGGTACGACCGCGCCCACGCCAGGCTCTGGCTCGATCGGACGCTGGATTTCTGGAACGCAATGAAGAACCGGGCGGCCCAGGTGAAGGTTCCCTGCCGCAAGGCCACGAACGCCCTGCTGGCCGCCCATGTCTGCCAACTGATCGCCAACGACCTGGGCGACCTGCGGGGCGGCGAGGGCTTCTATGACGACTTCTATATCCGGGACGGCGCTTACCAGTTGATGGAACTGGAAGAAGCCGGCCTCGACGAGGAAGCGTCGCGCGCGATCGAGTTGTACCTGCCCCGGCAGGGCCGCGACGGGCGGTTCGAGTCCCAGACGAATCAGTTCGACGCCAACGGCCAGGCGGTCTGGGCGCTGTGGCAGTACGGCAAGATCACCGGCGACCGGGCATTCCTCGAGCGCGTGTATCCCCGAATGCTCAGGGCGGTGAGTTGGACGCAGCGGGAGCGCCGCAAAGCGCCGGCCGATTCGCCGTTCGCGGGGCTGCTGTCGGCGGCGCCCGCCGACGGAGAGTTTCTCTGGGACGGCAAACATCACATCACCGGGTACGATCTGTGGAACCTGCGCGGGTTGCTCGCGACAGCCGACACCGCTAGACTTCTCGGCAAGGCTGAAGATGCGAGCGCCCTGGCGGCCGAGGCGGAGCGTTACCGCGCGGCCATCGATGCGGCGTGGAAGCGCGCGGGCGTGCCCTACTTTCCACCGAGTTGGGAGACGGCGGGAACCCACTGGGGCAACACCGAGACGCTGTGGCCGACGCGGTTGTTCCCGATCGACGATCCCCGCGTGGCCGCATCGATCTCGCACGTTCGCAACGAATTCAGCGGAGGGTT
This sequence comes from uncultured Solibacteraceae bacterium, assembly GCA_964529305.1. Classification (GTDB taxonomy): domain Bacteria; phylum Acidobacteriota; class Terriglobia; order Bryobacterales; family Bryobacteraceae; genus CAZGUX01. The sequence goes on along the minus strand of CAZGUX010000140.1, from coordinate 9,437 downwards.
TGTCGAAGGAACGATCCGTTGGACTGCCAAGGGTCACGAGGACGCCATCCATCCGTACATGGGAGCGTACACGACGATGGCCTCGCTGGTGCGCGGGGAGGACGAGCAGGTTGCTGAGGATTTCTACTGGTATCTGCTGCACACGACGGAGGCCAACGCCTTCCCCGAAGGCATCTATTACAAGAAGCGCGAGGCTTGGAACGACACGATCCCGCACGTCACGGGAGCCTCCAACTACGCCATCCTGCTGCGCCACATGCTGGTCCACGAGGACGGCGACGATTTGCACCTGCTCGCGGCGACGCCCGACTGGTGGCTGGCCGAGGGGCAGGAGATCCGCGTGGAGCGCCTGCCGACGCACTTCGGGCCCATCGGCCTGACCGTGCGCGGCGAGGCCCGCGGCGTCACGGTCGGTCTCACCCCTCCGAAGCGGAGCCAGCCGAAGCGTATCGTGCTGCATCTGCCGCAATCGCGGCCCTTGGTGGATTCGGTCCGGGGCGTGACGGTTGTCCTCCGGCCTGACCAGAAGCAACGGTGGGATTTTCAGGCCGTGGTCGAGAAGTACCGCTCGGCGATGCCAGGGCGTTAAGGCTTCGTCACAGGGCGAAGCGGTCGTCCGCGCCGGCCATCCCGGCCAGGCGAGGATCGCCTCCGGTCGCGCTCAGCAGGGCGGCCATGCGCTGCTGCAACTGCCCGGTCAATTCCCGGATCCCCGGGTCCTTGATGTGATTGACATAGCGGCCGCGCATCCGGGGTCCCAGACGAGCCTCGGCCACCAGGTTCCGGACCTGTTCGGGGTCGCTTTGAACGGCGTAGAGTTCCGGCAGGTCCCACGCGCCGGGATAGTTCATCAGGCTGTGAGTCTCCGTCCGGATTCCGGCGATCGACGGGGTGTATGGAAAGTCCTGCTCCCAGTCGTACTCGTAGAGAAACTCGGTCCGCCAATCCTCAGGCCGGCGTCCAGCCGCGACCGGCAGCATGGAACGCCCCTGCATCGAGGGGGCGGGTTTCAGTCCCGCCACGTCGAGAAACGTCGGAGCGATGTCGAGATTCAAAACCATCGGGTCCACCGCTCGGGGCGTTGTCCCGAATAGCGACGGGCAGTGCGCGATCAGGGGGACACGGATCGACGCCTCGTACATCGCGCGCTTGTCGATCAGCCCGTGCTCGCCCCACAGGTAGCCGTTGTCGCCCATGTAGACAACCAGGGTGTCTTCCAGCAGCCGGCTCGATTCCAATTGAGCCAGCACCTGCCCCACGCTGTCGTCGATGCCGGCGAGGCACTGGCAGTAGCGCTGGTAGTGGACATCGAACGGCTCATCGCTGTCGAGCATCCCGTCCACGCCGTGCCGGGTGAACCGGCGGCGGCGAACCCACTCGGGCCACTGGCGGTAGTAGTCCTCCTTGTAGAACATGGTTTTCGGCCGGGGCGCCGTCAGGCCGGCGAAGAGGTTCCGGTGGCGCTCCGGCGCCTGGAAGGGGGCGTGCACGGCCTTGTGCGAAAGGTAGACGCAAAAGGGCCGCGAGGCATTCGCGGAGATGAATCGAGCGACGTCGCTCGTGAGAATGTCCGTGAGGTTTCCCTGTCGCCGCTCCCGCCGTCCGTTGAGGTTGATCTCTGGGTTCTGGTATTCGCCCTGACCGCGGAAACTCAGCCAATGATCGAAGCCCGGTTGCGGGCCGTCGGAGGTGCCCCCCATGTGCCATTTCCCGAAGAATCCCGTTCGATAGCCGCCCCTGCGCAGCATCTCGGGAAAGGCCTGCGGTTTCGGATCGAGTTGCGAGAAGTTGTCGCGGATGCCGTGCTGGTGCATGTACTGGCTGGTCAGAATACTGGCCCGGCTTGGCGAACACAACGAACTGGTCACGAAGGCGTTGCGGAAGTGGACTCCGCGGGAGATGAGGCGGTCGAGGTTCGGCGTGTGTCCCTTCAGCCAGGGATGGCCGAGCGCCCCCACGAAGTCATAGCGGTGATCGTCGGTCAGGATGAATACGATGTTCCGGCGGGCCGGTTGTGCGCGAATGAAGGGCGCGGCCGCCAGTGTGGACAGCCATCGGCGGCGCGACGTGGCAATGCTCATGGTTCCCGGCCGCCAAGTATAACGCGCCGTTACGGCTTTGGCGCGGGTCTGCGCAACTCGGGCGCGACCCTCTGCGAATCGTGCGCTTCGAGGCGGACCGGCAGCTTGAGCGGAATCTGCTCGGGCAGGTAACAGACCTTGTCGTCGCACGCTTGATACTCGAGCGTCGTTTCGATCTCGAGCATCCCGCTGGCTCCCGCCACGGCACGCACCACCTTGTCGCGCGCCAGCACGATGTCGCGAACCAGGCGGACCTTCCCCTGGTAGATCGGCACTCGTTCGCCGATTGCTTTCAGAAACAACTCGCGCGCCGGCGGGTACGTCACCGGGTCCGCCTTCCAACCCTGGCTTTCCTGGATCCGCCATTGAATCGGGCGATAGCCCTTGACCCCGGGCGCATAGACGTGCATCCGCCGCTTCAACTCGATCTCCAATTGGAGGGTGAGTCGTTGACCGCCTCGGACCGCGCTGGCGCTGGACGAAAGGGCAGCCCGCAGGTGCCGGGTGTCGACGCTCGAGTGGGGCCCGCCCGGACGTACGCCGAACTGGCGCACCAGGATTCCCGACGCCGTAAATCGTTCGGTGTAGTCTTCTTCAAAGTACTTGGAGACCACCACCCCGCGAGGGTCCACGACAAAGGTGCCGGGGTACGGGACTCCCCGCGCGAACGACGTCGGCGGGACCTTGTCGTTGAAGATCCCGAAGGAGCGGATGACCTTCGAGTCCGGGTCGGATATCAGGGGATAGGTGATGCCTCGGCGGCCGGCAAAGTCCCTGAGCACGCCGACGCTGTCGTAGCTGACGGCGGCCAATCCAAGCCCCTTCTTCTTCAATTGTGGATAGCTGCTTTGCAACTCGACCAGTTGCGATTTGCAGTAGGGTCACCAATCGGCCGACCGGTAAAAGACCAACAACAGGCCTTTGGATCCCATCAGGCTTTTGAGAGTCCGTGAGCGCCCTGTCTGGTCGCTGGCCGAGAAGTCGGGGACTCGCGATCCTACGGCCGGTCCCGTGGGGATGGATTGAGACCAGCCGAGAGCGGCGGTCACGAGGATCATCAGGAAGTACTGACCAGGGTTTCGTCGCAGCAATTGAGTGTGTTACGCCGGCTGGCGCGTTTCTTCCCTCTCCCATTGAATTTTAATCAAAAATCGTGAAAAGTTTCCCGGCCGGACTTTCGACATACATGGCTTGAACCGGAAGACCGGCCCCCCGGTCGACCTCGAACCCTGGGACACGATCCACTCATGGATTGGCCGAAGGCGCCAAAGAGGAGGCTCATGACGGATATTCTGGAGGTAGTGAAACCCCTGGCTGGCCTGGCGGCGGTTCGCCCGGAGACCGACCTGCTTCGGTCTGCCCAGTCGGGGAACGAGGCCGCACAAGAGGAACTCTATCAGCAGTACTTCGCGTCGAATCGCCAGGTCCGCAACCTGCTGGAGCGCCAGTTGAAGAATCCCGCCGATCGCGAGGACGTCCTGCACGACGCTTTCATGTCGCTGGTCCGCTCCAGTTCCGAGTTCCGAGGCGATTCCAGCCTCAGGACGTTTGTCTACCGGGTGGTGCAGATCACGATTCTGCAATGGCGCCGCAAACGCCGGTCCGCGCGCGAAGACCAGATGGTTCGGCTCACCATCGACGTGGGAGGCGAAGAGCGCGAGCGGCCCCTCGGAATCGAAGACTACAACTTCCAGGAAGTCGAAAGCAGCCAGACCACCGAGCGATTGCTGGCTTTATTGAACGAACCTCTCCGAACGACTTTCCGCATGCGGATCCTCGATGAACTCAGCTACGACGAGATCGCCCGAATCACCAGCACGCCGATCAATACCGTCTCGACCCGGATTTTCAAAGCGCGGGCCATCCTGGCGAAACTGATGGGCGGTCGCTGACGTCAGGCGTCGGCCGCCTCCGCCTGACGCCGGCTGGGGATCCACAGGCGTAGAGTCAAGCCCGCCAGGGCGATCATCTTCACGACCTCGATGCTCGAATAGGCGCCGTGCAGTTTCCAGAATCGCTCGCGTTCCGGCGTCTGTCCCGAGACAAAGTCAATGGCCCGGCCAAGGCTGATGATGTCCGGTGTCAGCAGCCAGTGTTCGGCCGCCGTCAAAAGGACCAGCAACAGGGCCACCACTCCGATCCACCGGCCCGACTTGCCGCCGGCTGACGCGGCCACCGCGGCAACGCCCAAACCCAACTGCGCCCACTCCCAGCCCGAAAAGAAGAAGCGGTTCAGTTCCGAGGAGTGGTGCCGCAACAGCAGGCGCGCCTCCTGGGTCCCGGCCTTGGCGATCAACGCGGCCGCCTCAGGCGTAGGAGACCCCAACAACCGGTCGACGCCGCGAAAATTCTGGGTAGCCACCCAAAACATGAAGAGACAACCCGCCAGCCAGGCGCCCAGCACCCAGCACACTAGCCTCCTGGTATGAAGAGCCACTGGTCCGAGTGTAGCAACCGTTGGTGGCGCCGCCGTCCGAGGGAGGCTTAGCGGTACACAACCGTACGCCCGTCCACCGCAAGTCCGGTGGCGAGCAGGGCGTCCAAGCCTCCGTAGGCTCCCAGGCTGATCAGTGGATCCTCCGGCATTGTCGCCAGCAGCAACAAACCGTAGCTGCCGTGACGCCGGTTGCGGGTGGGCGGCAGCACCTGGAGCGCGTAGTCGGGGATTGTGAAGGAACTGGTCCCGGCGGCGGCGCGGCACACGAAGGCGGACATCGAACGCGAAGACTCCTGCACGGTCAGCCCGACGATCAACACGACCTGGGAACCTCGATCGCCCTTCCAACCGAGCGTCAACGCACGGCTGCGGTCGATGGACGAGATGGAACTTCGGTCGAGCCATTCAATCGGTTCCGGAAACCGAAGTTTCAGTTGAAATGCCGGGACATCAGTGCCGCCCCCGGCCCTCACCTCGACCAGACCCGGCCGGAGAAACAGGGGCCCGCGCGCTTCTTCGCGGCCCGGCGCGGTGCCCGAGATCAGGGTATGGTACAGGTGCTGGCCCAGTTGAGGATTCGGAGCCTCCACCACCGCCGGCCCAATTCTGAAGGTCCCGGCCTCGAGACGCCGCGTGCCTTCCTCGACCGCACGGTCGAAGTCCGACATGATCATGCTCAGGTCGGGAAACACGGAACATCCGTCCGTCGACGGCGCGGCCAACCGGCAGAACGCTGCGCTGGTGCCGTCCCAGAAGCCCGCCGACAGGATCTCCCCTACCGAATCCTGGTACAGCGACTCATTGACGTCATACCGAAAGGAGAGACGGTAGGGCATGATGAATCCCGCCCGGGCGCGTCCGCAGACCGCGGTTCGCGTCGATTCCCGCTGGCCGCAGGTTTCCGCCGGAGTGTCGATCGAGAGCGACACGGTATTGGACACGCGGCCGGCGCCGCGAACCACTACGGGAACGAAACATCCCTTGGGCGCGGAGTCCGGCACCCGGAGGACAATCAGGTCGTCCCCGGTTTTCGAATCGCGCCGGGCGGACAGCACCTGACCCTTGCTTCCCCCGACGAAGACATCGACAGGATACCGTTCCGGTTCGGCGCCCCACCCGGTACCGCGCAGGGTGATCTTCTCGCCGGGCTTCACCGTTTCGGGTTTCCCGAGTCCGCCCGTGAACGGCCCGTACAGCCCAACCGCCATCGGGACCACGCGGATGCGAACCGGCGCGCTCGATTGCCCCCCGGACCGTACTCGCAATGTCGCGTAGCCGTTCGGCAGGTCGAGAGGCAGACGCGCGCGAATCAATGCCGGGGTGATCGCGAGGACTTCAGCGGTCATCGCGCGCGCGGCAACGATTTCGATCGACGATCCGGGCTGGAATCCCGCGCCGCGAACGGTGAACGCGGAGCCCGGCGCCAGTGCGCCCTCGGTCGCGGTGGCCCTCTGGCCGGTGGCGGCGTGCCGCACGCCATGCCGGTCGATCACCGGCGCTGCCTGGACCGCCAACACCGTCAGGAACATAGCGGCCAGGATCACTGGAATCTCAGGCGAACCAGGTTGGTCACGCGCAGGTCGACCGCAACCACGATATCGACCAACCCGGCCCCGGGAAGCCGCGGCAGTTGCAGGTTCACCTGGTCAAGTCCCGGGAACTGCGGTTGTTCGCCCGCGTAGAGAACCGGATACTCCGATCCGCGGATCCACGCTCGCACGCCGCCGATCGATGCCCGGCCTCGCAATCCGCTGGTGTACAGGGTCAGAAATAGCTGATTGCTGGTCGGCCCGACGGGAATGGTGCGGGGAACCACAGCGCCGTTCTCCACCTGGTACACATCTTCGACGGTCTGCTCACCCCCGACCACGCGGACGACCTGGGCGGCCGCCAGGCCGTCGGCGTTGAGGGTGAAGACGCCGGGCGCCACCCGGTCGAAATAGACATCCGCCGTCTGCGCAAACCCGTCGCCCGCCGTAATGGTCACCTTTCCCCGTCCCAGAGCCAAGTCGGCGGGGACCAGGAAATTCACCTGCGTGGGGAACACCGCTACCAGTTGGGCGTTCTGTTCCCGTCCGGAGGAATCGCGAACCACGACCGTCGTGCCCGCCAGCGAAGTGGGCAGTTCGACGGATTCGGCCTGGCCGCTGGCGGTGGCCAGCCTCGTCCCGAACGCGGATGCGAGCGAGGCAGGAGCGAGCGACCCACTCCCGAATCCGGCCGAGTTCGCCACAGAAAATGGCGTCGCCGGCGAGTTGTTGATGAACACTCCGAGTCCACCGCCGCTGCTGCCGGTACTCAGGATGATGAGGTCCGGCTTGCTGTCCTGATTCAGGTCGCTGACAAAGACGGCGCCCGGGTCCGGCCCTCCCGGGAAGTGGACCTCCTGTTGGAACGAGCCGTCGCCGTTACCGGGCATGAAGGTCATGTCCGTGTCGCCGCAACAATGCGCGATCACCAGGTCGTTCTTCGAATCGCCGTTGAAGTCGGCGATGGCGACCGCGCTGGGTCCGAAGTCGGTGGTGAGCAGTTGCACGGGCCGGAACGTGCCTGGACCCTGGTTGATCAGCACCCCCACATAGTTGGCGAAGTTCGCTCCGTTCGTCGGAACCACAAGATCGGGAATCCGGTCGCCATTGGCGTCGCCGACCGCGATCTGCCCCGGGTTGACGCCGGCAGGCAATGTCGTTGGGTTCCCGAACGCGCCATTACCGGTGCCGAGGAACACCAGGACCCCGCCGGGCACAGTGGCGGAACTGAACCCGCCGTTGTCCGCGACTGCCAGATCCGGGCGTCCGTCGTTGTTCAGGTCCGCCACGGCGATGGAGGTGGGCGCCGTCCCGGCCCGCAAGGTGACGCCAGGTTGGAAGGTGGTTCCCTGGCTTAGCAAAACGAGGACGCCGGACGGACTCGACGCGCTGGTTCCCGCAAAGGCCGCCGCAAGGTCGACCCGGCGGTCCCCGTTGAGGTCGGCGGCGGCGATCATCCTGACCTCACTCGCCGTCGTCGCCAACCTTGATGGAGCCTGAAATGTGCCGTTGCCCGCGCCGGCCAACAGCCAGACACCATCGCGGTTGCCGGCAACCAGATCAATACGCCCGTCGCCGTTGACATCCGCGGCGGCTACGGTGCCCGCAGCCAGGTTTCCGTTCGGAACATTGGTCGTGAAACGCGTCGTCGCGTAGCCGCCATCGGCGCGCGCCAGGAACACGACGGATTGCTGAAAACCCACCGTGGCGAAATCCGTTCGGCCGTCTCCGTTGAAGTCTCCCGACGCCACTGCCCTGGCATCCGTCCCCGAATAAAACGGCGCGGCGACAAAGGTACCGTCCCCGCGTCCGAACAGCACCGAGAGCGTGCCGCTTTCCTCCCCTAACGTAATCACCTCCGGCAGGCCGTCGCCGACGACGATGTCGGGAATCCCGTCGCGATTGACGTCGGCGGCGAACACGGTGTGGGGATCGATGCCGACAACATACCCCAGAGAGGCGCCAAAGGTACCATCGCCGTTACCCAACGCCACATGGACAGTGCTGTTTCCCGAGGCGATGATGTCCACACGGCCGTCGCGATTCAGGTCCGCCGTCGCGATGTACCTCGAGTTCGAAGCCATCTCGGTCGTGCGCTCCACGCGGCGGAACGCGGAATCCGCATTCGCCAGAAAGACCACCACGGAGCCTTCCGTGGCAATCACCAGATCCGGCCGCGAGTCTTGATTCACGTCAGCGGCTGCAATGTGTCTGGGAGAGTCTACCGGCAGCGTCTGTGCCTGACGGAAGGTGCCGTCTCCATCTCCCGTCAGAATCGCGGCCGCGCTGCCGTTGGGGGAAACCACCGCCAGGTCCGCGCGTCCGTCGCGATTGAAATCCGCGGCGGCGAAGGAACTCGGCCAGGGGATGGTCATCTCCGAAAAAACCGCATTGTCAAAGGTCCCGTCGCCCCGCCCGCGCAGGAAGGCAACGCGTCCCGGCACCGTCTCCCCGGTCTGGTCCCGGGCGCCCAATACCAGCAAGTCGACCCGTTGGTCGCCGTTGAAATCGCCGGACAGGACGCCGTCGCGGTATCGTCCGATGGCATAGTCGGCCTTCACCTTGAACGACAAATCCGGATTGGCCTGCCACACCCCCAGGTTGTTGCTCGAAAACTGCTTCCACACGCCGATGGGATTGTTGTTTCCCGCGTCGGCGATGGCCAGGACGCCTCGGGAAGCCATGCCCGCCGGCGCTCCGGACAGCGCCGGCGCCGTGTTGCCCCGCGTCACGGGCAGACACCCGATCACCGATTCTTCGAAACCAGGAATTCCCGGCCGGCGCCGGTAGGGCGGAAACCGGTCATGTGGATACGCCGTGTATGTTCCATCGCTTTGCCGGATCAGCGGCGTTGCCGTGAAACGGTCGTGTAACTGGACCTCACGGACAGTGATGAAGTCGATCGCCGGGCATTGGGCCAGCACGCCCCGGGTCAGTAGGAAAGCAAGCGCCCACGGCACGCAACGCATCGCGGCTCCTCCGAATCGAAGTGACGATTTCTCCATCGTAGATTGTCCTCAGGAGACACTGCAACTGCGAGATGAGAGAAACCGGTCGCCGGAGTGCCGCATCCAGTACGATGGCGGACCGGATCGGCCGCCGGTCAAGTGGCGCGCCGCATGGCGGTCGTGATATATCAGATGCAAAGGCATCTTCAGTCGAGATGCCGGTAAGGTGGAAATCGTTAACATGCTGAAACTCAAACTGGCTCTTCCTCTCGCCATTCTCGCGGGCGGCATTTTCTTGAACTCCAGCATCTCCCATGCAAAGCCGGAGTACACCAAAAAGGAAAAGAAACCTTGCACGACGTGCCATGTCAGCGCGAAGTCGAAGGATCTCAACGACACGGGCAAGTGCTACGAAAAGTCCAAGTCGCTGGCCGGCTGCGTG
>CAZGUX010000139.1:0-31420 GCA_964529305.1 uncultured Solibacteraceae bacterium | reverse complement strand
GCGAGTGGAGGCTTCGGGACATCATCGAGTACCAGTCGAGCGCTTTTGAATCGGTTCTCTACCAGGCGGCCACCCGGAGAGAAGAACTGCTGCGCAATTTCTATGCGATCCAGAAACGCCAGGCGGCGCGCACTCAGCCCGAGGCATTTTATCTCGTGCCGAACCAGCGAGACCCGGGGGCGGCGCGCCGCCTGATCGACACGTTGCGCTTCGGAATGGTCGAGGTCGCGGCACAGCCGGGCGGCGGCTATCGCATCCCGATGGCCCAACCGTACAGCGCGTTTGCCAAGGCTCTGCTCGAGCGGCAGCAGTACCCGGACCTGCGTGAATATCCCGGAGGGCCTCCAAGGCGTCCCTACGACGTCACTGCCCACACGCTTCCGCTGCTGATGGGCGTTGACGTCCGGGAATCGCCGGCCGAAACTTCTCCTCCCGCGGCAGAGCCCTTGTCCGCCTCGGACACCGATACGTGGCCGGCCGTCAATCGGATGTGGCGGCAAGGGAAAAAGGTCTTTCGCAACCGCAGGACCGGCGACTTCCGCCGGGAACCCGGGGACGGCTGGACGCCCGTTCCGCCGCCGCGCCTGGCCCTCTTTCGCAGCCACGTCCCGCAGATGGACGAAGGGTGGACCCGCTGGATCCTGGAGCAACTGGAGTTCGCGTACACCTCGGTAGGCAACCGCGAGGTTCGGGCCGGAGACCTCCGCCGCCGCTTCGATGTCATCCTGTTTCCCGACCAGCCGCCCTCGTCCATCGATTCGGGCTTCGGGCCGGGAACCATGCCGGAGGAATATTGCAGCGGATTGGGCGCCGAGGGCCGCGACGCCCTGCGCCAGTTTGCCGAGGCGGGTGGAACGTTGATCTTTCTCAATCGCTCCACGAGTTACGCGCTCGAGCACTTGGGAATCAAGGCGCGCAACCTCACCGACTCACTGCCGAACCGCGAATTCTATTCACCCGGCTCCCTGCTGCGCGTGAAGTTGGACCCCGCCCACCCGCTGTGCTACGGCCTTCCGGAAGAGATCGTCATCTGGTCGGAGCGAAGCCCCGCGTGGGAGACGGAGGAGACGACCGTCGCCCGCTATGCCCCGTCGCGAATCCTGGAATCGGGCTGGCTGCTGGGAGAAAAGCACATCGCCGGCAAATCCGCGCTGATCGACGCCCGGTTGGGCAAAGGGCATGTGATACTGTTCGGCATGCGGCCCCAATATCGGGCGCAGAGCTATTTGACGATGAAGTTGCTGTTCAACGCGTTCCTGTTGTCTCGATGATTAGTCGCTGGTTGATTCTGCTTTCGGCCCTCGCCCTCGCCGCCGCGGCCGACGATCGCGCCGCCGCGGAGTGGGTGCTGCGTCAGGGCGGAAGCGTGCATGTGGCGGGAAGGCCGGCCCCCCTGAAGGAACGCCGGGACCTGCCCGCGAGCGTTACCGTGACCGGCGTGAACCTGGTCGGCACGCTCTTCGCACCGGAGGAACTGAAGCGGCTCTCCGGATTGACCTCATTGCGCGAATTGCATCTGTCCGGCCCTATGTGGAATCCGGGCGCGGGAAGTAAACTGGATGCCAACGAGGAACTCCGGCATCTTGGTGGGCTCGCCAACCTGGAGGCCCTGACCTTCAGCGTGCACTTCCTCACCAACATCAATGTCCAGGACAAAGGCCTCCGCCACCTTGCCGCGTTGACCGGCCTGAAGGAACTGCGCCTGGCCCAGACGAAAGTGAATGGCGAAGGGCTCACCCCATTCGTCAACACCCGTTATCTCGACCTCAGCTACACGCCCTTCGATGACAAGGGCATGGCAGCCATCGCCGGGTTACAGAAACTCGAGAAGCTGTACCTGCGCGACACCTTCGTCACCGACGAGGGACTGAAGCACCTCATCGATCATCCGGCGCTTACCGAGCTCGACCTCTACGGAATCCGCGTCCGCGACACGGGCGTGGCTTCGATCGGCAAACTACCCAAGCTCCGCCGGTTGGTCCTGCTGGGCGCGCAGATCACCGACGAGGGCCTCGGTCATCTGTCCGGTCTGACGGAGCTGGAAGATCTCTCGCTCTACCGAAGCGCCATTACCAACGCCGGCCTGGAGAAACTCCACGGGCTTGGCCAGCTTCGTACGCTCGACCTGCGGTACACGCGCGCGACTCGCGCCGGTGTAGACCGGCTTCGGCAGAGGCTTCCTCGTTGCGACGTCGCGTTTATCGATGCCTCCGCCGCACCCAAGGCGGTCGCGGCGCGGGCGCGCACGCTGGAGGCGTGGGTCGGCGCCCTGGGCGGCAAACTGGAGCGGCGCGACGGCCGCGTGGTTGCGATTTCGCTGGCCGGAGCGGCTCTCTCCGATTCCGACCTGGCTCGCCTTTCCGCCGCCCCCGATTTGGAGCACCTCGATCTTTCCGGGGCCGAAATCGGCGATCTGGGTCTTCGCCACCTCGGCGTGCTGAAAGGTCTCCGGCGTCTGGACCTGAGCAACACACTCGTGTCGGACACCGGCCTGGCCGCCTTGGCCCCTCTCGCCGGCCTCGAACGGCTGTCGCTGAGCAATACGCTGGTGGATGGAAAGCGCCTGGCGCTTCCGTCGTCGCTACGCGAGTTGTCGCTGGCCGGCAATTCCATCCCCGACTCGGCGTTGGACTCCATCGCGGGACTCAGCCGCCTGGTCCGCCTCGACCTGAGTTCCACCGACATCACCAAGGATGGCCTGGCGCCGCTGGCAAAGCTCCGGGATCTGCGTGAACTCGACCTGTCGAGCGACGACGTGGACGACGCCTCGCTGCGGGCGGTTCTTGACCTTCCCCTTCGCGCGTTGTATCTCAACTACACCCGAATCGGCGACTCCGGCGCGGCGCACCTGGCAGGATTCAGGGACCTGGAACGGCTATCGCTGGTCCGCACCCGCATCACCGACAAAGGGATCGAGTCACTTGCCGCGCTCGGCCGCCTCGCCTATCTGAACCTCGACTACACCAAGGTCACGGACGCGGCTCTTACGACCCTGAGGGCTCTTCCGGCCCTGGCGGAACTGCGTCTGGACAGTGCGGGCATCACCGATGGCGGCGTCGAGACGATGAGCCAGATGCACAGCCTGCGTCTGCTCAACCTCTATCACACGCTGGTCACCGAACCCGCCCACCAGCGCCTGAAGCTGGCTTTGCCGGCCTGCAAGATCGTTTGGGATCGCGACTCCAGTCTCCCGATTCGGAGGGGCGCATGAACCTGCTGGCGCCCGTGCTGCTGGCTGCCGCGGTGGCGGATCCCGCCGCGTGGCTCGCTGGACAAGGCGCGACTTTCGAACGCGACAAGACAGGCGCTGTCACCTCGGTCTGCCTGCGCTCGCGATGGGTGGCCGACATCGATCTCGACCAACTGGCGCGGTTCCCCGCTCTCCGCCGGATCGACCTGTCGTATACCCGCGTCACTGACCGCGGTCTCTCCCGGCTCAAGCCGCTCCGCGGCGTTACCGATCTCGACCTGGAGTACGCCGAACTCGTCACCGACGAAGGACTGGCCCACCTGAAGGGCTGGAAGGCACTGCGGCGGATCAACGTCCGCGGCGCCAAAATCACTGACACGGGCCTGGAGCACCTGGCTTCGATTCCGGCCCTCGAGGATCTCGACGCCGGCTTCGCGGAGGTCACCAACGTCGGCCTGGATGCGCTGGGTGCCTTGCCCAACCTGCGGCGGCTTGCGATCGGGGGCAACAAGCTCACGGACGCGGCCCTGTTGGCGCTGAAATCCGCGCCCCATCTTCGCGCGCTCGACCTGAGTGGAGCCCAGCGTACCGACTCGGGCCTGTGGTCGGTCTCGCTGACTGATGCCGGCATGGAGGCCATCGCCGCCCTGCGGGAACTGGAAGAACTCAATCTCGCCGGCGTCAAGATTCAGGACCTCAGCCTCCGCCGCCTCGCGTCTTTACCGAAGTTGCGTGTCCTCGACCTCAGCCGCACTCCCGTTTCCCCGGCCGGCCTTCAGTTCTTGGCCGGTAGTCCTCATCTCTCGCGGCTCGTCTTGTGGAAAGCGGCCAAGGTGACCAACGACGCCATTCCCGTTCTCCTGAAGATGCGCGCTCTCACGGATCTGGACGTTGAGGAAAGCGGGATGACTCCGTCAGGCCGCGAGCAACTTCGCGCGAGGTTCCGTTGAAGCTCGTGTATCTGGGCCTCGGCTCGAATCTGGGCGACCGCCGCAAGATGCTCGAAAGCGCCATCGAAAAGCTTCACGGGCCGGACCTCCGCATCCTTCGCATCTCCTCGGTCTACGAAACCGAGCCGATGGGCTTGCGCGAGCAGGGCTGGTTTCTCAACCTGGCGCTGGAAGCCGAAACCCGCCTGTTCCCTCTTCAACTCCTCGGGCGTCTGCAGCACATCCAGGCCGAACTCGGCCGCCGGCGAACCGTCGTGAACGGTCCTCGCGTGATCGACATCGATCTTCTATTGTTTGCCCAGAGTGTCATTCAGAGTTCGCGGCTGACCGTTCCACACCCCCGAATGCACGAGCGGCGCTTCGTGCTCGCGCCGTTAGCCGAACTCGCTCCCGATCTGCGCCATCCCGTCCTGCGCAAGCGTATGGTCGAGCTACTCAACGAAATCAAGGGACAGGCGATCTCAAAAACGGAGACACGCTTTCCTGCGCCTGCACCGATTCTCCAATCGCCCTAGAAAAAGGCCGCTCTCGCGCAAAAGATCAGCCGATCTGATACCCTCCCCGTATGTCTCCGCTTCGCCGCCGATCGCTGTTGACTTCCGGGGTTGCCACTCTGTTTGCACCTAAAGCCCGGGCCACGCCGCCATCTGATGTCTCCTTCCTCGGCGACGGCCTTTCGCTGTCGCCGCCGGAATACGCTCGCCTGCTCGGCAAAATCGTCGATCAGACCGGCGCCCCCTCCGACGACTTTTCGCGCGGCGGCCTGATCGAGCAGGTCGAGAAGAGATTTGCCGACCTGCTGGGCAAGGAGCGCGCCGTCTTCTTTCCCACCGGCACCCTGGCCAATCATGTCGGCGTCCGTTTGCTCGCGGGCGACAAGCGCCGGGTCCTCATCCAGGCCGAGAGCCACCTCTACAACGACAGCGGCGACTGCGTCCAAACCTTGAGCAATCTGAACCTGGTGCCGCTCGCCCCGGGTCGCGCGACGTTCACCCTGGACGAAGTGGCCGAGCAGGTGGAACGAGGCGACGCGAGCCGCGTCTACGCTCCGGTCGGCGCGATTTCCATCGAATCTCCCGTTCGGCGCAAGTCGGGAGAAGCCTTCGACTTTGCCCAGATGCAGCGAATTGCCGCCTATGCGCGGCAGAAGGGAATCAAGCTCCACCTGGATGGCTCGCGCGTCTTCCTGGCCGCGCCGTTCACCGGCGTTTCGGTGAAGCAGTACGCCGGCCTGTTCGACACCGTATACGTCTCGCTGTACAAGTACTTCAACGCGGCTTCAGGCGCGGTGCTGGCCGGTCCACGCGCGCTGCTGGATGACGTGTATCATCTGCGCCGGACGTTCGGGGCCGGATTGCCGCACTCCTGGCCGATTGCCGCCGTCGCCCTGCACTACGTCGACGGATTCGAAGAGCGTTACACCCGGGCCGCCGCAAACGTCCGGACTATGCTGAAGAAGCTTTCGGAAGATTCCCGCTTCGCCGTGAACCAGGTCGCCGGCGCCACCCATATCGTCCGGGTGCAGGTGGCCGGGGCGAACGCGAAGGACCTTGTCTCGCGCCTGCAGCAGCACGGCATCGCCGCCCGGCCACCCGCCAAGCCGGGTGAGCCTTTCCTGCTGAACATCAACGAGAGCGCGGTTCGGCGTTCGGGGGAAGAGTTGGCCGCGGCCTTCCGCCAAGCCGCCGTGTGACGGTTCCGCTATGCTGGACTCTCGGAAGGAGTCCCGATGCGTACCGCCGTCCTGTTCCTGCTCGCCGCCTTTGCCGCATTCGCGCAGACCGAGGCCCGCGGTGTCCAGCGTCTGCTGGAACCCGCGCTGGTCTCCCCGGACGTCGTCAGCGACGAAATCCGATCCTACCTCATGGGCAAAGCGCGGCCGGCGCTGCCCCCATCTTCGTCGGAGGCGTGGACCTCGACGGCCGGCACCCTGCGCAAGCGAATCCTCGATGAGATCGTCTTTCATGGCTGGCCCGCGGACTGGGTGAATGCCCCGTTGAAGGTCGACGACCTCGGCGAGATTCCCGGCGGCAAGGGCTATCGCATGCGCAAACTGAGCTACGAGATCGTGCCCGGCTTCTTCTCCTCGGCAATTCTCTACCTGCCGGAAAAGCGCAGCGGAAAGGCCCCCGCTGTCCTGAATGTCAATGGCCACGTCGGGCCCGAAGGCAAGGCGGTCGAGTACAAGCAGAAGCGCTGCATCAACCAGGCTCTGCAGGGAATGATCGCGCTGAACCTGGAGTGGCTCTCGTTCGGGGAGTTGGGTCACAAGGAGAACGTCCACTGGTTCGGCGGCCACCTCGACCTCACCGGCGCGAACTCTCTCGGACTTTTCTACCTCGCCATGCGAAAGGGCCTGGACTATCTGTGGGAGCATCCCGACGTTGACCGCGGCCGCATCGCTGTTACGGGTTTGTCCGGCGGTGGCTGGCAGACCATTATTCTGAGCGCCCTCGACGAGCGGGTGAACGTCTCGATTCCCGTCGCCGGCTACTCGGCCGTGATGTCCCGCATCGAGCGCCCGCAGGACATCGGCGACGTGGAACAAAATGCCACCGATCTGCTCACCCTGGCCGACTACTCGCACCTCACCGCGATCCGGGCCCCCAAGCCGACCCTTCTCATCTACAACGCGGAAGACGACTGCTGTTTTCGCGCGCCGCTGGTGAAGCCGCACATCTTCGATGCCATCCGTCCGTTCTTCGCCCTGTACGGAAAGCCGGATCATCTTGCGTGGCATATGAACCTGGACCCCGCTACCCACAACTACGTGCTCGACAATCGCCAGGCCTCCTACGGTTTTCTCGCGCGGCACTTCGGCCTCGCGCCGATTGAGCGGGAGATCCCGGTTGACGATCAGATCAGGAGCTACGACGAACTGGTGGTCGGCTTGCCCAAGGACAACTTGACCATTCTGGGCGTGGCCAAGAGGTTGGCCTCGCGGATCGAGCGGCGGCCGGACGCCGGGAGTGATCGGCTCCGCGAGGTTGTGCGCTATCGTCCCGTGGAGGTGCGCCGCGCCTGGGCGATGAGCAACACGGTGAACAAAGGCCTGGAGACGCGTGGATACCGCTTCGAATTCTCGAACGGGCTGAGCGCGGCGGGCGTTTGGCTGCGCGCACTCTCTTCCGATGCCCCGTCGACGGCGACCATCGTTCTCGATGACCGGGGCAAGAAGATGGCCGGCCGTGAGGCTTCCGACCGCGTGAATCGCGGCGAGCAGGTGTTGGCGGCCGATTTGTTGTTTACCGGGGACGCGGCGTCGGCCAGTCCCGGGCCTCGCGGCTACGCGCAAATGTTGGCTGCGATGGGCGACAGGGCCCTCGGGATGGAAGTGGCTCAACTCGTCGGCTTGGCCAAATGGCTGAAGAGCGATCACGCCGCCGTGACCCTCCGCGTGGAAGCCAACGGAATGCGGAACCAGGTGGCGGCCCTCGTCGCGGCGGCGGCCGACCCCAGCCTGTTTTCGGAGGTCGTGGTCCGCAATGGCATCGACTCGCTGGCGGCGCTGGTGGAAACTCCCGTTGACTACCTGGCGGCGCCGGACCTGTTCTGCCTCGATCTCTATCGCGAGTTCGACGTGAGCCGTCTGGTGCAACTGACCAAAGCCACCGTTCACCGGCGCTAGGACTTCGCGTCCCGGCGATAAGATGGAGTCTGGCTGATTCTCCGGATGAAGATCCTGGTTCTGGACAACTATGATTCGTTCACCTGGAATCTGGTGCAGGGCCTGGAGGCCGCGGGCGGCCGCTGCACGGTGCACCGATCCGACGCGATCACGGTCTCCGGTGTCCAGGCGTTCCGGCCGGATCGCATCGTCCTCTCGCCCGGCCCATTCGGTCCACGGGAAGCGGGAATCTGTTGTGACGTGGTTCGCCAATTTGCCGGCCAGGTGCCCATCCTGGGCGTGTGCCTGGGCATGCAGGTGATCGCCCACGTGATGGGTGCCGGCATTGAGCCGTCGGGCCGGCCTGTGCACGGGAAGGCCTCGACCATCCGGCATGATGGCCGAGGCGTGCTGCGCGGGCTGCCGAATCCCTTCGAGGCCGCGCGCTATCACTCGCTGATCGTTGTGCCGTCCCCGCTGCCCGCGGACCTCGAGGTCTCCGCCTGGTCCGGCGATCGAACCATCATGGCGTGCAGGGTCCCCGGCCGCCGCGTGGAGGGAGTCCTGTTTCATCCCGAGTCGTTCCTCACGCCCGAAGGACCTCGGATCTTCGCAAACTTCCTGGAGCAATGACGTCTCTTGTGGTCTGAGCGGCCGGATCCCGTTGAACTTGGCAAGGCAGTCGGTGCGCTGCGGTCGGTGCTCGGCGCGCCCTCCAAGCCCGCGAATGGCCGATCGGTCCGGCTGGAAGGACCTGAGTCGCCGGAGCAGGTGGCGGCACTCCTTCACGAACAACCGGGCTTCGCTTGGCTGGACGGGGATTCGACGCGGCACTTCCTGCTGAGCGACCCCTTGGCCGTGATCTCCTGCGAAGACCACCACGCCGTGGTCCGGGGTCCGGGTGGGGAAGTGCGTGTCTCGATCGGTTCCCTCGATCTGTTGGAAGCCGCTCTGGCCGTTTGGGGGGGGCCATCCCAGGCTCTCCTCGCGGGCTTTCTCGCCTACGACACGGCCGCGGACCTCGAGACCCTGGACCTCCCGCCGTCGAGCGAGTTCACCTTCCCCACCCTCCACTTCGGACTCTACGATTCGGCATTGACCTGGGACCCTGCATCGGACTGGATTCTGTCGGGGACGGACGCCTGGAGAGGCGCCAACGGCCTTCCGCGCCCGGTCCCGGAAACCGCGGAGCTTCTGCAAGCCGCCGCCAGAATGGAGCTACCGCCTGTCCGGTTCGACCAAAGCTTGTCCTCTGGTCCCCTCGAGAGCAGGCCGGATTCGGCGGCCTTCGTCTCCGGAGTGCGCAGGCTCGTCGAGCGAATCCACCGCGGCGATTTCTTTCAGACCAATCTCTGCCGGCAGGTTCGATCCCCTCTGGATGCGGAATCGGTGTGGCCGCTCTACCGACGGCTCAGGCACCTCAGCCCCGCCGACTTCGGAGCCTTCCTCCAACTCGGCGCCGGCCGGTCTGTCCTCTCGGTTAGCCCTGAGCTGTTTCTGAAAGTCGGCGGCCAGGGCATAGTGGAGACTCGTCCCATCAAAGGCACGAGAAGGCGTGGCGTCACCGAAGAAGAAGACCGGGAATTGGTCAGGCAACTGCTGGAGAGCGGCAAGGACCGCGCCGAACTCGCGATGATTGTCGATGTCTCGCGCAACGATCTGGCGCGAGTCTGCCAGGTGGGCTCCGTGGCGGTGCGCGAACATGCCCGGCTGCTGACGCTGCCCGCGCTTCATCACACGATGTCGATCGTCGAGGGACGACTACGGCCGGATATGACCGTGATGGACCTGCTGCGCGCGTCCTTTCCCGCGGCCTCGATCACCGGCGCACCCAAGATTGAGGCCATGCGGGCGGCCGCGCGCGAAGAACCGGCCAGGCGAGGACCACCGATGGGCGCCATCGGATGGATTTCGCTCGACGGCCGCCTCGAACTGTCCGTCGCCATCCGCACTGCGTACGCTGACCGCGGGCGCGCATGTTATTTGGCCGGATGTGGCATCACGGCCGATTCCGACCCGGAATCGGAGTTGCTGGAAAGCCGGACCAAGGCATCGCCGTTTGCGAGGGCTCTCGGGCTCACCGACGAGTAGCCGGCACTGAGTGCGGCTCAGGCGTCCGTCGGCCGCGACCAGTGCGCGCGGTACTCGCGCCGTACCAGTTTGTTGGCCTCCGCGTCGCCGATGACGGTTTCCGTCTTTGCGTCGTACCGGATCGCCCGCCCCGTGCGCGCCACGATGTTGCCCAGGTGGGCGAGCGAAGTGGCCCAATGCCCTTCTTCAATCTCCACCCGCGGCTTCTGGCGGCTGCGAATCGAATCGAGAAAGTTCCGGGCGTGCGGCACGTCGATGGACGTGGTGTCGTGCTCCTGCGTCTCGACGACCGCGTTCTTGTCGTCGATCACCCGGTAGCCGAATCGATGGCCACGGAACCGGCCGATCTGCGCCACGCCCCGGTCGCCGTAGACGGCCACGCCGTTGTCCGTGTTTTCCAGCCCGTACGGATTCCACAGCCGCTGCTCGAAGGAAATCAGCCGGTCGCCGAACTCGTAGGTGATGTTCATCGTGTCCGGCGTCTGCTGGTCGTCGTCGAAATACAGCTTGCGGCCCATCCCCGACACGCGATCCGGCAGTTCGACGCCGAGCGCGCGGCGCGCCATGTCCAACTGGTGGACCCCGTCGTTGCCGATGTCGCCGGCTCCATAATGCCAGTGCCAGTTGACGGTGCTGTGGAACCGGTTCCGGTTGAAGGGAAGCCGCGGCAGCGGTCCGGTCCAGATTTCGTAGTCGATCCCGGGCGGCACGGGCTCGTCTTCCTTGTGACCGATGTTCCGCCGCAGTTGGACGTTCCACACCTTGGCCATCAGGATGCGCCCGAGCTTGCCTGACTGGACATAGTTCTGAAAAGCCTGAGTCACCGGCAGACTCGGCAACTGGGTGCCGGCCTGCACGATGCGCCGGTTGCGCCGCGCGGCCTCCACCATCAGGCGGCCTTCCCGGATGTTGTGCGAGATGGGCTTCTCGACATAGACGTCCTTGCCCGCGTTGCACGCCAGAATCGTGCCCGGCGCGTGCCAGTGAATCGGGGTTCCCATCACGACGGCATCGACGCTCTTGTCGTCCAGGCAGCGGCGAAGGTCCGCGACGAGCGGCGGCCGTTTGCGGCCGGATTCCTCGATCACTTGAAACGCCGGCTCCACTACGTTCTGATCGATGTCACAGACGTGGGTGACGTTGACGTCGGGCTGGGCACAGAAGGCTTTGGTCAGGCTGCGGCCGCGGCCGCGCACGCCCATCAGCACGATGTTGATCTTGTCGGACGCGGCCACGGCGCGACGCGCCGAGGCGACCGCGCCAAACGCGGCGGGAAGGAAGTAGCGACGGTTCATCTGGAGATCTCCGTGGAACGTGACGATTGGTTCCAGTTGGGATCGAGTATACACCAGTCGCTACCAAGGCCGGCAACACGCTTTGCAGAGTGAGAGCCAGACGCGATCGTCGAGTTTCAGGCAGGAGACGAGCGGTTCGCCATGTTGATGAGCCGGCGGAACATCTCCAGCACGCTGATCGGGTACCTATTGCCTAGGGAAAACCCGTCGGAGAACAGAACCACCGCGTTGCGCCCGGCATGCCGCGAAGGCTTCCAATGACGTTGCACACGGCTCAAGCGAGCCGACCGTGAGACGCGCCTTGCGCAACCCTTAGCGATCTCGGATAACGCCTCGCTCGTGGATGCCGACGCCTGCCCAGCTAATCTGTGCGCTTACGCCGTGGGCTCCAGTATGTTTCGAACGCAACAGGTGAACCTGCCCTAGCGAGCGCCCAGTTCGCGCAGGTCGCTGATCCAATAGTCCGGCTCCCACCGGGCGAGATCGTCGCGTTTGCCATATCCGTACGTCACGGCGCAGGTTTTGACCCCGGCCCGGCGCCCGGCTTCCATGTCGGTGGGCGAGTCGCCCACCATCAGGCAGTCGGAAACGTCTCCAGCGATCCCTTCGATCGCCCGGAGCAGCACGTCCGGCGCCGGCTTGCAGGGGAATCCGTCGGTGCCTTGGACGTGATGGAAAAATCCGAGAAGCCCGAACTTCTCGAGCACGACTCGCGTCGTCGGGGTGCCCTTGGTGGTCGCGGTCGATTTCCGCCCGCCCAGCGCCGAGAGACCTTCCACGACGCCGGGGTACAGAGAGGTGCTCGCGTGCCCACGCGCCGGGTAAATCTGGCGATACTGCTGGATCATCGACTCGATCCGGTCCGGCGGCGCCTCGGGGAACAGATCCGTGAACAGATCGATGAGATGGCGGCCGATGTAGCCGCGCAGGAACTCGAAGGGGACCTCCGCCTGCTCCGTGCCCGCCAGCACCTCGCGAATGGCCCCGCAAATATCGAGCGCGGAATCGACGAGCGTCCCGTCGATGTCAAACAGATAGTAACGGAAGGGACCGATCACGCAGGCTGAGGCCGCTCCCCGTCCGTCAGGCCCGGCAACCGCAGTCCTCCTTCGGGCCGCAGCACCTGTTGCGTTTGGCCTTCGTCCTTCTTGCCTCCCTTGCCGTCCATCACCCGGGGCGACAACTCCTCGCCGCGAATCAGCGCGAACACTTCCTGGCCTTCCAACACCTCGCGAACCAGAAGCGCTTCGGCGATCCGAACCAGCATCTCACGCTTCTCTTCCAGAACGGCCTTCGCCCGATCGTAGGCGTTTTGGACGATCAGTCGGACCTCCGCGTCGATCTTCAGCGCGGTTTCTTCACTGTAGTCGCGATGCTGCGCAATCTCGCGGCCGAGGAAGATCTGCTCTTCCTTCTTGCCGAAACTCAACGGGCCCAACTGGCTCATGCCCCACTCGCATACCATCCGCCGGGAGAGATCCGTCGCCCGCTCGATGTCGTTGCCGGCGCCGGTGGTGATGTGGCCCATGAACATCTCCTCGGCGATACGCCCGGCCATCAGAATGGCCAACTGGTCTTCCAGATACTCCTTGCTGTACGAGTGCTTGTCGTCGATCGGCAACTGCATCGTCAGGCCCAGAGCCATTCCGCGCGGAATGATCGTCACCTTGTGCAGAGGATCGGCGTTCGGAAGGGATACGGTTACCAGCGCGTGTCCGGCTTCGTGATACGCGGTGTTCTTTTTCTCGGCCTCGCTTAGCAGCATCGACTTCCGCTCGACGCCCATCAGGACCTTGTCCTTGGCCATCTCGAAATCGAACATCGTGACGACCTTGCGATTCTGGCGAGCGGCGTTCAACGCCGCCTCGTTTACCAGGTTCGCCAGGTCCGCTCCCGCCATTCCCGGCGTGCCTCGCGCCAGAACGGAGAGGTCGACATCGTCCGCCAGCGGAATCTTCTTGGTGTGGACCTTCAGGATGGCTTCGCGCCCACCCACATCGGGACGGCCTACCACCACACGGCGATCAAAGCGGCCCGGCCGCAGCAATGCCGGATCCAGCACGTCCGGCCGGTTAGTCGCGGCCACCAGGATCACACCCTCGTTGGACTCGAACCCGTCCATCTCCACCAGCAACTGATTCAGCGTCTGCTCGCGCTCGTCGTGGCCGCCGCCCAGGCCCGCGCCCCGGTGCCGGCCGACCGCGTCGATCTCATCGATAAAGATGATGCACGGCGCGTTCTTCTTGCCCTGCTCGAACAGGTCGCGCACCCGGCTGGCGCCGACGCCGACAAACATCTCCACGAAATCCGAGCCGGAAATCGAAAAGAACGGAACGCTCGCTTCGCCCGCGATCGCCCGCGCCAGCAGGGTCTTGCCCGTTCCCGGCGAGCCGATCAGCAGTACGCCCTTGGGAATGCGCCCTCCCAGCTTCTGAAACTTCTGCGGCTCGCGAAGGAATTCGATGATCTCCTGCAGTTCTTCCTTGGCTTCCTCCGCCCCGGCCACGTCCTTGAACGTGACCTTCTTCTGCTGCGTGGAATGAAGACGGGCCCGGCTCTTTCCAAAGCTGAGCGCTTTGTTGCCGCCGGCCTGCATCTGCCGCGCCATAAAGATCCAGAAGGCCAGCAGCAGGACGAAGGGAGACGCGTTGATCAGCAGCGAAATCCAGCCGCCGCCGGTGTTCTCCTTGATCTCGATTTCCACCTTGTGATCCTGCAGGGTCTTGTAGACTTCCGGCAGATTGGCGGGAATCGTCGTCTTCAGGTCCGAGCTCCCGTCGGAATAGGTGCCCTTCACCTCCACGCCGTTGGTAATCGTCACCTTTTTCACCCGATCCGTCTGCACGGCCTCGATGAACTGCGTGAAGTTGAGAGACTTCTCCTGCCGCGTCTTGGTCTGCTTCATCACCTGCCACATCAGAAGGGCAAGGCAAGCCAACACCACCCAGAAAATCCCGGTTTTCAGATTTGAAATCACTGCTCAACCTCCGCGGCGCCGGCGGGATTTGCGACGGAATTCATCGCCTCCTCCCGGATGATCAGTTGTTCTCCGCTTCCCGGCGAAGCGGCAACGGGAGATGCGGGTCCGAAGCCCCGGCTCCAGACAATCACGCCGCCGGCAGCCAGCACCGGCCACGTCCGCCGTTCCCACAGCGGTACCCGCGCGTCCTGAAACATGGTTTTGATCTTGGTTTCTCCTGGAGTCCCCACCGGTTGGTACCGGTCGCCTGGCCGGTAGTTCCTGACTTCCAAAGGACACGCCAGGCGATGCCAGTCTAGCCGACCCACGTCACTATTATAGACGCTTTCAGGAGTACTTCCGGATTCAGCAAGATCGAACGACAAACAATATCCCCCAGGTAACTCGATGCGGCAAGGCGGGTTAGCGGAGAACAAAAAGTCCCTCGGCGCAGGTGGTGCGGGCCTCCCCACCCGGATCCACTCGAACGAGCGCATCACGTCCAAGCCCGGGGCCTGGGCCCGATCGTTCCCGTCGGACGTCTGCGTCATCTCCAGAACCCGGTCGACGTGAGCCAGGGTGATCGCTCGAAGATCCCCCTTTACCCTTGCGAAGATACTCCGAATATACCTCCTGGCCAATGCGGGGGAGACCCCGGCCAGACTCTCCACCGGCACCACGATCGCCCCGTCGAAGAGTTGCCGCGCCTCGCCCATGAGTGGTTCAACCCGGGCGCGCCAGTCCTCTTCCTCGTCGCGAGCCCACGCCGCCGTTCGCGCCAGGGTTTCCTCAATGGACGGATTCCACTCGGCGGCAAGTTGCGGCAGCAAGTGATGGCGGATCCGGTTCCGGGCAAACCCATCGTCCTGATTCGACGAGTCTTCCCGCCAGGTCAACTCGTTCTGCCGCAGGTAGTCGATCACGTCCGCGCGCGTAACCTCAATTAATGGACGAACTAACCCTTCGCGGGTCACCGGCAGAATCGCCGCGAGGCCGGCCGTGCCCGAGCCTCGCAGGAACCGGAACAGAACGGTCTCGGCCTGATCGGACCGGGTGTGCCCTGTTGCGACCCGATCGACCACGCCATCGCCAATCAGCGAACGGAAGTATTGTAACCGGACCTCGCGCGCCGCTTCCTCCAAGTTGCCACCCGCGGTTACAAGATCGGCACAAATTGTTCGGAACTCCAGGTCACGCACTCGGGCGATCTCCCCGACAAACCGCTCATCGGCGTTACTTTCCTCTCCCCGAAGGCCGTGATTGACGTGGACCACCGTCAGCCGCCAGCGTTCGCTCGAGGCCAGCCGGCAGAGAGCATCCAGGAGGCAGACGGAGTCGGCTCCTCCCGAGGTGGCGACGCCCAGGCGCTGGCCGGGCCGCAGCATGCCATGCCGCCGAATGGTCCGAAGAACTACTTCCGTCATGAGTTCCGAGCCGCGACCGCCAGGGAGTGGTGGCGTCCCGTGGCTTCCTGCCCGCAATTTCCCAACTTCACACCCTCGCTCACCCGCTCGCGGCTCACTTTGCCGACAATGCGACCGTCTTCGGCTCCAGGCCCGCCTTCGCCAGTGCGGCGTACACGACAAACCCCGTGACAAAGCTATAGACCACCGCCGGCTGCAAGTTCGCTCTCACCGATTCCGGCACCGGCAGGAACGGCAGGATCCCAACCGTAAAGCCCAGCGCCCATGCACCGTAGCCCGCCCAGTTGATCCCATCGCGCGGTCCGGCCCACTTGCCTCCCGACAACCAGTAGTCGGCAGCCATTGCTCCGCAAATCGGCCCGAACGAGGCGCCCACAATGGTGAAGAACCCGATCAGGTTCTCGGCCACCCCGGTCACCGCCAGGACGATCGCAACCGTCACCCCGATCATGGTCGAGGTAATCCGGGGCACGCCCGGAATCATCGTGGAGAAGCTATTCCCGGCGATGAATGCGCAGAAACAGGCCGGCGGAATCGACGCCAGCGTGAACAACAGGAACATCGCCGCGGCCAGCCACCCGCCGATCGAGGCGATCACCGTATCGTAGTTGAGGTTAGCCAGGTCAGGCATGAGCGCGCGAGCGCCGGCCACCGAGGCCAGGGGCAATCCTCCCGCGATCACCACCGCCAGCGCGATGCCCACCAGCCCACCGAGCTTGACATCGGTGTCGTCGCGGCTGTTCATCCCGAAGTCCGCGCCGGCGGCTCCCGCCGTGGCAAAGAACCCGATCACGATCTGCACCAGCAGGGTGAACGCCGCGAAGGCGTCCGGTTGCTCCACCCGGTGCTGCGGAATCCCCTCCGACGTCCGGAAGAAGACGATTACGATCATGACGAGCGGAATGAAATTCAAGTACGTTGCGATCCGGGCCACGTATTGAATCCCCTTCACTCCCACCCACGCCATCGTGTACCCCCACAGGATTCCGGCGATGATGAACGGCCCCGTTCCCGGACCGGATGATGACCCCGCCGCGCTCAGAATGAACTTGGCCGAAAAGAAGGTGCCCACGGCAAACCAGCCCACTTGCAGCAGCCCCATCAACAATCCCGGCATCAGATATCCGCCCTGGGTCCCGAACGTCGAACTGCCGACCACATAGAGCGGAAGGCCCGTCTTCATCCCCAGCATCGCCGGAACATAGTAGTAGAGCTTGTAGCTCAACACGCCCGCGACCGCGAGGGCCAGCAGGCACACCCCCAGGCTGGCCTTGGTGATGGTGCCTCCGGCCATGGAATTGTAGAAGGCGATCCACAGGAAGATGCCCGCATAGCTCGGCGCGGTATTCACGTACCAAGGGGCACGGTTCGAGGTGGGGTTCGGGCTGGCTTTGGCGAGATACTCAGGCAACATGGCGACGGCCAGTATACCGTTCCCCGCGCCCAAAAGAAACGCAGCCGCAGGAGCCGGCTGCGTTCCCGAGAAGAGAGAAAACCACCCAGAGGAGAGTCTTACCCGTTGTGCAAGTTCTTGTGGATGGCGTACAACGCCAGTTCCAGGCGGTCGGACACGCCCAGCTTGTCGAAGATGTTGTGCAGGTGGTTCTTCACCGTCTGCTCGCTGATAAACATCTTCTCGGCCATTTCCTTGTTCTTGTAACCCTGCGCCACCAGGGCGACAATCTCGCGTTCACGCGCGCTCAACGGCGAACGTTCCCGGTCGCGGCCGACCGGCGAGGGCTCCATCGGCGAGGCGAACTGCCGCATCACCGCGGCCGTCGTGTGCGAGTCCAGCCAGATCTCGCCCAGATGCACTTTCCGGATGGCTTTGATCAACAGGTCGGTCGCCGTCTGCTTGAGCACGATTCCCGACGTCCCGAACTTCATCGCCTGGACAAACTGGTTCTTGTCCTCTGAAGCCGTCAAAACGATGACCTTGGTCTGTGTTTGCGTGCTTTGCAGCCGCTGCAGGGCCGTCAACCCGTCAATCCCCGGCATCTTCAGATCGAGCAGCAGAACATCCGGTTGCATCTGCTCCAGAATGTCGAGCACTTCTTTCCCATCTTTGGCTTCCGCGACGACATCGAAGTCCTCCTCCAGCGACAACAACTTGCGGAGACCGTCACGAAAGATCGGATGATCGTCGGCGATGACAATCCGAATCTTCTCGCCGGCGACTGGTGAATCCATATCCGAGCTCGGCGCCAAATCTTCAAGGGCCATAGACATGCCTCGACTCTCCTACACAAGGGTAAGCGCCCTTGTAGTACTAAGTCAAATTGAGCTATCCCTTAGAGGCCCTTAAGCAAGCTACCTAGACAAATGCGAGTAGGACCACCAACTTACGGCAGTACTAGTTCTATGCCGTCGGGCTTATTGCTTAATCAGCGTTCCGTCCCGCCGCCGGACCTCTCCCCATCCCCCGTTCAACCTCTGCTGCTCGCCTCTCGCGTTGGTTCCAAACGGGAACCTGGCTGCGAGCTTTTCATCGATCTCGATACCCCAGCCCGGCCTTTCGTTTGCGTAGAGGTAACCATTCTTCATCACCGGGCAGCCTTTGTAAATCTCCCGCAGGGTCTGGCTGAACGGCGAATACTCCTGGACTCCAAAGTTATAACATGCCAGATCCAAAGCGACGTTGGCGCAATGGCCGATCGGGGAGACGTCGCCCGGCCCGTGCCAGGCGGTCTTGACCCCGTAAATCTCCCCGAAGGCCGCCATTTTCCGGCAGGGTGTCAGGCCGCCGGCCTGGGACACATGGACCCGGATGTAGTCGATTAGCCGGTCGTGGATCAACGGCGTCCACTCGTGCGGGCTGTTAAATAGCTCGCCCATCGCCAAAGGCGTCGAGCACTGGCTCCGGATCATCCGGAAATAGGCGATGTCCTCCGGCGAGACCGGGTCTTCCACGAAGAACATCTTGAATCGCTCGCAGTCCTTACAGAACTGCACGGCCTGGATGGGCGAGATCCGCTCGTGCACGTCGTGCAGCAATTCGACCTCTTCCCCCAACTCTTTGCGGCACTCTTCAAACAATTTGAGCGCCCGCCGGATGTACGCCGCCGGTTCGAACATCGGAGCGCTGTGGAGAGCCTCCACTTTGGCCGCACCCCTGGCGGACCCGTAGCCAGCCATCCCGGGGACCCCCACCTGCACGCGGATGTGCCGGAACCCCTGCGCCATGTACTTGCGGGCGCTTTCAATGACTTCCGGAATCTCCTCGCCGCTGGCGTGCCCATAGCAGTCCACCGCCTCCCGGCACTTGCCGCCGAGCAACTGGTAGACCGGCATGCTGGCCATCCGGCCCTTGATGTCCCACAACGCCTGGTCCACGCCGCTGATGGCGTTGTTCAGCACCGGACCGTTCCGCCAATACGAGGAGTTGTAGCAGGCCTGCCACGTATCGTCGATCCGGTCGGCCGGCTTGCCCACCAGGAACGGCCGCAGGTACCGTTCCACCGCGGGTTTCACAAGATCGGCTCGTTGGGTGTACGTCGCGCACCCGTATCCGTATAATCCGGCCTGGTCCGTCGTGACCTTGACGACCGTCAGTCGCAGGCCGTGGGGCGAACTCTCGATCACGCTGACATCTTTGATCTTCGGCGACGGCAGTCCGCGCATCGCCTGCTGGACCTGCGCCTGTGCCATTTGTTCCCGGCGGGTCAACAACCCCGCCAAGGCTCCGCCCGAAACGAGCTGGATGAGGTTCCTGCGATTCATGCTTTTCGCTCCTTGTCTTCCAGGAGATTCTTCAACCGCCGGATCTCGTCGCCGATCTTGCGTTCCCGCACGACCAGGGTGACGGCGAACATGGCCAAGATCAGCCAGGCCGACGCCAGACCGTAGAACATGAACTGAATATTGCGTTGGTCCATCGACAATCTCCCTTCGCTAGATGGAATGCGCGAGGCGCCGCAGGCCGTCGAGTTCCCGCCGCCGCTCCTCCTGGCGCATCCGCACGGCCAGCAGAATCACCGCCAGCAGCATCAACGCCGGCCAGTTCAGGTAGAGAACCGCCTTGAACGCCGGATCCATGTAGCCGTCCCCACGAAGCACCGGCGCCGGATGCTGCGTGCGGAACCACTCGATCGAATACCAGACGATGGGCGTGTCTGCGAAAGCAAAGATGGAAAACACGGCGCTGATCCTCGCTCTCGAGGTCGGATCTTCGATGGAAGTCCTCAGCACGAGGTAACCAAAGTACAGCAGCCAGAGCACCAGGGCCGAGGTCAGCCGCGCGTCCCAAGTCCACCAGATGCCCCAGGCGATCCGTCCCCAGATCGATCCGGTCACGAGTCCGACCGTGATAAAGGCGACGGCGACCTCGGTGGCTGCTACGGCGAGCGTGTCCCACCACAGGTCCTTGCGGACCAGGTACATGATGCTGCCCGCCAGCGACACCATGATCGCCACGCCGGAGGTGAACCAGGCCGGCACATGATAGAACAGAATCCGGTACACCGGCCCCTGATCGGCTTCGTCCGGCAACTGCAGCAACAGGACGTAGAGATTCCGGATTAGCAGCGCTGCCGCCAGAAACCCGCAGGCGTACAGAATCTTTTCGCGCATACGACCTCACCCGACCAGTACGGTCTCGACAAAGGCTACTGACAGGGTCGTAAAGATTACATCAAACCCGATGAGAAAACGCATCCACATCATGACCTCGGTCGAGGCGAACGGCTCGCCGGCGAGCAGCAGCTTGGTTGCCTCCATCGCGGCCATCAGGCACGGGATCATGGTCGTGTAGACCAGCAGCGGCAGCATCACCTCGCGCAGGCGGATGTTCACGGTCAGGGCGCTGTAGAGCGTGCCGATGACGGTCAGGCCCCACGTACCGAGCACGGTAACCAGCAGCAGCGGCCAGAACTGCGACAGCCATCGCTGGTTGTACAACACGCCGAAGACGACGAAGCTCACGGCTTCCACCAGCAGCAGCAGGATCAGGTTGGCGATCGACTTGCCGAGGAACAGCGCCGCCGTCGGCACGGGCGAGGCCACCAGCGCGTCC
This sequence comes from uncultured Solibacteraceae bacterium, assembly GCA_964529305.1. Taxonomy (GTDB): domain Bacteria; phylum Acidobacteriota; class Terriglobia; order Bryobacterales; family Bryobacteraceae; genus CAZGUX01. The sequence continues at coordinate 10,893 of CAZGUX010000139.1, read as the reverse complement.
AGACAGTCATTCGGCAACTCCCGCACAAAACTCCGGTTCAGCAACAGCGCGCCGGCAAACGCAAACGCGATCCACAGCAGGCCGCCCGAGAACTCGCGCGTCATCTCTTCGGTCGGATCGAATGCGAAGCTGAACAGCAGCAGAATGACCAGGGCGAACGAGAACGAGGAATTGATGGCCTCCTTCGTCCGGAACTCGGAGCGAAGGTCCTTGGCGGTCACGGTAACGACATGGCGCAGGAAGTTCATGCGTCGGGAAATCGCGCGTAGAGCCAACCCGGGTCAGCCAACATCTCGATCGGCCGTTCCCCGGCGTGACGGACCCGCCCCCGGTCGAGCAACACCACGTGCGTGGCCAGTTCCATGGCCTCGCGGATCTGGTGGGTCGACATGATGATGGTGCAGCCGCGGCCGAGGCCGTGTTTCAAGACGCTCTGCAACACGGCGATGGCCCGGTCGTCGAGCGCGGTGAACGGTTCGTCCAACAGCAGCAGGTCCGGCGCATGCAAGAACGCTCGCGCGATCGCCAACCGCTGCCTCATTCCCCGCGAGAACTCGCGCACCAGGCCGTCCCGCACTTTCACAAGCCCGGTCCGCTCTAGCCATTCCTCGGCCGCCCGGCGGGGATCGTCGAGTTCATACAGCCGCCCGAAGAGCAACAGGTTTTCCATCGCGGAGAGTTCATCGTACACCGCGATGCCGTGGCCCAGCACGCCGATTCTGCGCCGGGTGGCCAGATCGCGCGGCGGGTTGCCGAACAGTCTGACCTCACCCTTGCCCGGCTTGGAGAATCCGGCAACTATGCGGAGCAGGGTCGTCTTGCCGGCGCCGTTGCGGCCCAGCAACGCCAGGCACGTTCCCGTCTCCGCTCCAAAACTGATTTCCCGTAAGGCCGGAAAGTCGCCGAAGAACTTCCAGAGGTCGCGGGCTTCGACCGCGGTCACTTCTTCTTCCCTTTGGCGACGGAAGAGGCATCCGCCGTGGAGCCGGCACGCCACAGAAGGACAAACGCGCACAGGAGCATCCCGAAGGCCAGCGTTAAAACCCAGAGTTGTTTGTCATAGATCTTCGGGAGGATGTTGTCGAGCGCCGGGCCGCTCTCTTCGGAGTCACCGCCGCCTTCGGTGCGCCGGAGCACGCCTTCCCCGCTGATCTCCACGGCATAGACATTCGTCCGGGTCTGGAAGATCGAAGCCTGCGTACGCGGCTCCTGGCCCTTGGGCTCCAGGCCATCACCCTTGATTTCCATCCCCACGGGCGCGATCAGGCTGGTGGGACCTCCCGTCACGAGCCTGCGGCCCTCGAATTTCAAAGGGGGTTTGTAAGGAATTGAGTAGGTCAGTTGAATGGTCGTCTCGCCCGGCTTGATGGCGAAGTCCAGTTTGTAGATGTCGGGCTGGCCGGTCTTCAATGGCGCCTGCCGGACGGGCACGCTGTTCGGCGCGGTTGCCGTGAGTTCGATGGCCTTTGACCCCGCGGGCGGCACGTAGAATCGCAGCGTCCCGTTGGCCGGATCGTTGTACGCCGTCTGCCCCGGGTTCGAAAACAGGAAGTTCTCGGAGACGTTCAATCGCTCGCCGGCCGCCTCGAACAGCACCATGTGCTGTGAGAGTTTGGCGTCGCCGGGCGCTCGAGATGCGGAGTACACATCCACCTGGATGTTGTTCCGCGGCATCCCGGGCGGCAGCATCCGGATATAGACGACCCCCTCGTTGACGGCCTGCACCATGCCAGGTCCTTCGAGGTTCTGGGCAAAGGTGAACTTGCCGTCGGGACCCGTCTTGACGGATTCGAGCGATTCGGGTCCCGCGCCGCCGAGTTTGAACAAGGTGACGGTGGAATTGCCTTGCGTTTTCCCGGTGGTGCGATTGGTGACCACGCCGTCGATGGCAGCGAGCGGCAGGGCCGCGATCAAGAAAGCCGCGACGGCCTTCAGCGCCGCGACCCGCGACTGAGCCGCGGCCGTTGGAAGCCGTGAAAAAATTGGGGACGGTGACCCCGTTTCACGACCACAAATCATTGATTTTTCGCGAAATGTTGATCGGGAAACGGAGTGGCTGTCCCCGGTTTTTTCACAGCCTCTTAGGGAGCGGTGGCTCTCTCGTACCATCATGAACGTCCACCCAATAGCGCCGAGGAAAGGCGGGGCCGCCGCAAGGCCACCACTCCAATACGGTCGCGGCTCTGAAGGGGCTCCCGGCGCCGTTTAGGCCGTGACATGGTGGTCATCCCGCTCCTCCCATCGCCCCGCCACACTCTCCGCAGAACTTCATCGGCTGTGGGAAGGTCGCGCCGCACTTGGCGCAGGAGAAACCGGCCTTTGGGGGCTGCTCCTTCGGAGCCGGAGCGGCCTTCGCCGCGGGCCGCGCCGGACCCGTCTCCACGCCCAGTTTCTGCTTCAGCGCATCGATCTCCGCCAGTACCCCGGCCAGTTCCTTCTGCAGGTCCCTCTTCGTGGCCTGGTAATCCTCATCGGACAGCTTTCCGACCCGGTACTCGAACTGCAGATCGCGCAGATTTTCATAAATCGCAGCCTTCCGCTCATCAAAATGAGCGAACGGCGACACGGGTTCGATCTGGGGCAAGTCGGACGGACGGACTATCAGGACGAAAGCGATCACCGCGATCGTCAGCACACAGGCAACGACAATCATCAGTCGAGGTTCTTGAGCTCCTTTTCGATCTGCTCATGATACTTGGAATCGCCGGCCGGAATCTCCGCCATGGGTTCGGGCTTGCGGTAATAGCGCTTCACGAACAGATAAATGCCCCCTAGTCCGAAGCTGAGGGCCACGTAAGGAATGATCCAACCCAACGAACTCGGTTCGCCCCGCAGGATGCCGGGTCCGTATTTCTTGACGAAATCGTCGATGATCTGCTGGTCCACGATCCCGGCCAGTTTCATGTCGCGGATCTTCTGCCGGGCTGGCTCGGCGAAATGGCAGCCCGACATCTTGCAGCTGGCCACCGTATCGGCGCAGCCGCACTGACAGGCGAGTCGCGAGGCGATCGGGTAAATATCCTGGTCGGAGCGGGTGCGCATCTGGGCCAGGACCCCGGACGACGCCACCAGCCCCAACGCCCAACGGCGTCTCGTCACGATTTCACCACCGCCTGCTTCTTGACGATGCCCATCACCTCGGTGCGGGCAAAACTCAATTTGACCTTGCTCGGAACCAGGCAAATCAACGTACCGAACACCAGTGTCAAGGTCCCGATCCAGATCCACGTCACCAAGGGGAAGACATACGCCTGGATCACCGCTTTGCCGCTGGCCTCGGCCTGAGCAAAGTTCAAATAGAGGTCCTCGTTCAACCGGCGCCGGATCGCCACGCGGCCCACCGGTTGCCGGCTGGATTTGTAGAACTGCCGCTCCGGTTCGAGCGTGCCAAGGAACTCGCCGCCTTTCCAGACGTCGATCTTGGAGTGCTGCCAGGTGTAGTTGTCCGTGTCGCCGTCGGTGACTTCCTTGAGCGTCACCTTGTATCCCGCGATGTGAAGCGATTCGCCCACCGCGAGTTCCTTCGTAGCATCCTTGTTGAACGCCGCGCCCGTGAAACCGATAAACATGAGCACGATGCCCATGTGCACCACGTAGCCGCCGTAGCGGCGCGTGTTGCGGTGAGTCAACTCGATCATCGCGCGCAGGTAATTCATCTGATTCTTGGCCGCGATCGCCAGCGACCCTCGGTGGAATTCGGCAATGACCGTCAGCGCCACAAAGAGACAGAAACCCAGGGAAATCAGGGCATAGAACTCACGGATTCCGGCCACGAAGAGCGCGGCGATCAGAACGCACGCCGTGATTCCGGGGATCATGAAGTTCTTGCGCAGGCTTTCGATCGACGTTCGCCGCCAGGCGAACAATGGACCCACACCCGTCAGGAACAGAAGGAACAGCCCGATGGGAATCATCAGCCGGTTGAACCAGGGCGGATCGAGCGAGATCTTCTCCCCGGTCACCGCTTCCGAGATCACAGGGAACAGCGTGCCCCACAACACCGCGAAGCAGCTTGCCAGCAGGATCAGGTTGTTGAACAGGAAGCTCGACTCCCGCGACACAACGCTTTCGAGTTGCGCTTCACTCTTCAGGAAATCCAGCCGGTCGAGAATCAGATAAACGGTCGCGGCGATTCCCAAAGCCAGAAACGCCACAAACCAGCTTCCGATCGACGACTGGGCAAAGGCGTGCACTGAACTCACGATGCCCGACCGCGTCAGGAAGGTTCCGAGAATGCAGAGGAAGAACGATGCGGACACGAGGGTCATGTTCCACACCTTCATCATTCCTTTCTTCTCCTGCATCATCACCGAGTGAAGGAACGCGGTCGAACTCAGCCAGGGAAGCAGCGAAGCATTCTCCACCGGATCCCAGGCCCAATAACCGCCCCACCCGAGGGCCGCATACGCCCAGGCCGCGCCGAGCATGATACCCGCGCCCTGGAACAGCCATGTCACCAGGCTCCATCGGCGCGTCGTATGAATCCAGGCTTCTCCCGGCAGGCGCTGGATCAGCGACCCGATCGCGAAGGCAAACGGAACCACCATTCCGACGTACCCGAGGTAGAGCATGGGCGGGTGGATCGCCATGGCGGGGTACTGCAGCAGCGGATTCAACCCTTGTCCGTCCGGCACGGCCAGGATCGCTCCGTCCTGCGCGATCACTTTGAACGGGCTGACCACGAATGCGTTCAAGATCAGAAAGAAGACCTGGGTCACCATCAGAACGCTCGTGACCCACGGCATGATCTCGCGCAGTTTGCGCCGGTTGGTGAACACCGCCACCGCGCTATACGTCGACAGCAGCCAACTCCAGAACAGCAGCGAGCCTTCCTGGCCGCCCCACCACGCCGCGAACTTGTAGGCCGCCGGCATGGCGCGGTTCGAGTGCCCGGCCACGTACGAGAGCCGGTAGTCGCCGGTCATCAGCGCGTTCACCAGCAGGGCTGATGCGACGGTCAGCAGGAACCAGACCGAGTAGACCGCGCGTTCTCCGCTAACGATGAGAAACAGGTTCCCCCGCAACTTCCCGGCGAGCGACGCGATGAGCGCGTAGACCGCGAGACAAAAGGCGAGGAGTACAGCGAGGGCTCCGAGGTTTTCCATGGGTTCGCGCTCACATTCCCGTGTTCTTGGATGCCGGGGTACCGTAGTATTGCTTCTGCCCGCTGCCGTCCTGCTTGGGCGCGTACTTGGAGGCGCACTTGGCTTGGATCTTGCCAGCGTGGAAGACTCCGTCCGGCCCCATCTTCCCTTCGGCCAGCGCCTGGGCGCCGTCCCGGAAGGTATCGGGCAACGGCTCCGTGCCCGTGTAGACGACGCGAAGTTCCTGCCCTTCTCCCGCCATCGTGAAGGACACTTCCGCGCCCTTTCGCTCGATCGAGCCTTTGAGGACATCACCGCCGACGCGCAGGCGCTTGGCGCTGTTCTGTCCGTTCAACTGCTTCAATTCGGCGATGGTCTTGTAATATGTCTTGGTCTCGGCAACATTGGCTGTCGCGAGCCAGACCAACGTGCCGATGATGACGGTGATCAACGCGGCGAACTTCGCGTACTTGTTCATAGAGGAGACTGCTCCTAACTCAATAGTATAGCTCCGCCCCGGCGGCGGCTTGTCCCGAATTAGTCGGCCGGCGAATCCGCTGTCCTGAGGTTGTTGGAGGTTAGTTGCCCGCCGGGTCAGGCGGCGACCATCTGGGGAATCATCTATCCCTGGCGGTCAAAAGATGGCTTACGATGAAGAAGGCAGCCATGAGCAAACGCGAACTGATTGTCCATGTGGTGGAGCGCCTGCCAGAGCAGGACCTTGACAAACTCCTAGCCTTCTTGCGATCGATCACCGAGTGGTACGCCGATGCGGCTGTGCCGGTTATGGCTGCCGAGTCGTTGCTCGCCAAGGACTGGCTCACGCCCGAGGAGGATGCGGCCTGGGCCAGTTTGTAAGAGGGGATGTTGTCGTTCTCAACTTCCCTTTCTCAGACCTCAGCCAGACCAAGCGGCGGCCGGCGTTGGTAGTCGCGGCGCTCCGGGGTGATGACCTGATCCTGTGTCAGATCACCAGCCAGGCGAAGTCAGACGAATAACCGATCCGGCTCGAAACCGCGGACTTCGTTTTTGGCGGCCTCAATAGGGACAGCATGATTCGTCCCAACAGGCTGTTCACTGCCGACTCTGCGATCATCGCCTATCGAGCAGTCCGGGTGGCTGAACCGAAAAATCGAGGAGACCGTGGACCGGTTGATTATGCTTCTGCGGCGGGACTGAAGAACAGCCGCTCGGCAGGTTTCGACACGCTGCTCCTGCTCGGATGGAAGCTGGCGTTATGGCTTCCAGAATGTCCCGCCCAGGAAGAAGCGCTGGAACAGGTTGTAATAGTAGACCGTCAAGACGCGGCCGTCCGGCATCTCCAGCGATTCAGGGTAGCCGATATCCAGGTTGACGAAGTCGTTGCGCAACTGGACCTCGTTCAGAATGTCCCAGGTTTCGCCGTTGTCGCGGCTGAAACAGGCGCGAATGCCCCCGGGGTCCGCGTGGCGGCGAGGGCGGATGCCATAGGTGGCCATGACACGGCCGTCGGAGAGTTGGATCAGGTCCACCGGATGTCCGTGCATCGGCGTCTTGCGGACCGGCGCCCAGGTCAAGCCGTTATCGTCCGAGTAGGTGGAGTAGACCGCATTCTCGGGCGCTTCGTTGCGGAGAGCCACGATCAGGCGGCCCGACCGGGTCCGGACCAACCCCGGTTCGGTGAATCCGCCGATCCGGCCGCCCGGATCCGAAGCCATGGTCGAAAAGTACTTCCAGCTTTTGCCTTTGTCGACCGACTTCAGCAGGACTGCCGAATAGTTGCGCATGTCGCCCTGCACGTTGTAACCGGTGAGGGCCATCAGGATGGAGCCATCCGGCATTTCCACCGGGGCATCCGTGGGACCTTCCACGTCCGAGAACGGCATGCCTTTCGTGTCGACGTAGTTCGGCCCGGACCAGGTTCGTCCGTTGTCGTTCGACGTGATCACGTACGCGCCCAGATATTGTTTCCCTTCGTCGAATTTCCGAGTACGCCATGCCCAGTTGTAATCGCCGTCGGCCTTGTAGAGGCCGTTGTAGAAGATGCCGACGACAATCGTCCCGTCGCGCAGTTGAAGGCCACAGCCTTCCCGTTCATCGACATCCTTGATGCCGGCGATGACCTGTTTCTCCCCCCACGTGTTCCCGCCGTCCTTCGAGCGCAGCATGATGACGTCGCCATCGTTGGCGATGTGCTCGGTGGCTTCGCGCGACATGAGCAGCAGTTCGCCGTTCTGCAGCCGGAGGATGTCGGCCGGATGAAGGTGCCGGAATCCGTTCGAGTAGAGAACACGGTGCTCGAATGACCGGGGCTCGATCAGACTGCTGTAGTGCTGGGTGGCGAGGATGTGGGTCAACTGGGTAAGGTGGGCGACATCCTGGCGAAGCGCCTCGATCTCTCCCTCCAGGCTGTCCATTGTCTGCGTCAGGACGTCCCGGCGCTCCTTCACCATGAACCACCCGTTGTTCCATCCGGCGAACGGCTTCAACTCCACCTTCAGCACGGCCGGGCGCCCTGCCTCCACGGCCGACGCCGGCACGCTGAACTGATAGAGTCCGCTGTTGCCATGCAATTCGAACTGCCGGTGCGATCCGAAGTAGGGGAACTCGACGCGCTTGGACAAATACTTGAGTTCGTACTCGCCCTCCTTCCAGGAATAGTCGCGGGTAAAGCCGAGCGTGAAGGTGAGGGCATAGCGGCCGTTTATGGAGAGCCTGACTTCGGGGCCCCGCGCGAACTCGGACGGCAGCGGTGAATGGGCGGCAATGAACGCGAACGTCGTGTCGTTCTTTGCCGGGACAGAGGCCGTCTTCCACGACAGGTAGTTATTCTTCATCTGTCCCGGCGCCCACCATCCGGCGGTCATGAAACCCGGGGCCATCCCGCGGAAATCGCGAGTCGCCCGGTTTTCGCGGTGGGCGTTGTAGTGGAACTCAACCGAGTCGAAGCCTTCCACCCACTGGCGCTGTTGTGCGAGGCCCAATGAGGTCAGTGCGAACAACCAGAAATAGCGTTTCATCAATCTTCCTATTTTGCAGCGCAAGTGCGGCTTGGCGCTTTGGCTCCGAACCGCGGGCGTAAAACTCGCGGGTTGTACAAAAGCGAAAACCGCGGGCTTGACCCCGCGGTTCGAAGTGATCTGCTGAGCGGCTGTCATGCGATGACCGCGAGTTCCAGGCTCACAATGTTCAGCTCGTCCGGCGAGTGATTGTAGACTGCAATCTCGTTCCACCCATCGTGAATCAAAGCCGCATCGAGTGAGTAATTGTAGGCCGTGTGTTCGTCAACGTGCTGCGTATAGGGTCCCGCCGGAAACAGCAGGTCTTCCGTCTCGCGGCAGTCGAATGCGGGCCAGGCGCCATTCACACTGACCCCCAGTTCGGGCCTGGATTTCGGCCGTTCCGCGACCACCTGCACGACCAGGCGCAAGCCCGCGGGCTCGGCGCACATAGGCATCCGGAAGCCATGTCGGTGTTTCGGTTCGAGCCGCACGGGCAACTGCTCGGTCACGTCCCAGATCATGTTCGGCCGAAGCGAAGGGGTGTTCAGGGTGTAGTGCTTTGGCTTCCCGCGCAAGAAGGCAAGGTCGTCGAGTTTACGCAGCGCCGAATAATCGCCGCGCTGGCCGGGCACCCGCACCTGGTCCGTGACGAAGAAGTTGAATTGTTCGATGCCGTCGGCGCCGAGGACGAGTTTGCCCGCCGCGTTAGCGCGTATGAACTCCGGACTGCACGTCAGGTACCGGGTACCCCGGCTTCGCGTGGAGCCGTCAGCGTTCTTCTTTGCTGTGTATGCATCGTCTCCGGCAAGTTGGAGTTCCTGATACCAGGAGCGGCCCGTCAGTTTCGGGGCATGGGTCTCGAGCCAGTTCGGAGCGTCCTCCATTCCGCCGTAGATGGTGACGTCCGGACCCAGTTGGCGCCGCAATTCGTCGTGAGGCATGTCCCAGGCCGTCTGCCAGAAGTTGCTGAAGGTGACAAAGTCTACCAATCCGCGCATGACCAGAGCCTTCAGGTCGATGCCGATGTTCCTCAGGTATCCGAGGTTGCCGGGCACACGCATACCCACCGGATACGGCGTCTTCCGGCCGCGGGTGAGGGCCTTCACCTCCGCGAACCAATCGGTCATCCGGTCGATGTCGCGCTGCGTGGCCGGAGGTTCCAGGCACACCGGATGGCGCAGCCAATCCATTTCGAGGCCCTCGAAGCCGTAGTCCTCTACGCCCTCCCGCATCATCTCGAGCATGTAGTCGCGAACCTCACGGTGACCGTAGTTGAGGCCGATCCAGCCGGGATGAGTGCCGCCGCGCGTGCCAGGGATGCGTCCGGAGAGCCGGTACTTGGGGTCCCGGAACAGCGCGCAGTTGACGGGGCTGTCCGGCGCACCGGCGCCGTGTGTGTCGTTCATGCGATAGCTGAGCCAGGGGCTGATGCGACGCTGCCGGCAGGCCTTTGCGCATTCGGCCAGCCAGTTGACCTGGGCATCGGACAGATCGACGTACAGGTCGAAGATTTCCACCAGAACGTTGATCGACTGCTCCACCTGCTTCGGGGAAAGTCCCATGCCCGTCGCATGCGGGCGAGCGAAGCCGCGGTCGCCCCGGCGGTAGCCCGTGAGCGCATACTCGAGCTTCCGGCTCGGATACCACACCACTTGCGTATTCGGATTCGCCAGCAGGGTGTCGATACCGCTTTTAGCCAGAAGGTCCACATAACGGTGAATCGCCTTGGCGGTATAGGGGCGTCCTTCCGGCTGCCACAATTCCGGGTTATAGAAAAAGAAGTTGCAGTCGGCGTTGAACAGGTTGCGGTGACGCCGCAGGCGTCCGGGCGGTGTTGCGGCCATTGCTGCCGTAGCAGCGCCAAGTTGGAGGACGGTTCTGCGCTGCATGTCTGGCATGGACTCAGAGACGCAGTGTACCTGATGCCGGCCCGCCAGGGAACGGAGCGGCTCCGATCTGCTTTCGAGGTCGCCATCCCGAAAAGAACATTGGGAGGTTTTCGCGATAGCGCCTGGCTGGTGGCTTCCGGTCAGAGCCACATGCTCGCCTCGCATGCCCGGCCGGAGATCCAGTGAACGCGAACCTGAGAATGCCCGGTTTGAAAAGTAAGGTCGCCCTTGTGCTCGGCGAGGGCTGTTTTGCATCCATGCCGTGACCGTTAGGGAGTCCCGAGGGCCTGCGGCCCACTAAAACCAATGAAGAACGCGTCTCAGCCCCGACCGTTCAGCCGTGGGGTTGCCAACACCCTCCACCACTCCCGACGGTCCACGCCACCAGAGGCCTGACCGCAAGGGAGGACTGGCGCTCGCACTCAATATCCGCACACGTTCTCAGTCCCCCATTCGGCCGGGCCGAAGTCGACTAGGGAAGGAACTGAAAATAAACGACTTGAATTTTCAGTTCCTATAAGTAATTAGGAGGGAGGGGGTTGCCAGGTTCTTCAACGGGAGCGGTCGCTGGCTGTCTCCAATCTCCGCACACGTTCTCTCCCGTGGGGCGGGTCGATCTCCGTTCCCCAAAGGGAGTATCGACCAGGCCCTTGAGTCGACTCCAACCCGGTGCCAGGCACCTTCCTGAATCTGCCCAGCCAACCCGGTGCCAGGCACCTGAGCCGGAAGTCAATCCGGCCCTTTGGGGGGTCCAGCGGTTCCCAAAGGGGGGACAGGTTTGTTTCTTTTCTTTCGTCGGGCCGGATGCCGCCCGCCCGGTGCCAGGCACCCGGTTCGGCTCGCGGTAATCCGTGCCGCACGACTCGATTCCGCCTCTTGTCCGGCACGCGTTGTCCGGCTTGTCTGACTTTCGCCATCCGGGGCCGAGCGCGTTTTCCG
>CAZGUX010000138.1:0-66802 GCA_964529305.1 uncultured Solibacteraceae bacterium | reverse complement strand
GCTTCATAAAGCAGCCACAGTTGCGAGGGGTACAGCACCAGAGCATCCAACAAAGGATGCGCGTCCGGCGCCAGTTCCCGGGCATCGAAACAGAAGGTCTCGGCGCCGTTCCGGCTGGCGAAGTTCAGAGTTTCCTCGCCGAATCGGCGGGAAGCATCGTTGCCGAGCAGAAACATCATGGAGGGATGCCCGGCGCGGACGGTCTCGAGCGGCCCGTGCCGGAACTCGCCGTAATGGATGAACGATGCGTACTGTTTCAGGTATTCGCCGAACATGTCGAAAGTCATCATGTACCCGAGCATGAAGGCCGACCCGCCGGCGAGCACCAGGAGGTGATCGCGATCGAGCTTCGAGGCATGCTCCTCGCCAAGCCGCCGCGAGGCTTCGGCGACGCTTCCGATCAGCCGCGGCGAATCCTCCAGCGCCCGTTCGAACGCCTCCAGGTCCGGAGACCAGCGGTCGAGCGCCCGCGCGAGTTCAACCACCAGCATCATGGTGAGGAGGGCCGGTGAACTATAGAGCGCACGCGATTCGTAGGTCACGGACCAGGCCGCGCCTTTTGCCAGTTCCGCGCCGGCGTCCCGTGTCACGGCAAGAAGGGGCGCGTTTGCCCGTTCAATCAGCCGCCTGGCCGCCATGGTGTCGACGGTCTTTCCCGAGTAGCTTGCGCCGATCATCACCGTCCGCTCATTCAGAGCAGGAGGGCGGGCGCTCACGATGTCGGGACTGATCAGATAGTCGACGCCGAGATCGAGCAGGTTCAACCCGGCCCAGTAGCCGCTGTAGAGCGCGCTCGACGAGCCGCCGCTGCCGAAGAACAGCAATCGCTCGGGTTTCCGCGCCGCGATCTCCCGCGCGACGGCGGCGACCGTATTCCGCCGCGTGTCGAGCATTCGCTGCATCTCGGCCGCGACAATCGGGGCCGTGAAGATCTCGGCATCCAGATTGGCTTCAGAGAGAGTCCTGGTCTGCATTTGGATTACACCTTCACTTGTGAATACGCTTCTTCCAATGAATCGAGAATTCCGTAGCGGGGGGTATAGCCGAGCATGGCCCGGGCGCGCTGGGTATTCAACTCGTAGGAGTACAGACGGCGGCAGCGCCCCGCGGCTGTTTCCATTCCCAGCCGCTCGGCCACGCCCGGCCCGATCTGAGAGTAGGTCCAGGGCGCGGGACCCGCGATGTTGAAGGCCTGTCCCGCCGCCGACTCGCGGTCAATGGCCAGAAACGCGCCGAGCGCCGCGTCGCGCGAGTCCACGACGTGCTCCACCATCGGCCTGCCGCTCTCCTCCAACACGATCTTGACCGTGTCGTCGCGATCCCATTTCCCCAGGTCCTCGTCCACGAGGAAGTCCTTGTAGCCGGCCACCAGGAACAGGTCGAGCGCTTCTCGCGGTTCCACGATGGTGGGAAATCGGAGCCGTACCGTGTCGATGCCGAAGGCGGCCTGATAGTCGATGCACAACCGCTCGCCGGCGGTCTTCGAGATGCCGTAGAACAGCGCGGGCTGCTGATGCATCGCTTCGTCGATGGGGGCCGCATACGGTCCTTTGCTCCATCCGGTGCAATAGGTGGCGTCCGAACTGGCGAACACGAAGCGAGGCATTCGCGGCTGAGCGCGGGCGGCTTGCAGCAGGCAATAGGTGCCGCGAACGTTGGCTTCGAAGATCTCGTCATCGGAGGTGGGCGGCATGAGAGCGGCCAGATGGCAGACCGCCCGGACGCCTTCCATCGCCGCGGTCAGCGCCGTGATATCCGTGATGCCGGCATCGACCGCCTCCACGTTCTCCGGCGGGGGAGCGCGGTGGACCAGGGCGCGCACCGTGTAGCCTTCCCCGGTCAGCAGCGGGACCAACCGCTTTCCCAATCGACCGGAGGCGCCGGTCAGCAGTACTTTCCCTTTTGCCATTGAACTCACTCCTTGCAGGCGGCTTGATTCAGGGGCGCAATCTCCACTCGTTGTCCCGTCCGGACGGACGACGCAATAGCTTCAATCACGGCCAGGTCCGCGATCCCGTCAAAGACGTCGGGCGTGGGCGGTGTATCGTCGAGGATGGCCCTTGCGAACGCCTCCAGTTGACGCTCGTAGGGGTCGCTGTCGGGCATGATGGGCGCGCGGTATTCACCGAGCGCCGCGTCGAACGCGCGCACCTCGCTGGGCCGGCTGTAGAACGGCAGGAATGTCTTGAGTTCCACGCCGCCGCCTTCGCCGTGGACGCAGAATCCTTCCCGCCAGTCCATCCGGATCGCCGTGGTCAACTCGAAGTGCCCGATGGCTCCGTCGGCAAACTCCAGCAACCCGTGCCACGACAGATTGCCGTACTGCTCGGCAACCCGGGCTTGTACCGCAACGATCTCGCCGCCCAGATAGCGCAGAGTGTCGACCAGGTGCACACCGTGAGTCGCCAGCTTGTAGGCGCGCTTATCGCTCTTGAAGGAAGGCGGAAAGCCCTTCTGCGCTCCGCTCTTCAGCGGCGGCAGGCGAAGGGTATTCTGCATCGCGGGCCGAACGGCGCTGTCACAATACCAGCCGCTCACCGAAAGCCGCTGGCCAACCCGGCCCTTCACGAATTCGTGCGCGAACGCGATTCCCGGGTCGAACCGCTTCATGTTGCCGACTTGCAGTTTTCGCCCGCTGCGCTCCACCGCGTCAATCAACGGCAGGCATTCGCTGACGTTCAACCCCAGCGGCTTTTCCACCAGTACATGCTTGCCGTAAGCCAGACACTCGATTGCATTCGGCACGTGATGCTGGTCGGCGGTGGCGATCAGGATGGCATCGATCGCGGGATCTTCCAGTAGTTCACGCGGCTCCGCCGTCCATCGCTCGACACCCCACCGCTGGGCCACCTGCCCGGCCAGGTCTTCCGCCAGATCGCAAATGCCGGCCAACCGCACACCATCGGCCTTCTGAAGCGCAAACAGGTGGGCATACTGCGAGATGAGCCCGCAGCCGAGCAGTCCGATCTGAACCGTGTCTCTCAGTGGAGTGGCTCCCCATGCCCGGTCTCGGCGGGAATCGGCACCGTAATCACTTCCCAGGCAAACTGAACAAAGGGTCCGCAGTGGGCCCGTTCATCGGTCACCATGACGTGAATGACGTCCGCGGGCGCCACTTTCGAGAACGCCACGCGGTTGAGTTTGGTGTGGTCGGCTACCGTGATCACCTTCCCGGCCACTTCGATCATCGCCCTCTTCACCATCGCGTCGGATTCGGAGTCATCCGTGATGCCGTGCTTCGGGTCAATCGCCGTCAACCCCATGAACAACTTGTCGACCCGGTAGCGGGTCAACTGCTCGACCGTATTGGGCCCTACGAGCTCATGGTGCACGGAGTCGTACCGGCCGCCCAGGACGATCAACTCACACCGGGGCTTGGCCGCGATCACCCGGGCGATCTCGAGACTGTTGGTGAGGACGCGAATGTTCATGACGTTGAGCGCTTCGGCCAACGACAAGGTGGTGGTCCCGCTGTCGATGATCACCGAATCGCCTTCGACCACCAGTTCCGAGGCCCTGCGGCCGATCGCCTGCTTGACCAGCGGGACTTCCTGCAGGCGCGCCTCATAGGGAAGGGCGGATGCAACCTGAGGCAGCGCGCCGCCGTGCGTCTTCCGGATCAGCCCCCGCGACTCGAGGTCGCGTAGGTCGCGGCGGATCGTGTCCTCGCTCACCTCGAACAAATGGGAAAGGCTGCCAACGCCGGCCCGGCCGTCCCGTTCAAGGATCTTCAAGATGCGGGCCTGCCGCTCCTCGCGGAACAGCACCTCACCCTCTTTGTGCGACATATGGGGGACCAACGACAGAGTAAATTCTATCGCGCAGTATAGCGGCTGGAAAGCGCTCTGTCAACCGGAAATCGCAGAATCACGTATACTCGTGCATGTTTCGGCATGCCGCTCGGAGCAGCACTCGCGACACGCGCAACCGCTGCCCTCAACCCCCTCTGGATCCCCTAATTATCGATAACGGTGAATGGGTCACTGGGTGCCCTATCGCTAGAAAAGGATTGACACATGAATGGCTCAGGCGTAGGATCGGCGTTAACGATAACATGAGGGCGACCGGTCTTCTCCGCTTGAAGTCTGGCTCGCTAAGGGGCCAGGCGCGTCAAGCTGTCCAGCAAGCCATCTTCGAGGGCCGCTTTCGACCTGGAGATTCGCTTCGCGAACTCGAACTGGCCCGCTATCTGGGCGTCAGCCAGTCGACGGTTCGTGAGGCTCTCCTCGAACTCGAGCAGACCGGTTTGGTGCAGCGAGTGCCGAACAAGGAGACGCGAGTCACCAAACTCACCCGGCAGGAGCTGCGAGACCGGCTGACGGTGCGCGCGCTTCTCGAGACGGAAGCGGCCGTCCGGGCGGCCGTTCGCATGAGCGTCGAGGCCTTCGCCGAGCTCGACCGGAGGGTCGGCGACATCCGGATTGCCACCGCCAAGGAGGCACACTTCGAATGCCAGCAGGCCGATCTGGAGTTTCATCGTGCGATCTGGCGGCATTCCGGCAACCCGACCATGGCCGCGATCCTGGATAACCTGACTGCCCCTTTATTTGTCTTTACGGCCATCGAGCGGAAGGCGAGGGGGATTCGATTGACCGGGCACGTGGACCCGCACGAGCCCATCGTCGCGGCGATGAGAACCGGCGATGCGGCCCAGATCGCCGCCGCCATCCAGCGCCACATTGAGGGCTCTTATGGTGAATTCCTGGTGGCGGAGTGGAACGGGGCGCCGGCCGACGTTCCGGAGGCGGTTTCCGGGCCAAACCGCGCGATTGGTAGCGGAGCAAATCGTGTCCCTGGCCCTTGATCTCAAAATGCGTGATTCTGCACGGTTGGCATGCTCAACGGCGCGGGCGTGCTCCTTCTGTGCGACTTTGTGCTTGACTTTGTTGCCTCAGGGGACGTATCATCCCGTCAAATCCGTCTGTCTACGAACCAAGACCTCGTTGGCTGGCCTCTCGCTTGGCCGGCAATGTAGAAAGGACCACGTTATGTCGCGAACGCAGTTGTGTGCAGCAGTCAGCTTGATGGTTCTGTTACTGGGAACAGTCCACGCTCAAATTACCGGCGGCTCATTTACCGGGTTGGTCACCGACGCCACCGGCGCCGCGGTGGCCGACGCTCGAGTCGAAGCCAGAAACGTCGCCACCAACGTCTCGAATACGACAGCCACAACCGAGCAGGGACTCTACGACTTTCCGCTGCTACCGGCGGGCCGCTACGTCATCTCCGTCGAGAAGTCCGGCTTCCAACGCGCGACCACGAGCGAACTGCAGTTGAACTCGGGCAATCGGCCCAAGATCGACATCGCGCTGAAGGTCGGCGAAGTGACTCAATCGATCGAGGTGGTGAGCGCGGCCCCGCTAGTCAACGCAACCTCACAGTCGTTGGGAACCGTGGTGGACTCCCAGAAAGTCCGCGACCTCCCGTTGAACGGGCGGACCTTCACTCAGTTGCTGGTGCTGCAACCGGGAGTCAGTACCTCCGGCGGCAATGCCAACCGGGGTGGCGTCGAGTTGAACGGGTCTTCGGGTCTGGGCAACAACTGGCTAATGGACGGCGTCGACATGTCGTTCGGGGAGAACAACGGCGTCGGGATCGGCGGCGTGGGCGGCAGCGGTACCGTCATCAACTCCATCAGCATCGAAGCGCTGGAGGAGTTCAAGGTCACCACCAATGCGTTCTCCGCCGAATACGGGCGCGCCACCGGCGGCGTCATCAACCTGACTACCAAGTCGGGTACGAATCAGTTCCACGGCACGGCGCTCTATTTTCTGCGCAATGACAAACTGGATGCCAACAACTTCTTCTCCAATCGCTCCAACCTTGGCAAGCCGCCGCTTCGGCATAACCAATACGGTGGAAATCTCGGCGGTCCCGTCATCAAGGACAAGTTGTTCTTCTTTTACAACTTCGAAGGCGCTACGATTCGTCGTGGCCGCACGATTTCCGGAACGGTGCCGACACCAACCTACCTCGGCCTGCTCAAGAACTCCGCCATGCGCGAGCACCTCTCGAAGATGCCCACCACGTTCGAGGCGACCTCAAACCCGTGGGTCGGGCAGCACTTCCGCAACGACCGGCAAAAGGTCGACGAGAAGACCCACATCGCGCGAGGGGATTACAACCTGGGCAGCCATCGAATCTCGGGACGCCTGAACTACAACACGCAAGACGTCTTCAATCCGCAGTTGCGACAGGATGTCCGCCAGCAGTTCCCTCTGCGGCAACGCAACGTGATGATCTCCGACTTCTGGGTGATGTCGCCCCGCACCACGCTGGAGACTCGCTTCGGTTTCAACCGGACCAGCGTGATCCGCGGTCCGGACGACGGACGCCAGAAGCCGGGCCCCCAAGCGGGTTACGTATCGATCGCCGGTCTGACCGGCTCCAGCGACTTGCAGGATCAACTGGGAACGTTCACCGACGTTTATAGCGGGCTTGCGAACGTCACTCATATCCGCGGCGCGCACAACTTTAAGGCGGGGATTGAAATCCGGTCCACAGATAGCTTCCGCGATCAGTTCGGCAACCCTCGCAACTTCTACAATTCCTTACAAAATGCCATTGACGACGTGCCGTTCCAGGTGGAGATGTACTTCGGAAATCCAAAGGGCGGCTACAAGTTCAAAGGATTTGCCGGTTATTTCCAGGACGATTGGCGGGTCAGCCGGCGGCTGCAGCTCAATCTGGGCATGCGCTACGAATACTACCAGCCCTTCAAGGGGTCAATCGGTTTGGCGACGCGCGATCCGTTCGGGCCACGCACCACCAAGGACCAAGCCGTCTGGAACAGCGACCGCAACAACTTCGGTCCACGTTTCGGTCTGGTATGGGATGTGTTTGGAACGTCCAAGACCATCGTGCGGCTAGGCACCGGGATGACGTATATCGCCCCACAACCCTTCTTCTACTACGACGCCGCCTGGATCGATGCCAGGGTACCCTTCGCGCCGCTCGTCAACGTGATCGATATTCCGGCCAGCCTCCAGCCGGTGACCTTCCCGTTCCCTATCAGCTTTATCGAGTCCGTACGGCAGAATCCGACCCTGGTGCCGCGTGGGCTGCAGCCAGGACTCCTGTCCCCGGATCCTGCTCGCCGCGATGAGTATGCCCTCCAAGGCAACTTCTCCATCCAGCAGCAGGTGAGCAGCACGACGGCCGTGCAGATCTCCTATGTTCTGAATCGCGCCGTGAAATTGTACGGATCGCGCCTGATGAACCCCATCAACCCCGCCACGGGCCGCAGAGACATCGGCCAGGATATCGGCGCCGCGTGGCTGCAGGAATTCGGCGGGAATATGACGTACCACGCCGTGCAACTGGCCGCCAACAAGCGCCTCAGCAAGGGGCTGACCTTCGACTTCTACTACACGTTGTCGAAGGGGATGCAGTACAACAACGCCGACAACGCCTACGTGCGCGACAGCGTCACGCAGGACTTCAACTGGATTGCCGGCTCCAAGGGCCCGAAAGTCACCGACGTCCGCAACCGTGTCACCGCGGTCTATTCCTACGAGGTGCCGACGGGCGGGTTTGCGAAAGAAGGGATTGCAAAGACCTTTCTCGGCGGCTGGACCATCCAGGGAATCATGGGATACCGCAGCGGCTTCCCTCTGAACGTGACTACCGGACGAGACAACATTGGCAATGGACGAGCCGACGGCCAACGGCCCGATGCAGTCTCCGGCCAGAGCCCTTATCTCGATTCGGCGGACCCGCTGATCCTGCTCAACCGCGCTGCTTTTGATTTCACCATCGTGCAGACGCAGCGCCGTTTCGGCAACCTCGGCTACAACACAGTGAAAGGCCCCGACTCCTTCACGTGGGATGCGTCGGTGAATAAGTGGTTCACCATCCGCGAAGGCCACCGGCTGAACTTCCGGTTCGAGATGTTCAACTGGATGAATCACACCGTGTTGGGCAACCCCAGCACCAACGGATCCGACGCCAACTTCGGCCGCGTAACCGGCGTCGCGGTCGATCCGCGCAACATCCAGTTCGGGTTGAAGTACTTGTTCTAGGCGCGACCTTCATTCCCAAAAACGGTCCAGAAGGGCCGGTCTCCTCGCGAGTCGAGGCGGACTGGCCCTTTTGGCGTCAGGAGGCGAGATCCCGCGTCTTCGCGAACACCTGCGATACCCTGAAGGGACTTTGCGACGCTCCCCGGAACGGGCACTAAGCCTGATGGTCTACGGATTCTTGTCCCTGTTCCTGGCCCTTGGCGTGTATCTGACCGGCATCGGCGTGAAGGATTTGTGGCACGGGATTGCGAGCCCGGGCTGGCCGCGCGTGGAAGGAATGGTCGTGCCGCGGCAAGTCGAGGCCAGCCATGGGTCGTCGGCTTCGGGCGAGATTCTGGTTCAATACCAGGTGAACGGACGGCCGTACGTCACCGACACGATTCGTTTCGGAAAATCATCGACACCCTCCGATTCCTCGGAAGCCGAACTGCAGCGCCTTCGTTATCCCGTGGGCCAACGGGTGGGTGTGGCCTATCAACCTGGCGATCCGGCGGTCGCGGTGTTGTCGCCGGGTTTTAGCGCGGAGGCGTTGGGGCTTCCGGGAGCCGGTCTGGTCTGTGCTCTCGTGGCGGTGATGTTTGGCGCCCTGTTCCGCGGTAGCAGCCAGGTTGGAGGAGGGATGGCGCTCGGAGTCAGTCTGTTCGCCGCCATCTTCATCACCTTCGGCCTGTCGCTGTTGATCGCCGGCGCCGTGACCCTCTACCGTGCCCACGCCAGCACAGGCTGGCCCTCGGCTGAGGGAGCGTTCGTCCCCGAAGCCTCGGGGCAAGTGTACCGTTACTACGTCGAAGGACGAACCCGCTACTCGGTGCGCCGCCGGTTCGGGCCCGAGCCCGAGGGCGGCCCCGAAATACCGGTGCAAACCGAAGGCGAACCGACCGACGCTCCCAAGTTGCGCGTCCGTTACGATCCATCGGATCCGGATCTCGCCGTGCTCGAGACCGGCATCACGAACGAGGTTTTCTGGCTTCCCGGTGCGGGAGCGGTGGTGCTGCTGTTTGGACTCGCCGTGATCCGGTTGATCGTTCCGGCGATGAAGCGGGACTTCTGATCCCGGCGTCGATGGCGCGCGTCACGTCCTGGGTCTAGCCAACAGCTAGTCCTCATTTTGGACGATCGTCCGGAGCCGACAGTCGCAGCGCGTAATCTCCGAACCGCGGGTGTCCGCTCCCTTCCGGTCGCGGATCAGAAGGTAATGCAACCCCGTCGCTGACGCTCGGGGCTGCGACGCTCGGGGCCATAACGCTCAAGTCACCGGGCCGGGGTTGAACAGCGCCAGCGCGTTATGCAAACCCCAGTGTTCTGCCCAGGTCTTCTTGCGGCCGCCGGCGACGTCCAGGATGAAGCGGAAGATCTCCCAGCCAACGTCTTCGATCGTCGCCTGCCCTGTCGCGATGCGGCCGGCATCGATGTCGATCAGGTCGTGCCACCGTTCCGCCAGGGCGGTGCGCGAGGAGACTTTCACCACCGGCGCCATCGCCAACCCATAGGGTGATCCCTCGCCTGTGGTGAATACGTGAAGGTTCATGGACGCAAGTTGCTGTGTCCCGCAGATGAAATCGCTGGCCGGCGTCGCGGCAAAGATCAGACCCTTCGTCTGCACTCGCTCGCCGTGACCCGTGACGCTCATCAAGGCCGTGCTTCCGGCCTTTGCGACCGAGCCCAGAGCCTTTTCGACGACGTTCGCCAGGCCGCCGCGCTTGTTGCCCGGAGTGGGGTTGGCGCTACGATCGGCTGAGCCTCGCGCCAGATACTCGTCGTACCAGCGCATCTCGCGGATGAGGTCGCGCGCCACGCCTACGTTCGCCGCGCGGGGCGTCAGCAGATGAACCGCGTCACGAACCTCGGTGACTTCGGAGAACATCACGGTGGCGCCGGCGCGGACGAGCAAGTCGGCGGCAAAACCGAGGGCGGGATTGCAGGTGACGCCCGAGAAGGCATCGCTGCCGCCGCATTGCAGTCCGACCACCAGGCCGGCGGCCGGACATGCCGTGCGCGCCCGCCGGTTCAATTCCTCCAGGCGTTTCTCCGCGGCCCTCAGGATCGCGGCGACCACCTCGCCGAAGCCGCGAAAGTCCTCGTCCTGCAGTTTGACGACATACGGGTCATTCTCCAGGACCGGCGGCAGGACGTTGCCTACGCGATTCAGCGTCCGGTCGGGAAACAGCCGCGCCGGTTGCAGCTTTTCGCATCCGAGACTGACAATCAGCGGAGCGCCTCCCAGATTCGGATTGGCGCTGACGTTGCGGATGGTGCGAATCGGCACCGCGGCGCCGGGGGCGTCGATCGCGACGCCACAGCCATAGGTGTGCGTGATCGCCACCACGCCGTCGACGTTGGGGAAGCGCGGCAGGAGTTCGTCGCGAATCCGGCGAACGGCGAATTCCACTGTGGGCGCGACGCATTGCACGGTGGTCGTGATGCCGAGCAGGTTCCGGGTTCCCACCGTGCCGTCCGGGTTGGGAAAGCCGTCGAAGGTGTAGCCTTCGAGCGGCGGCAGCGGCGCAGGCGTCGCGTTGGCCAGGGGCAGTTGGTCGAGCGGCGGAGCGCTCGGCAGATCCAGTACTTCTTCGCGAACCCACGATCCCGCCCGGAGAGGACGATTCGCGTAGCCGATGGTCTGGCCATAACGCACTACGGGTTCGCCCGGGTCCAGGTCCCGCAAGGCGACCTTGTGCGACTGCGGAATCCGCTCGTCGAGGCGAAGGCCATCGGCGAACTCGGTCTGGGCTTCGACTCCTTCGGGGTTCACGATGATGGCGACGTTATCGTGGGGATGAACGCGAACGTAGAGGGGCTGCATAAGAGCGGTCAGCGGTCAGGTATCAGCAATCAGCAATCACCAGCTTTCAGCAGAGTGCTTAGCTCGTTGAGGGGCGTGCGGGAGTACTCCGACAAGGCATCCAGGTTCACTTCGATTCCCAGGCCTGGTTTGGTGGGGATCGGCAACATCCCGTCGGCATCCAGCGTCCAACCGCCGGCGGCGATCTCGTCGATGAACGGCGATCCTGTCAGGTACTCCACCAGGTCGGTGCCCGGGAAGGCGGAAGCCAGGTGCAGATCGGCAGCCAGGCCGAGCGCCGTGTTCCAGCCGTGGGGAACGAACTTGATGCCGTTCTCGTTGGCGCTGCGGGCAATGCGGCGTTCCTCGCTGATGCCGCCGCACTTGGTCACATCGGGCTGTACGATGTCGAACGCACCGGCGCGTAACCACGGTTCGAACGACTGCCTTCGGGTCAGTACCTCGCCGCCCGCGATGTTCACTTGCGCGGCGCGCCGCAGGGCGACGAAGTCCTCGAGCGCGTCGGGAGGCAGAGCTTCCTCGAACCAGTAGACGTCGTAGTCCACCAGCATTTCGGCGGTTCGCAGAGCCCACTTGAACCCCTGCGGCCAGAAGGCATCGCTGCCGCCAGCGTCGACCATCAGGAGGGAGTCCGGTCCCACGGCCTCGCGGGCGGCACGAACGATGGCTTCGTCGGTGGCTTCGTTGCGCCGGCCGAACGGCCCCCATCCGATCTTGAACGCGCGGAAGCCCTGCTCTTTCACGGGCAGCAGTTCATCCGCCATGCGGTCCGGTTCGCGCATCAGCAGCGATGCGTAGGGACGCACACGTTCGCGATAGCGCCCGCCCAGCAATCGCCCGACCGGTTGCCCCGTCGCCTTTCCCAAGATGTCCCAGAGTGCGATGTCGATTCCACTGATCGTGTGGGTAATCGAACCGCCGCGGCCGAGCCAGAACATGTTCTGGTGGAGTTTCTCGCTCACGCGTTCCGGTTCGAGCGCGTTCTCTCCGAGATAGAGCGGCCGCAACAGAGAGAGCGAACCCTTGACCAGTTCTTCGCTGGTGAAGACGCTGCCCCAGCCGACCAGGCCCGAGTCTGTCAGGACGGCGATCAGCGTATGGACGCAGTCCTCCGGCTGTAGCTCGTTCGACCATCCGCCTTCCGGCGTCTTGCCGCGCAGTCCGAAGGCGCGCACGTCTCGGATTTTCATAGGTCAGTCTATTGTATACGCCGGAAGATCCGGGCTTGCGGGGTAAACTCGACGCCCTCGTCGAGGGGAAAGATGGGACGCCGGCAGCGGGTGTGGCCGAGGCTTTTGAGATTGGCGCTGGAGGATCCGGGAGCGTCGACGTGGATCAACCGCTCCGCGCCTTCTTCGAAGAACTGCGGCTGGCAATGCGGCGATTTGACGATGACGGTGTCGAACGCCGCCGGATCCTGTCCGTGGGCGAGAAACAGCGACCGGTCGTATAGGCTGACCGGCTGGCTGGTGACCACAATCGTGAAATTGCCGGATTGCAGCACGGCGGTGCGGCCCCCGTCCCAGAATTCGCCGTGCGATTCGCTGCCGAACCGTCCGTCGGACAACATGCGGACCCGGACCGTGAGGTCCACCGGTTGAAAACGCTTGCGGTCGAGGCTCCCGCCCAGCGGGACCCGGATGTCCGCTCCGATTCCCGCTGCGAAGGCCGCCTCGACGGCCGGGGCATCGACTAACGGAAGGAGTGCCGTGCGGCGATAGCCCGCCTCGAGCAGCGCGCGGAGGATGGCGTTGCTGTCTCCCGAAGCGCCCGAACTGGTGGCGTCGGCGGCATCCACCATCACGGCGCGCCCGGTGCACGCGGCCGCCAGGCGAACGCTTTCCTCCAGCGTCGACAGAGGCTGGTGCAGGTGAGCGCGCATGTCCCAGAATTCGCGCGCGAGCTCGACGGCCTCGGTGGCCGCGCGGGCTTCGTCGTCATCGGTCACGAGAAAGACGTTCGAGCAAAGGTCCGGCACATCGGTGAAGGGGTTGCCGATAAACATGCCGCCGGAGAGTCCGCCGGGGCTGTTCTCGAGAGCGATGGCGCGGCGGACGCAACGGCCGAACCTGCCGGTGGCGGTAATGAGTTCATTGCCGCGGACCAGCGCCGGAATGGCCACTCGCGCCGAGACGGGACGCACCTCGCCCGCCATCACGCGAAGCAGCAATCGGGCCGCGCGCTCGCCGGTCTGAAAGAAATCGACGTGCGGGTAGGTGTGATAGAGAACGATGGCGTTCGAGTGCTCGATGATGCGATCGGTGAGGATGCCGTGCAAGTCGAGCGAGACGACGATCGGCATCCGCTCGCCCACGATCTTGCGCGTCTCGGCCAGAAGGTAGCCCTCGACATCGTGTTCGGTCTCGGCCGCCAGGGCTCCGTGGAGGGCAAAGTAGATGCCGTCGAGATTCGAGGCGGCGCGGACGGCGTCCAGGAATTCGGCGGCGATCCGGCGGAAGTCCGCGTCGGCGAGAGTGCCGCCGGACGTGATGGCGCGGGCGCTGAAGCCGGGAACCACTGTCACGTCGGGCCGGGTGTCGAACTCGTGGAGCGCGCCGCCAACCTCCGCCCGGGCACGGCGATGATAGGTGAGAAGGTCGTCGCCAAACGAGGTGGCGAAATCCTGGTAGCGTCCCAGGACCGGGTTGAAGGAGGAGATCTCCTGTTTGCACTCGTTGATGAGAATCCGTGGCATGTTTCAAGGGTTCAGCTATCAGCGTTCAGCGGTCAGCATTCAGCGGTCAGCATGCAGCAATCACTTTTCAGCACCGGCGTTTGCGGTTCAGGCACCGGCGGCCACCAGACAGCATATCGCTTCCGGCTCGCGATCTGGGTCGCCTCGAAGCTCGGCGCGCCCAGCCACCGCTCTGACGGTCGTTGAAGCTGAACGCTGAGAACTCAACGCTGAAAGCTGATTGCTGAACGCTGAGAGCTGATTGCTGGCTGACCGCTGATTGCCGACCGCTGTAAGCTCCCCGCTGATCGCTGTATGCTGTAACCCATGACTCCGAACATGATTGGGGCCTACGGGGACTGGGCGGCCCAGGGCGTGCCGGATCCGCCGCGCCTGTCGTTCCGGCAGCCGATGTTTGCGAACGCCGGCGCGTGGCGTGGGGTCGCCCGGTCGAGATTCCGGGAATTGCTGATGGGCCCGGCGGGCGCGGCCACCCCGGTCGCCGCGGTACAGCATCAGATGGAGTTCGACGGACTCTCGATCGAACACGTGCAATGGCAACTGCCCTTCGGACCTCCTACCGAAGCGGTGGTGCTGAAGCCGGCCGGAGCGACAGGGAAATTGCCCGGCATCGTGGGACTGCACGACCATGGCGGAAACAAATACTTCGGCCTGCGGAAAATCACCCGGATGACCAAGGACCCGCATCCGCTGATGCTGCGGCACCAGGAGCGCTACTACGGCGGCAGGGCCTGGGCGAACGAGTTGGCCAGGCAGGGCTACGTGGTCGTGGTCCACGACACCTTCACGTTCGGAAGCCGCCGGGTCCGGTTGGCGGACGTTCCGGGCAACATCCGCAACAACCTGGTGGAGACGAACCCGGAGGCGGAGGACGAGATCCAACGCTACAACCAGTTCGCCGCCGGGCACGAACACCTGATGGCCAAGAGCCTGTTCTGCGCCGGCATGACCTGGCCGGGCGTGTTCGTGTTCGACGACCAGCGCGCCCTCGACTACCTGGCGGCGCGCCCCGACGTGGACGCCACCCGCCTCGGCTGCTGCGGCCTCTCCGGAGGAGGTTTGCGGACCGTGATGCTCACCGGCGCCGACGAACGGATCCGCTGCTCCTGCTGCGTGGGGATGATGACCACGTGGCGCGACTACCTGTTGAACAAGTGCTACACGCACACATGGATGTGCTACGTGCCGGGGCTCTCCCGGGATCTGGACTACCCGGAAATCCTGGGACTCGGCGTTCCCAACCCTGTTCTGGTGTTGAACGACCGGCAAGATTCGCTCTTCACGATGCCCGAGATGGAGCGGGCGGACCGGATCCTCACGGAGGTCTACCGGAAAGCGGGCGCGCCTGAACGGTACCGGGCGAGCTTCTACGACGGGCCGCACAAGTTCGATCTGGAGATGCAGAAAGAAGCGTTCGCCTGGTTTGACCGCTGGTTGAAAAACTAAGCCGTCCAAGGCCTGGCCCGGGTCACGATATCATGCCTTCATCGGAAACCAACGATGAACCGACGTGATCTCTTCAAAACCCTGGCTGTCGCGAGCGCCGCGACGGGAAGCGCCCAGACCGCGCCCGAACGGAAAAGCCCGACGGAACCGCTGGACCTGCAGCGAAAAATCGAGGACACCCTCGCCGGGAAGCGGCCCTACGAACCCCTGGCATATCCTTATTTCTCGCCGGACTACAAACTTCCCTTCCTCCACATCGGGACGGAGAAGCAATTGTTCGTGGACAACTTCATCCTCGAGCACCTGGATGAGGTCGAGCGGGTGATCGTCAAGCCCGAGAAGCACTCCAAGCTACTGCTGGAGTACAGCGGGTTGCCCTGGGAGGAGACGGCG
This sequence comes from uncultured Solibacteraceae bacterium, assembly GCA_964529305.1. GTDB lineage: Bacteria > Acidobacteriota > Terriglobia > Bryobacterales > Bryobacteraceae > CAZGUX01. Next base: position 51,444 of record CAZGUX010000138.1, on the reverse strand, counting down.
TTCAATCCGCTGATCACAGCGACGTTGTACGATCCGGACGACCGCAAGTTCAAGATGTGGTACACACAGTCGCTGAGCGGCGACCCCTACGGAACGGGCCAGGTGCTGTGTTACGCCCAATCGGATAATGCCTTCGATTGGGAGCGCCCCCTGAGCGAGAAGTGCATTCCGTACAAAGGGCAAAAGGCCACCAACATCGTGCACACCGACGACGTCTCGGGAACAGGCCTGGCCCTGAATATCGATCGCAGCGACCCACAGCGGAAGTTTCTGCTGCTGTACGCGCCGGCAATCGAGGCGCGGAAATCCGGGGCCCGTTTCTTTTCTCGCGTAGCGGCGTCGGCCGATGGTTTGCGCTGGAAGGTGATCAGCGGCGATGTTCCGCAACGCCACCAGCACGAATCCAAGATTTTCTTCGACGAGGCGATTCAGGAGTGGGTGGCCTACAGCCAGCACTCCCATCACTGGCACTACGGCCCGCGCATCCGTCAGATGGGAAGGCAAACCAGCAAGGACTTTATCCACTGGTCGCCCAAAGAGGTGGTTCTTTCCACCGACTGGGACCCGACCCTGGGGCCGGACCGCGAGTTCCACGATGGTTCCGTTCGCAAGGTGGGCGGATTGTACCTGGCGATCGTGGCGGAAGCCCATACCGAGCCGGTTTGGAATTCACGCACGGAGACGTTGCGGGGAATGTATGCGGGGACGGTCTGGCGCGATCAGTTCCGGGTGAGCATGGCGCTGTACGTCAGCCGCGACGGCCGGCGGTTTACGCGCGCGCACGGGCCGGAAGCGTGGCTGGAGAACGGGCCTCCGGGAAGCTTCGATCACGGGTACGCGTGCCAGACGCCGGCGGGAGCGCTCTATCACCAGGGCAAGGTGATCGTCCCGTACATCGCCGTTCCGATCAAGCAGTGGACTCTGCCGCGGAAGGACTGGAAACTGGTGCCGGAATCGGCGAGACAGCAGTATGAACGCGACATGGCGGAGGCCTCCAAGTTCGGCACCGGAAGAGGATCGACCCGGTTCCGGCGGGGGATTGGGGCGATGGTCCTGCGGGAAGATGGCTGGGCAATGTTGAAGCCGCGGAGAGGGCGGGGACGCGTGACGACCAAGCAATTCGTCTTCGAAGGAGACAGGCTCCGCGTCAACGCCGACTGCTATTTCGGCAGTGTTCGTGTCGAGTTTCTGGACCCGATGATGCGACCGTACGAGGGTTTCTCGGCCGACGATTGCGATCCGATTCACAGTGAAAATCGCGATACGATCTGGCACACGGTGACCTGGAAGGGGCAGGCGGACGTGCGGGCGTTGTGGAACAAGCCCGTGATGGCGGTGTTCCACCTGAACGAGTCGTCGCTCTACTCGTTTGAGTTTGGTACGTCAGGGTAGGGAAGCGCAGCCTACGACTGGGACCCGGGTGCGCCGGGCGACCAACTACGTCGCCCGGCGCCACTGTCTGGTGGACCAAAGGCCCATGGGCACTCCCTTACGGCCGCGGCTCCGAATCGGGCCCGGCTGTTAGAGTGAATCTATGTGGCTTCTGCTCGTGCTGGTCTGCGCGCCTCTCGCCGCGCAAGTGACCAGCGCCACGGTCTCGGGTTACGTGTACGACCCCTCGAACCGCTCCGTGGCAAAAGCGATCGTGCGGGCCGAACGGCTCACGGGCGGACTGACCCGCGAAGCGCGATCGCGGGAGGACGGCTTCTTCACGCTCGCCGAACTCGAACCAGCCACATACCGCCTGACGGCATCGGCGGAGAACCTGGAGACCGTCGTCATCGATTCTCTCGTCCTGACCGTGAACACGCGGCAGCGAATCGATCTGCACCTGCCGCTGAAAGGCATGCGCCAGTCTGTGGACGTTGCGGCGAGCGTCCCGGCCATCGCGTCGGAGTCGTCAGAACTGGCCCTGGTGCTCGACCGGAAACGGATTCAGGACCTTCCGCTCAACCGGCGTGACTTCCTGCAACTGGCCCTGCTCGCACCCGGCGTGTCGCCCCCCGTGCAGGATTCGGAACTTTCCACCCGCGGATCGTTCGCTATGCACGCCTCGGGCTCCCGCGAGGAAACGAACAACTACCTGATCGACGGTCTCGACAACAACGACGCCTACATCAACACGTTTGCGCTGCGGCCTCCCGTCGACACGATCCAGGAGTTCAAGGTCTCGACCAACGCGCACAGCGCACTCTACGGCCGCAACTCCGGCGCGCAGGTCAATGTCATTACCCGCAGCGGAGCCAACGATTTTCACGGAACGCTCTACGAGTTTCTACGCAACCGGCGCCTGGACGCCCGGAACGCCTTCGAAACCGCGGAACGGCGCAAGCTGATCCGCAACCAGTTCGGCGGCGCGGCGGGAGGAGCACTCCGGCAGGACCGCACCTTCTACTTCGTCAACGTGGACGCCCTCCGGGAGCGGCGCGGCCTGGTGCGGGGCGCGCGGGTGCCCACGGCGGCGCAACGGGGCGGCGATTTTTCCGGCGCGCCCGCGATCAACGATCCGTTCACGCAACGCCCGTTTCCCGGCAACACCGTGCCGCAGTCGCGAATCAACCCGGTGTCGCTTCGGGTGCTCGACCTCTTCCCCGGGGCGAATGCCCCCGGGACGATCAACTACTCCGGCCAGTCCATCCTGAGGGACTCGCTGACCCAAGCGCACGCCAGGGTCGATCATCGCCTGAGCGAGAACGGCCAGCTCACGTTCCGCTACAGCGTGGGCAGCCAGAGCCTGTTCGAGCCGTTCACCGAAGAACTCACAGACCTGCCGGGCTTCGGCGACGTGGTCGATAATCGGGGACACAATGCGATGCTGCACCACTCGCACTCCTTCGGCGCACGGACGTTCCATTCCCTGCGGCTGGGGTTCGGCAGCGCTTTTCGGGAAGCCCGTTCACAGAACTCGGCCACCGATGTCGGCCGGGAGTGGGGCGTCTCGTGGCTGAACCTGCGAGCGCGCGACAACGGCTATCCCCTGTTCAATGTCGGCGGCTTCCCTTCCGCCGGCGACGCCACGCAGTTGCCCATTCAACGCACCACCCATACGTATCAGGCGACCGAGACCCTGTCCCTGCCGCGGGGCGCGCACAACATTCAACTCGGCGGCGAGATGCGGCACCTCCGGTTGAACGGCTACCTCGACTACTTCGCGCGCGGCTCGCTCAATTTCTCCGGCGCTCTGAGCGGATCGGGACTGGCGGACCTGCTGCTCGGGTTTCCGTCGTTCGGAATCCAGTCTCAGTTCGACAACCGCCAGCGGCTCACTTCGACGGCGTACAACTTCTTCCTTCAGGACGATTGGAAGGCCGCGCGCAACCTCACCCTGAACCTCGGATTGCGGTACGAGCTGAATACGCCCCCGGTGGACCCGCAAGACCGGATGGCGATCTTCAATCCAACGACGGGGCGCGTGGTGAACGTCGGCACGGACGGCTACTCGCGCTCCGGTCTTCGAACCGACCGCAACAACCTCGCGCCGCGCGCCGGGTTTGCGTGGACGCCGCGGCGGGAATGGGTGGTTCGCGGCGGCTACGGCTTTTATTACGACGCCGGCATGCTGGTGGTCAATTCTTCGCTCTACTTCAATCCTCCCTACTTCAATGTCCGCCTCTTCTTCCCCACAGCGACGTCGCTCGTGACCTTGACCAACCCGTTCGCGAGCGGGATCCCGGCCGCGCCGTCTCCGAATACCCTCAGCCCCGACCTGACCGCGGCCTACGCTCAGCAATGGAATGTCAATGTCCAACGCGAATTGGGCGGCGTGAACACCATCAGCCTCGCGTACGCGGGGACCAAGGGCACCCATCTCATCCGTTCGCGCGATTTGAACCAGCCCCGGCCGGCCGAAGGAGCGGTGGCCTCGCGGCGCCCCAATCCGGCGCTGGGGGGAGTTTTCTTCACCGAGAGCGGCGCGAATTCGTCGTATCACTCGCTGCAGGCCTCGTTCGACCGCCGCCTGGCGCGTGGATTCTCGCTGCTCACCGCCTTCACCTTCGCCAAATCCATCGACGACGCGAGCGCGTTCCTGGGCACCAAGGCCGATAAGAACTTCCCCCAGGACAGCCTCAACTACAAGGCCGAGCGGGGACTGTCGAGCTTCGACGTGAGCCGCCGATGGGTAGCGGCCTTCGTGTACCTGGCGCCCGGGCGCGAGTGGTGGAGACGCAATCTGGAGTTCCGGGGGATCGCGCAGGCCCAATCCGGGCAGCCGTTCACGCCGATCCTCCGGTTCGACAACTCCAACACCGGGAACTCGGGCGGGATCTTCGGCAACGACCGGCCCAACCTGCTGCGGGATCCCCGACTCGACAACGGCAATGCGGCGGCCTGGTTCGACGCCGCGGCGTTTGCCGTGCCCGCGCGGTACTCGTTCGGATCGTCTGGGCGGAACGCGGTCCGCGGCCCGGGGTTCGCTTCGGTGGATCTCGCGCTCGCCCGGCGGTTCGTGTTGCGCGAGGGGCTCACGCTACTGGCCGATGTCCAGACCTTCAACTTGGCCAACCGGGTGAACCTGGATCTGCCCGAGCGCTTTGCCGATGAGCCCACGACGTTCGGGCGGATTCTTTCGGCCAAGTCGCCGCGGCAGGTGCAACTGGCGCTACGGTTCAGTTGGTAGCAGCGCGGCCCTTGTTAGCCTTGCCTCGCTTGCCGGGTTGGCGTACAGGTTCCATCAGCAGCGTGTCGGAAGGGCGAATCCGGTAGAACGGCATCGGAAAGCTCTCTCCCACGTAGTACGTTTTCCACTGGTCCTTGTAGTGAGAGGAAGCCACGTGTCCGGACTGGCCGATGGGGAGGCTGATCAGCGACCGGTCCCAGTCACCGGGGTCGGCGACCATTCGCATCGACGGCATAATCAACCCCGTGATTTGGCGTGCCGTGGTGGGCGAACCGCTGAATTGGATGGTCCCGAGATCCCACCAGGCGCCGATCCAGGGGATCTGATGGCCAATTGGATGTTGGATCGCCCGTTGATTGAAACGGCCCCATCGCCATTTGCGCGGATCGCGGCCCTGCATCCGCCGCGCCTCCGCGACGGCCCCGGCAAATTCGTCCAACAAGGCCTTGTCCCAATCGGTAAAGAAGGCGGCAGGCCGCACGCGAAGCAGCGACTCGATCACCGTGCTCGCATAGGCCGACTCGTACTCCTGCCCGGGGGCGGCGATCTCGGCGAGGGACCGCCGAAGATGCCTGGTGACCAGGGTGACCACCAGTGGCTCGGGCCGGTCCATTTCCATTTGCCCGTCCCAGGCGCGCAACAGGGAGACCACCGGCGCCAGCAGCGGATCGGTTCGTTTGGAACGATCGTAGGCCGCGAGCAGCTCCCGAGCCATGAAATGGCCGAAGGCGGAATACACGTCCTTCTGGATCACCAGCATGTCGCGGGGCTTCCAACCCTTGCGCGCGGCGAGCATGGCGCGAATCTGATGGGCCCGGTCGGGCGGAGCGAAATTCCCGTCGACGGCGTAGGGGAAATCTTTCGGAAACGGGTTCTGATTCGCCGTGACAATCATGCCGGATGGGGGATTGAAGAGTGAGGGGAGCGCTTCGAACGGAATGAAGCCCGACCATTCCTGGCCGCCCGACACCGCGTCGAGGGGCGCGCTTCCCGAGAAGCCCTTGCGGATGGGCAGAGTGCCGGCCACCTGGTAGCCGATGTTTCCCTCCGCGTCGGCATACACGAAGTTGGAGGACGGTCCAGGCATGCGCGACAGAGCGGCGCGGAACTCGGTCCAGTTGCGGGCACGGTTGACGTCGGGAAACACGTAGGTGAACAGACGCGGGTCCCCGACGGCCCATCGCACGCTGTACTGGTCTTTGCCGCTCGACACGATCAGCGGACCGTGGCGCGTGATCCAGGTCAGGAGTTCGGCGGGCCGCGAGTCCTTGATGAGGATGATCTCGCGCTCGGCGCGCGCCTGCTCGGCGCCTGCGCCCGCCTGATACCGGCCGGAGACGGGATCGATGCGTTCGCGGTAGAGGTCCTGAACATCGAATTCCAGATTCGTGATTCCCCACGCGATCTGGTCGTTGTGACCGACGATGACGCCGGGCAGGCCGGGAAGAGTGACCCCGCTGACGTTGAGCGGCGCGTCTCCTCGAGTCTCGAGATGCGCCAGAAACCATGCGTTCGGGATGGAGAGTTCCAGGTGCATGTCGTTGGCCAGAAGGGGTCGGCCGCTCGCCGTCCAGGCGCCGGAGACCACCCAGGCGTTCGAGCCCGGATAAGCGCCGCCGCCGGAGCGGGGAGGCCACAGGCGCTCGACCAGATCCCGGTTTCCGGCTTCGAGCATCCGCCCCTTTCGCAAGTCGCTCTTCCATTGGCTGGTGAGGGTGCGGAGCATGTAGAAGCCGATGATGGCCGAATCGGCCATCCGCCACGGTCTGGGACGGTATCCGGCGAGGCGGAATTCCACGGGGAGGCGGTCGCGATTGGATTCCAGATAGAAATTCACACCGCGGGCGTAGGCGGCAAACGCCCGGCGCTCCCTGGCGAGAAGGGTCTGTTCGGCGGCTTCCGCCAGGCGGCGGAGGCGCAGAGCGCGGGCGTCGCGGTCGGCTTCAAAGGCGACGACACCGGCGATCTCCGACAATTCGCCGCCGGCGGAACGGCGCAACGCGTCCATCTGCCACATGCGCTCCTGGGCCGTCACAAAGCCCTGCACAAACCACACGTCTTCCTCGGTTTCGCCCAGGATGTGCGGAACGCCCAGCGAATCGAAGCGGACGGAAACCGCACCGTTGACAGGCGCGGTGAGGCGTCCCGAAGTCTCGGGCAGCGGCCGGAGGAGGAACCAATAGGCCACGCCGGCGGCGGCCAGGAACACGAAACCGATTACGATGTTGGTATATTTGAGGAACCGGCCGTGTCCCATCCAGCCATTGTACGCGCCAGCGCCGCGACGCCTGACATCGCGCGCGAGATCAACCCGCCGCGGATCGCCTCGGTTCAATGACCGAATCCTACTTCGGGTTCCGGTTTTTCCTGCTGCTGATGATCATCGCGGCAAACGGATTCTTCGCCGGCGCCGAGGTGGCCCTGCTCACCGTGCGAGGATCGAGGCTGCGCTATCTCGCCGATCAGGGAGAGAAAGGCGCCGCGGCGGCGCTCAGCCTCCTGGCCAATCCGGAGCGCCTCTTGTCGGTCGTGCAGGTGGGCGTGACGCTTTCCAGCCTGGGCCTGGGATGGGCAGGCGAGGATACTCTCTATCAACTGTTCGTCGGATTGTTCCAACCGGTGCTTTCCGTCACTGGGGAGGCCGTGCTGCACGGCGTCAGTTTCGTGCTCTCGTTCCTGCTGATGACGTTCGGGCACGTCGTGCTGGGCGAAGTCGTTCCGAAGAACCTGGCGATTGAAAAATCGGACCGGCTGGCGTGCATCGTCGCACCCGCGCTTTTATTGTTCTACAAGGTGTCGGGGCCGTTCGTGTACGTGCTGGAGCGGTCGAGCATGGCGGTGTCGCGACTGTTGGGGCTTTCGGGAGGCGTGCACGGCGGAGGGCACTCGGCCGAGGAGATCAAAACGATCGTCAGCTTGAGTCGTGGTTCGCAGCAGCTGACGGAGGCTCAAGAGGACATCATTCATAACGCGGTGGACCTGGATAATCTCTACATGCGCGAGATCATGGTCCCGCGCAACGAGATTATCTCCGTGCCCCGCGAGGCGACACTCGACCAGGTTCTGACGACGATGGTGAACGAGCAGCACTCGAGGCTGCCGGTGTACGAAGGCAAGCCGGAGAACCTGGTGGGCATCATCATCTACAAGGACCTGCTGCCGATCTGGGTGGAGCGGCGGAGGGCGCTGTTCGGTAGGCGGGAGCGGCCGTTTCACGTGGACCGCATCCTGCGCGTGTGCCCCGTGGTGCCGGAAACCAAACCCGTGCTGCAGATGCTCGACGAGTTCCGCCGTAGCGCGACCCACATGGCATTCGTCGTGGACGAGTTCGGGACGATCGTCGGGTTGGTGACCGTCGAAGACATTCTCGAACAGATCGTCGGCGAGATCGCGGACGAGTACGATGCCAAGCCGAATGAACCGGAACATGCGCCGGAAGTCCTGGAACTCGACGGGGCCACGCTGATCCGGGATCTGGAAGTTCAATACGGTATAGACATTCCCGCCGACGCGGGGTTCGAGACCCTGGCGGGATTTCTGCTTCAACAAATCGGGGACATCCCGGAGACAGGGCAAACCGTCGAACACGGCGGGCGGCGATACACAGTGGCGGAGATGCATCGCAACCGGATAGCCCGGGTGCGGGTGGAGCCGGTAAACGGGACGTAGCCGGCAGGTGGCCGACGGGGTCGAACTCAAGTACAATGTGGTTCCCACTCGGCCCGGGGAACACGGTCAATGCTGATCGGTCTGCTCGCGGTGGATCCGCACCGGCTGTTTCTGTACTGGGAGACGCCAGACATCAACGGCCTGACGATGAGCCTGTTCAAAGGCTCGGCGCGGATCTCCGTCTCACAGGAGGTGAAAGCGGCCGGCTCGCTGTATCTTGCCGGGTTAGAACCCGGGAACACCTACCGGGTGGAACTCCGGCGGGCGCGACATCTGGTGGCCCGCTCGAGCGATATCACGCTGCCCCGCGCCGCTTCGGGCCGCACCGCCGGAAGCGCCCTGGCCCCAGCCGGCCTTCCCGAGGAGAACGGCGGAGCCGGCTCGTCGTTTCCGTATTCATGACCGGGTCGCTCGCGATCGTCCTGCATGCGCACCTGCCGTACGTGCGTCACCCGGAACACGCCGAGTTCCTCGAGGAACACTGGTATTACGAAGCGGCAATGGAGTGCTATCTGCCGTTGATCGAGGTGCTCCGGCGGCTGAAGGAAGACGAAGTTCCCTTCGCCCTGACGCTGAACCTTTCCCCGACGCTGGTGGAGATGATGCGGGATCCGCTGCTCTCGGAGCGGTTGGCGAGGCGCATCGAGAACCTCCTGGAGTTGTGCGCCAAGGAAACGCGCCGCCCGTGGTCTCATCTCGAGGAGAGGGCGTTGGCCCGATTCTACCGGCAACGGCTGCTCGGGTTGCGCGAGACGCTGGGCGGGTTCTGCGAGCAGAATCTGGCCAAGGGATTCGCCGAACTCTCCGGCGCGGGCGGCGAACTCGAACTGCTGGGGTGCGCGGCGACCCACGGCTTCCTGCCGTTTCTCGCGGCGCAACCGGGGGCGGCACGGGCACAGATCGAGGTCGGCCTCTCGTCGCACCGGCTGCAGTTCGGAAGGTCCCCGGAAGGGATCTGGCTTCCGGAATGCGCCTACGATCCCCGCCTGGATGCGCCCCTGGCGGAGAACGGCATCCGCTACTTTCTCGTGGAGACGCACGGACTCCTGCATGGAACCCCTGCTCCGAAGTACGGGACTCTTCGGCCGGTCCGCACGGAGGGCGGACTGGTCGCGTTCGGGCGCGACGAGGCTTCGGCCCGCCAGGTGTGGTCGAGCGTGGAGGGGTATCCCGGCGATCCGTTCTATCGCGAGTTCTACCGGGACATCGGCCGCGCGCGGCAGCGCTGCTATATCCGCCGGCATCTGCCCGCCGGCCTGCCGTTCGACACCGGATTGAAGTATCACCGCGTCACCGGACCCACGGAGGACAAGCTGTGGTACCGGCGCGCGAAGGCGATGGAGCGAATCCGGGAGCATGCGGCGCATTTTGTCGCGCAGCGCATCCGCCATCTCGAGCAGTCGCGGGACGTGCCGAACCCGATTCTGGTGGCCCCGTACGATGCCGAGCTTTTCGGCCATTGGTGGTTCGAAGGGCCGGAGTGGCTGGAGGAGGTGTTCCGGACCGCACAGGGGAGACTGCGGACGGTCAGCTTGTCGGGGTACCTGGCAGAGCATCCTCCGGCCGAGACCGCCCGGCTGAGTTTTTCCAGTTGGGGCGAGCACGGCTACGGCGACGTGTGGCTGAACCCGCAAACGGATTGGATCTATCCACGTCTGCACCGGATGGCGAATTGCATGACGGAGATGGCGCGCCGGTTCGACCGGCCCGTCCCGTTGGAACGGCGTGCGCTCAACCAGGCCGCGCGGGAACTACTGCTGGCTCAGGCAAGCGACTGGCCGTTTCTGATCCGGCGCGGCGGAGCCCCGCACTACGCGCAGGCAAGACTGCGGAGGCACATGGACAATTTCGCGGAACTCGAGAGGGCGCTCGGGACCTTGCGCGTGCGGCGGAACCTGGTTGCTCAAATGGAGGAGCGGATGTGCCCGTTTCCGGACATCGACTACCGGGTGTACGCGTAAAGGCGGACGCGGCCCGGCCGATCCCAGGCGCGCCTCAGGTTGCTAAAGTGTTAGCGGTATCCTATGAACCCCGCCCGTGCACAGGGAGCACGATCGCTCGCCAACTCACACGACAACGGTGTCCTCTGTACCCTTTCGGTCAAAAAGCCCGGCTTTCCCTTCGGCTCGGTTACCCCGTATTCGCTGGACGGACGCGGGCGGCCTGTATTCCTGATGAGCAGCATGGCCGTCCATACCAAAAACCTGATCGCAGACCCGCACGCGAGCCTGCTGATCGCGGAAGAACCTCAGGAAGACGACCCGCTCTCGGCGGGCCGGGTGAATCTGATGGGGAAGGTCTCCGCGGTCCCCGAGGAGGAAGCGGACGACACCCGCCGGCTTTACCTGGAATGGCACCCCGGTTCCGCCGAGTGGGCCGATTTTGGTGACTTCCGGTACTACCGCCTCGAGATTACCGACGTTTACTACGTGGGCGGCTTCGGTGAGATGGGGTGGGTGCCGGCGTCGGACTACGAGCATGCCGCCGACGTCGAACCGGCCCGCCGGTAACGCAGCCTAGCGGCGGCCTTCGCTCGACGGCGGGACCAGTCCTTTCATACGCATATACGTGACCAGGTTGCCGTAATGCTCGTAGCTGTGAGCATTGTTGAAATTCAACGTGCCGGCGCGCGTGCGATCGCGGCCAAAGAACTTGACCATCTCGGCTCCGTTCGCGTCCGTCAGGGCGTCGTAGGTCGCATCGCAGAAGGCAAACACCTCTTTCAGCGCCTGGGTCATTTCGGCTTTGGTCTTGATGGACTTTTCCACTTGGGCTTCGGGGCGCCTGGCCGGTTTTGCTGAAGCGCATAACGTGTAGTTCGCGTCAGCAATGTGCCCGAGCAGAGCGGCGAAGGTTCTCACGTCGGGAGTCGGTTGGAAGGAGTAGTGTTCTTCCGGCATTTTCTCGGCCGACCCGAGAACGAACTTCTTCACGTTACCGTACACGTTGCGCACATCGTCGCTCTGCGGGTTTTGCGCCAGCAGACCCGTGGAGGCGACAAGGGTGAACGAGAGACCTGCAAGAAGGCGCGTCATTCCGGCATTCTAGCGTACCCGTCAGCCTTCGAGAGTGAACAGATAGCCGAGAATGGCCTCCATTTCCCTTGGCTTCAGCGGATAGGCCGGCATGATGGTTCCCGGCGCCATCACCTGCGGTTCGCGGAAATGGCGTTCGACCCAGTTCTTTGTCCGGCGTTTGGACAGGCCGTTGAGCGGCGGGCCGACTTTCATTCCGGCGTTATTCACCTGGTGGCATGCGCCGCAGTTGTTCTGCTGGTAAATGATCGCTCCCTCGACGACAAAGTCCGGAGCGGAATGAAGAGCTTCCGAGTTTGTGGGCGTCAGCTTCAACAAAAATGCGGCGAGCGAGTTCAACTGCTTGTCGGCCAGTTGAATGGGCGGCATCTGGCTGCCGGGAACCAGATCCGTCGGACGCTTGAAGTGGGTGATCATCCACGCCGCGGTTTTCCGGGTGCGCGTCAGGGTCAGGTCGGGACCTATGCGAGCGCCCGCGCCTCCCTCATCACCGACGGGATGGCAACTGGCGCAATTCTCTTTGCGAAAGTAGCCAATGCCGGCGAGTTCCTCGGGCGTCAATTCGAGCCACCCGGTAGGCTGAGAGAAGTCCACCGTCATTTCCACCGGCTGCTTGGGGGTTGTGGAAACAGCCGCGGCCGTGAGGCCGCCCCATCCGATGGCGGCCAAAGCCACAGCGCCGAAAGCCACCGTGCGCTTCCGGACATGAACCAGTTTGCTTCGGTCGATGAAGGGCACCAGCGTGAGTCCCGTCATCGCCAGTCCCGGGAGCACAATGCTGCCGACGACCTCGAGCGGGCCCTCGAAGAACTTCAGAGTCTGGTACAGGAACAGGAAATACCATTCCGGCCGTGGAATATAGGTGTTATCGGTCGGGTCGGCGATCCGCTCGAGCGGCACGCGCGCGGCAATCGCGAGCGTCCACAGGACGGCAAACGCGATGAAGATCGCCACGGTGTCCTTGAATACCTGTTCCGGGAAGAACTTCTTTTTGGGCTTCAGTTCGTCGCCCGGCGCGGGGGCCACTCCGTGGCGGCGCACCAGGAACACGTGAAAGCCAATCAGGAGGCCTGTGATCGCCGGAAGCAGCAGAACGTGGAGACCGTAGAAGCGGGCGAACGTCACCACGCCGATGGACCCTTCTCCGCCCAGCAGGCGCGTGATATATGGTCCGGCGATCGGCGCCTTCGAAGCGATCTGCGTGGTCACCACGGTGCCCCAATATGCGCGATTGTCCCAGGGCAGCAGGTAGCCGGTGAGCCCGAATCCCAACACCAACTGCAGGAGAATGACGCCCACCACCCACGTGGCTTCCCGCGGCTTCTTGTAAGCGCCCCACAAGAAGACCTGGATCATATGCATCACCACCACCACGATGAACATGCTGGCGCCCCAGTGGTGAAGGCCGCGCAGAACGCGGCCGCCGGTCAGTTCGGCCATGATGTAGCGGAGGCTGTTGTAGGCCTCGCCAGGGGTCGGGGCGTAGTTGAAGGCCAGGAGGATGCCGGTGAAGGCCTGCAGCATGAACAGAAACAGGGCGACGCTGCCAAACACCTGGTGCCACCCGCTGGACGCCGGGATCTCCTCGTATAGGAAATCGCGAACGCCGGTTTCCAGCCCGGTCCGGCTGTCCACCCATTTTACCGCGCGTTCGATGGACTCCCTCACGCACCGGCCTCCTTGCCCTCGATCAGGCCATTGCCGACGCGAAGCCGGTTGTTCTCGAGTTTGGTCGGAAACTGGTCCAACCCGCGGGCCGAGGGCCCGCTCAGCACGCGGCCGTCCAACCCGAAGGTCGAGGTGTGGCAAGGGCAGAGGAAGTTGTTCTTGCCGTCTTCCCAGTGGTACGCGCAACCCAGGTGGGGGCACTGCGGAGCGAAGGCGATCACCTCCGCGTCCGACTTCTTCACCACCCACGCAGTGTTCTTCTCGCTGATGAGCCGCCAGCCGTCGTGGCGGTTCCGCCGGAAGACGATCTCGATCGGCGTATTCGCAGCCATCTTGCTGACGTCTCCCGCGTCAGCCCAGTCTTCGGTCTTTCGAAGCTTGGGAGGCAGCAGCAGATAGAGCGCCGCGGGGATTCCCATCACCACGCTGATCAAGCCCCAAAGCCCATAGGTCACAGCCAGAAAAAACGACCGCCTGTTGTTCGGTGCCATATGCGGAAAAGTTCATTGTATACGGAGACGAGGTTAACCCTTGTGAAGCTTTGCCGGGGCGCTGTAAAACTTCGACTGGACGAAGAGGCCGCCCGGCAAGGCGACCAGTTGCCAGCGGGGCGAGCCTCATTGTTGTATCGTGACGGTGCACCCATGAGATGGATTTGCGTAGCCATGCTGGCGGCAGCCGCGTTCGGGCAGTCCCGCCCCGAGTTTGAATTCGGACCGGTGGAGCGAGTGCGCGTGCCGATGCGCGACGGCGCGCGCCTGACTACCGTGATTTACCGGCCACACCGCGCCGGCGCGCCGGCTCCGGGCAAGTTCAACGTGATCCTGGCCCGCACGCCCTACGGGGCGGACCACATCGACGTTTGGGCGAAGTACTTCGTCCCTCGCGGGTACATTGCCATCGGCCAGAACGTGCGCGGCCGCTATGGCTCGGAGGGCAAGTGGAGGCCGCACTTCGATGACGGACGAGACGGCTACGACGCGGCCAAATGGATCGGGGAGCAGCCCTGGTTTGGCGGCGGCATCGGGACGGTGGGCACATCGTACGAAGGCGGAACGCAACACGCGCTCGCCATCGCCGGCGCTCCCCACGTCAAGGCGATGATTCCGGTCGACGCCATGTCCAACTACGGCCGTTACGGAATCCGCCACAACGGCGCGTTCGAACTGCGCTTCTTCAATTGGGTCTTCTGCCTGGGCAACAATCCCAGCCGCACACGCGGCCCCGAATTCACCGGCTACTATCCCTCTGACGACCCGGCCACCCGGGACCTGCTGGCGGGCCTGTCCGAGCGTGTCCCCGAGTTTGTGAAGGCACTGCCGCTTCGTCCCGGGACGACCCCCCTCAAGCTCGCGCCCGACTACGAAAGCTGGTTGATCGAGGCGATGAGTCACGGCGACTACGACAGCTACTGGAAGGACATGGGCGCGAGCGTCGTGGACCACATTGCGGAATACAAGGATCTTCCCGTGCTGCACGTCACGGGCTGGTACGACACCTGGGGCACACAGGTCGCGAATCTCAACTATGTCGAACTCGCCAAGGCCAAGAAGAGCCCGCAGCGCCTGCTGATCGGCCCGTGGGTTCACGGAGGCCAGACTCGCAGCTTTGCCGGCGAGGCGGAGTTCGGCCCGGAGGCCGCGCTCGATTTCGACGCGGTGCGGCTTCGCTGGTTCGACCACTGGTTGAAGGGGATGCGGGCCGGGACCGCGCCGGAAGCGCCGGTACGGATTTTCGTCATGGGTCCGGGGCAGAGCCGGAAGACTTCTGACGGGCGGATCCTGGTCGGCGGCCGGTGGCGTGACGAACAGGAGTGGCCGCCGCGCCGTGCCACCGCCACCCCGTACTACATTCACTCGGCCGGCCTGCTATCGACGAGGCAACCTTCGGATTCGGCCCCCACGCGATACACCTTTGACCCGCGCGACCCCGTGCCCACCATCGGCGGACCGCTTTCGTCCGAGGGTGTGCTCGCGCCCCGAGGAGCGATGGACCAGCGGTGCCGCAAGGACCTGTGGATCTGCCCGGACAACCGCCGCCTCTCCGCGCGAAGCGATGTACTGGTGTTCCAGACGCCGCCGCTAGAGCAGGATGTCGAGGTGACCGGGCGATTGATCGTCAAGTTGTGGGCGTCGTCCACAGCGGCCGATACGGATTTCACGGCCAAGCTGATCGACGTTTATCCGCCCTCGCCCGATTTCCCCGAGGGCGTCGAGCTAAACGTGGGCGACAGTATCGTGCGAGCGAGGTATCGCGACTCTCTGGAACGCGCGACGCTGATGAAGCCCGGCGAGGTCTACCCGTTCACGATCGAGATGTACCCCACGTCTCTGGTCTTTGGAAAGGGGCACCGGATCCGGCTGGATCTGTCGAGTAGCAACTTCCCGCGCTTCGACGTGAATCCCAACACGGGTGAGCCGCTGAACAGGAATCGCCGGTGGGCGATCGCCGACAACGCCATCTACCACGACGCCGGTCACCCGACGCACATCCTACTGCCGGTGATTCCGCGGTGATCGGCCGGCGGGTCATCGCTCAAATAGCGAACTTGCGGCGCCGGTAGGAACACATCAATCACACTTGATTTCAACCGGCGCTGTCATTTAAGATGGTCGTCCTCAGAGGCGCGGCGAATGAGATCGACCAGGACATCCACCGATTGCGCGACGAGGCTGGCGGTGCTGGCCGATCCGACGCGCCTGGCGGTGCTCGAGGTGCTGCTCGACGGGCCACGGAACGTGACAGAAATCAACGAGCACGTCGGGATCGCGCAGAACCTGCTGTCGCACCACCTTCGAGTTCTCCGCGAGGCCGAGCTGGTCATCGCCCGCCGCGCCGGCAAGGCCGTTCAGTATTCACTCGCGCGGGGAGTCGACATCGGAAAGAGCCACAACGCGCTCGATCTTGGCTGCTGCAGCCTGACCTTCAAAAACCTCCAGGCTGGGAGAAAATGAGCATGAATAACGGCACGGGCCAGCCCCGAAAGCTAGCCGTGATGGGCGGAGCGTACGGCAACCTGGCGGCGCTCGAGAACTGCCTGGCCGATGCCGCCGGCCTGCGCGCCGATCTCAGAGCGTTCACCGGCGATTCCATCGGCTGCTGCGGCCACAGCAATCAGGTGGTGGCCATGATCCGCGAACGATTCGATCTTTTTGTGGCCGGCAACCACGAACAACAGGCAGTGGCCGGTTCCAAAAGCTGCGGTTGCGGCTACAGCTCCGCCGAAGACGAGAAGATCAGTTGCGAGGCGTTCGAACTCGCCACCGAAGGGTTGAGCGCGGAGTCGCGGTCGTTCCTGGCCACCTGGCCCGATGAGCAGATCGTCGAATTGGAAGGCGGGCGCGTGCTGTTGTGTCACGGCAGTCCCGGCTATACCAGCGAGTTCCTGTATGAAGCGGAACTGGATGACTTGCGAATCGAAGCCTGGCTCGATCGCTTCGATGTCCGCGGATTCGTGTGCACTCACTCGGGACTTCCGTTCGTACGGCGATTTGCCGATGGGCGCTTCGCCGTCAACTGCGGCGTGGTCGGCAAGCCCGATCATGACGGCGACCCGGCGGTTCACTACGCTCTGATCGAACTGCCGGCGGCCGCTGAACCGCGCATCGAGATCCGCCGGGTTTCCTACGATCACGAAGCCTGGGCCCGAACCATGGAGGCCGGCGGCATTTCCGCCGTCTTCGTGGAACCGGTCCGCACCGGCGTTTGGACCACGGGAGTCGCCAGCCTCCCATCCTCCGAACGATTCCGCTGGTTGCGGTCGGCGAAGAATGCGGAAGTGCGCTGGCGGCCGGAGTTCCTGGATCCCGCCGCGTGGCGGCGCACGCTCGGCGAGTTCCGCGCGCTTGGATTGGTGTCCGGCCCGGAGATCGAAGAAGCCGTTTCGCTGCTCGACCCGGCCTTCCCGTTCTTCGCAGGGATGCGGATGGCCGACTCCGTCCACCTGCACGTCAAGGTGGACAATGTCGACAATCTTCCCTTTGCCCAAATCGCCTCGCTCGGCACACAACCGGAAAACGTCCGGCCCGGCTACGTCAAATATCCGTTTCCCGGCGGCATCAACCTGATCTTTTCATCGATCCCGATCGCCGAGGAAGATCAACTGCCTGACCCGCGGGCGTCGAAGCCGTTCGTCGATCATTTCGGAATCGACCTGCGCCGCGAAACCGGACTGGTCCGCGCTCTCTTCGAGGACACTCCCGCCATTGCGCGGCGCGCGGGCTGGCCCAGCAAATCGCAGGGAGGCGGAGGGCGCCAGGTCTTCTGCTGCCATTCGATGGTGGCGGAGAAATACTGGGTGTACCCGCCGCCCGAAGGCTCGCGTTGGACGCGGCCGCTCGAGTTTGCGTACGGACCGCTTCAGATCAGCCAGGAGATGAACGGCTGCGATCTGCGTCCGATCGATCCCCGCCATCCCGCGGCCGGAGACCTTGCGGCGTGCGCCCCAGCCACGCACTGACGTCACAGTCGAAGGAACGAGCATGCCCAGCTATTACCTCTCTGAAGACCTCGCCCGGTTCGGCGAGATTTCGAAGACCAACCCCAAACTCTTCGAGTTGTTTCTGAAGTGGTATTCCGAGACCATGGAGCCCGGCGCTCTGGATGCAAAGACCAAGAAGCTGATCGCCTACGCGGTGGCCAACGCGATTCAGGAGCCCTACTGCATCGACTCGTACGCCTCGTCATGCGCCGATGCCGGCATCTCCCCGGAGGAGATGGCTGAGGCTTTGAACGTGGCGGCCGTCATCCGCGGAGGCGGGACCATCGCCCATTGGGCCCAGACGACGAACACCTTGGCGCGGAAGAAGTGAGCGGGTTCCGGCTTGTCGTGATCGGCGCTGGACCGATCGGTCTGGCGGCAGCCCTGGGTGGACTGAGCCGGAAATGGGATGTCACCGTTCTCGAAAAGGACGAGGCCGGCGCGTCGATTCGCCGTTGGGGACCGGTCAGGTTCTTCTCGCCGCTGGCGATGAACCTTTCGCCGGGGATGGCCGCCATCCTGGCCGGCAGGCTTCCTCCCGGCGACGCGCTGCTCACGGGTCCTGAGTATGTCGATGGCGTCCTGCTGCCGCTGGCGAATTCCGATGCTCTGGCCGGACGCATCAAGACGGGCCATCGCGTGGTCGCGGTCGGCCGATCGGGGTTGACCCGAGGCGATTTCGCCGGTCATCCCATCCGATCGGAACGGCCGTTTCGCCTTCTCGTCGAAACACCACACGGAGAAGAGGCTGTCGAAGCGGACGCAGTCATCGACGCCTCGGGAGTGTATGGGCTGCCCGTCGCCTTGGGCGCCGGCGGGATTCCCGCGCTTGGAGAACGAGCGCTCGCAACCCGGCTGATCCGCACGCTGGGCGCGCTGCACTGCCGCATGGATTCCCTGGGCGGCCGGACGATCCTGCTGGTGGGGCACGGGCACTCCGCGGCCACCGCGATTCTCCAACTTGCCCATCTGGCCGGGACCGCGCCGGAGACACGTGTCGTGTGGGCGACGCGGTCGTTGAATCGGCGTCCGTGCGTCGAAGTGGCGTCGGACCCTCTTCCGGAACGGCAGCGCGTCGTGTGTGAGGCTAACCAGTTGGCGATGCAGCCGCCGTCCTGGCTGCGAATGGAGCGCCGGGCGCCCGTCGAATCGATCGCGCCGGAGGACAACGGCCGCCTCCGTGTGACCCTCGGAGGTTGCCGGATTGTGGCGGCGGATGAAGTTGTAGGACTCACCGGCTATCGTCCCGATCTGTCGCTTCTGTCTGAGTTGACCCTCGAGATTGACCCGGCAACCGAGGGGTCCGCGAGGTTGGCGCGGGCGCTCTCGAATGTGACGGATTGTCTATCGGTTCCGTCAGTAGCGCCCGCGGATCTGGACTCCGGCGAACCTGGATTCCATCTGGCGGGGGCGAAAAGTTACGGACGCGCGCGGACTTTCCTGCTGCAGAGTGGCTACGCGCAAGTGGAGGCGATTCTGAGCCGCCTGGCCGCGCAAACCCCGGCCATCGAATGAGGTCGCTGCGGATCGAAGCTGCCAGACCTCGCACGTCGAAGACTCAGTGAAGGGTCCTGCGATACTCATCGCGTATCGGGATGGATAGCCTCGATTGCATCGGCGCATTGAAAGCGTTGGGGGAAGAGTCGAGATTGCGCACGCTCCGCCTCTTGTTCGAGGAACGACTGAGCTTCACCAGCATTTCCGATCATCTGAACGTCTCACCCCTACAATGTTTCCAAACATGCGGGAGGCCGGTCCTTCTGGAGATTGAGAAATGCGCTCTCGAGACACTCCCGAAGTAGCACAAGTCGATCTCCTCGCGGATTTGGTTCCTGTCTTCATGGCGTCAACCAGAAGTCACATGAGGGCTCTCCGTGTCTGGGAAGTCAACTTGCCCGACCGGAGGATCGGGGAAGATCAGGCGCACGAGGGCGTCGCCCAGGAGTGCGGCGATCTTGCCAGGTTTGACGAGGTCCTGACAAAGAACCCCAATATCTTGAAGGTCTCCGTCATCGATGAAGACTTGCCGGGCGACAATCCTGACCGCAAGTCTGAGGCTGACGTCCTTGAGATCTTTGTCCGCTTGAACAGAGAGGGCACGCCGCTCAGCCGGTCCGACTTGATCTTCAGCATGTTGAAGCTCAACTGGAAGGAGTCGGCCGAGTCCTTGCCCCAATTCGTCCAGGAGGTGAACAAGGTCAATTCCTTCGAGATCGATACCGACTTCGTGATCCGATGCCTCTTCGCGGTCTCCGACCTTGGCACGAAGTCTGACCTGGATCGCCTCCGCAGGAAACAGAACGTCGCGCGACTTCGCAAGAACTTTGCACCGTGCTGCGATGCCGTCCGCTCAGTGCTCGATGCGGTCGCTTGAGATTGCTGGTGTTCGAGTAGCAGCCTGATTGGAGGGCTCAGTACCCTCGTTCCGTTCGTCTACTGGTTATTCCACGCCCCGAAGCACGAGGTGCCGATCGGAAGTACTGGCGATTTTAGGAAGTGCTTCTACCTGTTTGCGTTTGCTCGTCCGTTCTCCAGGTATGCCGATAGCCGACTCGGGAGGTTCATTCGGGACGAGCTTCAGCCCGTGGCTGGCCAAAAGCAGTACGGATTCCCGTTTGCTGGTGCTGTCGCCTGGGTCAAGTACTGGGAACGCATCGCCGGACTTGATTCGCATCTCCTCCAGTCGAACTTTCAGCTGACCCTCCATGTGGTCCAGAATCTCTCAAGTGGCAAGGTTCACTACCGGCGCAATGCGGGCGAACAGGATCACATCTTCCCGCGATCCGTGTTGCGCGCGCTCGTTCGGAAAGCCCTCCTTCGGCCAGCGCCTGAATGCGCCAGGCGATCCTCCGGAACAAGAACTGCCGGTTGTTCGACCGGGCCTCCTCGCCGAACACCTCAATGTACTTCTGTTTCAATTGGCCGACGGTCATCCGGCTGAGTTCGACGATCTGCTGCTCAATCGTGTCTTCCACGTGGTTCTCCCTTCTTGGAGGCGTCAACCTCGTGTACATGAGGGCTCGACTTCTCGGGAGTATCAAGTGGAGATCTGCCGCGCCCCGGATAACGCAACCGGAGGTAGCCGGCGGCGAGAATGCGCGCGATGGTTTGGAGATCCTCGGGTGGAATCGGCAAGACGGTTCACCTCGCTGTGGATTGGGACCACGGCGAGAGTCCGCCTTGCGGTCGTCTCGCAGTCTGTCTGGTCTCGGAGGACGCGCGTTGAGCGCTGCTGTCGTCCTCCGATGTAAACATACGCGAGAGCCGCGAAAACGGTAAACCCGAGGCGCTCAATCAGAGAAGGAAACGGAACGCGGGAATGCCCACCTGGCGTGCGTTCCAAGATGGGCGAGACGAACACACCTGGTAAACAGGCGTCAGGACTCGTAGGTTTCCGGGCGATGGAAACGATTTGGCGGAGCACTCTCTGGGCGGAGAAACGGCCGGGCGAGAAATAGGCCGTCAGAGACGAGAAATGCGCCGCCTCGGCTCGCGTCATGCCTCTCTGGAGCTTGAGGACGCAGAATGCCGGAGCGGCGCAATTCGTTGGTTTTCTTTGGGATGTTCGGCGGGATCGTGCAGACGCGCGAGTGGTGCCGATGTCAACTACTGGGGATGATCAGTTCGGAGGGAAAATGATTTGGCTCCTCAGGTAGGACTCGAACCTACAACCCTTCGGTTAACAGCCGAATGCTCTACCATTGAGCTACTGAGGAGTGTCGGCGGGTCGTTTTTCATTACACCAAACAACTGCAGAGGCTGTCAATTTTCCTGCTCGCCGTGGAGGCGGACCCACTGGCGCGCCCGGGCACTCCCGATGAACCCCAAAACGTCGAATCCAAGCACGCCCCCACGCTGTTCGCTATACTGGAAAAATAACACGTTCGCCCGGAGAGGTGCGAGAGTGGTTGAATCGGGCGGTCTCGAAAACCGTTGAACCTTTACGGGTTCCGTGGGTTCGAATCCCACCCTCTCCGCCATCTGTCTGGTTCTGCCAGCCCTTCCGGCTCTGGCTCGAACCTGCCCTCGCAAGCGACACTCCCGATTCGACGTCTCTTCGTGAGAACGTCCTCCGAGTGCATAACGATATTCACCGTGTGGCGCGCCAGACGTGGAAATTCCAGACAGCCCTGCCTGATATCATGACTTCGGAAATGAACCGCAGAACCTTTCTCCTCTCGCTCTCCGCCCCTCTGGCGGTGTCCGCCAACGGCGATGCGATCCGTCCGGCGGGGAGAACCCGGCTCTTCAATACCCGGAACCTCGACGGCTGGTACACGTGGCTCAAGGACTACAAGTACCAGGATCCTCACAAGGTCTTCTCGGTGGTCAACCGGCAACTCAGGATCACCGGCGAGGATTGGGGCGGCATCGCCACCAAGAGCGCCTACCGCGACTATCGGCTGGTTGCGGAGTGGAGGTGGGGCGGCCCCGCGCACGGGAAACGGGCAAAGGCGGCACGCGACAGCGGCATCCTCGTGCATGCCAACGGCGAGGACGGCGCCTACAGCGGCACCTGGCTCGAATCGATCGAGTCTCAAATTATCGAAGGCGGCTGCGGCGACTTCATCGTCGTAAACACGGGAACCTTTAATCCCTCGCTGACCGGCGAGGTTCGCACGGATGCGAAGGGTGAGACCTATTGGCACAAGGGCGGAGAGGTCCGGACGCGAAATCGCGGCAGGTTCAACTGGTACGGACGCGACCCCGAGTGGAAGGACTCGATCGGCTTCCGCGGACGCGTGGACGTCGAGAAGACCGTGGGCAAATGGAACCGGCAGGAAGTCATCTGCAAAGGCGACACCATCACCAACATCATCAACGGCAAAGTCGTCAACGAAGGCACGAAAGCTCATCCGGCGAGCGGCAAGATCCAGATTCAAAGCGAAGGAGCGGAGATCTGGTTCCGGCGGATCGACCTCTATCCCGCCTGACCGGTTGTGGTGACAAACCAGGAGAGTTCGAGATTCTCTCCACGAAACGGCTCGTCGGTGGGACCGCTTGGTCCGTTGCCGAGCGCCCACGAGCGCGGCCAAGTGACCCGTTCCAACCCGGATGACGACGCGGTCGTGAACGAGTTCCAGGGTTCGCGTTCGGTGCGGCGGAACAGGACGCCGCCGGGCCCCATGCCCCCGTGCAGCAACAGATCGAACTGGAAGGGCTGCAGCGGTGAGTAGGACGGCCCGGTCCAGGCCTCGATGGGCCCGCCGGACTCCGAGCGCATCCGCACCGTGAGCCGGTTGGCCTCGCCCTCGAATCCGATCCACACGCTGGCGCCCGGTTCGGACGGGTCCCATCCACAAACCAAGGTCTGGTTCGACCCGCCGGAAGAACGTTTACTGGTGGCGCGAATCCGGAACCCGGCCACGCGGCTTTCGCCCGGGCTGAGTTTGGGCAGATCGCCGAGGGGTTCGACGTGACGCAGGATCTGCCAACGGCTCACAGGCGGCGGCCACTCCAGCGACTCCCGCACGCGGCCCGCCGAGTCGAGTACCTGGTAGCGCAGGCCGCCGGAATCGACGGCCACCTGCACGGCATGCAGGTACTCCGAGCGGCCGGGCATGAACCCGCCCGGGCCGTATTGGGTCCCGGCCCCGCCGCTGGTAATCTGCAGCACGCCGTGGCGTGACTGGACGTCGAAGGCGATGACGTGGCTGGCCAGGTAGGCCGTCGCCTTGTGTTTCACCAGGACCTTCCAGAATGCTTCGCCACGCGCGGGGATCATGCGCCACAGCGGATATTGCGCATACCCGTTCACCGGCAGGGCAGGCACGTGTCCGCTGACGAACTTGTAAACGGCATCCTGGTTCTCGCTCAAGACACGATCGAGCCATTCCGTCTCGACATATCCGTGGCCCGTCTTATCCGTCGGACGCGTCTCGTCGGCGAAGCCGGAGAAGTTCGTATTCACCGCGACCAGCAGGAGGTTGCCGCGGCGGACGAAATAGGACAGGCCTTTCTGATCGTCGGGTCCATTTTGCGGCAGGCCGGGGAACACCTCGCGGAAAACCGCCTCGCTGCCTTTGTCGTAGGTGTTGTGATTGCTGGTGGTGCTGTAGAGCGGCGTCTTCCTCTGATCGAGCCAGGCCATCTCCGTTTCGAGGAAGTACTTCCATTGGCGGCGCAGTTCGGCGTAGTCTTTGGTATTCCCGGCGATGTGGTCGCCGGGGAAGCAGATGAATTCCGGCGCCGGGCGGAGGCGCGCGATGGCCTGGTTGACGGAGCGCAGGTTCCGCTCCACCTGCGTTCCCGGCTTTCCGGAACAGCAGTCGGCATAGACAACGAATTGCGCGCCGCCCGCGCTGCGCGGTTGCAGGGCGGGAATTGAGGAAGCGGTCTGGCCCTTGACCATCGGAGCCGCGGCCAGCGCGGCGAGAGTGCTGCGTCGTGTCATTCTCATCGTTATTGGAAACGCACCCGGACATCCGGACGATTCTCCAGATGAACGGTGTCGATGAATCGAATTCGCGCCGGTGACAGGTTCATCACCACCGATTGCGTGCGCGTCCCGTCGCCGAAGAAGCGAACGCCTTTCAGCAGATTCCCGTCCGTCACGCCGGATGCGACGAACACCAGGTTCTTCGCGGGTGCGAGATCCTTGGTGGAGTAGATCTGACGGAGGTCGTGAATTCCCATCGCCTGCATCCGTTCGGCTTGAGCCTGGTCCTTGACGACGAGGCGCCCGACGATCTCGCCGTTCAGACAGCGCAAGGCCGCCGCGGTGAGGACGCCTTCCGGAGCGCCCCCGGTTCCCATAACCGCGTGCACTCCGGTCCCCGAGACGGCGGCGGCAATCCCCGCGGAGAGGTCTCCGTCCGCGATCAGACGAATGCGCGCGCCGGCCTCGCGAATGTCCTCGATCAGTTTCGCGTGCCGGGGACGATCGAGCACGACGACCACCAGGTCGTCGACGCCGCGTTGCAGGCGGCGGGCGATTGCCTTCAGGTTGTGTTTCACCGGAGCGTCGATGTCCACGGCGCCCTTGGAGGACGGGCCAACCACGATCTTCTCCATGTAGCAGTCCGGCGCGTGGAGCAGGCCGCCTTTCTCTGCCGCGGCCAGGACCGTAATCGC
This sequence comes from uncultured Solibacteraceae bacterium, assembly GCA_964529305.1. Lineage (GTDB taxonomy): Bacteria > Acidobacteriota > Terriglobia > Bryobacterales > Bryobacteraceae > CAZGUX01. The sequence continues at coordinate 26,900 of CAZGUX010000138.1, read as the reverse complement.
CCCGCCGGCGCCTGTGGAGCAGAGGTTGGTTCCCTCCAACGGGTCCACCGCGATGTCGACCGACATGGACCCGTCCTGGCCCCGGCCGCTACCCACCTGCTCGCCGATATAGAGCATGGGGGCCTCGTCGCGCTCGCCCTCGCCAATGACGATCGTGCCGTCAATCGCGATGGTGTCGAGCACCCGGCGCATGGTTTCCACCGCGGCATGATCAGACGCTTTCCCATCGCCCATGCCCATCGTTCGGGCTGAGGCGATCGCGGCCTCTTCTACCACTCTCACGAGTTCCAGGGACAAGTCGAACATGACTGCGCAAGCTCCTCGACGGCAAGCGTTCGCCGTTACAGTCTCTATGCTACATTCGATTCCTCATGGACAAAAACTCGATTCTGGTGCTGTCGAATCCTGCCGACGCAACGCTGAGTTACCTGGAACGATTGCCTCCCGAGACGAGTCTGGCCGTAGGCGAAGATCCGGAGATCTTCCGGAACGTGGCCGAGACCGCGGATATCATCCTGTTGTGGTCGACGAAGAAGGGTTTGCTGGAGGCCGTGTTCCGGATTGCGCCGAACGTGAAATGGGTCCATTCGCGTGCAGCGGGGCTGGACGGATTGCTTTTTCCGGCGTTGGTGAACGGCCCGGTGACGCTCACGAACGGCCGGGGTGTCTTCAGCCAGTCACTCGGAGAGTTCGCGCTGGCGGCGGTGCTGTTCTTCGCCAAGGACCTCCGGCGCATGGTGCGCGGCCAAATGGCCGGGCAGTGGGACCCATTCGACGTCGACGAGATCCGGTTCCAGACGCTGGGTATTGTCGGGTACGGCGACATCGGGAGGGCTTGCGCCCAGCGCGCCAAGGCCTTTGGCATGACCGTGCTCGGCGTCCGCAAGAGCCCGGAGCAGTCCGCTGGGGACCCGTACATCGATCGCATCTATCCGATGGAGAAGATGCACGAGGTGCTCGCGCACAGCGACTACGTGGTCGTCGCGACCCCTCTCATTCCGGAGACTCGAGGCCTGATCGGGGATGCGGCGTTGGGGGCGATGAAGCCGACTTCGGTCCTTATCAATCTCGGTCGCGGTCCGGTGATTGAAGAAGCGGCGTTGATTCGGGCGCTGCAGTCGCGGCAGATTCGCGGCGCGGCCCTGGATGTGTTCGACGTTGAGCCGCTCCCGGCGGGGCACGCCTACTATTCGTTGGACAATCTTCTTTTGTCGCCTCACTGCGCCGATCACACTCACGACTGGTTGGACCAGGCGATGCTGTTCTTCCTCCGTAACTTTGAGCGCTACCGAGCGGGAGAGAGCCTGCTCAACGTGGTGGAAAAGACGCGCGGGTACTGAGTCGAAGGATACTCTCGCGTTGGAAGGCCTCTTGATGGCCGGCATTGAGCGAGTCGCGAATGAAGCGAGCGAGCATCGAAATGACCAGAGACACCGCGCCCCGCCGTCCGTTTCTGAGACCCGCGCTGGCCTGTCTGTTCATTGGGGGCCTCGGGTGGGCGTTGCGGGACGATGGGGGCCGGACTCCAGGCTTGCCAGAGTCATCCTTCCTCATCGAGTTTGGACTGAAGGATACAGCGGAGCAGGCCTGGGATGGGGAACTGGCGCCCGCTACCGGGCAGGTGTTGGAAGTGGAGGAGCACCATTTCCGCGCTCACGAGGTCAATCAGACCGGTTTCAGCCCCAAGGGACGTGAGTTGAACAAGCTGCCCGAGTCACGGTTCCCCAGTGACTATCTGCCTTCGCGATCCGCTTGGGTCTGCAGCACCCGAAATGCTTCACTTCACGGGCCAACCACCGAATGGCGCATCCAGCCCGAGACCCCGGCGCCGATCCTGCAATCCCCCAGCATCCTCGTCCATGTGCGAGCCAATCCGGGCAACCAGCCTGTTCGCGTCAAGACGGTGCGGGGAGAGTTCTCGTTCACGCCCGCTCCAGTTGAACGATTCCCTCCCTCAACATTCCTGGATGGGCAGGTTACCATCACCGCGGTTCCGCGCGGAGCGCCTCTCTCTCCCGGACGTTTGAGTCACCAGGACTATCCTTCGCTATGGATCAGCCGCGCCGGCGAGCTTTGGGCCGCGTGGCAAGAATATGATGACCGCGCGGATTCGGTTCTGGCGCTTGGTCGCGGCGGCTCTCCTTCCGTGCTGGCCGAGGGAGCCGATGTGTTCCACACCGCCATCGCCGAGGATGGCCGTGGCCGCCCCTGGGTGATCTGGTCCATGCAGGTGGCAGGCAACTGGGACCTGTACGGCCGCGCAAAAGAGAAAGACGCATGGTCGCCAGCCGAGCGGCTTACCTCCGACAGCGCGTCCGACATCTATCACCGGGCTGTCACCGATTCACAGGGGCGCATCTGGCTGGTCTGGCAGCGAGTCAGCCAGCCACATAGCCAGATCTTTGTCCGCTGCTTCGAGGGCCAGCGGTGGTTGCCTGAAGAGCAGGTGAGCGCAGGACTATCGGCCAGCGGCAACAACTGGTGGCCCGCGATTGCCGTGGGCAAGACGGGCGAAGCCGCGGTGGCTTGGGACGGTTATGCCTCCGGCAACTACGATGTTTACCTTCGGCGATTCGACGGCAAACGCTGGGGCGAAGTCGAGCTAGTGGCGGGGACGCCTCGATTCGAGGCGCATCCGTCAGTGGCGTTCGACCCGGCGGGCCGCCTGTTCGTGGCGTGGGACGAGTCCGGAGACAACTGGGGCAAGGACACCGGCTTCCTGGTGCGGCGGAAAGGAACCCAACTGCACGAATCCCGCGACATCCGCGTGGTCCGGTTCGACGGGCCCACGCGAACGGACCTCTCTCCGGCGTTGGAGCCAGCCGGCCTTTCAGAACTGCCGCACCTTCAGGTGGACGGCGGAGGGAGGGTGTGGCTGCTAAGCCGCGGACTCGTACGCCGCCAGCCGGACTCGCCCCCGGACGCACCCCTCGATCTCGCGCTCTGGGAAATTCACGCCACACGCTACGACGGCAATGGCTGGTCGTCTCCTGTCCCCCTGCCGCGCAGCGCGGGCCGCAATGAGATGATGCCCGCCACCGGCCTCGACGCTCGGGGTGACCTGTGGCTGGCGTACGCCACCGATGGACGTAGCACGCGGTCCTACCAGCCGCGTCAACTGCATGTGGAGTTGGCCACTCTGCGGGACGTGAATCGCCCGGCGCTGGGGCCAGCCCCTGCCACGCCGCTTCCTGGTACGGAGAAGTTGGATCCGCAGGAAGCTGCGCACGTCCGGCGTGTGCGCGACTACCGTGTCGAATCGCGAGGGAAGAGCTACCGGATCTACCGCGGCGACCTGCACCGGCACACCGACATCTCCGAGGATGGCTACGGGGACGGCTCGTTGCTGGATGCCTATCGCTACGCCAGGGACGCCGCCGCGCTCGAGTTTCTGGGCGTCTCCGATCACACCGGCGGGCTCGACGATCCTTACGCCTGGTGGCGCACTCAGAAGTTCGCTGACCTGTTCTACGTGCGGGGAAGCTTCGCCACGTTCTACGGCTATGAACGCTCCGTGGAATACCCCAACGGCCACCGCAACATTTTCTTCCGCCGCCGCGGCAATGACGTCACCCGCATCTCCCCGATGGAGGCGGAAGGATTCGGGGGGCCGGGAGCGCTTTTTGCGTATCTGCGCCGCCACGATGGGCTTTCCATCCCTCACACGATCGGCCGCACCAGCGGGACCGACTGGCGAGACTCCGATCCTCGAGTCGAGAATCTGGTGGAACTCTACCAGGGCATGCGCGACACCTATGAGTATCCCGGCGCTCCGCGCCCTGTGTGGGGCGACCGGTTGAATGTCGATCCGTCCCGGCCTGTGCCGCGCGCTTCCTCGATCGAACAGAGCCCGTCTTTCCGGCGGATGGGCTTCGTCTGGAAGGCGCTCGACAAGGGCCACCGGCTGGGGTTTATCGCCAGTTCGGACCATATCTCGACGCACATCAGCTATGCCTGCATCCTGGCCGAATCGCCCGGCCGCGACAAATTGTGGGAAGCGATTCGCGCGCGGAGAGCCTACGCGGCAACGGACAATATCGTGTTGGATGCGCGGTTCGCCGGCTCGGACGGCGAGCATCTGATGGGTGAGGAGTTCTCGAGCCGCACGCCTATTCGGGTAAAGGTTCGGGTGGTCGGCACCGGACCCATCGCCCGGCTTGATCTGATCCGCAACGCCCGCATCATTCACACCGTCCGCCCTTCGCTGGCCGAGTTTACCTTCGACCATCAAGATACAGGCAACGTACGCGGGATCGCGTATTACTACGTGCGCGCGCTTCAAGAGAACGGAGAGATGGCGTGGGGGTCGCCGGTTTGGGTCGAATACCGATGACCGCCGGTCACAAAAGTCCGGCAAAGACGGCGCTTCCCGGATAGCGCAGACCCGACGTTCGCTCGAGGTCGAGCATCCGGTTGTACTTCGCCAGACGCTCGGAACGGGTGATGGAGCCGACCTTGATCTGTCCGGCGCCTGACGCGACCGCGAGATCCGCCAGAAAGTCGTCTTCCGTCTCGCCCGAGCGGGCGGAGATCACCGCCCGGTAGCCCGCCTCGCGCGCGGCATCGATGACGGCGAATGTCTCGGTAAGGGTCCCGATCTGGTTCATCTTCACCAGGACCGCGTTGGCCGCGCCTTCGCGGATGCCGCGGGCCACCCGCTCGGGATTCGTGGTGAAGAAATCGTCTCCGATCAACTGCACCCGCTTCCCCAACCGCGTGGTCAGCAGTTTCCAGCCTTCCCAGTCGTCTTCGGCAAGACCGTCCTCAATGGAGATCACGGGGTAACGCGAAACCCACCGTTCCAGCAGGTCCGTCATCTCTTCGCGGCTGAGGATTCGGCCTTCGCTTCGCAGATCGTACCGGCCGCCGCGATAGAAGTGCGAGCTGGCGACGTCGATGGCGATCGACACCTGCCGCCCGGGGGCGAATCCCGCGTGAGCGATCGCGTCAGTGAGAACCTCGAGCGCCGCCTCGTTGGACTCGAGCAGAGGCCCCCATCCACCCTCATCGGCGACGCCGGTCAGGACGCACCCGCGGCCTCCAAGGATCTTCCGCGCGGCTCGGTGGACGGCCACCGCCGCTTCCAGGGACTCGGCATAGGTGGCGAATCCATGGGGAATGGCCAGGAAATCCTGGAACTCGAAGTTCCGGCCGGCGTGAAGTCCTCCCGAGAGGATGTTGATCATCGGAACCGGGAGGCAGGCCTCGCGGCCCGAGGCCAGATGCTGCCACAACGGAACTCCGAGAGCAGTGGCAGCCGCGCGGGCAGCCGCGCAGGAGACGGCGAGCATCGCGTTGGCGCCGAGACGCGACTTCGCCGCGGTTCCGTCCAGAGCGATCATGCCGCGGTCGAGCGATTCCTGGTCCCGCGCGTCGCGTCCCAGCAGCCAGCCGGCCAACTCCGTGTTCACCGATTCCACCGCGAGGCCGACTCCCTTTCCGGCGTACCGGGCCTCGCCATCGCGCAGTTCCACGGCTTCGTGAGTCCCCGTGGAGGCGCCGGACGGAGCCATCGCCACCGCACTGTCGCCTCCGGTCAGCGACGCACGGACCGCGACTGTCGGATTGCCGCGCGAGTCCAGAACCTCCCACGCCTCCACCGAACGCAGGAGGGTGCCGGTCTTCAGGGGGAAGATCTCGCGGAGAAGCGCGGGCGGACGCTCGATGAGCGCGCGTGCGTAGCGCCGGATGCGGTTCCGGGCCTCCGGCGCGCGAATGTATTCGGCGGGCGACTTGCCGTCAATCCGGGCCAGCAGCAGACACCCAAGGTGCCGTACGGTCGCCGCCTCCATCCACTCGAAGCCCGTCGGCAGGCCGCGTGAGAGCCGCTGCCAGAAGGCATCCGCGCACTCGGCATATCTCTCGCTCCACTGAGGCCGATGGAACGACTTCAACAACAGGTGATTCAGCAGAAAGCCCGCATCGAACGCCGGATCCCCGAAGTGAATGACCTCGAAATCGATGGCTGTGACACCAGCGCCGTCGACCAGAAAATTCTTCGGGCTCCAATCGCCGTGCACCAGACTCACCCGGCGGCGGCCGCTTTCGCCGATCAGGTCGAAGAACCGGTCGCGGAGGTCCGGGTGGCGCGCCGCCGTGGTCCGGTAGTACGGATCGATCCGAAGCTGATCGAACACGGTCTGGTCCGCGAAAGCCGCTTCCCACGCCCCGCCCACAGCGGACACGCGGATCATGGCGCCCAACATCTCACCGATGACCGCGGCGGTGTCCGGGGAAATCTCTCCGCTGAGCAATTGGTCCTTCCAGGTGGGCGCGCCGTGACTGGCGGCGGTCATCGCGAAACACTGGTTGGCCCGATCCTCGAAGAGGATTCGGGGAACCCCGCCCGCCGGGAGTTCCGGAGCCAGCATTCGAAGCGCGGCGGCCTCGCGAAAGATGCGTTCGGGCTCGCTCCGCCAGTCGTCTTTGACCCGGAGTTTGCCGAGAGATTGCTTGAGAACCAGGTCGCCGCCGCTGGTCCGCACGCGAACCACGTTGTTCGAAACCCCGCCGCCCAGGTCGACGGCGTCCCACGCCTCAAATCCGCGCGCCTCGAGATAGGCCAGGGCGTTTCCCGCCCCCAGATCGATCCGGCTCACAGCAACTTCTCCAGCAGGTTGACGAGATAGGTTTGGTCAACCGCGCCGGCCTTGTAGGTTCGCGCATCAAAAAAATGCCAGATGATCTGGTCCTTGTCTATGCACGCGAACAGATACTGTTCCTCAATCGCGTTCCGGTCGAGCAGGTCCTGATTGAATGCCCTCACGGCGCCCTCGAGCACGTAGGGAATCCGGAAGTTCTCGGTCGAGATCAGCTCGTCGGGGGTGTCGAGTTCGATCTGCAGCAGGCGTCCGCGCACCTGAATCTGGAGCAGGTTGGGGCGGTCGATGTGGAAGGGTTCCCCCGGTAGCTCCTCGGGAGCCAACTCGAGTTTGGTGCGAGTGAGGTGTGCGTTGACCCCCGAGACGAAACCCGAGCAAAGCGCATGGAGACTTCGCACCGCTTCGTTGCGCAGACGCGACACCACCTCCATCTGTCTGCTCATGCGGTCGTCCTTCTCGACCAGCGCGTCAATATTCTGTGCCAGTTTCCTCAGGCGCTCCGTCGAGGGCCGCCGCAGGCTCCAGTGTCCGGCCAATCCACACCACCCTTGCCCCTAAAACTTCTAGGATATGCTGGTCGCCGCCGGAGAGGGGAATCCATGTGCGTTGCGCCGGGTCATCGCCTGTGCACCACAAGCCGCCTGCGCCCCGCCAGACGCGCCGCAGAAAGGTCCCTTGATCCCCCAACACGGCGAGCCAGGCTCCCGGCGGGAAACCGAGGCGGGCCGCCGGGTGGAGGTCGAGCAGGACAAGGTCGCCGGTTCGGAACGTGTCGCGAGAGGATGGGTCCTCCCTCACTTCGGCGGCCGCGGGCTGACGGGGCTGAGCCATGGCGGAATGAACCAGGGGAAGCCCCATGTCCGTTCGCGCGCGAGACGGAAACGGGCGCCCGCCTCCAAGCGGTCCGTCGAGGAACGGGACCACGCCCGCCGGTCTGGTGCCGGACTCAATCAAATCGGTTAGATCGATACCCAGGGTGTGGAGCAGCACATCGCCAACCGCGGGCGTGAGCGAGCGGGCTCCACAGAGAACGTTGTGCAGGTGAGGCTGGGAAATCGCGGTGAGATGGGCAAGTCCTCGCTCCGTTGTCTCGCCCGAGCGGATATGGCCGAGGACTTGCTCCCGAAGCCGTTCGGTGAGCCACAAAAAGCCTTTCTCCTGGCCACTTTGTATATTTCTCTTTGAAATAGGTGGGGTATCCATAGTGATTATCGGCTCACGCCAACCCTCCCTCACGCCCCCCACAATCCTCGCAACTTCCAAGTATATTGACGGTTAGAAGAAACAGTGGAAATCCAGATAATCTTTTTGTTCATCTCACGATTTGCATTTGATTGACATTTCTTCCGTCTCTATTAGAGTAAAGACAACGATTCACAAAATCAACCGTCCCCGGGCGGCAAAGATTGCAGGACGGGAGGCCAAAATGACGTGGAATCATAAGGAAACCGCTGGGCTCGCCAGGCAGACGTGCAGGTTCTGCGACGGCGAGGGGTTGCGCGGCCGGCGCTACGACCCACAACCCTGTAATTGCGTGCTCCGAAGTATTTTCCGGCTATGCTATCGCCGCTTCCGGCGCTGTGTCACCAGCGAACGGACCCTGAGCAAGGTCTGTCTGACCCAATACTCGGGCAAGGACCGAAACCGCCGCTACGAGCGGCTGGTGGAGGATTACATCGCGGACTTCTGTCTAATCGCCAAGCGTTTTCTCGACGAGTTCGAGCACCGTGTGTTCCGGGTGCACTTCCTGTTGGGAGCCGACTGGCACTTGTGCTGCCGGCAAATGAACGTGGACCGGGGAGAATTCTTCCACGCGGTCTATCGGATCGAGAACAAGCTGGGAAAAGCGTTCCGTGAGTTGGAGCCTTACGGGCTGTTCCCGATCGACGAGTACTTCGCCACCCGGGTTCCGGATCAGGCCACTCGCGCCAAGGTGGTCACGATGCCGGCCAAGGACAACCGCGAGGAACGCCGTTCGCTGCGTCCGCCGCTGCGTCTCCGGGACACCGCCTGAGCGCTAGACAAGGCTTTGGTCCTTGACGGGGGAAAGGGCCGCGCGAATCGCAATGGAAACCGGCGCGGCCCTTGCTCATCCGGTCACCCCAACGGCCGTCTTCAGGCCGGAGTGATCGCGGCGCCCGTTGGCTGAGGCCCGCATGGCATGCTAAAGAAGAAAACAGATGGTCGCTCCGAGCCGCCGCAAGTCCATCGTCTTTTTTGTGGCTCTGGGGATTGCCGTGACGGCTTTGGCCGTGGCGCTCCAGGTAGGGTGGGTCCTGTTCAGTTGGCGAACCACGGTCCTGCTCGTGCTGGGCGTGTTGTTCTTTCTGGTGATCATTACCGGAGTGGTTCTCAACACCATTTTTCTGGTCCGCGAAATCCGGAGGAACGAACAGCACGACGCGTTCATCAACTCGGTGACGCACGAGTTGAAGACTCCGGTGGCCTCGATCAAGCTCTATCTGGAAACCCTCAAGACCAGGGCTGTCGAAGACGGCAAGAGGCGGGAGATCTATGACATCATGCTTTCCGACACCGACCGCCTGATGAACACGATCGAACAGGTACTGCGGGCGGGCAGGGCAGGAAAGCACCTCCAGACCTCGCGCGTGGAATTGGAACCCCTGGTCGAAGAGTGCATCACCGTGGCGGAGCGCCGGCATCACTTGCCGGCCGGCGCGCTGCGGCTGGTAAGGAACCTCTCCGCCGGCGCCCGGCCCGTGGTCCTGGGCGACGGCGACGAACTCGCCTCCGCGGTCTCGAATCTCATCGACAATGCCGTCAAGTACTCGGGGGGCAACGTCTGCGTCGTGGTGGAACTGACGGGTGTGGATGCCAAGCGGGTAGCCGTTCGCGTCAGCGATCAGGGCGTCGGAATCCCTCAGGACGAGCTGAAGCAAATCTTCAAGCGCTTCTACCGGATTCCGGGCGCGGTGGCGATGCGGGTCAAAGGAACGGGTCTCGGGCTCTACATCGTCCGTTCGGTTGCCGAGAGGCACGGCGGGCGGGCGTTTGCCGAGAGCCGCGGATCGGGGCTGGGAAGCACGTTCACGCTGCAGTTGCCGCTCGCGCCATCGTCATGAGCGCCCGAATCCTGATCATCGAGGACGAAACCCATCTGGCCGAAGGGCTGCGCTTCAACCTCGAGGCGGAAGGGTACGGCGTCGCGGTGGTGGATACCGGCGAGCAGGGCTTGGACCTCCTGCTGAGAGAGACGTTCGATTTGCTGGTTCTGGACGTCATGCTGCCGGGGATCAACGGCTTTCAGGTGGCCACCGAACTTCGTCAGCGAAAGCAGTTTATTCCGATCCTGATCATGACGGCTCGTGGCCGCCCGGAAGATGTGCTGCAAGGATTCGAGAGCGGCGCCGACGATTATCTGCCGAAGCCATTCGAACTCGCGATTCTGCTGGCGCGCATTCGCGGGCTGCTTCGGCGGCGCGCGTGGCTGCTCCAACCGGCTGCCCCCGAGGCGGAACCGGACATCTACCGTTTTGACGGGAAGGTGATCGACTTCAGCAAGCTGGAGTTGAGGGTCGACACGCAAATCATCGGGCTGACCCTGATGGAAGCCAATCTTCTTCGCTATCTGATCCGGCACGAAGGCAAGGCCGTGAGCCGCAAGGCCATGCTCGAGGACGTCTGGGGCGTGCGGGACGACACCGATACCCGGCCGATCGACAACTTCATCGTGCGGCTGCGGCGCTATATCGAGGAAGAACCCGGCCACCCCAGGCATTTGCTCACGGTTCGCGGCGTTGGGTATCGCTTTCTGGCGAGGCCCCTGAAGTAGAGGGGGCCGGCAGGGCGGCCGCGCGCTCGCGCAGGGTTTCCTCCATTTTCCGGAGGGCGGCCAGAAACTCCGCCGGGTGGGCGATGTTGAACACCTTGCCTCCCTGGCTCTTGACCAGCTTTTCGATGGAATCGGCGAACGGAACGTACCGCAAAAAGTAGCTGTAGCGCAGGTAGAACATCGGCGGACGCCGTTCGGGCGGAACGTTCTCGAGAAAGTCCTTCGGGAACTTGAAATCGTAGCGGTTCTGCGGCCCGACGAAGACCATCGCGTCCGGTGGAATGTCCGAGGCTTGCTCGCGGTTCACCATGTTCGCGAGCAGGTTCAGGTAGCGCCGCGGGTCGTTCATTTCGCGGACATCGATCGTCCCGAGTTCGAGATCGTCCATCACCTGCAGCAGCTTCTGCAGGCGCTCGTTGGTGAGGCCCTCGACGCGGTACAACTCGCGCTGCTTCTGCAGGCTGAACGCCACAACCGAGCTTTCTTCAAAAGGACCGCTCTCGAACAGCGAGGTCAGCGTGGTCAGCAGCACGGACTGATCGAAGGGAGACAGCATGGTCGCCCGGAACCGGATGGGCGCGACGTGCAGGAAGACGGCGATCCGGAACGGCCGGCGTTTCGTGCGCGGCTTCCATGAGGTCAGCCGCAGCGAGGCGACCTCTCCCGGGCCCATCAGTTGGCGGGACGGCCGGTCCTTTTCCTTGGGACGGAGTTCGACGCGCCACCGGGAGCGGCACTCGCGGCCCTCCAGATCGGTCAGAAGCCAGTCGACCTCATATCGGCCTTCCCCCAGGAAGAAGCCGCCGTCGAGCAGAACCCACAGTTTCGTGTTGGGCGGAATCTTGGGCAGCCGGTACAGATGACGAAAGTAGGCGCCTTGGGCCGACCCCTGGGCCTGGACTCGAAACACGGCGGCTAAGGTCGTGCCCTCGGGAGGAAGTTGCGCCAGCGGGACGGTCGCCCGGTAGCCGCCCGAGTACCGCAAGGCAAAGTTCAGGGTCGGCGGCATGGACTGCACTTTGCAGGGGAGTTTGCCGGTGGCGCTGGCACGGTCGAGCAGCGCCTTGGCGGCCTGTCCCTGCCGCGATTGTGGATCGAGCAGGACCTGGGCCCAGGACAGCGTAGCGGCTAGCGACAGAACGGCTACGTAACGCAATTCTCCCATTGTATCGAGCGCCGCCCTCATATCCGGCCAATTCTGGCCGATGGGACAGAAGAGGCCGCGCGCGTGCCACAAACAAGAGAGGGATTGACCGCCTGCGTGAGCCGAATCCTGCGCGACCCGGACTTCCCGGGCTGTTCGGAAAACGTCCGTTCGCTGCTGGCGCTTTCCGCCAGTTCTGAAACGACCGCCAAAGCGCTCGCGGGTGTCGTTCTGCGGGACGTCTCCCTGACGCTCCAGGTCCTCCGCACGGCGAATTCGGCCTACTTCAATCGCTCCGGCCAGCCGATTTTGAGCGTCTCTCATGCCGTGGCTCTGATGGGGGTCGAGCGGGTGGTGCGGATTGCGTCCGGGCTGAAGTTCCTGGAGCAGTTCGCGGTCAAGGCGCCGGGCATCCGTGAGTTGGTGCTGCTGTCGCTGTTAACGGGCAGCCAGGCGCGGAGCATCGCCGAGCGCATGCAATACCCCAATCCCGACGAAGCCTATCTCTGCGGCCTGCTCCGCAACCTGGGCGAGTTACTGGTTTCCTACTATGAGCCGCACCAGTATGCCAAGTTGCTGGTGGCCATGCTCGAAGAACAACTGCCGGAGAAAGCGGTCTGCCGGCGCGTTCTTGGGTTCACCTTCGAGGAGTTGGCCGCCGAAGTCTTGAAGGTCTGGAATCTGGGATCAAAAGTCCTTGCCGGGATCCGGCCTCCTCCGGACGGGCCTTTAACCGGCCGCGGGGACGAGCAACTCCTGCTGGCGCGGATCACGATGTTCAGCCACCAGATGGTCCGTGCCACGCACCGCTCCGAGCCCGAGCAGGCCAAAGCGCAGTTGAAGCGGTTGCTGGAACGTCACGGCCGGTCCCTGCAGGTGACGGAGAAGGATATCCAGTCGATCCTGAACGACGCTGTTTCGGACGCGCAGGACATCTTCCGGTCCCTCGGCCTGAAGGTCGATGGCCTCAAGTTGCGGAATCAGGTCGACTCCGCCCTCGACGTGCTCCAACTAGCCGGCCCGGAGGATGGCGCTCCGGCAACGCCCTCGGCTTTGGACCTCGGGATCTTCCGGCTAAGAAGCGCGCTGAGGAAACCCGAAGACCTCGACCTGAACGAGTTTCTGGGGATAGCGCTCGATGCCATCGCCGGAAGCGGCTTGTTCGATCGGGCGGCGTTCGCCCTGCTCGACGAGAGCAAGACGACCCTCGAGGCTCGCATCGGGCGGGGAACGAACTGCCAGACTCTGGTGGATGAGTTCGTGTTCCCCGTGTCGAATCGCGTTCCTCCCATCGGAACCGCCATCACGCAGCGGAAGGACTTCGTGATCGACCTCGGGCGGGACGACCGCTATCTGACCTCCCCGTTGGTCGCTTTAGCAACGCCCGGCGTGTTTGCGCTGTACCCGGTGGTGGTCAACCAGATCGCGGTTGGGTGCCTGTACCTCGACCGGCCGGATCGGAATGCCCGGTTTCCGGATGCCGAACTGTCGAAGGTCTCGAACGTGCGCGACCTCATCGCGGCCGCGGTCGATTGCAAGCGCAGTCATGATTCGGCGGATCCTATTGGGGAACCCGACCCGGCTTCAAACTCGGCTTGCGGGCAGCCCAACGTCGTGGCATAGTGTCCTGATCATGCGGGCAAGAACCGCAACGTTGGCCGATGCGGCGGCCATCGCTCGGATTTACAACCACGGCATTCAGGATCGCGTGGCGACCTTCGAGACCACCCTGCGAACCGAGGACGATATCAGAGCCTGGTTTGATGGAATTCACCCGATTGTCGTCGCCGAAGCCGAAGACGATGTGATCGCCTTCGCCGCCACGTCGACGTATCGGTCCCGCGCCTGCTACAACGGCATTGCGGAGACCTCGGTCTATGTAGATCGGCGCTATCGAAGGCTCGGAGCCGGCCGCCTGGTGCTGGAGGAATTGTTGCGGGCGGCCGAGGCCGCGGGCTTCTGGAAGCTGGTGTCCCGCGTTTTCCCGGAAAACACGGCCAGCCGGTCGCTGATCTCTTCCCTCGGCTTTCGGGAAGTCGGCGTCTACAAGAACCACGGCAGGCTGGACGGCGTCTGGCGGGATGTGGTGATCGTGGAACGCCTGCTGCCCGGCAACCTCGCCGAGCGGTCTCCGAGCGGCCGCGGAGCTTGAGGTGGCAGCGGGATTTCCCGCTGCCACCGAACGTCTCAATTGACTCGCTTGATTGTGATCTGGGCGCCCGCGCCGGGCGCCAGGGCCAGAGTCATCGCGACCGCGCTGTTGTTACGGACCGTGAGAACATCTCCGGCGGCCAGCGACAGCATCGTTCGGCCCGACAGTGTTCCCGTTGCGACCAGTGAGGGAACGGCTGAGGTCGCATTGACGGTGCCATTCACCGCGACGCCCATGGCCGAACCGATGCCGGCCGTGATGTTGATCGAGTACAGGATTTCATACACGCCCGCGGTGGGCACGGTAAAGGTCGTGGTTCCCGCGGTATGCGTCACGCCAGACAGCGGCCCGTTGTTCGAGAAGGGGATGTCCGCTCCTCCAACGATGGTGGCATCCAAAATGGTCGCCAACTGGGTAGCCGAGCCGTACGCGCTCAGACCACCGGCGCCGGTTGCGCCTGTGGCGCCGGTAGCGCCGGTTGAACCGGTCGGACCGGTCGAACCGGTCAGGCCAATGCCTTGAGGCCCGGTGGGACCCACGGCGCCGGTGGCGCCAGTCGGACCTGCCGGCCCTGTCGGACCCGCGATGCCAATAGAGCCCGTCGGACCCGCTGGGCCCGTCGCACCCACAGCGCCAGTCGAACCTGCCGGCCCTGTCGGACCCGCGACGCCAGTCGCGCCGGTCGGACCTGCTGGGCCCGTCGCACCCGCCGCGCCGGTGGAGCCTGCCGGCCCTGTCGGACCTGCTGGGCCCGTCGCGCCAGTCGCGCCAGTCGGACCTGCCGCACCGGTCGCACCCTGTGAGCCGGCCGGACCGGGTACCGAGCTATCCGCTCCGGCGGGGCCGGTTGGACCCGTTGGTCCCGTGGCGCCAGGAGGTCCGGTAGCGCCTCCCCCAGTCAGTTCCGTGTAGTAACCGTTAATGTCGACAATGACGTGCGTCGGGTCGGACACGAAGATGGAGATCGCGCCATTGGTTCCGGCAGTCACGATCGCTGCGTTCGCAACGATTTGTCCCTGAAACGCGTTCAGCGTCGAGACGTTTGGCCGGACGGAACCGGTCGGCCATGCCGTCAGGTACTGCATCGGCGCGGGCGGCACGACAGTGATGTTCAACGAGTAGGCTTTGGCGCCGGCGGGAATACCGCACGGCCCCAAAGACACCGGAATTTCCCGGACGGACGGGTTAGCGCCGCCGAGCCCCGGTTGTCCGAAGGGCCCAACGAATGCGGACGATGCGTATTCCGGCCTGGTGTCGACCAGACGGCAGGGGCTCACTGCAACGAGTGGCAACTGCCCTGAGAGAACAGCCGCGCGGCCGTCCTTCGTACTGTGGACCTCCGGGGTCCAATACAGAGGCGAAGGCCAATTCGCCAGATCCGGAGGCTGCGCCGAGCCAACCCGGAGAAGCGCCATAAGCGCCAGCGGAACGAATGTCCGTGCTCGTGTCATTTGTGTTGTAACTTACAACTCCCACGGCCCACGGCCTTTCCTGCTTGCGGGACCGTGGAATTGTGAGCATAGCAGGCTCGACTCACGATGACCATGCCTATGCCTGTGCCATACCGGATCACGTCGATGATAAAAGCCCTTGATTACGGTCGCATACCGCCGGTGTACCCTAAGGAGAAGCAGTATGTTGTCAACCATCCAGCGGTGCTGCGTCTCCGTTCTGTTCGCCTGCGCAATGACGGGCCTTGCCGAACCTCGCAAGGTGGAGTTCGTCAGGGACATCCAGCCCATCTTTCAGCAGTCGTGCCAGGGATGCCATGGGGCCAAAGCCCAGATGGGTGGCTTGCGCCTGGATGCGAAAGCGGCAGCAATGCACGGCGGCAACTCCGGGCGGTTGATCGAACCCGGCAAAGCGGACGCGAGTGTCTTGTATCAGCGCGTGGCCGGACTCGGCGATCAGGCGCGCATGCCAATGGGCGGTAAGCCCTTGCCCGCCGGCCAACTTGCGTCGATCCGGGAGTGGATCAACCAGGGTGCGGATTGGCCCGAAGGCCTCGAGGCAAAGGCCGTGGAGGCGAAGAAGCACTGGGCCTTTGTTCCCCCGCGCCGGCCTGTTCTGCCCGAGGTTCGGGACGCCGCGCATGCGGGGAATCCGATCGACCGGTTCATCCTGGCGAAGCTTGAACGAGAGGGACTCGCGCTCTCGCCCGAAGCGGATCGGGTCACGTTGCTGCGGCGTCTCAGCCTGGATTTAGTCGGACTCCCCCCGAGTCCGGCCGAAGTTGACTCGTTCCTCAAAGACAAAAGTCCGAAGGCCTACGAGAAGCAGGTGGAACGCCTCCTCGGCTCCCCGCATTACGGCGAGCGATGGGCTCGGCACTGGCTGGACGCCGCGCGCTACGCGGACTCCGACGGGTACGAAAAAGACAAGTCGCGCCAGGTGTGGTTCTACCGCGACTGGGTCATCGAGGCACTGAACCGCGACCTGGGCTACGACCGTTTTGTCATCGAGCAACTGGCGGGAGACCTCCTTCCCGGCGCGACTCAGGACCAGAAGGTCGCCACCGGGTTCCTGCGCAATTCGATGATCAACGAAGAAGGCGGCATCGATCCCGAACAGTTCCGGATGGAGGCCATGTTCGACCGCATGGATGCGATCGGCAAAAGCGTTCTCGGGATCACGATTCAATGCGCTCAGTGCCACAACCACAAATTTGATCCGCTGACCCAGGAAGAGTACTACCGGATTTTCGCCTTCCTGAACGACTCGCACGAAGCCAACGTCGCGGTGTACACGCCGGACGAGCAGGGTCAGCGGGCGGAGATCTTCTCGAAGACCCGTGAGATCGAGACCGGCCTCGAGCATCGGCATCCCGACTGGGCGCAGCGGATGGCGCAGTGGGAGCAGAAGGTCCGCGGCGATCAACCGGAGTGGGTGGTGCTGAGGCCGTCCGTCGACGACATCTCGACGGGCGGGCAGAAGTACCTGCAACTGGACGACGGCTCGTTTCTGGCGCAAGGGTATGCCCCCACCAAGCACCGGGCGAAGTTTAGCCTGAAGACGGATCTGAAGAACATTACGGGCTTCCGGTTGGAGTTGTTGAACGATGCGAACCTGCCGCTGGGCGGGCCGGGCCGCTCCATCAAGGGTACGGGAGCGCTGACGGAATTCGAGGTCGAGGCGGCGCCGGCCGAAACGCCGGAGAAGACCGTAAAGGTGAAGATCGCCCGGGCGAGCGCCGACGTCTCGCTGCCCGAGCGGCCGCTCGACACGATCTATCACGACAAGAATGAAAAGAAGCGCGTCCTGGGGCCGATCGGCTTCGCGATCGACGGCAAGGAAGAAACGGCCTGGACTCACGACGCAGGCCCGGTCCTGCGCAATCTTCCGCGCAAGGCGGTCTTCGCGGTCGAGTCGCCGGTCTCGTTTCCGAACGGGACCGTGCTGAATATCTACCTGAGCCAGAAGCACGGCGGCTGGAACAGTGACGACAACCAGAATCACAACCTGGGCCGGATGCGGCTGTCGGTGACCACCGCGCCGAACCCGTCGGCGGATCCCCTGCCGAAGCAGGTTCGTGAGGTCCTGTCGGTCCCGGCCGAACAACGCTCGCCGGCGCAGGCACACGCCGTGTTCAGCTATTGGCGAACGACCGTTCCGGAGTGGAGCGCGGCGAACGAGCAGATCGCGGCGCTGTGGTCGCAGTTGCCGGAGGGGTCCTCGCAGTTGGTCTTGCAGGCACGGGAGAGGTCTCGCGGGACGAATCTGTTAACCCGCGGAGACTTTCTCAAGCCCGGCAAGCCGGTCGAACCCGGAGTTCCGGCGTTTCTGAATCCCCTGCCAGCCGGCATGAAGCCGGATCGCCTGGCCTTTGCCCAATGGCTTACCGATCGTAACGCGCCGACCACCGCGCGGGCGCTGGTCAATCGAGTCTGGCAGCAGTACTTCGGAACCGGGCTTGTGGCTACCTCGGAGGACCTGGGCTTTCAGTGCGAGCAGCCCTCGCACCCTGAACTGCTGGATTGGTTGGCGGTGGAGTTCATGGACCGTGGTTGGAGTCTGAAGGCCCTTCACCGCGCTATCGTCAACTCCGCGACGTACCGGCAATCGTCCAAAGTCACGCCGGAATTGTATTCGCGCGACCCTTTCAATCGGCTGCTGGCGCGCGGTCCGCGCTTCCGCGTGGAGGCCGAAATCGTGCGCGACATCGCGCTGGCGGCCAGCGGATTGCTGAACGCAAAGGTGGGCGGCCCGAGTGTCTACCCGCCTGCACCGGATTTTCTCTTTCTGCCTCCGGCCAGCTACGGCCCTAAGAACTGGTATGAAGAAAAGGGCGAGAACCGTTACCGCCGGGCGCTCTACACGTTCCGCTTTCGTTCCGTGCCTTATCCGATGCTGCAGATGTTCGACGCTCCGAACGGAGACATGTCGTGCGTCCGCCGCTCGCGGTCGAACACGCCCCTGCAGGCGTTGACCACATTGAATGAACCTCTGTTCCTCGAGACCGCGCGGGCGCTGGCGTGGAAGACCCTCGCCGACGGCGGGAAGACAGATGCTAAACGGATGAGATACGCGTTTCGCCGGTGTGTCTCGCGGGAACCGAGCGAACAGGAATCGGCGGCGTTGCTCGAATTGCTGGGAAAGCAGACGCAGCGGTTTTCGGACGCCAACGCGCGGCCTCTGGATCTGGCGGTGGCCGATCCCGCCAAGCCGCTGGTTCTGCGGAAGAAGGCGACTCCGGCGCAACTGGCCGCATGGACGGCGGTGTCGCGTGTGCTGCTGAATCTGGACGAAACGATCACCAAGGAGTAAGCAGAGCCGCGACCGTCAGGGAGCGGTGGCTTGTCGAATCCATGATAAACACGAAACGGCGTTGGTTCCTCTCACAATGCGGCGTTGGTCTGGGCTCGCTGGCGCTCACTCAGTTGCTGGCTGAATCCGGCTATGCAGCGCCGGCGGCGGTCGCTCCGGCTGATCCCATTTCTCCCAAGACGCCGCACTTTCAGCCGAAAGCCAAGCGGGTGATCTTCCTGTTCATGGCGGGCGCGCCGAGCCACCTGGAGTTGTTCGACAATAAGCCGCAACTGGCGAAGTTCGACGGCACGCTGCCGCCGGCGGATCTGTTGAAAGGCTATCGCGCCGCGTTCATCAATCCGAACTCGAAGTTGTTGGGGCCCCGCTTCAAGTTCGTCAAGGCGCCCAACGGCACCGAGATCTCTGAACTGCTTCCCCACACGGCGACGATTCTCGAGGACGTCGCCGTCGTGAAGTCGATGGTGACCGATGCCTTCAACCATGCCCCCGGTCAATTGCTGATGAACACCGGCAGCCAGCAGTTCGGACGCCCGAGCATGGGCGCATGGGTGACCTACGGGCTGGGTTCGGAGTCGCGCGATCTGCCGGCCTTTGTCGTATTCAGTTCCGGAAAGAAGGGCCCGAGCGGAGGCAACTCCTGCTGGGGCAGCGGATTCCTGCCGACGGTCTATCAGGGCGTTCAGTTCCGGGGCAGCGGCGATCCGGTGCTGTACCTGTCGAATCCAAAGGGTGTGGACGAGGAGCTGCAAAAGGACTCGCTCGCGACCATTCGCAAGTTGAACCAGATGCGGCAGGACGTGATGGGCGATCCCGAGATCGCGACCCGCATCAACTCGTTCGAGATGGCGTTCCGCATGCAGGGCAGCGCGCCCGAGTTGATGGATCTTGGCAAGGAGTCGAAGCAAACTCTAGAGATGTACGGGGCGGAGCCGGGAAAGCCTTCGTTCGCGAACAACTGTCTGCTGGCGCGGCGACTGGTGGAGCGCGGCGTACGGTTTGTGCAGTTGTATCACGAGGCCTGGGATCAGCACGGCAACTTGGTCAAGGATCTGAAGAAGAACTGCGAGGACACGGACCGTGCCTGCGCGGCGCTGGTGAAAGACCTGAAGCAGCGCGGCCTGCTCGACGACACGCTGGTGATTTGGGGCGGCGAGTTTGGCCGTACGCCGATGGTGCAGGGCGGCAGCGACGGCCGCGATCACCATCCCAACGCGTTCACCATGTGGCTGGCCGGGGGCGGCGTCCAGCGGGGACTCGTGATGGGCGAAAGCGACGAGCTTGGGTTCAACGTCACGAAGGACAAAGTGCATGTTCACGACTTGCACGCCACCTTGCTGCACCTGCTGGGCTTCGATCACCTGAAACTGACCTTCCGTTTCCAAGGCCGCGATTTCCGGTTGACAGACGTGCATGGGAATGTGGTGAAGCAGTTACTCGCTTAAGGCAGTCTCGAATCCGGCCCGAGCGCGTTTGAGCACACAACGTTACCGGACCGTCACCAACGCCTCCGCAATCGGACCTTGCGAGACGCCATCGATGCGAATCTCGGCCGTCAGCAGACGCCGAACACCATCGCCGACCACAGGCGCCATGGCCATGAGCGATAGCTCGGCGCGGCCACCCGCAGGGATCGTGACACTCGCATACCCGTCGCTCGCACTCCATCCGGCAGGCGGCAACAGCCTCGCGTCGTAGGTTCGTTCTTCCGCGAAGTTGTTGCGCAGCAGCAGGCGGTAGCTCTGTTCCGCCCCGGCAGCGACCCCCGCGACATACGGCAACAGGCGGGCCCAGAACAGGTCGATGTAGTGATCGGCGGGTTCGCCCACCAGTTTCCGGAACACGCGCTCTTTGCGCCGGATGTAGTCCGCATACTGCTGCAAGGCTCGTGGATCGCAGGGCCACACGCCCCAGTGGCCGGGACAGATCAACTGCGGCCGGATCTCCTCCATCACCTCGATGCACCGGCGGTGCATCCAGAGTTGAAAGCTGTTGCGCAAAACCGTCGTTTGGAACGGAAGCGAATCGACTTTCCCGGCGTGAAACACATCATGCATGAACCAGTTGTCCCCGGTAAACGCGACCTTGCGCCCGTCGATCTCCGCGGACAGGACCGAGTGATACTCCGTCTGGCCGGGAGCAAAGTGGATGTGGAAGGAGTACTCCTCCCACTCGAAGGTCTCGCGATCGCGAAGTATGCGATCCACGCGAATGGGCTTCGGGAACACGCACGGCGTCGACGCCCAGGCGGCCGGTTCCTGAATTACCTGGGCCACCTCGTCGAGCGCCCAGCACTTCGTCCCGTAGAAACGCTGCAGATGCGGAATGCCGCAGGTATGGTCGTCGTGGATGTGCGTAGGCACGGCCAGGTCGAACGAGGTCACCCCGTAGTCGCGCCGCAACTCCTTGAGATGATGCTCGACGAAGCGCATGGTCTCCATCCCGCCGTGGTCGGCGAAGATGTGCATGTGCGGGAAGAAGGAGTGGCCGTAGTCGAGAAACATGGCCTTCCCCGATCGCGACAACAACACATAGAAGAAGGAGCAGGTCCACGGACCGCCCCACAGCAGGTGCTCGGAAAGCGGCACGAACTTCGGCTCCGGCAGAAACTGCGGTTCCGGAATGCTGTCGCGGCCGGCCACCCTCATGCCCCGGCCGAGCGAGGCGAGTTCCATGATCGAACGTTCCAGCCGGTCGATGTCCTCGAGCGGCGCGTCGATCGGATCCCCGTGCGACGGCAGCAACAGCGGGGCGCCGGCGAATCGCTTCCCGGCGATTTCCTCCCCTTTCAACAGATCCCGCACGGTCTGGATGGACTGCAGTGTAAACAACGCCCCGATCGTGTCGCTATAGGTGTACTCCATGGCGTGCAACTGATACAGCACGCCGCCGCGGGCCATCAGGTCGCCCGTGAAGACGATCAACCGGCCGTCGATCGGGGCCACCAACGCGACCGAACCGGGCGTATGGCCTTTCGCAGGCAGGACGTAGAACCGGTAGCCGCGCCACGCGAACTCCTCGTAATCCACCAGGGAAGCCGCGACGGGCAGATTCTCGCTGGTAGTGAAGAAGGTGTTCCGGTCGTCGTAGTTGTCGAACACCCGCCGCGTCTGCCAGAACAACTCGGCCTTTTCGAAAAGGTGCCGCTCGTGCTCGGGAACGGCCAGTTTCGCGCCCTGGCGGACCAGGTGATGATCTCCCCAGCACTGGTCGCGATGGTGATGCGTGTGCAGAACCCACTCGACGTGAGTAACGCCCAATCCGGCAAGGTGTTCCATGGCGGCGCCCGAACCACCGTCAATCAGCAGGGCGGCGTCGCCGTCGATCAGTGCGTAGACGTTGCAGGTATCGCGTAAGCGGAAGAGGTGTTCGGAGATCGGTTCGAAGCTCATGGATGAAGTCCCACCTCCGTATCGTATCTTTGCGGCGGCGGCGCTGTCTTCGCCGCGGCGGCGCTGTATTATTCTGGAGGAACACCCGGAGTCCATGGAATGAACATTACGGAAGCCCCCAGTCTCGCCGCCAAAGTGCAGCAGGCCAAAGAGCAGCTTGACGCGCACGTGCGCGACATCGTCCAGTGGCATTTCGACCCTGCGACAGGTTGCCCGTTCTGGCTGGACTTCGCTTCGAAACTCGACTGGGATCCGCGGAAAGAGATCCGCCGTTTTGAAGACCTGCGCCGCTTCCCTCCGTTCAAGGACGAATGGCTGCGAGGCGGCCCGGTTCGGAAGTGGGTGCCGCGCGGCCTGGCAGACAAACCGGCCTACGTGTTCGAAACGGGAGGAACCACTGGCGTGCCCAAGGCCCGAGTCCAGATGGAAGACTTCCGCATCGACTACGAGATGTTCAGCGACACGCTGCCCGAGAAGTATTTCCCTCGCGGGGCCAATTGGCTGATGCTCGGGCCTTCTGGACCACGCCGGCTGCGCCTGGCCGTGGAGCATCTATGCCAGCATCGCGGCGGCATCTGTTTTTGCGTCGATCTCGATCCACGCTGGGTGATCAAGCTCATCAAGGCCGGCGAGATGGAGGCACTCCGCCAGTACAAGGCCCACGTCATCGAGCAGGCCGTGACTCTCCTCGGTGCAGGCCATGACATCAAGTGCATGTTCACGACACCGAAACTGCTGGAGTCGTTGGCGGAAGAATTGGAGAACCGCGGAACCAGCGTCCGCGAAGCCGGCATCACCGGCATCTTCGCCGGAGGCACGGAATTCACTCCGCAATTTACGCGGTTCGCGGTGGAGGAACTGCTGGGCGAGGGCGTCTACCTGACCCCGACTTATGGCAACACCCTCATGGGCCTCGCGTGTTCCAAGCCAGTGGGGCCCGCCGACGGCTACAAGATCTCCTACTATGCGCCCCAGCCTCGAGCGGCGATCGAGGTGGTCACCTTCGACGACTATGACGAAGTGGCCGGCTACGGCCAGACGGGCCGCGTGCGTCTGACCACGCTGACGAAGGAAACCTTCATTCCGGGCTTCCTCGAAAGAGACGAGGGCGAGCGCGAAGCGCCGTACGAAAACTATCCGTGGGATGGGATCAGCGGCGTCCGCCCGTTCCGCCAGTTGGGCGCGACCACTGTGGTGGGGGTGTATTGATCATGTTGAACATTCCGATTTTGCGTTGGGGCCAGCCGTACACCAGCCTGGAACAGGAGCCCGTGTTCCATTTCCGGACGGGCGAGATTCTGGCCAAAGTCAGCCAGGCGAACACCGGCTTGCTCAGCCGCGACATGCGCCAGGCGCAACGGGCGCGCGATGTGTTGGCCGCGATTCCCATCCCCGATCTGATCGCAATGATGAAGCGCGCGGCGGATTTCTACCTCAGTGCCGATCTCCCCATGGGAGACGGCGTGCAATCGCCCGAGGATTTCGCCCGCCAGCAATCGGCCAGCACCGGGCTTCCGGAGCACCTCTGCAAAGGCAACATGAAGAAGAACCACTTCGTGTTGTCGAACATGGACCGCATCCTCGACGCGTTGACCCGCGGCCTGGATCTTGAGATCCTGACCCGCGGCTACGGGATGGAGTCCCGGGGCGTGATGGTGAGCTACCAGGCACAGACTCCTGTGCTCGGCTTGGTCCTGCCCTCGAATTCACCAGGCGTGCACACGCTGTGGCTGCCCGTGATTCCGATGCAGATCGGCCTGGTCCTCAAGCCGGGTCCGCAGGAACCCTGGACGCCGTACCGGATGGCCGCGGCGTTCTTTGAGGCAGGTGTGCCCAGGGAGGCGATCTCGGTGTATCCCGGTGGCGGGGATGTCGGCGCTGAGGTGGTGGCGCGTACCAATCGCAGTCTCATCTTCGGCGGAACGGCCACGGTTCAGCGCTACAAAGGCGACCCTCGCGTCCAGGTCCATGGCCCCGGGTTCAGCAAGATCCTGTTGTGCGATGACGTGGTCGACCGCTGGGAGCAGTACCTCGACCTGATGGTGGAGAGCGTGTTCGCCAACAGCGGGCGGGGCTGCATCAACTGCTCCGGCATCTGGGCGTCGCGTCACACGCGGGAAATCGCCGTGGCGATTGCGGAACGCATTGGGCCCGTAGAACCCCTTCCGCCGCAGGATCCGGAAGCGAGGCTCGCGGCCTTCACCGTCCCGGGCGCCGCACAAGCCATCTGGCAGTCGATCGAACGCCAGCTTGCCGGGCGCGGCGTGGAACATATGACGGCGCCGTTTGGCGATCGCCTGGTGGTGGAGCAGCGATGCGGCTACATTCGCCCGACGGTGATTCACTGCGATTCAACGGAGCCGGCTGTGGCGAACACGGAATACATGTTCCCGTTCGTTAGCGTTGTCCAGTGCCCGCAGGAGGAATTCCTGAAGAAGATCGGGCCCACGCTCGTCTGCAGCGTGATTACCGAGGACAAGCAGCTTCAGCGAAAGTTCATCGACGCGCCGCACATCGACCGGTTGAACATCGGGTCGATCCCGACAATCCGGCTCGACTGGCTGCAGCCGCATGAAGGCAACATCGTCGAATTCCTGTTTCGCCCGCGGGCGTTCCAAGCCGCGGTCTGAATGAGTGGCGCCGGGCGACGTTTTGTGTCGCCCGGCGCAGCCGGTCTCTTGTTGCACGCCCGCCGGGCGACACACATCGTCGCCCGGCGGCACACGCCATCTTCTACCTCCGTGCGCCTCCGTGGAATGCCGTCGACGCGTCCGGGTCGAACAATGCAAACACAAACAGCGTGTCCCCCGTCCGGTAGCTTTTCATCCACGGCGCTCCCGCTCCGGTGAATCCGCCCACCGCGCCGGCCATCCCCGAGGGCATCGCGATGTACTCCCGGCCATCAATCGAGAAAGCCACCGGCGCGCTCCGCATCCCGGACCCGGTCTGAAACGACCAGAGCAGCTTGCCGCTGTCCGAATCGTACGCGAGAAAATTGCCCTCGGCATCTCCGGTAAACAGAGGCCCTCCCGCCGTCGCCAACATTCCGGCCCCCGCCGGAGTCCGGATCTTCTGCTCCCAAGCGACTTCACCGTTGTCGCCGTGCACCGCCAGGATCTTGCCGTATGCCTGGTTGGGTAGGTACTTGAACCCGTCGGGACCGGGCGGAAGCCCCTTCCTCTTCGCTTCCACCCCATAGTTGTAGAACATCGCGCAATTCTCGATCACGGGAAGAAACAACAGCCGGCTGACCGGGTGATACGCGCTCGCGTTCCACTCTTTGCCACCCGCCGCGCCCGGGCACACCTCTACTCCTTGCGGGGTCGGGATCTTCGCCGGATCGACGATCGGCCGGCCCTTGGCATCGAAGCCCTTGGCCCAGTTCACCCGCACGAAGGGTTTCGCCCAAAGGAACCGTCCGTTGGTGCGGTCGATCGCGTACAGGTGTCCGTTGCGGTCGGCATGGAGGAGGGCCTTCACCGCACGGCCCTGCTGCCGGACGTCCAGCAGCACCATCTCGTTGACGCCGTCATAGTCCCAGACGTCACCGGGCGTGAACTGATAATGCCATTTCAATTTTCCGGTGTCCGGGTCCAGGGCGATGACGCAATCGGTATAGAGGTTTTCGCCGCGGCGGGCATCGCCGTCGAAGTCGGGATAGGGATTTCCCGTGCCCCAGTAGAGCAGGTTCAGCGCCGGATCGTAGGACCCGTTCATCCACGTCGCGCCGCCGCCGCGTTCCCAGGAGTCGGCGGTCCACGTCTCGGAACCCTTCTCGCCGGCGGCAGGTACGGTATAGAATCGCCACAGCCGCTTTCCCGATTCCGCATCGTAGGCATCGAGAAAACACCGGCTGGGATAGTCCCCGCCGGCGACTCCCACCACCACCTTGTTGCCGACGATGAGCGGCGGCGAGGTCGCACTCAGATTGTTGGCGACCTTGCCGATCTCCACATCCCAACGCGGGCGGCCTGTGCGGGCATCGATCGCTACCAGGTGCGCATCCAGCGTCGCGAGATACAGCGTGCCGTTCAGGATTGCCACGCCCCGATTCACAGGCCCGCAGCAATATTTCAGAGTCTCCGGCAGGCGACGCTGGTAGTGCCACAACTCCGCGCCCGTCCGCGCGTCGATGGCGAACACATGATTCCACGAAGTGGAGAGGTAGATCACGCCGTCCACCACCAGGGGAGTCGCCTCCAGCCCGTTGGGCACGCCGGTTTGGAACGTCCACACCGGAACCAGATTCCGGACGTTGCCGCGATGAATCCCCTTGAGCGGGCTGAACCGCTGGTTACCGAGATCCCGCCCGTACATCAGCCAGTTGTTGGCGTCCGAATCCGCCTTCAGCAGACGGTCCCACGGCACGCGGATCTCGGGCGCCCGCGCCTCGTTGACCGGTTGAAGCGCCGCCGACGCGAGCGATCGCACGTGCGCGATCAACGCTCTCCGCTGGGCTGAGTCCAGGCGCGATCCGAAGCTGGGCATAGCGCCCCGGCCGGAGGAAATCACGCGGTCGAGTTCCTCATCCGTCACCCCCGCGTGCCAGCGCGGGCTCGTCAAATCCGGCCCCGAACCTCCCTCCGCCGTTGCCCCGTGGCAGACCGCGCAGTTGGCGGAATAAAGGGCTTGGCCGCTCTGCTGCGCAAACGCCATCGGCAACACAATCAGGCCGGCAACTATGGATCTCGCACACGTCATCTCGAAGATGCTATCAGCAATCCGCGACGCGCGGCATCGGTCGCGTGGATGCGATAGAGTACGTATCGGTTGAGATGATTCCTACCATTGTTTTTCTACTCTTGTGCGCATCCGCTTCCGCCCAGACCCCTTCCCGCGATACCGGCAAGCCGGTCGACCTCGGCCCCCACCGCCAGTTGTTCTTCGACGACAGCGTGCTCGAGTCGCGTCATGGCTTGACGCGCGTCGTTCACAAGCCCGTCAAGCTGCCCAAGCCGATCATCGTCGGCGATCAACCGTGGGAAGGATGGGCCGTGTATCCGCATGGCTCACCCTGCGTCCTGTGGGACGACGAAGACAAGCTCTACAAGAT
>CAZGUX010000137.1:0-31615 GCA_964529305.1 uncultured Solibacteraceae bacterium | reverse complement strand
CGTTTCGGACGCGCACCCTCAAAGCCACTGTTTCGCCGTGTCGGTCAACGACATCAAGGGCGGCTACGAATACCCGGAGGTCGTTCGCTTTGAGATTGAGGAACAGGACTTGTCGTCCTACCTGCGAGCCGCGGATTTCCTCAACATCGGCAATGTCGACATCGTCTGCCTTCAGCATGAGTTCGGCATTTACGGCGGGCCCGCCGGGGGGCATATTCTGGCATTCCTGCGCGAGTTGAGGATGCCGGTGGTCACCACGCTGCACACCGTCCTGCGCGAGCCCAGAGCGGACCAGAGGCGCGTGATGCGGGAGTTGATCTCTCTTTCGACGCGGCTGGTCGTCATGGCCGAGCGCGGGCGCCACATGTTGCAGGAGATCTACCATGCGCCGCCGGACAAAATCGATCTGATCGCGCATGGCATTCCCGACGTGGGGTTCGTCGATCCGACGTATTTCAAAGACCAGTTCGGCGTGGAAGGGAAGATTGTGCTGCTGACCTTCGGTCTGCTCTCGCCCAACAAGGGAATCGAGTGCGTGCTCAACGCACTGCCGAGGATTGTGGCTGAATTCCCTGACGTTGTTTATATTGTCCTGGGCGCCACGCATCCCAACGAACTGCGTGAACACGGCGAAGCGTATCGGCTGGGCCTGGAGATCCTGGCCAGAAGAAACAAAGTCGAGAAGAACGTCATTTTCTACAACCGGTTCGTCGACCTGGAAAACCTGAAGGAGTTCATTGGCGCCGCGGACCTGTACGTCACGCCCTATCTCAACGAGGCGCAGATCACTTCAGGAACGCTGGCCTACACGTTTGGCGCCGGCAAAGCCGTGGTCTCCACGCCGTACTGGCATGCCGCCGAACTGCTGGCCGAGGACCGCGGCGTGCTGGTACCTTTCGGGGACTCCGGGGCGATCGCCCACGAAGTAACGGCATTGCTGAGGGACGACACCAGGCGGCACTCAATCCGCAAGAACGCCTACAGAATGGGGCGTGAGATGATCTGGAGCAATGTCGCCCAGCTCTACATGCGCTCGTTTGAGCGGTCCCGGCTGGACGGGGCCGCCCTCTCCCGAAAATCCCTGGTCACCAAGACCCTCGACCAGAGGCCACGGGCGCTACCGGAGGTGAAGCTGGATCACCTCTCGCGGATGACCGATTCGACCGGAGTTTTCCAGCACGCGATTTTCTCGGTGCCGAATTTTTCCGAAGGCTACTGCACCGACGACAATGCTCGCGCCTTCATTCTGGCCGTGCTGCTCGGCGAACTCGGTGAAGAGCCGGAGCGCGTGCGAGCCGTTGCAACCACCTGCGCGGCCTTCCTTCATCACGCCTACGACGCAAAAGCGAGGCGCTTTCACAATCACATGAGCTTTGACCGGCGCTGGCTCGACGATCAGGGATCGGAGGACTGTCAGGGCCGGGCGCTTTGGGCCTTGGGTATCGGCGTGGGACGTTCGCCGTTCCGGGAATTTCAAATGATGGCGGGGCAACTCTTTGCCCTCGCGCTACCTGCGTTGACGGAGCTGACATCGCCGCGTGCCTGGGCCTTCGGCTTGATCGGCATCCATGAGTATCTGCGCCGGCTGAGCGGCGACAGCCTCGTCAATCAGACCCGCGAGACGCTTGCCGCCAGGCTCATGGACCTTTTTGACCGCAGCGCCAAGCCGGACTGGTGCTGGTTTGAGGGTGAGTTGTCCTATGACAATGCGAAGCTCGCCCATGCCTTGATCCTGAGCGGACGCGCCACCGGACAGCCGGCGGTCCTCGAGCGGGGTCTGCAGGCGTTGCGCTGGCTCACCGAGTTGCAGGTGTCGGAGAAAGGGCACTTCCGGCCCATCGGCAGCAATGGGTTTTACCGTCGAGGCGGCCCACGCGCCAATTTCGATCAGCAGCCCATCGAGGCGCAAGCGACCGTCTCCGCCTGTCTCGAGGCCTTTCGCGCCACGTCGGACTCCTGGTGGTACGAACAGGCGCAACGAGCCTTCGACTGGTTCATTGGCTGGAACGATCTCGGCCTCGACCTGTATTCCCCGGAAAGCGGCGGCTGCGGCGATGGTCTGCACGTCGACCGCGTCAATGGGAACCAGGGAGCCGAGTCCACCCTGGCCTTCCTGCTCTCGCTGGCCGAGATGCGGTTGGCACAGAACATGGTCGCGAGTTTCAAAGAACCCATCGCCATCGGCGCGTAGGCCCATGAACAACAACTCCATTCACATCAAGCGATCGAGCATCGTCCTCAGGCCCGACCAGTCGCGCGTTCTTTTGCGGCCCTTCACTCCGGGGGATTCACAACGCGTCGGCTCCATCATCGGGAGGATCCTGTCTCTTCCGGAAGACCGAGTCGGCCCTCTCCTGGACGAAGTCTCCTCGGGGTTTACCGGGAGGCACCAGCGGATCCACGACGTGTTTCTGGAACGCTTTGAACAGGTCCGCGAGGCGCTGCCGCAGACTGATGAGATCTCTGAACAGAGACGGATGCTGATCGGCTCCTATTTTCTGGCCGAATACTCGTTGGAATCCGCTGCGCTGTTCAATCCCTCCATCGTCCCGCACCCGGATCAGAACGGGCTGCCAACCGATACCCTGCGGTTCATTCTCAGCCTGCGGGCCACCGGCGAAGGCCACGTTTCGTCCATCACCTTTCGAACCGGAATCATTCATCCGGATCATCGGATTGAAGTGTTTCCCCCGGGCGGATTCCTCACCGAGCCGCGCCAGATTCCCAACCCTCTGTACGAAAAGGCGCTGTTCGGACGGAAACTCTCCGAACTGGGCCTGACCTGCGAATTCGCGCGCCGGGTGATGAACAACCTCGGAGAGTCGTTCGCACTGGAAGAACTTCGCTCCTGTCTGAAGGCGGAACAGTTCCGCCGTCCCGATGGAATGACACTGGAAGATCACAATGCCGCTCAGGGAATCTGGGTCCTGGCCCGCTCCAACTACGAGGTCCAGTTCCAGCCCGGCCAGGAACTGTCGGAGCGCATCCTGTTTCCCGCCACGCCCTCGCAGCGCAACGGTATCGAGGATGCCCGGTTCGTTGGTTTCAGTAATGAAGACGGCAGCCGCCTCTATTACGCGACGTTCACGGCCTACGATGGAAAAGTGGTGATGCCGGAACTGGTGGAGACCGTGGATTTTCTCCGTTTTCGCTTCATCACGTTGAACGGGCCGGCCGCGCAAAACAAGGGAATGGCTCTTTTCCCCAGGAAGATCAACGGCCTCTATGCCATGCTTTCGCGCCAGGACAATGAGAGCATCTACCTCATGTTTTCCGATAACGTCCACTTTTGGAATAAGTGCACGTTGCTCCTCAAGCCTGCTTTTCCCTGGGAATTGGTCCAGCTTGGCAACTGCGGATCCCCGATCGAAACCGACGCGGGCTGGCTGGTGCTCAGTCATGGCGTCGGCCCGATGCGAAGGTACTGCATAGGCGCCTTTCTGTTGGATCGAGACGACCCCAGCAAGGTCATCGGCCGCCTGAGCGAGCCCTTGCTTCAGCCGGACGAGACAGAACGCGAGGGCTATGTGCCCAATGTGGTTTATGCCTGCGGCGCTTTGCTCCACGCAGGCGAACTGATCATTCCGTACGGACTGGCCGACCATGCAACCGGCTTCGCCACCGTCCCTGTCGATGAGGTCCTGGCGGCAATGCAACCCGAAGATCGCCGATGAGCGTGACGACGCCCTCCAAACGCGTGGCGATCCTGTCGCCGGTTGCCTGGCGAACCCCTCCCCGCCAATATGGCGCCTGGGAGACGGTCGCCGGCAACATCGCCGAAGGGCTGGTCGCACGCGGATGGGACGTAACCCTGTTTGCCAGCGGGGATTCCCTGACAAGAGCCCGCCTGCATGCGGTCGTGGACAGGGGATATGAAGAGGACGCCGCCGCCGATCCGAAGGTCTCTGAATACCTTCACATCTCCGAGGCCTTCGAGCACGCCGACCGGTTTGACCTGATCCACAGTCACTACGACTTCATGGCATTGACGTACTCGCGGCTGGTGACAACCCCGGTCCTGACCACGATCCATGGATTCTCCTCGCCGAAGATTCTGCCGGTCTACCGTAAGTATCGCGACGGATACTTCGTCTCTATCAGCGACTCCGATCGAACGCCGGGCCTGAATTACCTGGCGACCGTGTACAACGGAATCGATCTTTCGCTGTACCCGCTTCGGCAGGCGAGCGGCGACGACCTGATCTTCCTCGGCCGGATTCACCCCGACAAGGGCGTTCATCTGGCCATCGACGTGGCTCGCCGGACTGGGTTGCTGTTGCGGATCGCGGGCATCGTCCAGGACAAGACGTACTTCCGCGAGCAAGTGGAACCGCACCTGGATGGCCGGCAGATCCGCTATGTCGGACCGGTCGACGTACCGGGTAAGAACGACTTGTTCGCCCGTGCTCGAGCGGTGCTGCACTTGAACACCATCCCCGAGCGGTTCGGACTGGTTCTTGCCGAAGCGAATGCAGCCGGCGTACCTGTGATTGCGATGGATTTGGGCTCCTGCCGTGAAGTGATCGAAGACGGACGCACCGGGTTTCTGGTGAACACTGTCGCCGAAGCGGCGCAGGCCGTCGAATGGGTTCAGAAGATCGATCCGGTCGCCTGCCGTTCCCGAGTCCTCCAACGCTTTTCCATCGACACGATGGTAGAAGCTTACGAACGGGTCTACGCCAAAATCTTTGACCTCGAAGCCGCCAAGCGACCATGAAGCCAGACATCGTCAGGCGATACCGCCACAATCCCATCCTCACCAAAACGGACATCCCCTACCCGGTGGAGACCGTTCACAACGCGGCCGTGGTGAAGCACGGGAGCGAGTACATCATGCTCTTCCGTTCTCATCTGCGTACCGGACGGTCGATCATCGGCCTGGCGCGCAGTCCCGACGGATTTCGATTCACGGCCGATCCCGAGCCTTTTCTGACTCCCGAAGTCGAGGGCCCTTTTGCCGCCTATGAGGAATTCGGCGTCGAGGACCCGCGCGTCACACAGGTGGAAGGGGACTACCTGATTACCTACAGCGCCTACTCGCGGCATGGGGTCAGGATCGCTCTCGCCAGGACGAAAGACTTCGTTCGGATAGAAAAGGTCTCGCTCATCACGGAGGCCGACTATCGGAATGTGGTGCTCTTCCCCGAGAAGTTCGACGGCCTCTATGCCCGCCTGGACCGCCCCCACTCGGAAATCTCTCCCTGGTCGATCTGGATTTCTTTTTCTCCGGACTTGCGTTTCTGGGGCGAGTCCCAGCTGATCATGAAGCCGGTGCCATATCACTGGGACGAAATGAAGATCGGCCCGGGAGCGCCGCCGATCAAGACCGAGCAAGGTTGGCTTTCCATCTATCACGGCGTATTCCGAACGATGGATGGGTCTGTTTATCGGCTGGGCGTTGCGCTTCACGACCTGCGGAATCCGGCGAAGATCGTGGGGGTGGGTGACTCGTGGATACTCCAGCCCGAGGACCCCTGGGAGATCACCGGATATGTTCACAACGTAGTGTTCACCTGCGGCGCGGTTCCTGAACCCGACGGAACGGTGAAGATCTACTGGGGTGGCGCCGATACCGTTATGTGTGTGGGCGAGGCCAACATAGCCGACCTGGTCGCTCTTTGCCTGCAGCATGGCCGGCCGGCGATCTGAGAATCCGGGGCGGGAACAGGCGAGTCTCGGGCGCTCGTCTTGGCGAAGTCCCCATTGGAGTAGACTCTATCTCATGTCGCCTAGGCTTGGCGAGAACCCCGAATTGGTTCGGGCGGAGTTGCGGGACGTCCTGGCAAGCGCTCCGTTTGCGCGATCGAAGCGCTCGTCCGAGTTGCTGCGCTACCTGGTGGAGCAGGTACTCGAGGGCAGGGCGGAGAACCTCAAGGAATACGTTCTGGCCGTCGAGGTGTTCGGCCGCGACGAATCGTTCGATCCCCGCATCGAGACGCTGGTACGGGTAGAGGCGAATCGGCTCAGGAGCCGCTTGAAGGCGTACTACGAGGGGCCGGGAGCCCACTCGCCGTTGCACATCGACGTGCCGGTCGGCGGCTACGTGCCGGTCTTCACCAGGATCCCCGCGGAATCAGAGGAAGCTCCGGTCGCGCGGCGCCGGTGGAGGCCGTGGTACTTCGCCGCCGCCGTGGTCCTCCCGCCGCTGGCGTGGTTCGCCGGCGCACGCCTGCCGCACCATGAGAGAGTTGAGGTTCGCAGGCTGAGCCGGCTGACCCAAGCTGACTCCTTTTATGCTCACCCCGCGCTCGCTCCCGATGGTACGTCGATTGTGTATGCCTCCGACCGCGGAGGACAAGGATTCCTCCACCTGTGGAAGCAGTCCTTGCCCGCGGGCCAACCGGTTCAACTGACCTCCGGCGATTGCAACGACGTCACGCCCGCGATCGGTCCGGACAGTGCCTGGATTGCCTTTCGATCGACCTGTGGAAAGGAGGGAGTGTATCTCATTCCGGGTGGGGGAGGACCGCGTCGGCTGGTGGCTTACTTCGGACGGGATCCCTCGTTTTCGCCGGACAACCGGTCTCTGATCTACTGGGTGCGCGACCCGCGCACCCGCTTCGGCAAGGTATTTGCCGCGCGCGTGGATATTCCCGCGGAACCGGTCCATATCGCCCGGGAGTTCGACGATGCACACACTCCGGCATGGACGCCGGACGGCAAGCACGTTCTCCTTTGCGGTACCCGGAGGACCGGCGGCGGCGACGACGAAGAGCACGATTTCTGGATCGTGCCCGCCGATGGAGGGGCGGCCGTCAAGACCGAAGCCTTTTCCCGCTTCGCGAGATTGGGACTCGATCCCCACCCGGGGGCGCTGCCTGGGCTTCCGTTCGCCTGGTTGGGAAACCAGGTGGTCTTTCCGGCGCGGTCCCGCGATTCGGTCAGCCTGTGGCGCATGCCCGTCTCCAAGGAATGGAGCAGCCAGGCCGACCTCTCTCCCCTGTTGGCGTCAACCAGCTACCAGTTGCATCCCACCATC
Source organism: uncultured Solibacteraceae bacterium (assembly GCA_964529305.1). Classification (GTDB taxonomy): domain Bacteria; phylum Acidobacteriota; class Terriglobia; order Bryobacterales; family Bryobacteraceae; genus CAZGUX01. The sequence continues at coordinate 24,636 of CAZGUX010000137.1, read as the reverse complement.
GCGGGGGCAACCCTGGCGCTGACGCACGCCGATCTCACCCCCCGGGTGTGGAGCGTGCCGCTGGACGCCCAACGGCCGCGCGCGTCCGGGCCTCCGGCGGCGGTGACCCAGGGAGAAGGTCTGGCGCCGTCCGTTTCCGCTGATGGGCGAACGGTTGTCTTTCTCGTGCCCAACGGGGTCAACCAGTTTCGAGTGCGGAAGAAAGCCCCGATCGACGCACCGGAAGAGGAATTGCCTCGCCTGGCGGGTCCGACGACACGCGTGCGGATCTCTCCCGATGGCAAGACGGCGTACTATCGCGTCCTCGAAGGTGAGGGTCGTCTGAAGAAACAGGTGATCTACGCCGGGGTACTCGCATCCGGCGAGACCCGGCGCGTCTGTGACAACTGTGGAGCACCCACCGATATCACTCCCGACGGGAAGCTTTTGATCTATGAAGCTCCGAATACCGTGACCCGGTTGGGAGCCTTGCGGATCGCCACCGGAGAAAAGTGGGAGTTTGCCGAGCATTCCAATCACGCCCTCGGGGAGGCGCGGGTGTCGGCGGATGGCCGCCGGATCGCTTTTGTGCGTGACCGGGAACCGGATGGGCGGCACGTGGTGGCGGCTCCCTTCCGGGACGGGGCTACGATTCCGGAGACCGAATGGGTCTCGATCACGGAGCCGACGGAGCATGCCCAGGACCCCTCCTGGTCGCCCGATGGCCGGTATCTTTACTTCCTGTCCGATCGGGACGGATGGCGCTGCGTATGGGCTCAAGCGCTGGCGCCGGCCACCGGCCGTCCCCAAGGTAGTCCGGTGGCCGTTCAGCATTTCCACAGCTCCCGCTTGAACCCATTTACGTTCGACGACCGGCCCCGTCACTACATTGGCTTCTCGGTGACCCGTAACCACTTGTTTCTGAGCCTGTTGGAAACAAAGAGCAGCGTCTGGCTGGGGGATTTGCAGGCGAAGTAACGGTTACTTCGTGCACGTAACGGTGTCGCGGTGGGCCTACACTTGCGCTCTCAGGGGGAGTCGGTAGTAGTGTCTGTTCATGGTTAGCAGTCGGATGCGACAGAACAGACCCGGCGCCCTCCTGTGGTCCGCAATCGCCGTCGTCGTGGCGATGCCCGCTCATGCGCAGGTAACCACGCTCACCCCAACCCAACTTCCGGCTGCGACCGTTAACCAGGACTACGCCATCAATGTATCGTTTCGGAACCCGTTTGCTCCGCAGGGTTGCCTTGACGCGCGATTCCCGGGCCTTCCCCCGGGCTTTCTTCCAGACGATGGCTTGGGTTTCGCGTGCAACCTTGGCGACTTGGCCGGGACAACGCCCAACCACCCGGCGCAATATACCTTCGGCTATGGGGGCAGACCCAGCACCGCGGGAACGTTTCCGGTCAGCGTTCGAGTGTTCGGAAGATGCAACACTCCCGGCTGCGGACCTACCACGGATCAGACGTTTACCTTTTCTCTCAAGGTCAATCCGGCGCCGCCGCCTCCCCTCCAAATCACGACGTCCTCTCCCCTGCCGCAAGCGACCGCCGGACAGAACTACTCGGTGACCTTCGCGGCCACAGGCGGCGATGGCAGCTACTTCTGGTCCATCCTCGATCCGTTGCCCGGGAGTTCGATCTACCTTCAAGGCAGCCCGAACGTCTCATTCACGCCGTCCTCCGCGGGTGACTTCTCATTCCGCATGAAGGTGGAATCCGCCGGCGCTTCGGTCACGAAGCAGTTTTCCATCCACGTTCAGGGGCCAGCCTGCGATTCGGCGCCGAACGCCCCATGCCCCGCAATGACCCTCACCCTGAGCGTAACTCCCGACGTCATCGACCTGCCCGTCAATGCGACGACGGCGGGACAAGCCTCCTGCTTCTTCGTCGGTGGGTGCAATCCGGTGATGTCCCCAAAAAAGGATGCAGGAAAGGCGGTGGTCACGGTCGAGGCTAAGACGTCTGCAGGACCTGCCGCCGGCAAACAGGTCAGCCTGCTGACGACCGTGCAAACCGGAAAGGGCCCTCACGCCCTGCATATGACCGCGGCGGACGCCGAGACTCTGGCCGCCGACTACTCCAACAAGACCTGCCAGACACAGGCGAACGGTACCTGCACGATCGAGATCAAACCGGCGGAGCGTCCCAACGGCAACGCGATCAGGCCGGTCGCGCTGACTCTACTCCTGAAAGCCAGCGCGGTCGATTCGACTGGCCAGCAGGTGGTTTCTGAGGGCAAGGAACTCACCATGGCCAACCGCGCATTGGAGCCGCTGGTCGAGTCGTGCACCACCCAAAGCACCGGGTCCTTTCGTTGCGAGTTCGAACAGAGCCAGCACGTGAACCTGGGTCAATGGGGCGATCCGATCCTGACACAATACTTGAGGAACGTCGTCCAACGGCTGGAAGAAGCCCCGCTCCTTCTGAAGGAGGAATGCAAGTTTCTCCCCCTGACCATTAACGGTATGTCGCTGAAGGACGGGGGGCATTTCGATGTCGACCGTAACTTCACCGGCGATCACGTCTCGCATCAGGCCGGCAACGACGTGGATATCCGGACCCGGCACCTATCCGCCCCGTGCCGCACCTATCTGGACAAGGTGCTGGATGGGACAACGGATCCGTTCCACTCCGTCGCAATCTCATACCCCGCCTTGCAGGAATCGCCCGTGTGCAGCAACCCGGTTCTCGATCCCACGCTATATCGGAGCAAGTGCCACTGGCACGTTCGCATCGACCTCACCGGCAAGTTGCTGCGGTTTCCGCCGTGGGAGGGAACGTCAAGTACAACGGGCAGAAAACCCACCGAGGAGCGCATGGCGATCGCCGGCAGTCCGCTGCAGGTTTCGCTAAGCGTGTCCGGCGGCAGCTACTCCTACGGCTACACCCTGACCAATTCGGTCTCCACGTCGCAATCGCTCGAGACCCTTCAGATCTCCTTCACCGGCTCGCCGTCCAACACGGTATCGCCCGCGGGGTGGCAGGGCGGCGTGCTGGGCAATAGACAAGGGGTCTCTTGGGGGGCGGTCGCTCTGGACGCCCTCCCGGCCGGATGGGTCGACCTGGGAGGGTCCGCGCCCAGCACGGCATCGCTCAAACCGGCGGGCCAACTCGCCGGATTCTCGTACCAAAGCAACCTGCCACCAGTGGTGGCGCCTTTCCTGACGCGAACCTATCGAGCGCTGCCCTCGTTTCTTTCAGAGTCCGAGATCGAGCGTGACACCGGCACGCCGCCTCCCGCCCCCGCAAGCTTCCGGGGCTTTACCATCGCGCCCCGCGCGGCGGCCACCGATGCCCGCGCCGTCCTCAACGACCTCATCAACCAGATCCAGTTCCTGGCCTCCTCTGGATGGATCAACGCCGCGGCCTCGCAACGATTCACCACAGATACTCAGGCTGCGATTTCCGCGCTTGCCTCTCCGGCGCAGGTCTCCGCTGCCCTGACCGCCATCATGAATGGCGCGAATGTCCACCGCGGGTCCGGCGCCAACGAGGAGGCCTGGGCCATTGTCTACTACAATGCGCAGTACGCCCAAACACTCCCGGCCGCCGCGGGCTGCTCGTTCTCGCTCGACCCGCCGGGTCTGACTCTGAACGGAGCGCCGAAGGCGTTCACCATCCACATCAAAGCCAGTTCCTCTTCGTGCTCCTGGTCCGCCGCTTCGCCGGCTTCCTGGGTCACCCTCGTCAATCCTTCCGGGACGGGCTCGGGTGATCTGAGTCTGCTCGTCCCTCTGACCGCCATCAGCCGTTCCACGACATTGAACATCGCGGGGCTGTCTTTCTCGCTCGTCCAGAAAGCCGGTTTGACCATCACTGAACCAACCCCGTCCGCCCGGTTCGTAGCGGTCCAGCCGTGCCGCGTCATCGACACCCGTGCGCAGACGGCGGGCCCGCTCCAGGCCGGCGAGACCCGCGCCGTCCCGGTCGCCAACAGTCCATGCCTGATCCCGCTCACCGCGGAAGCGTACTCGCTCAACATGACTGTGGTTCCAAAGGGCCCGGTAAGCTATCTGAGTGCCTGGCCGACCGGCCGGCCCAAGCCGTTGGTCTCGACCCTGAACTCGTTCCACGGGGGCATCGTTGCCAATGCAGCGATCGTGCCGGCGGGGCAGGGCGGCTCGATCAATGTCTTTGTGACCGACCCGACGGACGTTGTGATCGACATCAACGGGTACTTCGACAGCACGGCCGGGTTGCCGTTCTATCCGGTGGCGCCGTGCCGGATCGCGGACACGCGAGGCGCTCCGGGACTGGCGGCCGGGTTCAGCACGCCCAGCCTGTCCTCCAACGCCACACGCTCGTTCCCCATGCCGCTCTCGAACTGCGCGCTGCCGGCAAACGCCGGCGCCTATTCGGTGAACGTGACGGTGGTACCGGGCGAGCCCCTCGGCTACCTCACGCTGTGGCCGACCGGTGGGGCCAGGCCGTTGGTGTCGACGCTGAACTCACCCGACGGACGAATCCTGGCGAACGCAGCCATCGTACCGGCGGGGTCGGGGGGTGCGATCAGCGCCTTTGTGACCAACCGCACCGATGTCATCTTCGATGTCAACGGCTACTTTGGCGCACCGGGCGCGGGCGCACTGGCCTTCCACCGCCTGACTCCCTGCCGCGTCGCTGACACGCGTCCGACGGAGGGATTCCTGGGTTCGTTCGGACCGCCATCGATGACGGCTGGTTCGCGGCGGGACTTCCCGCTGCCGCTCGGCTCGTGTGGAATCCCGGAGGAGGCGAAGGCCTACTCGCTGAACGTGACGGTAGTGCCGAAGGGGCCGCTCTCTTTCCTGACACTCTGGCCGGCCGGCGGAGCGCAGCCCTTCGTGTCGACCCTAAATGCATTGAAAGGCAACATCCTGGCGAATGCGGCGCTGGTTCCGGCCGGCGTCAACGGGTCGATCAGCGTCTACGCGACCGACGCGACCGACGTGATCGTCGACGTGAACGGGTACTTCAGTACGCAGTGACCCTTAACAGACAGTTGCCAAAGGGCGTGTGACGGCCGCACAGAAGGTCGAAACGTGTCGGGCATTCCAGGCTTTACCCATGTCCTGGTTTCCTCTCGCCCCCCGGCCGGGCCGTCGCGATGCGCATCGTGCTCCAGTCGTATCCAAAACGGCGTCCGCACACCAGGCATACGACGTAGGTCTCACGCCGCGTACCCTGCCGCCCGTCCGTACCGGTATCGGCTGCCAACGTAATTGGAAAGGTGGTTCGCCCATGCGAACATCCATTCAACCAGCCCGTGAGACGAGACAACCGGACCCGAACGTCGTTCAAAACCCCGGCCAGCAGATCCAACCTTGATTCCGTCATGTTCAGGACGCCCGGATCGGGCGATACTCCGGCTGCCACATCGCGTCCTGCACCTGTTGAACGATATCGGTGAATTTGACTCCAGCCAGGCCCTCCGCAACCGCGGCCTCGACGACGGCCACCGCAATCGTCGCCGACACGCTGCGCAGGTCGTCAACATGCGGGAGAAGCGAGGCCCCGGGCTGGCGCACCGTAACCAGGCTGGACACGGCGCCCGCCGCCGCCTCGAACATACTTTCGCTGATCCTGCTGGCTCGCGACACGATCGCGCCGAGGCCCAGACCGGGGTATAGGAGGGCATTATTTAACTGGGCGACCACGTACGTGACTCCCCGATAGGTGACCGGGGCGAACGGGCTGCCGGTGGAGATCAGGGCCCGCCCGTCGGTCCACGCGATGAGATCGGCCGGCGTAGCCTCGGCCCGAGGTGTTGGATTGGAAAGCGGGAAGATGATCGGCCGCTCGGTGTGGGCGGCCATTTCCCTGACGATCCCTTCGGTAAAAGTCCCGGGCGCCGTGGATGCGCCGATGAGCATTGTCGGCTTCACGCGGCGCACCACCTCGGCCAATCCCACGCCGCTCCCATTCCCGCTGTTCTTCCAGCCTTTGCTCTCGGCGTCCGGCCGGGCGTAGGTCGCCTGATAGTCGCGTAGTTGACCGTCCATGCCGGCCGTGAGCAATCCCTGCCGGTCCACGCACCAGAATCGCTGCGTCGCCTCTGCAGCCGAGAGCCCCTCATGCACCATGGCATCGCGAATCTGATCGGCGATTCCAATGCCCGCCGTACCTGCCCCGAAAATGACCACGCGTTGATTGCGGAGCGGGACTCCGCAGGCGCGGACCGCGGAGATGGCCGCCGCCAGCGTGATCGCTCCCGTGCCCTGCATGTCGTTGTTGAACGTGCACATCCGATCACGGTACTTTTTGGTGATGCGTCGTACGTTGCCTGGCGCAAAGTCTTCCCACTGGAGCAAAGCATTGGGAAACAGCCGGGTCGCGATCGTGACATAGGCGTCGATGAAGGCGTCGTAGCGCTCCCCGCGGATTCGGGCGTGCCGGTTCCCGATGTACATGAGATCGTTCTGCAGGGTTTCCCGGTTGGTGCCGACGTCAAGCATCACCGGGATCACGCGCGCCGGATCGATTCCGCCCGCCGCCGTGTAGATCGCCAGCTTGCCGATCGATACCTCAATCCCGCCTACACCCCAATCGCCAACTCCCAGAACCTGCTCGGCATCGGTCGCGAGGATCAGATCGATATCTCCGGGACCAGCGCCGAGGTTGGCAAACGCCTCCTCGATCCCGTCGATATGGTCGATGGAGAGATAGACACCCCGGGGAGGCCGGCACTCATGGTGGTATTGCTCCATTGCCATGCCGACCGTCAGATCGTTGACGATGGGGATCATCTCGCGCAGGTGCTCGGAAAACAGCCGGTAAAACAACACTTCGTTGCGGTCGTGCAGGGCGGTGAGGTAGACGTTCTTGCTCAGCGCATCCGGCAGCCGCTCGTACTGGAAGTAGGCCCGTTTGACCTGAGCTTCCAGCGTGCTGATCTCCGGCGGGAGCAAACCTGTCAGACCCAACGCTTTTCGTTCTTCCGCGGTAAAGGCGGTTCCCTTGTTCAGCAGCGGCGAGTTGAGTACGGCCAGTCCGCGGGCTTTGGTCTCGTAGAAACCGCCGCCATTCTGGCGGTGCTTCGTCATCGGCGCCAGTAACGGGATCACTCTCTGTCGCATGCTGTTAACGGCTCCCTTCGGTCCGTGCCGCCGAGCGGGCGCGCGAACGTGGCGCGCCCCCGGACAGCAAGGTTCACGCCTTATCGAAGGCGTTTTTCAACTACGCGGACGGCCATGGCCCCGCCCAGCGCCAGCAATCCGAACATCGCGACCAGGGGTAAGGGACTCGCCGTTTCAGGAAGAGTCCTCTGCGCCACTTCTGCCGGCGCGGTCGTCTCCGCCACCTGAGTTTCGGCTGCCGGTGGCGGCGTCACCACCTCGGCGAGTTGTACTTCTTCGCCGGTGGGCTGAATGGCCATGATGGGGGCCCGCTTCAGCTCAGTCACAACAGGCTCCGCCGCCAATTTGGCCGGCTCCGCGACTTCCAGGGGAATCTCGACCGGGGTAAACAGGACGGGCGTATTCGTGGCCTTGGCCAGCGCGATCGCTTTGTCCTTGGGATAGACAAACTCCTCGCCCCAGTTCCTGCCGGGATAAAACCACGCGCGCAACGCTTCCGGTTGGCCAGCCGCTCTTTCGCGGAAGGTCATCACGGTTTTGTCCGTCGCCCTGAGGCGATAGTTGGGGATGGCGAGGATCGTCGCGTAGACGGTCGTTTGGTCTTTGTTAAAGATCTGGACGATGTGGCGGTCGGATTGCGAGTCCAGGATCTTGAACACATAGGTACCGGCCGGCAACACGCCCCATCCGGCCAGGTGAACTCCCGGAATCTCGACTGGAGCACTAAATGTGACTACTGTCTTCCTGTCCCAGGCGTCAGCCTTTGCACTTGGCGCGAGGATTGCGCCGATCAGCGCGATACAACACACCGTTGTAGCTGTCTTAAACCGATTCATAATTCGTTCCTTTGCTTCAGAGTTTGTGGTCTGCTGTTCGCTCTTTGTGCGACTGTGATGCGATTGTCGGCGGGCCAGTCCCACGCAATACTGACAGGCACTCGGGGGTCCATACGCCCAAATCGCTCCCATGCCACGTATTTCGGAGGACAGCGGCCCCGCGGAGCGGACTTGAGTGGCGATGACCTGACCGTGCGGGGTCATGTGACCGCATATGATCATTCCGCCGCTATGGCCGTTTTGGCGCCCTGGCGGAAATCAAGACCAGAGAACGGCAAGCATGGCGGCAATCAGGAGGCGTTCAGCGATAAGGTTGAGCGGGCGGTAGCCGGCCAAGCTGTAGGTCTTGCCTGACTCTGCGCGGTGGCGGCTGACTTGACCGGGCACGGTAGCTTTCAAAACCTTCCAGGCTGCACACCGCGGCGCCACGGCCCGGTGCGGCGATTGGTCAGCCAAGTGCCATTGATTCGGTCTCGAGGAGCAAGATAAAGATGCCTTTGGTAAATCTGTTGATTGCGCTGATCGTGGTCGGAGTGGCGTTGTACCTGGTCAACACGTACATCCCCATGGCCTCCAGCATCAAGAACATTCTGAATGTCGTAGTCGTGGTTGTCGTCTGCGTCTGGCTATTGCAGGCGGCCGGATTGTGGGGAGGAATCTCCAGTTACCGAATTGGCCACTGACAGTTCACGAATTCCCCGGAGTCAGGCAGGAGTTCTCCTCCGGGGAGAACCGCTTTCTGGGTCCACAAAAGGGCGGCGGATTGACGTAGTCCGACGAAACCGCTGCCCTGGTTGTGGGCCTCGCTGGCGGCAGAACCGCCAGGGAACGGATTCAAGGGTTCAACTGTACTCCGGGCCGAAGAAGACCAACTCTTGCGTGTCATCAGCAGGGCCGTAACCAGGGCGGCTCGGTAGTAGACGTTTCTAAGCAAGGGCCGTTCTATCTATCCGGTGATTCGCTCGGCGCGCACGATAAACCGGTTGGGCGCCGGACCGACGAAATAGAACGGGTGGCAGGTGACCAGCGTCAGGACTTCATTGGCGCTAGGATCCAATACCGCGACGTCATGAGGATTCACGATTCGGATGGATACGACGCGGTAGCGGTAGTTTCCAAGGAGCGTGGTGAGCGTGATAATGTCGTCCCGGTGGATGTTTCGCAGTGGCCGGAAGAAAGTATCGCGGTGGCCCGCCAGACCGACGTTGCCGAGTACGCCGGGCAGTGGCGTGCCAGGTATGTGACCGACCGCGAGCCGGAGGGTTTTCTTGTCTATGCCTTCCAAAACAACGGCGGAAAGGCCGATTCGCGGGATCTCGATGCGGCCGATCAGACCGCCGGCCGCTGGGGCCGCCGGGGCTTCCGGAGAGGCGGGAGGCGCAGCGCGTAGCGCGCCGCCGCGGCCCATCCGCTCGTCATGGAGCCGGCGTTCCAGTTCGCGGTCCGCACGTATCTGAAAAATCCACGCTTCCCCCAGAACAAATGCGCAATAGCCCAGCATGGAGACGGCGCAGGCGAGAAGCACACGCCTTGTCCATCGCAGCACCTGCCTCAACGACTCCCTGTTGACAACCAGCCTCACTTCGTTCCTTCATCCCGGGCCTGCCCATCCTTCTTCACGGTCGCGGCTCCGAATCGTTGCCGCCGAAGTAACCGGTGCGAGCGCGGACGGCGTGTTTGCCGGCTCTCCTTGCCCCCGCGACGACCCGGATGGGTCGAAAGGCGCCAGGCCGCCCCGTGTTGGCGGACAAGTATCCGAGGGTGTATTGACTACGAATGTCGCGCGCAATGCCCTCGCAGATCTCCACCACCGTATGAAGAGGGCCGGGAAAGAAGGCCTCGCCTCCGGTTGCCCGCGACAGGCGATTGAGCACGTCCGGATTCCGGTCGGGATCCTCTTCATCGAAAATGCCAATGGCATACACGAGGGCGCTCGATTGGCCGACGATCTTCAAGACCTGCGCGAGGCTGTGCCTGCTGGCGTTGTCGCCGCCATCGCTGATGACAATCATCACTTTCTTGTCCCGGCCTCCCGTCTGCAATCGCTCCGACGCTCGGACGATCGCGTCGTAAAGCGCGGTCTTGCCCGTCGTACGGGTCTGAGCGATCGCGCGCTCGAGTTCATCGGACCGATTGGTGAATCGAACCCCTTCCGGCAAACCCAGGGTCACGTTCTCGTTGAAGTTGACGACGAACACTTCGTCGTCCGGGTTGCTGGATTGGACGAAGGTTCGGGCGGCCGCAATCACGTCGGCGAGCTTGGGTCCCATGCTGCCGCTATGGTCAACGACCAAGCCGACGGTCACTGGAATGTCTTCGTGCCGGAATAAGGTAAGCGTCTGCCGGACACCGTCTTCGTAGACCTCGAACTCCTGCTCACGCAAATCGGAGACGATGAGGCCCTTCCGGTCGCGCACCGTAGCGTGCAGTACCACCAGGTTCACGTTCACGGAGATCCGATAGGATTCCGGATCTCGACCGTGGCGTTCCGGCGGGACCTGAGGTTCGGCTCCGCGCCCGAGAGCGATCAGAAAAAGAAACGGGAGCGCGAACACCTGCGCGGCGCCTGCCTCCAGCCTCCACGACAAAGTCTTCATGGCGGGATCGAATGCCTATGCCTTCACGGTCGACGACGACCCTAATAACCGGTGGAAAAGGCCGTTCACCGCAACGAACCTCGAAGATGTCCCCGTGGCGCCGGAACCAGGCCACCCCGGGGTCCGGATAATCGGTTCACGGGTAATGCGCATCGTGGCCCAGTCGTACGGAAAGCGGCGTCCGCACTCGAGGCAGGCGATGTAGGTTTCCACCCGTGTCCTCCGCGGCTGGTCCGTACCCGCGTTGGTCGGGAGTGTGATAGGAAACGTTGTTCTGCGATGAGAGCAACCGTAGGACCAGTCCGCCAGCGCCACGGCAGAAGCGCACAAGGCATTTGTGACCGTTGAAATGGTCCAGTTCCGGCTCCTAGCCATGGCAGTCATGGGGCCTGAACGCTCCTTTTCCCGGCGATCATCATGCCCGCCCCGCCAAGAATGAGGATCGCGCTCACCACTGGCGGGATCTTCTCGTCGTGCCGGGTTTCCACGCCAATCGAGAGGCCTCCCAGCTTTACACTATCCCGCTCGTTACGGGGGAGCGGAACCACCAGCGACAGGATGCCCAGCACCAGGACCGTTAGACCCGCCCAGAATAGAGTTTTCATTTTTCTCTCCTACAATGTTGCCGCGGCTTGACACGTCCTGAAATCCAGCCAAGGCGCCGTCCAAAACACGGATCCGCCCACCTGACGGAGCAGGCTAAAGCACTTGAAACCCCGGTCGGGGCCTGTTATGGCTCAGCAACGTCAATTTGTTCCGTGCAGGCGCCGATACGGGCATCTCCAATAGACGCGGGATCGCTGTCGACTCCTTCGGCGCCCGCATCCACTTCGCGCAGCGCGCAGTGCGCGCAAAGTAGTGGGCCATTCGTTGACATCGTGCAGTGACCCGGGCGACTTTTGCATCTGGAACATGGCATACGCTCAGGGATTCCTTTCGTCGAGGCCCGTAGTCTGCTGTCCACTTGCTCCGTGTCATGCGGATCCCGGACGGCATGTCCCGCGCTGAACGATCCTGCACGTCTAAGTCCGTAGGCGTCTGGGCGTACACAAATCGTCAATGCCTAAGTTCGATAAGTTCAATAGCCTAGGTGATTCGAAGAGAAACTGACCGCATGGGGTCAAGTGACCGAATGTCGTCAGCCTGCGTTCGCTGGATATTCTTCCTCGGTCGAATCGGCCGTCATGCGCCTCATGCCTGATCGGCCATGGGGATGTACCGGTTGATCAAATGCAGCGCCAACCCAACCACGATCAACGTGACGAGCCGTCCAACATACCCATCGACGTTCGGAGTTCTTCTCGCGGCGGAGCGGACCCTATCCTCGCCTTTGACCATAGGATGACTTCCGCGGCCTTGGACGAATCTCGCGCTCACACGACAGTGGCGCTATTCGTGCAGTCGACATCAACTGAATGAGCAGAAAGAGCCGACCATGATCACGCCCGGGACCATTCTGATCGACAAGGACGCCCCCCGCCCGGTATGTTTTCACCTTCAACACGAGCCGTTTCCCGGCGCGTGGATTTCCGTCCAACACAATCTCAGCCCTCGCGATCTCGAACTGGAACTGTCGACCACGGGATGGACCTTCCTTTACATGGCCAATGCGATCAGGGCGACGGCCTTCGGCTTTCACCGGGAACGGATGATCCATGCCGCCCTGAAGCGCGTCATCGCGAACGTGAGAGAACAGAGATGCAACTGTCTGGAAATCGACGACGTGGCGACGCACTCATTCCTGGGGGTGCCGTACGTGAACGTGTCCGCCCACGCTCGTCACATCCAAAAAGGCAACGTCTACTCAGGCCAATAGCTTCGGCAACTCACGGGATTGTGCCATGCCCGGAAATCAACGAGTGCGCAGCGTCCCTGGCCGGCGAGAAACACGAGGCCTCAGCGGTTGAGTGCCCACGTGCATCGCCACCGGCCAAATACGGTCGCTCCGGGTCTCTCGGTGCTAGCATGTAGCCAGCGGCCCGTTCGGCGGCGCCCCGCCTTTCAATGAGAGGCTAACGTGGGAAGTGGCTCCGGGATCTGGCGCGCCAGGACGGGGCGAAGGAGAAGCTCTGGCCTCCGAAGGCTCACCGGTGCATGTGTTGGGCTGGCTCTTGGAAAACGGTCCAAGGGAACTCGAATTACTGCTTCGAGCGATCATCTATCATCCTTCCGTCCCCATTCTCATCACGGACAACGATCGAAATTACCAGGACGCCAGCGTTGGCGCCGGCACGCTACTGGGGCTTTCACGGGACAGGATCATCGGCCGGAAAATAGACGATTTTGCGGATCCCAACTCCAAGCCCCAGATTTCAGAACTATGGCGGGCTTTTCTCGGACAAGGCCAGCAGGAGGGTACGCTTCCGCTGGCCCGCGCGGATGGAACCCCGTGGAACGTAGAGTACACGGCCAAAAGGAACGTGCTGCCGGTGCGCCACCTCCTGGTCTTGCGCGACAGGACAACCTCCGGACAAACGGACCAGGAGATTCCGTCATGGGTGCAGGATTACGCACTGTTCCTGTTGGATGTCGACGGCCGTGTTGCCGGTTGGTATTCGGGAGCGGAGCGCATCTACGGCTATGGCGCAGATGAGGCCGTCGGCAAACACATATCGCTTCTCAATCCCGCTGAAGAGACTCCAGGCGCGGAGCCCCAACAGGAACTGAACCGGTCCGCCGCCGAAGGCCATTTCGGCAATGAAGGCTGGCACGTCAGGAAGGACGATTCGCGATTCTGGGCCAATGCCATCACCATGGCCCTGCGCGACAATCGCGGTGAACTGCAAGGCTTTGCCAGGGTTGTGCGCGACTTCAGCGCGCGTCACGAACAGGATGAAAAGCTGCGCCGCAGCCGGGCTCGCATGCGCCCCGTCCCGTCGGAATCGACCATCGCCGGCATCGTTTCCGGTGAGTTCGACCGGATCCCCGAAGCCAATGATGCGTTTCTCAAACTGGTGGGGTACAGCCGTGAAGATCTGCTGGCGGGCCGCCTGCACTGGCCCGAGCTCACTCCCCCGGAATACTCCGCCCTGGACGACCTGGCGCACGAAGAGGGTTTGAGGTTCGGAGCTTGCACGCCCTACGAGAAGGAGTTGCTTCGCCAGGATGGAGGCCGGGTCCCGGTTCTGGTAGCCACGGCCGTTTTGAAGCTTTCACCTTTTCGATGGATCACCTTTGTGCAGGACCTCCGCGAGCGCGACCAGATCGAGAGTGTTGGCGAGGAAGACGTCGAGGGCAAGGAGAATTTCGAGGATATCGTCGGGAACAGCGCGGCGCTCCGGCGGATGCTGCGGCAGGTGGAAGTGGTTGCTCCCACCGACGCGAACGTCCTGATCCTGGGCGAAACCGGCACGGGAAAGGAGTTGGTGGCGCGATCGATCCACCGGCTGAGTCCTCGCAGAAGCTTCCCTTTCGTGACCTTGAACTGCGCGGCGATTCCTACGGGTCTACTCGAAAGCGAGCTGTTCGGCTACGAGAAAGGAGCGTTCACGGGGGCCTTGTCGCAGAAGATCGGCCGCTTCGAGATGGCCCACCGGGGCACTCTGTTCCTGGATGAAGTGGGCGACATCCCGTTGGACCTGCAGCCTAAGCTGCTTCGCGCGCTGCAGGAGAAGTCCTTCGAGCGGCTGGGAGGCACGCGCACGATTCCGATCGATGTCCGCCTGGTCGCCGCGACCAACCGCAATCTGACCCAGATGATGGGCGACAAGCTCTTCCGAAGCGATCTTTACTACCGGCTGAAGGTCTTCCCCATCACCACCCCTCCGTTGCGCGATCATCCGGAAGACATCCCCATCCTTGCCCGCCACTTCACCCAGAAGTACGCCCGGGAAATGAACAAGCAGATTGAGACCATCCCATCGGAGACCATGAAGGCCCTGGTTAGTTGGCCGTGGCCGGGCAATGTGCGGGAACTCGAGAACTTCATTGAACGGGCGGTCATCCTCTCGCGGGGGCCCAACCTCCGCGCTCCTCTGGGCGAAATCCGGCCCAATGCATCGGAACCTTCCGGCGACAGCACGTTGGAACAAGTGGAGAGAGAGCACATCATCCGTGTTCTCCGTGCGACCGGTGGGGTGGTGACCAAGGCCGCCAACCGTCTCGGAATGCCCCGGACGACATTGAACGCACTCATGCGCAAGCTCGGCGTCTCCCGCAAGGACCTCTGACGGCGAACGGCGCGTCGACCGGGTTGGCATTGGCACGAATCGTGCGGTAACCGGATGCCGGGGGGGTAACTCATGCAAAACTCACCAACAACGATTGACCTGCTTTGGGAAGACCAGCTCCGCGTGGAAAAAGCACGGCGGGCCACCGGATTCCGGGAGTGGCTGAAGAGCTTTGGGCTGATGTTTGCGCTGATCGCGCTCGCGCTCACCTTGGCGGCGGTACTGGCCAGCCTGGCCGCCGATGGATCGATTCAACTGTGAGGGGCAAAGATGATTTGCGAGGAACGACAAAGGCTCCTGGACGAATATGCGGCCGCAAGCCGCGCGTTCGCCAATGCCGTCGACCGGCTACGAAGTCTTAATCAGGACGTCGAAGGGTTCATCCACGCGCTGGATGAAACCGGTACAGCCCACCGGGCCTGTGAACGGTCGCGCATCCGGTTGGACAAGTACATGGCTCGACCACGACTGCCATTGGCCTCCTCGAACTGACTGCGTTTGATCTGGCAAATCTGAGCGGATCTGTCCGCGCCCCGTCACTTGACCATACTCGGTCACTTCTTGCACGCGTTTTCCCCTCGGATCGGCACAGCAACCTCGTTATGCCGAATCGGCTCAACAAAAGACGCACGTGGCGCGGCCCGTGCACAAAGGACCGTGTCGCCCAAGGCCCCTGACGGGGCCCAGCAGGCCGACTGAATAGGTGGAGAATGAGACTGATTCTGACAACGACTCTAGCGCTTGCGGCTTCTGCCCTTGCGCCCCTGCTGGCCAAAGACAGCGAACCTGCAAACCGGCTGGACGAAGCCGCCGCAGTGTTCTCGGAAATCATGTCGACGCCAGACAAAGGCATTCCGGAAGAACTGCTCGGGAATGCACACTGCATCGTAATCGTCCCCGGGCTCAAGACCGCCGCCTTCATTGTGGGCGGCAAATATGGGAAAGGCTATGTTTCCTGCCGGAAAAAGGCCGGACCCGGCTGGTCGGCGCCCGGTACCGTTCGGATTGAGGGCGGTAGCGTCGGCTTCCAGATCGGCGGATCGGCAACCGATCTGATCATGTTGGTGATGAATGAGCGCGGAGCGGACAAACTGCTTTCGAGCAAGTTCACCCTCGGCGCGGAAGGCTCCGTTGCCGCCGGCCCTGTAGGACGGACGGCCACTGCGCAAACCGACGCGCAAATGCACGCCGAGATTCTCTCCTGGTCGCGGTCCCAGGGACTGTTTGCCGGCCTCGCTCTGCAAGGAGCCACCCTGCGCCAGGATCTCGATGACAACGCCACACTCTATGGCAAGAAACTGGAGAACCGGCAGATCGTGACCAAGGGTGTGCGCGCACCCAAGGCGGCCGCGAAGCTGATTCGTCTGCTCAACAAGCACTCGGCACGGGAGAACAAGAGCGCGCCGGCCTCCGGTCAGTAAACCAGGGACAGAAAGCGAAAGGGGAATCAAATGAAGAGGATGATCAGCACAGTCGTGGCGGTGTGCGGACTTCTGTCGGCGCAGACGCCCCAGACTCAGAACGAGAATGCGGCCAGGATGGCTGCCGGAACGATGCCGATTTATCGCGTCACCGTGACCGAGCGGACGGCCAAGGCAATCAACTACCAGCACCGCGGCGGTGCGACCAAGATCGATTTCCGGGGCACGGAGTTCATGCCCAAGGCCCGCGGCGAGGCCAAGGTCGAAAGCAAGCAAGGCTACATCGAGATCGAAGTGGAATTCGACGACCTGCGGCCCGCGACCGGTCAAGGGGCCGAATATCTTACCTATGTTCTGTGGGCGATCACGCCCGAAGGCCGGACGTCGAACCTGGGCGAGATCCTGTTGAATGGCACCAAAAGCAAGCTGAACGTCACCACCGAATTGCAGGTGTTCGGCCTGGTGGTGACCGCGGAGCCCTACTTCTCCGTCACGCGGCCGAGCGACGTGATTGTAATGGAAAACGTGGTTCGCGCCGACACCAGGGGAAAGATCGAGGAGATCGACGCGAAGTACGAATTGTTGCAGCGCGGGCAGTATCTCCGCCTGGCGAACCCGCTGGCGTTGAAGCTCGATCAGAAGCTGCCCCTGGAACTCTACGAAGCACGCAATGCCGTACAGATCGCGCGCTCCGTGGGCGCGGACAAGTATGCGGCGGACACGTTCCAGAAGGCCGAGAAGAGCCTGCAGCAGGCGGAAGCCTACCAGGCGCGCAACGCGGGTAAGAAGCCGGTGACCATGACCGCGCGCGAAGCCGTGCAAACGGCCGAAGACTCGCGGGCGATCGCTGTGAAGCGTCAGGAAGAGGAGGCGTTGACCGCCGAACGGCAACAGTCGGCGGAGCGCGAAGCCCGCGCTGGGAACGAACGGGCTGCCGCGCAGTCCGAGACCGAACGCGTCACGCGGGAAGCCGAGGCGGCGCGGCTGGCGGCCAAAACCGAAGCCGAACGCCTGGCCAGGGAGACGAATGCCCAAACCGCGGCTGCTCTCGCCGAAGCCGACCGGCTGAGGCGGGACAACGATGCGCGAGCGGCCGGTGCGGCTGCCGAGGCAGATCGTCTGAAGCGCGAAGCTGATGCCCGGACGGCCGCGGCTGAAGTAGAAGCGAACCGTCTGAAGGCGGAAAATGACGCCCAACGGGCCGCTTCTCAGGCCGACCTCGCCCGCGCTGCCAGGGAGAAAGCGGAGGCGGAGGCAGAGAAGGCGGAACTGCGAGCACAGCTCTTGAAGCAATTCAACGCGATTCTCCAGACTCGCGATACCGCCCGCGGCCTCATCGTGAACATGTCGGATGTTCTTTTCGACACGGCCAAGTTTTCCTTGCGGCCGGTTGCGCGTGAAAAGCTTGCCAAGGTGGCTGGTATTGTCTCAGGGCATCCGGGTCTGCGGCTGGATGTGGAAGGCCACACCGACAGCGTCGGCGGCGACGAGTACAACCAGCGCCTTTCCGAACAGCGGGGCGCGGCCGTGCTCGATTACCTGACGCGCGAAGGGATGGCGGTGGGTTCGGTGACGTCGAAGGGCTTCGGCAAGACTCAGCCGGTGGCCTCCAATGACACCGCCAGCGGCCGGCAGCAGAATCGCCGTGTAGAGTTGGTGATCTCCGGCGAAGTGATTGGGATGGTGATCGGGTCGCCCCTAGCGGCCAGGTAGTCCTTTAATGGACATCAAAACAGGAGGAACACACAAATGAACTGGGATCAGATCGAAGGCAAGTGGAAGCAGTTTA
The DNA here is from genome assembly GCA_964529305.1 of uncultured Solibacteraceae bacterium. Classification (GTDB taxonomy): domain Bacteria; phylum Acidobacteriota; class Terriglobia; order Bryobacterales; family Bryobacteraceae; genus CAZGUX01. Next base: position 6,788 of record CAZGUX010000137.1, on the reverse strand, counting down.
CTGGCTCCGCCCGGGAACGGTGGGGCAAACTCACGGATGACGACTGGGACAAGATCGCCGGCAAGCGGGAACACCTCATCGGCCAGCTTCAGGAGCGATACGGAATCGCGAGGGACGTGGCCGAGACCCAGGCCAATGAATGGTCCAGCGCGCTGAACGACGCCGGCAAGGCAGGAGTCTGAAGCGGATGACTCAGCCGCCCCAACGATGGTAGGGCGGTTTGCCGGACCTGGCCCACCGGCCGGCCTTCGGCCTAGTGTCGAAAACTTGACCCCGCGGGTGTATATCCGCGGGGTTCGACGTTTGCGCCGCCTGAGATAGACGCCGGCACCCGAAAGGGCCGCCGTCCGAGCGCTGCTGACCGCCCGTGGTCATTTGACCATATGTCGTTACCGGCACAGGGCCGCGGACCCTCTCTACCGGGGCTTCAAGGCATCGGCAAGCGAGTGGGCTCAACAAAAAACAGCAATGGTGCCACTCGTGCGGTAGCCGTGAGTGCAACGAAGGGGCCACTGAAAGCAGAGCGCCCTCGCCAAAGGTCTCGAGTGGCCGGGTGGGTGCGGAACAGAGGAGCCACTGGCGTTCGTTCTGGACTGGTCGAGGAAAGAGGACAAGGAATGTCTACCCTGATTGGATCGCGAGAATCGGCAAGCGAGCCGCAACTGCCGTTGGTAAAGCCGTTGGACGAAGCGCGATGGCACGCATGGACCGCAAAGGGCCGCGCCCTGGAGCGGCGAAGTAACACTGCACGGGTGAGGGCGGTCAAATTGATCCTGGTTGGAGGACTCCTGACCGTCGCGGGACTGTGGTCCCAGTTCGCGGCGTACGAGGTGGTGGTCAGGTTCCTGGTGGCCTGGGGCGCCATCTTCGTGATGTTCCAGTCATTCCGTGCGCGCCGTTACGCCTTTGCCGCTGTGTTCGGAGCGCTGGCTCTGCTGTTCAACCCGATTGCGCCCGTGTTCAGCCTGTCAGGAGACTGGCAGCGGGCGGTTGTGGTCATGAGCGCCGTCCCGCTCGTCGCGTCACTGGCCCAGGACAATTCGAGGATGGTCAACGAATGAGCAACCTGGGGGTGAGGGTGTGGAGATCGGCTCTCGCATCGATGCTGGCGGCCGGCGTGATGTCCGCGGCGGCACTGGCCGGAGATCTTTCCCGGTACCGGGATTTCCAACTCGGAACGGACCTGCCCACGGTTGCGAAACAGACGGGCACGAGCCCTTCCCAAGCGAAGACGATTCATCGCCGCCCGGCTCTGATCCAGGATCTCGAGTGGCGCCCCCAACCGCTCGGCTCGTCGTCCAAGGCGCAAGCCGCCCTCGACGTGGTCTTCAGCTTCTACAACGGCGAACTGTTCCGGATCGTGGTCAACTACGACCGGTACGAGACGGAGGGCCTGACGACGGACGACCTCGTCGACGCAATCTCCACGACCTTTGGAATGGCCTCGAAGCCCGCCGCTCCGGCCAAGGCCGCACAAGGGCTGTACGGCGACCAACAGGAGATCCTGGCACGATGGCAGGATCCCCGGTACCGCTTCGACCTGATCCGATCCTCATACGGGCCCAGTTTCAGACTGGTTGGCGTCCTGAGAGACGTGGAAGTGAAGGCCCAGGCCGCCGTTGTGGAAGCCAGGCGCCTCGACGACCAGGAAGCGCCGCAACGGGATGCCGCCCGGATTGCGGATGAAGAAGCAGCGGCGAAAGACAAGTTGGAGAAGGCGAGGCTTGTCAACAAGCCGAAGTTCCGGCTGTAGCCGGCAAAAGGTCGTATGGCTCGCCCGTGCCGTGCCCTCCCCGGATTCCGCCAATTGATCGCCGGGGCATCGGCAAAGGCAAGACGGAGTTACAAAATGAACGGCTTTACGGCCAGAGGTCTCGACGTGTGGGAAGACGAGGGCGGCGCGACACCCGCGCTCCTCGAGGTCCCGGCCGTTTCGCTGTCCGGCAGTGAAGCGCAGGTGGAGTGGGCGGAGCGCATCAGGCGTCAGGTCAATGCGGAGTTCGACCGTGTGGCGGCATCCTTCCGGGCGATCGCCGCCAAACAGGATGGATTGAAGCGGGCCGACACCCAGACCGTGATCGCGATTCTCGAAGAAAAGCGGGCTGAAGTCATGCGCAGAGACCAGGCGGGTTACTTCATTCACGACTGGCAGGAGATCAATGACCAGGTCCGGTTGATGATCGCTCGGGATGCCCGCTACCAGGCGATCAAGAGCAACAGGGCGGCACGGCGGCAAATGAGCGGATCAGCCATCGCCAGCGCGCCGCCGATTTTCTAGGTAATTGGAGACGAACAAACATCATGAACATTCGACCGTTATACGACCGCATCGTGGTGAAGCGGATTGAGGAACAGGAAACCACGCGCAACGGCCTGATCATCCCCGACTCGGCCAAAGAAAAGCCCCAGGAGGGCGAAGTGATGGCCGTGGGTCGCGGCAAGAGACTCGAGGACGGCCAGGTGGTCCCCCTCAGTGTCAAAGCCGGCGATCGGATCCTGTTCGGGAAGTACTCCGGCAGCGAGACCACGCTGGAGGGCACCGAGTACCTCATCATGCGCGAGGACGATGTTCTCGGCGTTCTGGATGCGGCCGCCAAAGCGGCCAGCAAAGCCAAATAACTCACATTCGACTTACAAGGAAACCATTCATGGCAAAACAGATCATTTATAGTGACCACTCCCGTCAGGCGATCCTGCGCGGTGTCAACCAACTCGCCGAGGCGGTGAAGGTGACCCTCGGACCCCGCGGGCGCAATGTCGTTCTCGAGAAAAAGTTCGGCGGGCCGACCGTTACCAAAGACGGCGTGACGGTCGCCAAAGAGATCGAGTTGAAGGACCCGCTGGAAAACATGGGCGCCCAGATGGTGCGCGAGGTGGCGTCGAAGACTTCCGACGTGGCCGGCGACGGCACCACGACGGCCACGATCCTCGCCCAGGCCATTTTTCGCGAAGGCGTGAAGGCGGTCGCGGCGGGAGCCAACCCGATGGCCATCAAGCGCGGCATCGACAAAGCCGTGGACATCGTCGTTCAGGAAGTCCAGAAGCTCTCCAAGCCCGTAACCGGCGACATGATCGCCCAGGTCGGCAGCATTTCCGCCAACAGCGACTCCACCATCGGCAACATCATTGCGGAGGCGATGGGGAAGGTCGGCAAGGACGGCGTGATCACGGTTGAAGAATCCAAGACCATGACCACCGAGTTGCAGACCGTGGACGGGATGCAATTCGATCGTGGTTACCTCTCACCTTATTTCGTGAGCGATGCCGAGCGCATGGAATGCGTTTTCGAGGATCCCTATATTCTGATTTACGACAAGAAAATCAATAGCATGAAGGACCTCTTGCCGATTCTCGAGCAGATTGCCCGCGTTGGGAAGCCGCTTCTGGTGATCGCCGAGGATGTGGAAGGGGAAGCCCTGGCCATGCTCGTGGTCAACAAGCTCCGCGGCTCCCTCAGTGCGTGCGCCATCAAAGCCCCGGGCTTTGGCGACCGCCGCAAAGCCATGCTGGAGGACATTTCCATCCTGACCGGCGGAAAAGCGATAATGGAAGAGACGGGCATCAGGCTCGACGGTGTCCATCTGGAGGATCTCGGCCGTGCGAAGCGCGTTACGGTGGATAAGGACAACACCACCATCATCGACGGCGCGGGAGAGCAGAAGAGCATCGAGGGCCGGATCAAGCAGCTTCGTAACCAGATTGAGGAGACGACGTCTGACTACGATCGGGAGAAACTGCAGGAGCGGCTGGCCAAGTTGGCCGGCGGCGTGGCGATCATCAAAGTCGGCGCCGCCACCGAGACCGAGATGAAAGAGAAGAAGGCCCGTCTCGAGGACGCTCTCCACGCCACCCGCGCGGCGGTGGAGGAAGGGATCGTACCGGGCGGAGGTGTTGCGCTCTTGCGGGCATCAATGGCGCTCCAGAACTTGACGCTCGAGGGCGACGAGCAATTCGGCGTGACGATCGTGCGTCGGGCTTGCGAAGAACCGGTCCGGCAGATCGTCGTCAACTGCGGCACCGAGGGCGCCGTCGTCGCGGGGAAGATCAAGAATTACAAGGATCCCAACTTCGGATTCAACGCTTCCACCGAGAAGTACGAAGATCTGGTAAAGGCCGGAGTCATCGATCCTACGAAGGTAACCCGTACGGCCTTGCAGAATGCGGCTTCCATCGCCTCCCTCATGCTCACGACCGAGGCGATGATCTGCGCGGTTCCGGACGAAGTCGACGGATAATGTTAGTGCAGGGCCGGCTGGCGGGAAAGGACCACGAAATGAACAAGAGACTCGAAAAGCGGCACAAACGGCAGGTTTCGCGCGCCAAGGAGAAGGCAAGGGTGTCGGAGCCCGACGTGAGAACTCCCGAACAATTGAAGGCGGCACGGGAGGCCAGCCGGCCCGTGGCCAGCCGTGGCAACGGCCCCCAGGCCCATTACTCGGCGCCGTCGGTCCGAAAGCACGCCGCTCACAGCACGGCGAAAGCTGACGCCTAAAAATGGGGCGCGCGACCTTCAATCTGTTCTCCGCGTGTTGTCCCAATTGCCGGTCTATTGAGTTTCGGAGCGTTGGTCTCCAGAACGCTCTCGAGAGGGTCTTCCATTGGCTCTTTCAACCGTACCGGTGCGCTCTTTGCGGCAACCACTTTTTCCTGTTGCGATGGCAGGTTCCCCGGGAAGTGCCCGAAACCTCCTGAAATAGGGCTTGGATACTTCGGCACTCCGTGACCCTTACAGAAAGTTGCAAATCCGGCAACTTGCCCCCGAATTGTTGACTTCGCTGGGCTGAAGAGATAACGTACCTGTTGCTCGCGCGCCAGAGACCTCAGGAACGTGTGTTTCGGCGGAATCGACATCAGAGCAAGAAGGGGAGGCCTATATGCGAACGTCCGTGGCGAACCACCGTTGCGGAGGCGGGCGGGAGGCGATCGAGCCTGGTGAACCTCGGGACCGGCGCACGCCAGCGGCGATGCTGGCGGCGGTCCTCATCGCCGCGAGCGCCGGACAGGGACTGGCGAGTGTCTCCGTCTATGTAGGTAAGAACTTGACCAAGGATGGGAGCGTCCTTTTGGCGGGCTACGGCGACGAGCCTTCCAGCCATTGGCTTGCCATCGTTCCGCGGCGCCAGCACCCCGCGGGCGCCACGATCACGGTGGGCGGGATCGCGACCTCCCGGCTGCCGGGCGAACTCATCCAGATCCCCCAAGTGCCGGAGACGTTCCGGTACATCTCGATGGACTACTCCTCGTACTCCGGGTTTCCGGCGCCACTGACCAACGGCGGCATGAACGAGCACGGTGTGGCCGTGCGGGACGTCGCTCTGGGCTCGCGCAAGGAACTCGTGGCGATGACGCCGAACCCCCAGCGCGGGTTGAACTACAGCGACGTCGCCCGAATCGCCCTGGAGAGGGCTCGTACCGCGCGCGAAGCCGTCAACGTCGCGATTGACCTGATCAAGCGTCACGGCGATTTCACCTATGGCGGCAACTCCCACGTCTTCGCCGATTCGAACGAAGGTTGGGTTCTGCTGACGTTCGCCGGAGGCAAGGGATTGTGGGTCGCTCGGCGGCTTGGTCCGGACGAAGTGTGGCTCAACTGGCGCGGGTACACAGGGTCGGGCTACGTGCAGACGCTGCCTGCGGACTGGAAGACGAGTCCTGACTATCTGGCATCGGACAACTTTGTCTCGTTCGCGCAGGAGCAGGGGTGGTACAAGCCGGAGCCGGGCGTACCGTTCCACGTGATCAAGGTGTATTCCCGCGAATACCGGAGAGCGTTTCCCAGCGATGAGGAGGCCCGTAGCGTGGAGGCGGCGGTCCGGGCGGCGGCGCCGAAGGTGGATGTTCAAGTGCTGATGGAGCAACTCCATCGAACGGGAAGGGATTCGTCCGGATACGGGCAGGTCGCGCACCTGCGCGCCGATGTCCACCCGGCCCTTCGCACGGTGTGGGTCGCGCCCGGGCCGGGACCGACCGCGGCGTTCGTACCGTGGCGGATCGGGGTCGAGTCAGTTCCTCCGGAGTACCGGCGTCACCGGTATCTCACCGCCGGGGAGGCGGACCGGAGCAGCATCGAAGTGGCGCAGCAAGGTCTTGAGTCGACCCAGTACGCGAACCGCGCGGTCAAGCGTCTTCTCTACCTGGTGAACGAGCACAAGGACCCATTCCTTCCGGAAGTTGCGGCTTCGTTGACGGCCTTCGAGAGCCGCCTGATTGCCGCGCAACCCGGCGTCGAGCGCACGGCGAAGATTCTCCTGGATGCCCACGAAGACGCGTTGGCCCGCCGATATCTGACCGAGCAGGCTCACATGGCGGCGGGAGCCGGGCTGCAGTTGATCCAGTCATTGGCAGTGGGGATCGAGGCGCGCACCAAGGCCATCTACGGCATCCGGACTCCCGAGGAAGAGCCACGGCATTAGGCCCTGTCAGCAGAAGAACATCGCCTCCCCCGCAACCCGCGCGCTTACGCGACGCGGTTCGGAGTGAAGCACTTCGCGGGCCGGAGGAGTCCTGAGCCAGGCATCGAACCGCGCCGGTGAAACCCGCGGGTTCTTTCGGAGCCGCAACCATCAGGGAGCCGTGGCTCCTCAGCGGCCAACAATGTTTTCGCCACCGCTCGCTCATGGCGGTGATCGGCCGATTTTTCACAGCCTCTAAGCCGAAGTTCCTCCCTGTGATAGGCACGGAAACGGAGATAACTCAAAGCAAGTAAGTGGTTTGCGGCCAATCAGAGAGGAGGATGTACTGGGTACACCACGATTTGCCGGGCGGAGGGCGTTTCCTGCTGTGGCAAC
>CAZGUX010000136.1:0-7418 GCA_964529305.1 uncultured Solibacteraceae bacterium | reverse complement strand
ACGGCGCCATCAAGCCGGGCGTGGTGGAGGTTCAATCCATACCCTATCCGAAACTCAGGATGCCCAAGAGTGAGACCGATCCCTTTGGAGGAAAGGACGCTCCGCACGGCGTCATCCTGAAGATCGTCACGACGAACATCTGCGGATCGGACCAACACATGGTGCGTGGGCGGACCACCGCGCCCGCGGGACTGATCCTGGGGCACGAGATCACGGGAGAGGTGATCGAAAAGGGCAACGACGTGGAGATGTTGGAGATCGGCGACCTGGTGACGGTGCCCTTCAATATCGCTTGCGGACGCTGCCGCAATTGCCGCGAAGGGAAGACGGGGATTTGCCTGACGGTCAATCCCGCGCGCCCGGGAGCGGCCTACGGCTATGTGGATATGGGCGGTTGGGTCGGAGGCCAGGCGGAGTATGTCCTGGTACCCTATGCCGATTTCAACCTGATCAAGTTCCCGAACAAAGAAAAAGCCATGGCGAAGATCAAGGATCTGACGCTGCTGTCAGACATCTTCCCCACGGGCTATCACGGCGCATTCACAGCCGGTGTCACCACGGGCTCCATCGTGTACGTGGCCGGAGCGGGACCCGTCGGATTGGCGTGCGCCGCCTCGTGCCACCTGCTGGGAGCGGCGGTGGTGATTGTCGGCGACATGATTCCGGAGAGACTGGCCCAGGCTAAGAGCTTCGGCTGCGAAACCATCGATCTCCGCCAGGACGCGTCGCTGGCCGACCAGATCACGCAGATTGTGGGCGAACCTTTGGTGGACGCCGCGGTCGATTGCGTCGGTTTCGAAGCCCATGGCCAGGGAAAGGATGCCGCCGTCGAACGCCCGGCCACCGTGTTGAACTCCATCATGGAGATCACGACCGCGGGCGGATCGCTGGGCATTCCGGGACTGTACGTCACCGGCGATCCGGGCGGAGTGGACGCGGCCGCGAAGATCGGCTCGCTCAGCATCCGCATCGGCTTGGGATGGGCGAAGTCGCATTCGTTCCACACTGGCCAGTGCCCCGTGCTGCGCTACAACCGCCGTTTGATGCAGGCCATTCTGCACGACAAAGTGCAGATCGCCAAAGCCTGCAACGTCCAGGTCATCAACCTCGACGAGGCTCCGCAGGGCTATCAGGACTTCGACAAAGGCGCCGCGAAGAAGTTCGTCATCGATCCCCACGGCGTGACCCGCGCCGCCTGATCACCACCTTTTTTGCTTTGAGAGTGGGGCGCCGGGCGCCCAACCCGGCCGCCCGGCGCGCCTCACCTACAGGGTTGCGGGGTTCAAGCTGTCGGGATTGATGCCGAGATCCTGGAAGACCTGAGGAATCCGGGCGGCGTCGAACTTGCCCTCCCGGGACAGTCGTGACAGCGTGGCCGCCACAATCGACTCGGCGTTGATTTCGAAGAAGCGCCGCAGGTGCTCGCGGTTTTCACTGCGCCCGAAGCCATCGGTGCCGAGCGAGACCAACCGGTCCAGCAGCCACGGCGCCAGTTGATCGGCCACGATCTTCATGTAGTCCGACGCGGCGATGACGGGTCCGGAAGCGCCTTCCAGAGCCTCGATGATGTAGGGCCTCCGCTGCGGTTCGAGCGGATGCAGCCGGTTCCACCTCTCGACATCCAGGGCTTCTTTTCGCAGTTCGTTGTAGCTGGTGACGCTCCACACGTCGGTATCGACGCCATAGTTTTCCGCCAGCATCGATTGTGCCTTCAAGGCCTCGTTGAGGATGGGCCCGCTGCCGAACAACTGCGCGCACGCAGGACCTTTCTGCGATGCCCGGAAACGGTATAGGCCGCGCACGATTCCCTCCTCGCACCCGGCCGGCATTTCCGGCATCACATAGTCCTCGTTGTAGATCGTGATGTAGTAGAAGCAGTCCTGCCGCTCCTGGTACATCCGGCGAATCCCGTCCTGAATGATGACGGCGAGTTCGTAGGCGTACGCCGGATCGTAGGCTCTGCAGGTTGGAATCGTCGAACACAGCACGTGGCTGTGGCCGTCCTGATGCTGAAGCCCTTCCCCGGCCAAGGTGGTCCGGCCGGCCGTGCCTCCCATCAGGAAGCCCTTGCCCCGTGAGTCGGCAAACGCCCAGGCCATATCCCCCACGCGCTGGAACCCGAACATCGAGTAGTACGTGTAGAAGGGAATCATGTCGACGCCGTAATTGGCGTACGCGGTTCCGGCGGCGGTGAACGACGCCATCGACCCGGCTTCCGTGATTCCTTCCTCCAGGATCTGGCCGTCCTGGGCTTCTTTGTAGTACAGCACCATGTCGAGATCGTGCGGCTTGTACAACTGGCCCTGGCTGGCGTAGATGCCCACCTGCCGGATCATCGACTCCATGCCAAAGGTTCGGGCTTCGTCGGGGATGATCGGGACCACCAGCCTGCCGATTTCGTGGTCCTTCAGCAACTGGCGCAGGATGCCGACGAACGCCATGGTGGTGGAGACCGCGCGTCCCCGCGATCCTCCCAGCGAATCGGCGAATTCGCTGAGCGCCGGAGCCTTGATGCCACTGGCGGATGTCCGCCGCGCCGGCAGATACCCGCCCAGCGCTTCCCGGCGCTGCTTCAGGTAAGCGATCTCCGGGGCGTCCTCCGAGGGCCGGTAGAAATCCACGTGCTCGGCGATCTCGTGCGGCACGTCGATATCGAACCGGCGCATGAACTGGGCGATCGACTCGTCGGAGAGTTTCTTCTCCTGGTGGGTCGGATTCCGCGACTCGGTCTGGCTGATGCCGTAGCCCTTCACCGTCATGGCCAGAATGACGGTCGGCGTTCCCTGGTGCCGGGTCGCCCGGAGGTAGGCGTTATAGACCTTCTTCGGGTCGTGCCCGCCCCGCTTCAGCAGGGCCAGTTGCTCGTCGGTCTTGTCTTTGACAAGCTCGAGCAACTGAGGGTACTTGCCGAAGAACTCCTTGCGGGTAAACGCGCCCCCCTTCGCTTTGAAGGCCTGGAACTCGCCGTCGACGCATTCCTCCAGCCGCTTGACCAGCAGACCGGAGGTATCGCGCGCCAGGAGTTCGTCCCACTCGCCGCCCCACAGGCACTTGACCACATTCCAGCCGGCGCCGCGATAGGCCGACTCGAGTTCGCTGACGACACTCCCGTTGCCGCGCACCGGACCGTCCAGCCGCTGCAGGTTACAGTTAACGACGAAAATGAGATTATCCAGCCGCTCGCGGCATCCCAGCGTCAGCGACCCCATCGCCTCGGGCTCGTCCGATTCGCCGTCGCCGATGAACGCCCACACTTTGCGCGGAGTCCGCGGGATCAAGCCCCGATTCTCCAGGTACCTCATGAACCGCGCCTGGTACAGCGCGTTCAGCGGGCCAAGACCCATCGACACCGTCGGGAACCGCCAGAAATCCGGCATCAACCACGGGTGCGGATACGACGACAAGCCCGGTGTGTCCCGCAGTTCGTGGCGGAAATTCTCCAGATGCCCTTCGGAAAGGCGGCCTTCCAGGAACGCTCGGGCGTAGACTCCGGGAGACGAATGGCCTTGAAAATAGACAAAATCCCCGGCCTGGTCGCCGTAGCTGGCATGAAAGAAATGGTTAAACCCGACTTCCAGAAGCGTGGCCAGCGAGGCATAGGACGAGATGTGCCCCCCAATGCCTTTGTCTTGCTTATTCTGGCGGTGGACCATGGCCATGGCATTCCAGCGCGTCAGGCTCTTGATTCGACGCTCCAGGGCCCGGTCCCCGGGATAGGGAACCTCTTCCTCGACGGGAATCGTGTTCACCCTCGGCGTGTTGAGTTGAATCGGGACTTCAACACCCCATCGGCGTGCCCGGTTGGAAAGCGCGTCGAGCATTTGGGTTGCGCGTGCGGGGCCGTGTTCCTCGAGGATTTGGTCAAACGCCTCGAGCCACTCGGCGGTTTCTTGGGGGTCCGGGTCTACCGGAACAGCGAGATTGCGGTGCATGGCGCTTTTCCAATTATAGACGAGCCGTGGGGAAACTCCCGATTGTCCATTGGATGGCTAGAGATAGCCTTTTCGCTTACAATATGCGCGTGGACCGCGACGACACCCTCAGGCGCTTGCGCGAAAGGATTGTGTCGTTTGCGGCATCACGAGTAGGGAGGGATACGGCGGAAGATCTGGCGCAGGAGGTACTTGTGGTGCTGGAAGAAAAATACCTGCACGTCACCGCGCTGGAGGAACTGGTTCCGCTGTCGCTGCAGATCGTCCGCTTCAAGCTGGCGGGATTCCGGCGAAAAGCGCTGCGCCGCGGAGAGTATTCGAGCGTCTCGGTGGACGACGTACCCTTGGCTGATAGTCAGGAGAGCCCTCTGTCCACCCTCGAGCGGCAGGAGAAGGTGGATCGGCTGCAACGGGCGCTGGCCCGGTTAGGGGATCGCTGCCGCGAACTGTTTCGGCTCAAGCTCGAGGGCAGGACCTTCGCCGAGATCCAGCGCCACTTTGGCGCGGCTACGATCAATACGGTCTATACCTGGGACTTCCGCTGCCGCAAGGAACTGCTCGATCGGATCGGTGGAAAATGGGAGGCGGAATCGTGAACCGGCAAGATGTCCACAAACTGCTGGGCGGGTACGCCACCGGAACGCTCACCGAAGAAGAGCGGAAGGCACTCTTTGCGGCCGCCTTGGAGGACCAGGAGCTGTTTGAGGCGCTGGCCGACGAGGAGGCCCTGCGGGAAGTGCTGGCTGACCTGGGGACCCGCCGCCGGCTCATCGCAGATCTCACCGGGGACCAGCCTTCGTTCTGGGCGGCTGCGCGGGTTTGGTTGCACGGAGGTCGAGCCCTGGCGCTCGCCGGCGCCGCGGCCGTGGTCGCGATCACCTTCACCTCGGTCCGCCTGTGGCGGGAGGCGCCGATGGAAGTAGCACAGGTCAAGCATCCGGCGGCAGTTCGAGAGCCGGCGCCCACCCTGGAGCGCGAATCCCCGCCCAACGCAGCACAGTCCGCCAGGCAGGAAGCATTCCGCTCGAGCGGAGGCGGTACTGCTGTGCCTCAGCCGTCCAGTCCCCCCGTGGCTGAGCCGGAAGCCAAAGAGAAGGCGTCCCCGTCCAAGGACGCCGGCGCCCTGACCGAGGCTCGCGGCAGGGATGAGGAGCGGCGCGTTGTTGGCGAGTTGGGCAAGACAGAGGCTGCGGCCAAGAAGGTCTTGGGAGCCGTTCGGGCGGATCAGGCTCCCGCGGGTCCCCTTCGGGTGGTCGTCCTGAATTCTCCCGCGCGCCCGTCCAACGGTCCCGAATCCCAGCGGCAACTGGAATCGGCGATGACCACCCAACTGGGTCAGAAGCTGAACCAGCCCCCTGGTTACGCTGTGGTTGATCAGCGTGAGGTCGACAAGGTCCTCGCCGATCGCAAACTCACCAATCAGGAACTGGACGCGTCCACGGCGGCGGGTTTGGGAAGGGCTCTCAACGCCGACGCTGTGGTGGTGAGCAATCTGGTTCAGATGCAGCCGGCGCCGGTGGTCCAGACTCAGGCCGCTCCACCGCCTCCGCCCAAGGCGGCCTCTCCCGCCGGGCAAGCTGCCGACAGCAACTTCCAGAAACAGGGCCTGCGCGCCAAGCGGGCGCGAGAGCAGAGTCAGGCCGCCGCTCAAGCCGTGAACGTGTTCTCCGCCGAGGTCATCGACACGCGGAACGAAGCCCGTCGCTTCAAGGCCGTCGGAAACGTGGACCAGGTGGCGAGCCAGGTTTCCACGCAACTGGCACAACTTCGAAGTCCGGGGCCGCCGATCCAAGTTCGGTCCGTCTCGAGCGCCACCGTGGCGCTTGACGCAGGGTCGCGGCAGGGTCTCACCGTGGGCACCCGTCTCGAAATTCGACGGCAGGGTCGTTTGCTCGGGGAGGTAACCGTGATCTCCGTCACTGAGGATGCGGCCGAAGGAACCTTTGCAGGTCCTGAGGCCCCTCGGGCCGGCGATGAAGCCCTGTCGAAATGATCCCCATCCCCCCTACCGTTGAAACCGTGGCCCTTCTCGACTAGATTCGTAGGTGGCTAGTTAAGTACCCTTAAGCTGGGAGAGGCAGGGTCCGAAATCACTTGATGCAATCCGCCAGCCGTCGACAAACTACACAGGCGTCTGTCCTTCAACGCTACAATCGAGTCCTCGCCGCAGTCGTATCCGGCCGGACCGAGGAAGCCATCGATGGAATCGTTGAATTCCTCACAGTTCACTCGAGAAACAAAGTCTGCCTTCTGGCCGTTGAGGCGAACGGTCCCAGCCGGGCTCTCCGGTCCCAGGGACTACCAAGGGAATTGACTCGGGCGCTCGAGCAGTACTGGACGTCCTCACGGGTCGAGTCGTTCGGAAACCAGCAGGGACCTCCGGGCGCGAGCGTTCTCCCTTCCTCGCTGGAACATAGCGACATGGTGGCAATCGCCGCGAACGCTGGTCTGGAACCCGCCGGTTCGGTTCCCATCTTCGACGGCCAATTGGCGCCCCTGGCCGTTATCGACTTCTTTCGGAAGCTCGGGTTGCAGGAGACGGAGCCCAAATGGACCGTCGATTCGGCCGTCCAGTTGGTCCGGCTGGTGCTGACCCAGGAGCAGGCGGTAGAAGCCAACCGCCGGCGCGAGGAGTCGCTGCGAACCCTCATGCAGGGCACGCATGAAGCCATTTGCATCTGCGATGGCGACGCCAGGCTGGTGTATCGGAACCACTCCATTCTGGGGTATGAGCCGGGGGAACTTACGGGTTCCAACATAATGGATTTGGTTCACCCCGATGACTCGGCCATTTCAGAGGCGATCGCCCTCGGAGTCCGGAACAAGCCAGGGTCGAGCGCTCAGGTTGAAGTGCGCCTTCGAAGCCAGACGGGCGAATGGCGGTTGATGGACGTGCACGTCCGCAACTGCCTGGACGACCCATCCATCCGGGGTATTGTCTTGCGGATTCGCGACATCACCGACCGAAAAGCCGCCGAGCGGGCGCTGGCGTCGAGTGAGGAGCGGTTTCGAAGTCTGTTCGAGAACGCCGTCGATCTGATCTTTACTCACGACCTGGCTGGAAACATCACATCGTTCAATCAAACGGCAGCCCGCGCCACCGGAACCTCCCGGAACGATGCGAACGGCATGAACATCCTGCAGATGTTGAAGTCCGACCAGCACGAGGTGCTCCGCCACGCCATCGAGCGACTGCTGGGCGGGGAACCGGCGGCAAAATACCGGTTGGATCTGATCACCAAGGGAGGCGCGGACTGCCCGGTCGAAGTGAATTCCCGCCTGATTTTCGAGGACGGACGGCCAACGGGCGTTCAGAGTATCGCCCGGGATATCAGCGAGCGCAAGTTCCTGGAGTCGCAGTTGATCCAGGCGCAGAAGATGGAGGCCATCGGCCGCCTCGCTGGCGGTGTGGCTCACGACTTCAACAACCTCCTGACCGTCATCACCGGCTACACGCAAGGGATCCTGGATGAACTCGCCCACGAC
>CAZGUX010000135.1:0-28179 GCA_964529305.1 uncultured Solibacteraceae bacterium | reverse complement strand
CGACGGCGTGACTTTCGCCAATCGTTTTGTCCGGACCCCGAAGCTGGACGAAGAAGATGCCGCGGGGCGGTTCGTGTATCGCGGGTTCGGCACCTCGTTCCCCGGCGACAAACTGCGGCGCAATGTCATGCTGGAGCCGCCCGTGAACGTCAGCGTGTACCCGTTCGCCGGGTCGCTGCTGGCCTTCGGCGAGCAGACGCTTCCCTACGAACTCGATCCCATCACCCTGGAAACCCGCGGTGAGTTCGATTTCAAGGGCAAGCTGAATGGACTCTCCCCGTTTTCCGCCCACGCCAAAATTGACCCGGAAACCGGGCACATGCTGAACTTCGGCATCTCCTACGCCGCCGACAACCCGATCGTCAATATTTACGAGTTCGACGCGGACGTGAACCTGATTCGCCGGCGGCGGCATCCTATCCGGATGCCCCACTCGAACCATGACTTCGGGTTTACGGCAAATTGGGTCTGCTTCTACCTCAGCCCGCTGCTGATGAACTTCCCCAAGTTCTGGAACGATCGCGTAAGCGTCCAGGAAGCGCTGACGTGGGAGCCGGAAAAGGGATCTCGCATTCTTCTCGTGCCTCGCTCCTCCAAGGAGGTTGCCGCGATTGAGATAGCCGCGGGAAGCGGTTACTGCCTGCATCTGATCAACTGCTTTGAGCACGACGGCCATTTTCTGACCGTCGATATTCTCGAACTCGTGGAACCGGTCTACTCCGAGTATCAGCCGGTGCCCGACCTGTTCCCCACCGTCACCTCCTGCCAACCCACACGGTATGTGATTGATCTCGCGGACGGCAAGCTCGTCGAGCGGCGTGCGATGGACTACAATTGCTGCCCGGACTTCCCCAATATCGACCCGCGCCTGCCGGGCAAAGCGTACACGGATTTCTGGATGCTTGGCATGTCGAATTACGGCAAGCCGGGCCGGAAGTTCTTCGACCAACTCGCGCACGGATCGTGGAAAGTCGGCGAGGTCCACGACATCTACCAGACCCCGCCCGGCGTCTACCTGGGCGGCGAGCCTAACTTCGTGGATGGATATGTCGTCCTCGAGCAGTTGGACGCCCGCGAGCGCAAATCGTCCATCCTCCTGTTCGAGGCGGACAATGTCGCGAAAGGTCCCGTCGTCGAGATGCCGCTACGCCATCCGATTCATCTGGGGTTCCACACCAGCTTTGCGCCCAGGGCGTAAACCCGCGACGCGCTCAATCGGTTTCGCGTGTGACAAAGTTTCGGCCCGGCCGACTACCTGATTGAATGGCATCCAGGACGGCCGGGGACGCTGACGAGTTGTATCATTCGTGCGCCGCCCAGTTTGGTCCGGCGCTGGATCGCCTGGCTTCCGCTTACGAAGCCGACTTCGATCTGCGCCGCGATCTGCTCCAGGAGATCCACACCGCCCTGTGGCGCAGCTTCCGCGTCTTTGACGGGCGCTGCTCGTTGCGTACGTGGACCTTCCGCGTGGCCCATAACATCGCCGCATCTCACGTCGTACGGCAGATCCGGCACAACTCCCGCGGCTGGGTAAGTCTGGAAGCCGTCGAAGCACTTCCCACGAGCGAAAACACTGAGGCGGCGGCCGGCCAGAGGTTGGTTCTTGACCGGTTGATGGCGTTGATTCAGAAACTGCGCCCGTTCGACAGGCAAATCATTCTTCTGTATCTGGAAGGCCTGGATGCCGGCTCGATCGCCGAAATTGCCGGAGTCTCGCCCACCAACGTCACCACCAAGATTCACCGCATCAAAGAGATTCTCATTCGCCAATTTCGAGAAGGAGGGAAAGGCAATGCACCCGGATCCATTTGCCGATGACATTCGAAAGTCCTGGCAAAGCCAGCCCGCGCTCCTGACGCCATTGACCTCGAGCCTGCTTCGCAGGACGGCGCTGTGGTTCGTCTGGAGATCGCGCACTCGCGACATCCTCGATCTGACGTTTCTGGCCGCACAGGTCGTGTTCTTCGCCGCGGCCGCGGCCGTCGGCGAGGTGTTGCTCTGTCGGATTGGCTGCATCCTCATCGCCGCTGGAGGCCTGTACACGATCTATCACCTCTACCATCGCGGATGGCTGCGGTCGCTACCGTCTGATCGTCTTGCCGGCGAGTGCCTCGATTTCTATCGCGGCCAACTGATCCGGCGGCGGAACGCGGCGAGGAGTTTCCTCTCGTGGGGCGCTCTGCCGTGGGTTCCGGGAGTGGCGCTAGGGGCCCTTGGCTGGATCCTCTCAGCGCCGCGCGAATGGCTGATCCCGTCCGGTATGGTTGCCTTTTGGCTTGGCGGGCAGTTCATGCTGTGGGATTTCAACAGCCGCACCGCGGCACGGCTTCAAAAGGAGATTGATCTGTTGGACGCAGGTTGACGACGGGCTGACTTGATGTCACGCCAGGTGCTGGTCCGCCCAACGTACCATTTCTGTCTGCTCCGCCTCTTTGCCGAGGGCGCACTCGAGGTTCACATAGCGCACCCGACGTCGCGCCGCCAGCCGCGACAGCGATCCATCCTCCGCACCCAGAGCCGTCTGTTGCAGCACGACGTTGTAGGGAGATCCCGCCAGCGTCTCGAAGTCGCGCGGATCGGTACACAGAAAGAACTCGTGGGCCAGATGATGAGCCGGCAGCGAGACACGGTCGCCTGTCGCGATCTCGTCCCGAATCGAATACCCCTCGCTGTTGTTGTGCAGCGCGAACAGGAGCCCGCCGCGAGGCGGGAGAATCGCCCGCAGAAACCGGTCCCGGTCCCGATCGAGAACGTCCGCCGCCCGTCGAACCTGCTCTTCCGTCCACTTCGGATTCAGCCGGCGCAGATTTCGCTCCGATCCCTCCCGCGAGAACATCCGGTTGGGATCCAGCAATCCTCCCGCGCACGGCACGTTTCGCGTGTCGCTCTCGATGAAAAACGCCGTCCCGGCATGCTCGCGAACGTGCGCTTCCAGCACCGCGCGCGCGGTCGCCTCGTTGCCGTGAATGTGGATGAACCGCCGGCCGGATCGCCCATTCCGCACCACCCGAAACCGCGCCTCGCCAAGCCGAATCTCCTTGGGCGCGGACCACAGCGCGCCTCCCGCCAGGAACGCGCGACGCGACACGCGGATCGTGTTATCGTCAGAGCGGTGCAAGTTCTCATCATAGCGGCCGCCGGCCTTGCCCTGTCCGCGGCGTTGACGGCCGCCGATCGGCCCCGGCGCTATCACGTCGGGGACATCGAGATGATCGAAGGCAGTTCCGCCCCGGTGGCGCAACCCAAAGCGCCCTTTGCTTGCAGAGAAGTCATTCCATCGCTAACCACGTGCGGTGAAGGCGTCGCCCCGCTGCCGGCGCCGGTTGCGGTCCACGTCGTCTCCTCCAGCCGTCCGTACGGCGGCTGGACCTATTGGAGACGAGGCTGGACGCGCTCGGGCGCGCGTTCCCCGTCACGGGCGCGCGGCAGAATCACCGCCGGGTACGCCAGAAGATAATCGTCCATGAATTCCCTATTCCGCGGCGTCAACGTCGCCGCCATTACACCCCATCGTCCGGAGACCGGCGAGAGTGACATTGCCGCGACGCTCGACCTGCTCGATCACCTCGAGTCGGCCGGCGTCAAAGGCATCGCCATCGGCGGCACCACCGGCGAGTTCATGCACTTCTCCACCGACGAGCGCATCCGCCTGATCAATTTCGCCGCCAAGCGGCTGAAGACCCCCGTCCTGGCCGGCATCACCCACTCGTCGTTCATCGGGACCGTGTTGCTGGCCGAACAAGCCATCGATGCCGGCGCGGCGGCCTTGTTGATCATGCCGCCTTACTTCTTCAAGTACTCACAGGGCGAGGTACTGGCCTTCTATCGCCGCCTGGCCGAACGCGTCGGCGGGGCCTTGCCTCTGGTGTTGTACAACATTCCGCAGTTCTCTTCCCCCGTCGCTTATGAAACCGCCGAAACGCTGCTCGGCGAGGGAATCTACCAGGGCATCAAGGATTCCAGCGGCGATTTCGAAAACTTCCAGAAGCTGCTCGCCTTGCACGACCGGAAGCCTTTCCGGCTCCTGGTGGGGAACGACATCATCTTCACTCGCGCCCGCCGGATCGGCGCGCACGGCGTGGTCTCGGGAGTCGCCAGTGCGCTGCCCGAACTGATGATCGGCATCAACGACTCCATCGAGCGCAATCAACCCGCCAAGACCGGCCGCCTGGAGCAGCGCCTGCAGGAGTTCATCACCTGGCTCGGCCACTTCCCCGTTCCGGTGGGCGTGAAGGAAGCGGCCGCCGTCCGCGGATGGAAGGCCGGGCCTCACTCGATTCCGTTCTCCACCGAAACCACGGCCAAGTTGGAGGAGTATCGCGACTGGCTGCGCGACTGGCTTCCCGGAATGTTGAAGGAAGCGTCAGAGGACGCCGTATAGCCGAGCCGCTTTCAGGATGAGCGTGCAACTGGTGGAGTGCGTCACTTCGCTGCGCATCACCATCTCCACTGCCTCCACCAGGGGCACCTTGAAAGGTTCGATCACCTCACCCGCGTCGCGCGCGTGGCCAACGTCTTCCAGTTCCCGGGCGATCCACAGGTAGTTGGGGCACTTCACGACGGCGGTGAATGGGTCCACCTTCCCCAGCGGAATCCATTCGCGTGCTTCCAATCCCACCTCTTCCCGTAACTCCCGCCGCGCGGCCTCGAGTTCGCTCTCGCCCTCCTCGATTCCCCCGCTCACGACTTCGATCGAAACGCCTCCCAGCCCGTATTTGTACTCTCGGATCAGGCACACCTCGTTGCGTTCGTCGATCGCCAATACGGAAGATCCCGGCTTGCCATCCACCACGCCAAACCAGGCCTCCTCGCCGTGCGGCATGTGGACGTGATCTTCCCGCACCGCGATCCACGGATTGCGATAAATGTCACGGCTCGCGATCAGCCGGTAGGGATTCTCCAAGGGCATCGAGTTCCAATGTATCGTGAAAGGAATGTCGCTCAGCCGCCGTTCCCTCCTGACTCTTGCCGCCGCTCCCGCCTGGGGACGCAACGAGAAGCCTCCCACCGAATCCGGTGACTTCCGCCAGCCCAGCCTTACCGAGGTGACGCGCCTCGACCGGACCATTGGCCTCGACCTTCGCTTCGCCACGCGCAACAGCTTCGCAGGCCGCCCGTTGTATGCCTGGCGAAAGCCTTCCTGCAGCGTCCCGCGGCCGAAGCCCTGGTGCTCGCTCACCGGAAGCTGAAGCCCCACGGCTACGGGATGCTGGTGCTGGATGCCTACCGCCCCTGGTCGGTGACCCGCGATCTCTGGGAGGGCGCGCCCAAGGACAAGCGCAAATGGGTGGCGAACCCGAAGAAAGGCTCCCCTCACAATCGCGGCTGCTCGGTGGACGTGTCCCTGTACGACCTGAACACCGGCAAGGAAATCAAAATGCCCGGCGGCCCCGTCGAGTTGTTGGACCATGCTCTTCCTGACCTTACCGGCACGACCCCGCGGGAACAGGCGGCACGGGATCTGCTGGGACCGATCATGATTGCCCAGGGATTCACGGCTGGCGAGAATGCGTGGTGGCACTTCGACCACAAGGACTGGCGCCGTTACCGCGTCCTGAATATCGAGTTCAGCGAAATCCGGTGACGCTTGTAGTTCAATGGAGTCTCGCACGCCACCGCTCTTGGTAGGGCGGTCCCCCCGGACCGGCCCCCTGGCCGACCCACCACGCGAAGCCCGGCGATGCCTCGCAGCCCCGACTGTCTGGGACGGAGTCCCGGCCGCTCGTCGAATAGCTCTCGGCCAGTATGCACTCGCGACCAAGAGACCCCATCCCAGAAAACCCGTAGGGAAATTGGACTGCCCGCTCCCTTTCGGTCGCGGCTCTGATGAACGCGACCCCCTCCCTTAAAAGCGAGCGGTGTTCGCGGGGTCTTTCTGTACCACCTTCTGAACCGGCCAGGCGCTTACCTGCAGGCGGCCACGGCTTCAGCCTTCAAGCCGGCGGCGTGCGCGGCCAGGTCCTGAGGAGAAATCGTGACCAGATCCTTGTCCATGTCTTCCCACGTCTCGATCATGGTTCGCAGATGAACGGCGGCCAGTTTGGACACCCACGGGTCGGTGATCGGACGGCCGCTTTTGTCGCTCAAGTCCAGCAGGTCGGGATGCCGGAGGGAGATGACCTTTTCCATGCGCTCGTCAGCGCAAGTCAGGATGAACTTGGAATCGATGGCGTCGGCCATACGGAGGGAGATGGCTGTTTGCATCCACTTGAAGATGACCCGCCAGGTGCGCCCGAAAGGATCGGGCCCAGCGGAAAAGTCCCGGAAGTTGTCCATTCTTTCCCATCCTAACATCGCCCTGGCTGGTGACCTGATGAACAATCCATGTGGTGACCGTCAGGGAGCGGTCGCTGGTTGTCTCCAATTTCCGCACACGTCCTCTAGAACTGCGTCCTCTGTACCTGCGCCTTCAAAGCCTCCTCGATCCGCGCGACGCTCTCGCCCAGGTGAGCGCGCGTCTCCACGGGCAGCGCGGCGTTGTTCGCGCCGGCGCGCAGGGGCGCCTGCAACTGCGTAAGCGTGTAGCGGGCCAGCGTGCGTGCGTCCTCCGGCACACCGGCGTCGCGCAGCAGGAGACTCGTCATCCGGCGCAGGTGCTCGCGTTGGAGGCCGCGCCGGAAGCTGTTGATCGGCTTTCCCGCCCTGGTTTCCGACCAGATTTCTTCCTGCAGCGAGCCGAACAGTTCGCTCAGCCGGAACGGCGCCGTCGACTTGACCTCCGAATCGAGAATCCGGCCCATCGTCACCGGGTGCAACACTCGGTCGAGCAGTTCGCGCTGCAGCGACAGGACCATCTGGTGGATGGGCACGTCAAATCGTGACTCCGCCGAGTATCCTCGCTTGAAAGGGTCGTCAAACCGCTCGAGGGCCAACTTGTTCAGCAGGTCGGGCCGGTAGTGAAAGGCATCGGCGGCGAACGCGCGTTTGCGCAACAGGGTTAGAGCCTCGCGCTGGCGCGCCCCCGGCACCGGTTCGAACGGCAGGCGCCCGGCAGGATCGCCGGCGTGATCCCGGTAATGGTAGACCCCGCCGACGTGCTTCGCGGCCAGGCGCAACGCCTGTCCCGACTGGCCGAACGCCGAGGTGAACGCGCGGCGGAGCGGTTGATAGCCCTCGCCGGACTTCACCAGCTTGGCCTCCATGCCCGCGATCACTTCGTCGGCGAGCGCGATCCGGCTGCGGGCGAACTGCACAGGGTCGGAGCCCAGGTCGAACCGGCTGACCAGTGGGTCCATGTCGTAGGGTGTCGGGCCAAAACCGGCTTCGGAGTCGGTCGCGTAGGCCAGCAGTGGCTCGGCGGCGCGAGAGGCGATCTTGCGCAGTTCCGGCAATTCGTCTTCAGGGGTCTTCGCGTCAATCGGCTTGTAGGCGTATTCGATCGCCCAGAAATCATAGGCGCCGAGCACGCCGCCGAAGTACTCGCCCTGCGCGACGCCCTTCGGTACGATGTTGGGCGGCATGTAGTCCATCACGGAACCGGACATGCCCTCCCGCCCCACCAGCGTCGAGTCGCGGTTCTGTTCGAGCGTGTGAATCGTGCTGCCACGGAAGTTGTGGCGGAGACCGAGGGTGTGCCCGACTTCATGGGCCGCAATCCACTTCAGCGCGCTCCTGACGAACTTGTCCGCCTCCGGCCCCACGGGATCCATGCCGCGCGCCGCCAGCACATTCCCGCCGAATTCCAACTCGTGCCGCATCCCCTCGCCAAGGGTGCATTCCTGTTCGGGTCCGGTGGCGCTCCACCGTGCGAAGAACCGTTCGACGGGCGTCTCTTCCCACGGCAGCGCGAGCGGTTTGATCTGGTCGGTGATGCTGGCTCGACGCCAGCGGGTCATCGCCTCGGCGAACGAAATATCGGCGTCGTACAACTCACCGGTGTACGGGTTGGCGCGGGACGGCCCGATAGCGAACGCTGCATCGGTCGAGATGAACCAGCGGACGGTGTTATAGCGGACGTCCGCCGGGTCCCACGCGGCATCGTCGGGTTGCTGCTCCACGCGGATGACGTCCTTGAAGCCGATCCGCTCGAAGGCCTGGTTCCACAGCAGTATGCCTTCGCGGATGGCGCCGCGGTACTCCACCGGAATCGTGTTCTCCAGCCAGTAGACGATCGGACGCTTGGGCGGAGACAGCGCTGAGGAAGGGTCGGCTTTCTCCAGACGCCAGCGCCGGATGTACCGCTGCGTCGGCCGCGGCGATTGGTCGTTGGTGTAGTCTTCCACCTGAGAGAAAAAGTGGCCGATCCGGTCGTCGGCAAGACGCGCCCGGTACTGATTGTCCGGCGGTTCGGAAATGCTGTACCGGAAGTGGATCAGCATGGACCGTACGTCGGCAAGAGTGGCCGGAGGTTGCACTGTGGGCGGGCGCGGTCCTCCCGGCGAAGGAGGAGGCGGGACGGGCGGCCGCTCCGCGGCATAGTGCGCGATGGTCTCCACCTCGAGATTCTTGTCGAACACCTGGATGCGGCCGAATGCGCTGTTCTTCGCGTCAAAGCGATAGGGAATCCGAAACGTGGATTCCAGATCCCAGGCGAGCATCGGCAGGTCTGTCAACAGCAGGGCGCCCAAGTCGATGAGCACGCTCTTCCGGTCCGGGTGTGCCGCACTCTCCGCCCGGGTGGAACCCAGGATCGATTCCGCGAACGAGCGATCGACGGCCTTGCGAATCGCGGCGTCGCGCGCGGCCGTGAACAGCGGGCTCTTCGAACGCATCTGGATGGTCTTGCCGGACTGGTGGAACCAGAACGGCAATTCCCCACAGAGCATCTGCGTGCCGTAGATTCCCCGCTCGCCCAGGCCCGATTCGCACGTGGTAGAGAAGAGATAGGTCCGGTCCAGTTGGCCGGGGAGGATCTCCAGGTAGGTCTTCTCCTGCGTCTGGTAGAGGGTAAACAAACCGGTCTTGACGGATGCGCCCTTCACGACTTCGGCGAACGGCTTTTCCGCCGGCGCGGGCTTGGCGGGCGGCGCCGGTGCTTGTGCCAGCGCCACCCACGCTGGGATGATGACGGCCAGAGCGAGTTTCGGCATGCGGTCTCCCCCTTCGTGACATGGTGTTAGAAGACGGTGCCCGAAGTCAATGTCAAAAAAAAACGTGCTTCACGGTGTTCACCCCCGTGTGGGTCAGGGCCGAAGCCAGTACGCTGGAGGAGCGTTGGAACACTTTGCCGAAGAGGAAGCCGGCAATCGTCGCCACAATCGCGTACCGCCAATTGGGTGACGGTCCGGGCGCATTGTTCAGGTGCGCCAGGCCGAAGACCAGGGCCGAAAGGGCGATGGTCGAATTCGATCCGCCCAGGCGGCGGGTCAACCAGTTCTGGATGAGGGAACGGAAGAGGATTTCCTCGGGCAGGGCAGTGCCTGCGAAGATCAAGGCGGCGCGGATCGCGGCGGTTCCCACGCTGACACGCGGCGCGTGCGCCGGCGACAAAAAACCTACGGCCAGCCCGATGGGAATCAGGATGACGGCGGCACACAGAAATCCCGCGGCCGCGTTCCCCAGATCGGAAACGTGTCGAGGGAAGTTGCACTTCATGCCGTCGAAGCGCTGCCAGATCAGGAACACCAGCAGTGCCAGCGTCACGGCGATCCCGTAGGCGATTGCGTGCAAGACACCCTGAACGGGCCGCGGAACCAGGACCGCTCCCGCGGCGAACTCCAGCGGCAGCCACAGTGCCAGAATCGCCAGCAGGTCCATGAGGCGCGCCGTGCCGTCCCTGGGCCTGACTGCAACCAACAGGATCGGCGCGAGGACGTAGACGAACATCATGACGGCCAGCGGCCAGCTCAACGCGTGGTACCAGGCCGCCGCCGCACAGAAGAGAGAAGCCATCGCCGCGGCCGCGATGGCGAGGCGCATCGGCCCGCCGAGCCAGCGGCGGGCAAAATTCTGGATCTTTCCGCAGAGCAGACTAAGGATCAGCGCCAGGAGCGCGGCTGCGACGGCCACGGCACCAGTGTAGCGGTCGCCGGCAATCAGCGCTTTTTCTTGCGGAACGGAAACGCCGAGAACATGGCGACCTGAAGGGTGTGGTTCGCCTCGAAGATCCGGCCGTTCCGCTGCTGCAGCAGTTGATTCATGTAGCCGACTTCCAGGCGGCCGACCGGTCCCAAATCGTGTCCAAGGGCGACGTAGGCGCGATTCTGGTCGTACACGTTCCGGGCCACGTTCTCGCCGAAATTGAGAAAGAACTCGTCATACGCCGCGACGTACCAGGAGCCGGGGGTGATGGTTTTGCCACGGAGCGGCACGGTGGCGCGAAGCATGTGGCGATACCGGTTTTCGTGCCGCCAGCGCACCACTTCCCCGCCCTGCATCTCACCCAGGAGGCGTTGTTCCAGCCGGAACCGGTGCAGCCATTGCACCCGGCCGGTGGTATTCCGCATCTGGGCCTGCTGGTAGATGCGGTGTTCCGGAAAGCGCGCGGCCACCGGGTATCCGCCATAGCGATACGTGTCGACAAAGCAATAACCTGCGGTGAACATCCACGAAGGGCTGAGCTGGAAGTTGACTCCCGGCCGCAACAGAAGCTGCTGCCAGGCGGTGTATGCGCCGTCCCGGCGCCACTGTCCTTCCAGGTGAACCCCCCAGCGGTCGCTCACCGGGTGATCGCCAAAGTACATCGCCCATCCATGAAGCTGCGGGTCTACCACCCGCTCGGGGTCCTGCGCGGGAGACGCCGTGCAAACAAACAGCGCGGCCGCGAATGTTCGAAGATTCATCCGAATTGACCATGGTACGAATGCACCGCGCCACTGGGCAAGTCCCTGGATATCGGGGACAGCGAGCTCGCGGATTCGCGGTGGACCCCTGTCAGTGCCTGGCGGCTTTTCCGGCCGAGAGCCAGCGCGCGATGAAGTTCGTGTCGAAATCCGCCGTCAGGAATTCCTTCGATGCCAGAAGGCGCTTGTGAAGAGGGATGGACGTATAGATTCCTTCCACGACGAACATGTCCAGCGCGCGATTCATGCGGTCCACAGCCTCGGAACGGTTCTGCCCGTGCGCGATGAGCTTCGCGATCAGCGAATCATAATAGGGCGGGACGACGCAGTCGGTGAATACCCAAGTGTCGACGCGAATGCCGATCCCCCCAGGCAGGTTCAATCCCGTGATCCGTCCAGGAGAGGGGGCGAACGTGTCCGGATTTTCTGCGTTGATCCGGCACTCGATAGCATGTCCGCGGAAGGGAATCGGGGACGGCAGGATTTCTGACAGTTTCTCGCCCGCGGCGACGCGGATCTGGCTCTTCACCAGGTCCACGCCCGTGACACATTCCGTGACCGGATGCTCCACCTGAATGCGGGCGTTGACCTCGATGAAATAAAGGTTGCCCGTTTCGTCCATCAGGAACTCGACGGTGCCGGCGTTGGTGTAACCGACGTCGTGGAGCGCCTTCTTGAGAACTTCCACCATGCGCGACCTGAGAGCGGAACTGACCGAAGGGGATGGCGCTTCTTCGATCAGCTTCTGATGCCGCCGCTGCAGAGTGCACTCGCGCTCGAACAGCACTTCCACGTTGCCGTGCTGATCGCCCAGCACCTGGAACTCGATATGACGCGGTCGAAGGATGAATTTCTCGATGTAGACGTCCGCGCAATTGAACGCCGCCGCGGCCTCCTGCTGGGCTTGAGCGAAGTTCGATGCCAACTCGGCCGGATCCCGAACCACTCGCATTCCGCGCCCCCCGCCTCCGGCCGAGGCCTTGATGATTACCGGAAACCCGATCTCGTGAGCGATCGCGGTTGCTTCCTCGACAGAAGCCAAAATCCCTTCCGAACCGGGCAGGGTCGGAACACCGGCGGCCTTCATCAGCGCGCGCGCCCGTTCCTTGCTGCCCATATCGCGAATCACGCTGGGCCGGGGTCCGATGAACACAATTCCCGAGTCCTCGCACACTTCGGCAAACCCGGCGTTCTCGCTCAGGAACCCATAGCCCGGGTGGATCGCATCGACATTGGTGATGGCCGCCGCGCTGATGACCGACGGGACGTCGAGGTAGCTTTTCGAGCTCTTGGCCGGCCCGATGCAAACCGCCTGGTCGGCGAACCGTACGTGCAGACTTTCGCGATCGGCTTCCGAATAGACAGCCACGGTTTTGATGCCCAATTCGCGGCAGGCACAAATCACGCGCACGGCGATCTCGCCGCGATTGGCAATGAGGATCTTCTTAAAGGGGGGAGATGGCAAACAGCGCCTCCCCGTATTCGACCGGCTGCCCGTTCTGGACCAACCGACTGAGTACGACGCCGGCGACCTCCGATTCGATCTCGTTCATCAACTTCATCGACTCGATGATACAGAGCACCTTGCCCGGCTGGACGGTCTCGCCCACGCGCACGAACGGCGCGGCGCCAGGCGCCGGTCCTTCGTAAAAGGTGCCGACAATCGGCGACTTCACCAGCACGCTGCGAGTGTCTTCGGCGCTTTCCGCCTTCTCCATCTTCGCTGGGACTGAGGCGGCGGGCTTCTCGGGTGCGGACGCCGGAACGCCTGGCATCGCCGCCGGGGCATACGCCGGGACCATGACTTCGGTGTGTTGCACCGCGCCGGACCGGCGAATGCGCACGCGATTCTCTCCGCGCTGCAGTTCCAACTCCGCGATTCCCGTGTCGGTCACCAGTTGAACTAATTCTCGTATTTCATCAATCGTCATAGCAGGACCCCGGTCGCTTGTAGGACCTGAGGATTCATCCTTCTTTCGCAGGGAGTGTCAAACGGTCCGGAGCTCCTTCGCCGTAGGCGTAAGGATCTCGCAACCATGGTCAGTCACCAGGACCGTGTCTTCGATTCGAATGCCGAACTGCCCCTCCAGGTACACCCCAGGCTCAATCGTCACGGTCATTGCCGGCTCCAGCCTTGTCTTCTCTTTACGGCCGAGCCTCGGCGCTTCATGAATCTCCAGCCCCAGTCCGTGTCCCGTCGAGTGCGTGAACGCCTGTGCCAGCCGATGGCAATCGAGCACGCGCCGGGCCGCCCGGTCGACATCCGCGGCCTTGGCCCCCGGACGGACCGCGTCCACCGCGCCCAACTGCGCCTCCAGCACGGCCGCATAGGCCCGCCGAACAAGTCCGCGAGGCTCGCCGGTGAAGACGACGCGCGTCATGTCGCTCGAGTAGCCATCGACACACGCTCCCATATCTATCAATAGTAAAGCATTCGGCGGAATCACCGACCGGGTGGGACGGGCGTGAGGCAATGCCGCTCGCGCGCCTGCCGCTACGATCGTCTCGAAGGCCGCTCCCTCGGCGCCGAGCTTGCGCATCTGGTAATCCAGCTCCGCCGCCAGTTCCCCCTCTTCGGTTCTCCCTGGCCGAAGCCGTGTTAGCGCCCGCTCGAAGGCTTGTGAGTTCACCCTTACCGATTGCCGGATGGCCTCGATCTCGGCGTCCGACTTGACCATGCGGCGCTCCTCGACCCAACCGGGCGTGGCCACCAACTCCGGCCGCCCTCGCAGGGATTCGTGCAACGCCGAGTACGTCTGGTAGCTCATCCGGGCAAGTTCAAAGCCCACCTTGCGGGGATGAAACCGTTTCAGAGCCGTGCTCGCCGCGCGAACCATCGGCCCTTTCACGATCCTCACGGCGCAATCCGGCGCTGAGGCCTGTTGGCGCGCCTGCACGTCGTAGCGCGGATCGGTCAGCAGAATGGAACGGCCGTCGCGCCGCAGCAACATCAGCCCATTGCTGCCGGTGAATCCGGTGAGGTAGCGGACATTCGGCAGCCCGCTGATCAGCAGCGCGTCCAGCTTGGCTTCGACAACCTTGTCCCTGATGGCCGCTCGCCGCCCGGCGAACACGTTATTGGGCACGATAGAGGTCCTGGCAGAGCAGCAAAGCGCGGCTGGAGAGGGCATCGGCTTGCCGCAGGTCGTTCTCCTTCAACGCGGCCTCCACCTGGTCGAGGAACGCCTGCACTCTCGCCAACCCGGCGCGCTGATCCTCGCGGAGCGTGCGCTGTCCTAATTCCACCAGCATCCTCTGGGTCTGCAGTCGGCGCTTGGTGACCTCTCGCAGCAGGCGCTTTCGTTCCGACTCAGATGCCACCGGCCGCACTCGCTGCCGGGGCAGCGGCTCGGTGGTGACCGGCGGGGGCGTTTCCACCGCCGGTTGCGGCGCCGCCTGCGCCGGGGCCTGCGGCTGCACCCGCGGCTTGGCCCGTTCCGGTTGCGGCTTGGCGGGAGGCGGCTCCGGCGGCTTGACCACCGGAATCGCATTCTCGTCGATCGGTTGCGGCTTGGGTAGGTAGACCCGTGTCTGGAGTTCGGCCATTGGCGGTTCCGGCAAGGCCACCGGCCGGTACGGTACGGTCGACGACGGTTTGGGCGGCGGGACCACCGCCGCCGTCTTGTTCCGTTTCAGGGAACAGCCGCCGAGAACCGCGATCAGCAGCACGACCCACAGCCGAATTGACGGACTCAATCCCATCGCGTCACACTGTTGCCCCGGCCAGGGGCAGGCGCACGAAAAACGTCGTGCCTTTCCCGGGTTCGCTGGAAAAGTCGATTCTACCACCGTGCAGTTGCACCATTCGATACGTCAGTGCCAGACCGATGCCGGAACCGCCCGTTTTGGTGGTGTAGAACAACTTGAAGATCTTCTGTCTCACCTCGTCGGGGATTCCAATGCCGGAATCCGCGATCCGGATCTCCACTTCCTCGCCGCGGCCGTCGGCCGGAGACTTGAGTTCGGTTTCCAGCTTGAGAGACCCTCCCTCAGGCATCGCCTCGATGGCATTCACCACCAGGTTCAGCAGGGCCTGTTTTAGCAGATCCCCATCCGCCGTAATCACCGCGCCCCGGCTGTCCAGGCGAGACACCACCTCCACCCGCGCCGCCTGCGCCTGGGGCAAGGTCAGGTCGGCCAGGCTAGCTACAAACGGATCGACGCCGGTTTCGGCCATCTTCAAATCCAGTGGCCGGTTGAAGTCGAGAAATGTCTTGACCACGCGGTCGAGGCGCGAGATCTCTCCGGCGATCACCTCCATTTGCGGCGCGACTCCGGCGTCGCCCTGCGCCAGCTTCATTCTTGCCAGCTCCAGGTGCATCATCATCGCGTTCAGAGGATTCTTCACCTCGTGAGCCACGCCGCTGGTGACCCGGTTGATCGCCGTTAGCCGGCCGGCAAGCTCCAACTGCCCCTGCAATTGCCGCCGCACTTCAGGATCCCGCAGGCGCACCAGCACGCCGGCCCGCCGCTGCCCGTGTTCGAGCGGTTCCACCGACAACAGCGCAAACATGGGAGTCGTTCCATCGGCCGAGACGCGCACCCGCACATCGCGAATCGTGCTGCCGGTCTCGGCCGCCTGGTCCAGAATGGGAACGATCGGCGAGTCCGCTTCAAAGACGTCTTCCAAGCGCTTTCCCATCAGTTGCGAGCGCTTCCGTCCCACAAACTTCTCCACCGCGCCGGAGGCCAGAATGGCGGTTCCTTCGCGGCTGAAGACCAGGACGGCCTCCTCCAGTTGATCGAGGAACCGGTCGAAGTTACCCAGTTGCTGCCCCAGCAGGTTCACCTTGGTCATGACCGCCCCAAACTCGTCCCGTTTCGAGGAGATGCTCTCGGGAGCGTACTCGCCGCGCGTGAAGTTGTCGAGCAGTTGCGACACCCTTCCCAAGGGCCGGAAGGCATAGCCCGAGAACACCAGCGCTCCCACGATCGAACCCAGAATGGAGAGGAGGGACAGCACGCCGGCCTCCCGCAAATCGCTCAGCACGTCTTCCCGGATCAGCGCGGGATAGATCACCACGCGTACGGACAGGATGGCGCCCTTGTCTTCCGCTTCGAGGAGTTCCTGAAGCTGATACTGGCGGGGTCCGCCGGAGTCCAGCAGGACTTGAAGCTGCGGCCATGCCTTCTCCATGCGCGACCAGATGGCGGCTCCGGACTCGGCTTCTTCGTCCGAGACCAATTCCTGATAGTCGGGGTAGCGGGGAAACACCTCGCCGGAGGCCCGCGAGGCGTCCGTCGACACCATCACGCGCCCTTGGGGATCGCAGACCGCGATTTCCAGCAGGCTGCTGCCCGACACCGACATGATCTTCAGCAGACGGTTGGTCAGATCGAGATTGGCCGTCAACGCGTCCGCGACGCTTCCGGAGGGCCGATTCTCCACCGTGTGGGCGACGTCGTCGGCGGCCAGACTATTCAGGGTCTCCGCGCGCTGGCGCACGAACTGAAATTGCTTGGCGATCTGATTGACCAGATACACGGCGGACAGGGTGGTGGTGAGCGCGGCGACTAGCAGAACGGTGAACAGAGTCAGCCGGGCACGGCGAGTCATTGCATATCGCCTCGACCACGGGTCCTACGCCGGCGCCAGCAACAGCTTGCCGGAACTCTTGCGGCTTTCCAAGTCACGATGCGCCTGGGGCGCCTCCTGCAGCGTATAGGTTTTGTCCACGCGAATCGAGATCGCGCCGGAGCGAACGCCGCCCAGCACGTCTCCCGCCCTCCAGAGAACTTCCTCGCGGTTGGCCGCGTAGTGCGCAAGGCTCGGGCGGGTGACGTAGAGGGAGCCCTTCGGATTGAGGATGTTCAGATCGACCGGAGGCACCGGTCCGCTCGACTGGCCAAACAACACCATCATTCCGCGCGGGCGGATGGTATTCAGACCCTTCAGGAAGGTCGTGGCGCCCACCGAATCATAAACCACGTCGACGCCCTTGCCGTCGGTCAGCCTCTTGGTCTCCGTTTCGAAGTCCTGCTGCGTATACAGGATCACTTCGTCGCAGCCCGCGCGGCGCGCCGTCTCGGCCTTCGCTTCCGTCGACACGGTGCCGATGACGCGAGCGCCGCGCCCTTTGGCCATCTGGACGATGAGCAACCCGGCGCCGCCGGCCGCGGCGTGCACCAGGGCCGTCTGTCCGGCGGACAACGGAAAGGTCGAGTGCGTCAGATAATGCGCGGTCATTCCCTGGAGCATAGCCGCCGCCGCCGTCTCCAGAGACACCTCGTCCGGCACGGGAACCAGTTGCCAGGCAGGCGCCACGGCGTATTCCGAATAAGAGCCACGGCTCATCGCGTACGCCACCCGGTCGCCCTTGCTCACAATGGTCACGCCTTCGCCGACGGCTTCCACCGTGCCTGCCGCCTCCATGCCCAATTGCATGGGCACGTCCGCCTTGTACAGCCCGGTGCGGAAGTAGACATCGATGTAGTTGACGCCCGAAGCCGCGATCTTCACCAACGCCTGCCCCGGGCCCGGCGTGGGAACCGGCAAGTCCGCGACCTTCATCACTTCCGGTGATCCGCAAACACTCACTTGGATGGCACGCATAAAGGGAACCTTCAAATTGTACTCAACGGCGCACCTCGCAGTTTGCGCCGGAAATGCACCCATCCGGCAAACGCGATCAGGTAAGCCAACGTCAACGGAAACAGCAGCAGGCGCCCCAGCGTGTGCACGGCTCCCGCGCCCGCCAGGCCGGCGCGAAACAGGACAAAATGCCGGATCGAGGCCCAGTGCCCATGGTCGATCCAGAAGTAGTCGCCGTTTTCATTCAGGACGAACACTTTGGCCGGCAGCGCCGCGGCGATCACCCATTTCCACTTCGTCATGATCGGCTCGGCCGAGCAGATCATTCCCACAATCGTGTACCGCCGGGGCTCGAGATCGGAAAGCAGGCGCCGCCAGTCTCCCCGATACTCGTTGACGCGGAACACCGTCGTCGCCGCCGGGTCGAGACCCTGGGGCAGACCGCCGTAGCACGTCACCAGATCTACTGTCGCGGCGGGCCCGTAGCTCTCACGCAGCCCCGGAATCAGCGCATCGAACAGAGCGCGGGAACCGCTCTCGATCAGCAGGATTCGTGACTGTTCAGGATGGCGCCGGGTGAAGAAATACTTCAAGCTTCTTCCATCATAAGTCCGGCGGCTTATTCCGTGAGGGCCGCGTAGGTCATCTGGACAAATGCGTTCCGCTCGTCGCTTCCGCCCTCGCGATGAATCATGAAGACGCCGATCAGGTCCTTCTTGGGATCGATGAAGCAATACGTGCCGTACCGCCCGCCGTGGCCGAAGGTCCCGATGGAAGCCAGGTTCAACGCTCCGGCCGGTTGCACAACCA
This sequence comes from uncultured Solibacteraceae bacterium, assembly GCA_964529305.1. GTDB lineage: Bacteria > Acidobacteriota > Terriglobia > Bryobacterales > Bryobacteraceae > CAZGUX01. The sequence goes on along the minus strand of CAZGUX010000135.1, from coordinate 10,116 downwards.
CGGACCAACCCAGGCCCCACGCCGCGCCCGGCGCGCTCGTGCGCAACTCGCCCGTGTGCGGCGCCGTCATCACCTCCACCGATGCCCGGGACAGCAGCCGGAAGCCATTGTGCGTGCCGCCGTCGAGAAGGGTCCGGTAGAGTTCGTACAGATCGGCCGCCGTCGAGTACAACCCGCCTTCCGGCAGAGGATACTTTGCGCCTTCGCGGAATTTCATCCTGCCTTCACCGAGCGGGTCGTCGGTGTATTTCACCGGCCACCCGTTTCTCTGGATGTACGCCGTCGGCATCCGGTGAAACTTCTCCTTGGGTGGATAGATATACGTGTCCACCATTCCCAGGGGCTTGAAAATCCGCTGTTCCAGAAACTTCTCGAACGCCATTCCCGATTGCACTTCAATGATCCTGCCCAGCGCGGCGATGCCCGTATTCGAGTAGAGCCATCGCGTCCCCGGTTCGAACTCGAGCGGCTGCTGGGAAAAAATCAACACGGCTTCGCTCAGCGGCCGCTGCAGTTCGCGATGCAATTCCTGGATCGGCGCGTTGGGATTGGTCGACATTCCCGACGTGTGGGTCATCAGGTCGCGAATCGTGATCGGCCGCGAGGGCTTCCCGAGGCGGACGTCGCCCGACGCCTCCTTCGACCGCACCACCCATTGCCCGCGAAATTCCGGAAGGTACCGGGACACCGGGTCGTTCAGCGCCACCTTGCCCTCTTCGGCCAGCATCATGATCGCCGTGCAAACCACCGGCTTGGTCATGGAGTGAATCTGGAAGATCGCATCCGCGGGCATCGGCTTCTTGCTGTCCATGTCGAAGTAGCCCACCGCATCGAGGGCCGCCACCTGCCCGCGCCGGGCCACCAGCGTCACGATTCCGGCTGCCTTGCCGGCGTCGACGAATTCCTTCATTCGCACCCGAATGCGCCCCAGCCGTTGTGGGTCGAGACCCGTCTTCGCCGGATCCCGGACGACCGGAGGACCCGCGGCCAGCCCGGATCCGAGCACTACCAACACCGCCAGAAAACGCATGGGATTCATTCTACAGTGGCGCAATCCTTACTGTCCGCCCGCGGCCGGGGAAACGAACTCCGTCATGACGGCGGAGCGCAACAAGGCCGGCGGCAGCAGTCCCTGTGCCAGCACGAAATCGTGAAAGCGCTTGGCATTGAACTGAGTGGTCAGCTTCCGCTCTACGTCGCGCCGCAGTTCCATCAGCCGGACAAACCCGTAGAAATACGAGGTCGCCTGGCCGGGTGCGCGAAAGGTATACCGCTCCACTTCCTGCCGCGCCATCGCCTTCGACAGCACGACGTCCTCCGTGAGAATGCGCATCGCTTCTTCCGCCGTGACTTTGCCCATCTGGAGTTCCGGGTCCAGGTACGCGCGCGCGGCCCGCAGCAGGCGGTGTTGCAGGCAGATGAGTTGGCCTTCGAGCGGAAGGTACGGCTTCATCACCGCCTCGGAGTACAGGCCCCATCCTTCGACATTGACGCTGTTGAAGGCGAACAGGGCCCTCGCCGTCGAGACGCCGCTCTCCACCATGGCGGCAAACTGCATCTCGTGGCCCGGCCGCAGTTCGTGCGCCGCCAGGGTCCACGACGCGGCGGCAAACGTGAAGTCGTCGTATGTCTCCGCTTTCCCCGACGGATTCGGAATGTTCAGGGGCAGGACAAACGTGCCCTGTTCGCCGGTGTTGCCCACCAGGCGCGGGGGCTGCATGTTGGGCGCCGGTTGCGCCGCCGTCTCGGCGGCCGTCGCCAGGCGGATGCGCGCCGGCCGGCCCGGGAGCGACACCAGATCGTGCCGGCGCACGAGGTCTTCGAGCTGTTTCAGCCGCTCCTGGTAGTGCGGCAGAATGCGGTCCCCCACCAGTTGCTCGCGTTTCAAACGCCGGATCACATCGCGGTAGTTGGCCCCCGGTTCTTTCGTCAACCGCTCCGCGATCGATCCCATCTCCGTCCGGATTTCCTGATAGGAGGCGTGCGCCATCGCCGCCAGTTGTTGCGGAGGAATGTCGACCCCGTAGCTCTTGAGCGATTGAGCGTACACCTGCGGCGGTTGCCGGAAGTCGGAGCGGGCTTGCGGCAGCACGGTGCTGCGAACAAACGCCTGGTGCTCTTTCAGGTTGGTCTTCAGCCGCTCGAGAGCCTCCTGGTAGCCCGCGATCTTGTATTTCTCGAACAACGCTCCGATGCCGCTCACGAACGAATCGGCGCGGGCCAGATCCTGTTCCACGCGCCCGCGAAACGGCCGATAGCGGTCCTTGTGGCCCATGCCCTCCCGGATCCGTTCTTCCACCACCAGCGTGATGGGACGGAACCCCGCGGCGAGTCCGGAGTACTTCTGCAGCCGCGCCAGCGCCGCGCGCCGGCGGGCCTCGGGCACCTGATCGTCCAGCAGCGCGCGCAGCCCTTGAAACACCAAGTGCGCGACCGCCCGGTACTCGACCAGGTACCGCTCGTTCACCTCCGACGATTCAATCTCCTCGTCAATGGAGTCGATCAGGATCTGGAGGTCCTGCCGCACCTTCGGATGGCGTTCGGCGGCGGCGCGCTTGCGAAACTCCGCGCGCAGAGTCCCGAGTTCCTTCCGCATCCGTTGCTGCGCGGCGGCGGACAGATCGCTGATTTGCTCGTCCACGCCTTCGGCGCCGGCCCGGCCCGCCCCCTCCGGCGAGTACCGGGCTTGCAGGTCGAGCAGCAGCTTTGCGTTCTGGTTGCTGCGCTCCACCCATTCGGTCACGGCGGCAAGGGGAAGACTGAGAACCGTCAACAAAACGAGAGAACGCTTCACAATCTCTCCAGCGTACCCGCTTTTGGCGCGCCTCCGGAGCTTTGACATCGTGCCGCCGGTTCGACAGAATCGAATTTCCCCATCATTCATTCGGGGACAGGAGTTGGCATCATCTATGGACACGGCGAACTTGTCCGCCTGGCAAAATCGGCTCTCTCCTCTGGTTCATCTCACCAACAACTGGCTGAGCCTCATCGGCGTTTTGCTCGTTACCACGGCTGGGATCTTCTGGCTGTTCCTTCTTCCCCGGACTTTCCAGGGACATCCGTCCGATCCCTACCTGGGCATTCTGGCGTTTCTGATCCTGCCGGCGTTTTTCTTTCTCGGCCTTCTCCTGATCCCGGCCGGCATCTGGCGCAAGCGCGCCGCTGACAAACGATCCGGACGCTACCCGGAGAACTTCCCGCCCCTCACCCTGCAGAACGTCGACTTCCGCCGCTTGCTGACCTTTGTCGCCGTCACGACCGTGGCCAACCTGGTCATCGCCAGCCACCTGACCTACGGGGCCGTGACCTACATGGAATCGGTGACCTTTTGCGGCCAGGCCTGCCACACCGTGATGGAACCCGAGTTCACGGCCTATCAGAACTCGCCTCATTCGCGGGTTGAATGCGTCAAGTGTCACATCGGCCCGGGCGCGTCCTGGTTTGTGCGCAGCAAACTGGATGGCGTTTATCAGGTATTCGCGGTGGCGTTCAACATCTATCCGCGCCCGATCCCGACGCCGGTGCACAGCCTGCGTCCCGCGCGGGAGACGTGCGAAGCCTGTCACTGGCCCCAGAAGTACGGCCAGGAGCGCCTGCGGGTGATCACCAAGTTCGGCGAGGACGAGAAGAACTCCCGAACCCGTTCGGTGCTGCTGATGAAGATCGGCGGAGGCGTCACGGGCGCCGGGATTCATGGCGCGCATTTCGGCGAGGGCGTCCGCATCCGCTATGCGCACTCAGACGAGAAGCGTCAGGTCATTCCCTGGGTGGAGCACTCCGTGGGCAAGCAGACCACGATCTACAAGGCCAAGGAGCATGCGAACGACAGCTCCGGAACGCTTCCCGTTCGGGAAATGGACTGCATGGATTGCCACACGCGTCCTTCTCACGCGTTCGACATGCCGGATCGGGCGGTGAACCAGGCGATGGCCGCCGGCAGAATCTCGCGGGCGCTGCCGGGGATCCGGAAACTGGCGGTTGAGGTTTTGAAACAGCCGTACCCGAACCGGCAGGCGTCGGCGGCCGGGATTCCTCGCGCCGTGGCCGCTTTCTATGAGAAGACCCATCCGGCGGTCTATCAGGACAAGCGAGCCGAGATCGAGCAGGCCGGCCGCGCGCTGGTCGGCATCCTGCATCGCAACGTCTTCCCCGAAATGAGGATCACGTGGGGCACGTATCCGAACAACATCGGGCACGAGGACTTCCCCGGCTGTTTCCGCTGCCACGACGATCTGCACGCGAGTTCCGGTCAGAAGAAGATCACGCAGGACTGCAATGCCTGTCACAGCCTGTTGGCGATGGACGAGGCCGAGCCGAAGATCCTGGGCGAATTAGGCGTCGAGTAGCGGGCCCGGCCCTGCCCGGGAACGCAACGCGCGTGTTGCGATTTGGCTCGAGCCCACGGCGTAAACCCGCGGGTTGTCTCCAACCAGAACCCGTGGACTCACGCCCACGGTTCGAAGCGATTCGGCGCCAATGGAACTCTACGCCGCGGCCGCGGGTGGAGGTTCTTCCGCCGAATCTTGGGGACAGGGTGGCTCCGGTTCTGGCATCTTTTCGGAATCCTCCTCGGAGCGCTCGACGACCATCCGATAGTTTGCCGCCAGCGCCGCCAGGCCGCCGACTGCCGCCAGAATCGGCGCGGCGATCACGCCCACTGCCGCGATCGTGAGCGGGATTTCCATGAAGGTGTTCCCCTTCTCATCACGGAGAATGATCCGGCGAACGTTGCCTTCGTGAATCAGATCGGACACCTTCTCCACCAGTTCCTTTCCGCGGACCTTGCATTCCTCGAACTTCGCGCCGATTACGGACATATTCTTGCCTCCACCTTTTAGTACGTCCGAATCGTGTTCTGGGTTCAACCAGGATCTCCCGCGTTCGCCTGCATTTGCAGGGGAAAGGACTGGCAGTACGATTGCGTATGCCGGTTTTGGGAACACCGGACGCTGCCACAGCGTACTCTCGAAGGGCCTGGAAAGCCCTCCGCCGATTCCCGGCGAAACGAGCCTGTTCAACCGCGAAGTGGGAGAGTAAAATCAACTCGCGGCGCACAACGCTGCCGCGACCCTTGCGATGAGCCTCGTGAACTGGCCGGAACGCTTGCGGCGGGCACGGCCCATTCCGTAGCAGAGTCTACGGAGAGAGAGAGGAGCTATGGACTATCTTGTTTATGCCATCGGCCTGGCGCTGCTGGTGGCGTTGGTGCTGTTTGTGCGCGTGCTGCTGGGCCTGGTGAGCATTCGAGAAATCGAAGTCGGTGTCGTGGTGAAGAAATTCAGTCTGGGCGGCAAGAAGCTACCGGACGGAAAAGTGGTGGCGCTGAACGGAGAGCCGGGCTATCAGGCCGAGACGCTCGCGCCCGGCCTGCACTTCTGGTATTGGCCGTGGCAGTACAAGGTAGAAAAGCGGCCCATCACCGTGATCAAGCCGGGCAAGATCGCGCTGCTGATCGCGAACGACGGGGAACCGCTCCCCGTTGATCGCATCCTGGGGAAAACGGTGGAGTGCGACAACTTCCAAACCGCGGCGAAGTTCCTGCGGGGTGGCGGCCAGAAGGGCAAGCAGGCCGGTCTCCTGACAGCCGGCTACTACCGGATCAATACAGCCTTGTTCAACATTTACGAGGCCGATGTTACCAAGATCGAGTCCGACAAGGTGGGGATACTGACGGCCCTGGACGGCGCGTCGATGCCCGCGGGCCAGATGGCCGCGAAAATGGTGGGTGGCCACGACAACTTCCAGAACCCGGACAAGTTCATCGCCGTGGGCGGATGCCGTGGTCTGCAGGAGCAGATCATCCTGGCCGGCAACTATAATCTCAACCCCTGGTTTGTCGAGATTCAGGAAGCGGACCTGGTCGAAGTGCCGATCGGGCACGTCGGCGTGGTGGTGAGCTTTGTGGGGGAAGAGGAGAAATCCCACGACGTGTCCGGCGAACAGTTCACGCACGGCAACATCGTCGAACGCGGCGGCAAGGGCGTGTGGCGCGAACCCCTGTATCCCGGCAAGCATCCGCTGAACACGCGCTGTATGAAGATCGAACTGGTGCCCACGACCAACATCGTGTTGAACTGGGCCACCGGCCGGAACGAATCGCACAAGCTCGACGAGAAGCTCTCGACCATCAGCGTGCGGTCGGCGGACGGCTTTGTGTTCAACCTCGATGTCTCCCAGATCATCAACATCGGCGCGACCAAAGCGCCGTGGGTGATCTCGCGCGTGGGTTCGGTCCGGAACCTGGTGAACCAGGTGCTGGAGCCGATCATCGGCAACTACTTCCGCAACAGCGCGCAGAACTACACGGTGCTCGACTTTCTGTCGAACCGCGCCGAGCGGCAGCGTGAGGCGCGCGATCACATCACCCTCGCGGTGCAGGAATACGACGTACAAAGCGTGGACACGCTGATCGGCGACATCATGCCGCCGGAAAAGCTGATGGGCACGCTGACGGCGCGCAAACTCGCCGACGAACAAAAGAAGACCTACGAGGTAGAGCGCGAGAGCGAGCGCATGCGGCAAACGCTCGAGCAGCAGCGCGCGCTGGCCAACAAACAGGCCGAACTCATCAACACGGAGCAGGACGTCCGGATTTCCGAGATGCGGGCGATGTCGTCGGTAAAGACGGCGGAAGGCGAATCGAACGCCGCGGCCAAGCGTTCCGAGGGCGAAGCCTCGGCCAAACTCCGGGTGGGTGGGGCCGAAGCCGAAGTCATCGCGATGAAGGGCAAGAAGGAAGCAGAGGCCATCCTGGCTATTGGTACTTCCAACGCGGAGGCCTACCGGAAGGGCGAAGAGGCCATGGGCCAGTATTTCGGCCTGTTGCAGATCTTCACGATTCTCGCGGAGAAGGGCATCCGGTTGACCCCGGATGTCCTGGTCGCCGGCGCCAACGGGGGAGGTTCGGCCTCCGACGGCATCCTGGCGTTCCTGCTGAAGGATCTGGCGGCGGGCAAGAAGTAGTCGTCCGCGACCCCCGAGTGCCGCCGGGCGACAAAAAACGTCGGCCGGCGGCACTTTCTCCTACGAATACCCGCCCTGCCCGATCTCCTGTAGCACCGTGGGACCCTCCGCATACCAGCCGAGCGTCCGGGCCGCCTTGGTGCTGGCGAACTTCTGATCGAGCACCAGCGCCTCGGCGATGAGGCCGAGAGTTTTTCGCGCCTCTTCCAGAGGCCACGCCTCGATGCCGGCCCCACACGTCGTGGCGACCGCTTCCGCGATCTTCCGCACGGGCAGAGAAGGGCCATCGACCGCTAGGAAGATTTCCCCCGAGGGCCCCTTCTCCGCGGCCAGAACATAGAGCTTGGCCAAGTCCTCGACGTGAACGCAGGTCACGTGGTTCTCGCCCGTGCCGACCACCCGAATCACCCCGTGCTCTTTGGCCTGCTGCACCAGGCTGGCCACAAACCCACCCCGGCGGCCGAACACCAGGCCCGGACGTAACACCACCCCTCGGATTCGCCGGTCCGCGGCGTTGACCACGAGTTCCTCGACCACCGGACGCCACTCCACAAGCTTTGGCGGCATCAGCGGGCTGAGTTCGCCGGCCACGCGGCCAAACGTCGGCCCGACCACCCACACGCCGCTCGTATAAATGAACGGCCGCCCGGACCCGGCCATCGAGGCCAACATCGCCTCCACGGCGCGCCGGTCGACGGCGCCCGCATCCGGCCTGCCGATGGACATCGCCGTGTGAATCACGGCATCGGCATCCTGTGCGGCTTTCGCGAGGGATGCCGGGTCGCCAAGGTCACCGCGATGCACCTCGATCCGGCGGGACTCCAACTGGCGAGCCCGCTCCTCCGACCGCGCCAGACCGAGCACGTCGTGTCCCGCATCCATCAGGGCTTCAGCGACCACACTGCCGATGTAGCCGGTCGCGCCCGTGAGAAAGACCCGCATGCCTACCAGGGCATCTCGCGCTTCGTGTACCGGCGGCCCTTCTCCGCGGCATCCTGGCGGCCGGAGCCGATCTTGACTCCATCCTTGATGGCGGTTTCGTAGTTGTTCACCGTGATCTGATCCAGAAAGGAGATCTTGGCGGCCTTTACGGCGGCGAACACGCGAGCCCGCGCCTTCTGCATGACGTCCGGGTACGGAGGATCGTGAGCCGTCAACAGTCCGAACGACCAACCCATGTCGCCCGGGCCCCATTCGGCGAAACCGATGCCGGGCACCTTCGTCGTCAGCTCGGAATTCTGCAGCGCATGCCGGTCTTCGATCTTCAGGCCGAGGAAGATCTCGCCTTTCGGATTGAGCGGCCACGGATCCGCCACCTTGATGTAGTCGATGGCGGGGATGCCCCAAATCTGTGCCGCGTAGCCTTGGCTCCCGCTGCCGCGCAGACCTTCGTTCAGGCCCGGCGACTTGGGCGCGAACGGATAGCGTGTCGCTTCGACAAAGGCTTTCACCGCGCCCGGCGTCCGTGCGTGGCATAACAGGATGCCGTGCGCGCCGGCGGCGAGCACCTGTTGAACCACCCAGGAGTTCGCCCGGACCATCGGTTCATCAATCCCGGTGACCGGCAGAGTGACGATCACGGCCGGCGTCCGATGGCCGCTCCGGGTCGGGCCCCCGTCGACCAGGCCTTTCATGAAGGCGCGAAGCGCGGTCATGTCCCACGCACCATGTTCCAGTTCGTAATTGATGTAGTCGGCCCAGGTCTGGGCCATTTTCTTGCCCTCTTCGTAACCGCCGTGGCCGCCCGTGTAATAGATGGGCTGGCCCTGTTCAAGCAGTTCGATCGCCCGGTTGATGCGCTTGGGCTTATAGTTCTTGTTTTGCGCGGACAGCGTGGCGGCGGCCAGAAGGGCCACGGCGCAGACAGCGAGTTTCCTCATGATGCCTCCTCGTGGTGGAAAGCGTCATTGTACTCGAAACGAATGCGGAGAGGGGAGCTTGGCGTTGGAAACAACGCGCAAGGGTCTCCAACCGGTACAATCCACCCACAGCGGGATACTCGCTCGACAGGGAAAGCAGAGTGATTCACATGAAATTCCGCGTATGCAGGCTCGAAAGCTCTGCGGCCTCCGCTTCGGTGAATCCGAGGCGCAGTAGCCGGTTTCTTCGGCCTTCATCCATCTCGCGAACCAGGTGCGCGACCCGCTCGAAACCGCGCCGGACGTCGTTGGGCTCCCACGAACCCGCGGCGAGCAGCACCAGCGCGTCAAACACTTCCGCGTTCAGGCCGGCCGTGTGCCGCAGGGCATCGTGCCGCTGCCGGACGGAGGCCGCAAGCCTCGGACGGAAACCCGGGTCTTGCTGCAAGTGCTGGTGCAGATGTGCCAGTCCAAAGGCCACATGGCGCGCCTCGTCTTGAGCCGCCAACCGGGCGACCGTGGCCGTGACCGCGTCGGGAGCGTACTTCTCGATGAACCAGAGCAGCGACAGAAAACTGCCTTCGCCCAGGACCGAGAGCAGGAATGAGGCAATGGCGAAATGCGGCTCGTCCACCAGCGTCTTGAGAGAGGTCTGTCCGCCTGCCGTGGAAAGGCCCAGCGCGGATCGCTTCAGGAGAGCCCGCCGGGTGAACACCTCGATGTGCCGCGCCTCGTCGGCCGCCTGCACCGCGAGCACCTGCATTACCTCGCGAAAGTGGGGATGCAGTTGCGCCACAAAGCGGCTGGGGATGATGAGGGCTGCCGTCTCGTTCTCGATCAGATAAGTCATGATCTGGACCACTGCGTCCTCCACGTCAGGTGGCAGATCGAAGGAAGTGTCCCAGGGAGCGGCTGTCTGCGGATCCCATTGCGCCGCGGCGGCCTGCGCGTAGATGCGGGCGGCCGCATCGGTCCACACGTCGATCTTGTCGACCAGGCGGAAGGCGAATTCGGGACAGCCCGCCTCGACGGTCGCGCCGCGAGCGGCCAGTCCCCATCGGCGCGGAGCATGCTCTACCACCTCCTGGGGACCGCCGGCCCGTTCGGCAAGAGCCCACCGCTGATCGTCAGCCTGGCCCCGCACGATGACGCCTTGCTGAGCCTCCCATCGGAACCCGTGACCTTGCGAACGGCACCAGGCCGCGAGGTGTACCTCCAACTCCGGGGCCTCACCGGTCACCGCCAGTTCGCTCCCCGCCGCCAGAGCGCGCAGGGCCCGGCTCACCAGCAGACG
>CAZGUX010000134.1:0-8396 GCA_964529305.1 uncultured Solibacteraceae bacterium | reverse complement strand
GGCGCCGAACGCGAGAATCGTCTCACCCTCAGGCCGGGTTGCCTGCCCCGCGGCCGGACTGCCCGCCAGCAACCAGGCCGAACCCGCCATGATCTCGCGCCGCCGCAGCTTTGTATCCATTCCGTATTCAACCTTTCATCGCCCGCTCCACCATGCCCGTGGACTCTACCACCGCGAAGCACTGAACTCCAGGAATATCTTATGGCCGCGCGCACGCCGTGGACTCCAATCGCCGCGGCTCAAACGGCTGCGTAGACCTCCCCTGCCCGAAAAAAACGGCCGTACTGGGCATCGTAAGAAAGGCCAAGTCTTTCGGGAAATCCGCATAGAAGGCTTACCTGATCCCGAATAGAATACATCACACGATCGTTGAGGGGGCGTGTCTTGGTGCACTTCCCAACCAGGATTGAGGATACTTCGATGACTAAACTGTTTCGTCTGCTACCCGTACGGCTATCGGCCGCGCTACTTGCGGGCGCGCTGAGTTTGTGGGCACAGTCCACCGCCGGAAACTTCGTCGGCTACGTCAACGATTCGACCGGCGCGGCGGTCGCTGGCGCGGTTTTGACCATTACCCGTCAGGAAACCGGCTTCGTCCGAGCGGCAACCAGCGATGACCAGGGCAGCTATGAGTTCCGAATCGTCGAGCCAGGCACCTACACGATCGTGGTGGAGGCCAAGGGATTCAAGAAGTACACCAATCAGGACCTGACGCTGGTAGCTCGTCAGACCCGGCGCGTCGACGTTGCCCTTGAAGTGGGCGCGCTCACCGAATCCGTTACGGTCACGGCCGATGCGCCGGTGATCAACACCGAGACCGCCCAGATCAGCGAGACGCGCTCGTCGAAGCTTTTGGTGGAAGGACCGCAAGGCACGCCCATCATGAACCGGTTTGGGTTGGGTACCGCCCAGTGGTCGCTGATGATCCGGGGCGGCACGTCGCCGGAGAGCAACTACAAAGCGATGGGCTCCCGGCCGACAATGTGGGAAACGGCGGTCGACGGCAACGCGGTCGAGGCGTCGTGGGTGGGCCCGCCGACACAGGCGATCGCCGAAGAGAAGAACGTTGTCATCAATGCCTCGGCGGACCAACGGGCGCCCGTGGTAATCGACGCGGTCACCAAGCAGGGCACCAACCAAGTGCACGGATCGTTCACGGCCAACCTGACCCACTCGGCCTTCAACGCGCTGGCGGCAGGGCCGCCGAATGCGGTGAGAGGGGCCTCGGTTCCCGGCAAGGTGTATAACCTCACCGGCGGCGGGCCCGTCTATATCCCGAAGGTCTACGACGGCAGAAACAAGACGTTCTGGTTCATCTCCGCGGAGCGGAGCCAGCCCAGAGACACGAACTACTTCCTGACGCAATACATCAATGCCGCCTCCGTTCCTACCGCCGCGATGAGGAATGGGGATTTCTCGCGCTACCTGGCCAAGACGAAGCCGAACCTCCAGTTGACCAACCCCTTGACCGGTGTACCGTTCGCCGGCAACGTGATTCCACGATCGAGTTGGAATCCCGCCGCCATTAAGGCCGTGGACCAGTTCTATCCGTCGCCGAATATTTCCCAGGTCAACGATCCGGACCTTCCTCTTCAGAACCTCGAGTACAAATACAACGAGACAGGGACTTTTAGCCAGTGGTTCTGGCGCGTCGACCAGAAGATCACCAGCAAGAACACCGCCGGCTTTACGTACAACTCACGGCCATTGGTCGAGACGGGCCAGCACGCCGGGTGGTGGGGCCTGTTGCCCACGACCGGGCGATACTACGCGGACCGCCGGGCCTGGGATTACGCGTGGAGGGACACGCACGTATTCAGCCCCACCATCGTCAACGAGTTCAAATTGGGCTGGTACCGGTCGCACAATCAACTCGGAGGCACGCAGCCTGCGTCCACCGTCATTGAGCCGTTGGGAATTAACCTGGGCGGCGACGCCGCGCGGCGGACCGCGCTGAACGTGATCCCCGACATCAACATCACCGGCTACGACCGCATCGGCGGCCTGTATGGGCAGACCGACGAACTCTTTAACTGGTGGAACTTCCGCAACAACCTGAGTTGGACCAAAGGTACCCACACTCTGAAGTTTGGTTACGACCACCGGTTCAAGCATTACAACGCGGACAACGTCTCGAAGGATGCCGCCGGCAATTGGAGCTTCACCGGCCGCTTTACCGGCGATGCCTTTGCCGACTTCGTCCTTGGGTTGCCCGAGCAGACTGTACGGTTCACGCCCAGGCCCATTCTGCTTGCCCGCTATAACGAGTTCGGTTTCTTCGTTCAGGACGATTTCAAGGCCAGCAAGAGCTTGACCCTCAATATCGGGTTCCGGGTCGACCGGATCAGTCCGCGCATCGACGGCAGCGGCGCCCACTACAACTTCAATCCAAAGACCGGGGCTCTCGTCGTTCCGAACGACGCCAGCAAGGCGCTGATCAATCCCGCCTTCCCCAAGAGCATTCCCATCGAGACTGCCGCCCAGGCCGGTTACCCGGAACGGTTGACCAACCCCTGGTTCGCCTTCACGCCGCGCTTCGGGTTGGCCTGGAGGCCCGGGGCGAAAAGCTCGCGGGTCTTCCGCCTTGGCTACGGCGTCTTCTCGACCGACGCGGGAGCGCAGGGCAACAACTTCGCGCTGCTGCAGGGCGGCGGTCCGTTCGCGTTGAGCGAGACGTTCATCAACAACGTTGCGGGCGGCACGCCGTTCGTTACCCTCGACCGGCCGTTTCCCGCAGCCTCCGGCAATGTTCCGGCCACCTTCAACATCAACGGCGTGAACCCGGGCCTGCGCACACCCTACATGCAGCAGTGGAACATCTCGGTGGAGCAGCAGATTGGTCTGTGGGCGTTGCGGGCGTCGTACGTCGGCGCAAAGACCAGCCAACTCACCTATACGCGCAACATCAACAAGCCCGCCCCCAGCCTGATTCCCTTCACCACCAGCCGCCTGCTCTACCGCGGGTTCAACAACATTATCTGGTTCGATTCGGGCGGGAACTCGAGCTACCACTCGGCGCAGTTCCAGTTCACCCACCAGTTCCGGCACGGGCTGATGGTGGACGGACTGATGATGTGGTCGAACGAAATCGCGGACCTGGCCGATGGCGGCGGCCCTGGCCAAAGCATCGAGAATCCGTACAACCGCGCCCGCGAGCGAGGCAAGGCGTTCATCGATTCCGCAGACTTCCGGGCCAACTTCATCTACCAGTTCCCGTTCGGCAAAGGAAGGAAGTTCGCCGCCGATGCCAACCGGTGGCTGAACGGCGTGATCGGAGAGTGGGAGTTCTCGGGGATTGTCGATGCCCGGAACGGCCGGCCGGAGACGGTGATCTTCGCGGGAGCCGATCCGTCGAACACCGGTACCTTCGGGGGACGCGCCAGTCTCGCCAGCGCAGGCTGCGACACGAGGCCGGGGCAAGGCCGGTTTGATCGGGTTCCGTACCTGGCGCTCAGCTGCTTTGCCGTGCCCACCACCGGCGACTTCGGAAACCTCGGCCGCGACATTCTCCGCAAGCCCGGTTCCTGGGATTTCAGCGGCAGCCTCTACAAGTTCTTCACGCTGAGGTTCATCGACGACGACGTCAAGCTCCGCTTCTCGGCTTCGGTTCAGAACATCTTCAACCACCCGACCTGGAACAACGTCGGCAACAACATCAGCACGCCGGCCAACTTCGGACTGCTTACCGGGCAGGGTGCGTTCGGACGCCGTTCCGGCCCCCGCTCGATTGCACTTCAAGGACAGATCCAGTTCTGACGGCCCAACCAACCGACCCGAATGGGAGGCTGGTGTGCCTTCACCCCCCCTCCCGAATGCGGCATGGCCGCATTCGGGAGTTCTTTTGCCCGCGGGCTGGCAGGGTACGGTAAGGTTCTCTTGTGAGTCCGTCTTTTCGGCCAACCCTCGTGCGTGCGGCGGTTGCGAGCCTTGTCCCGGTGTTGGCGCTCGCACAGAAGGACGCAGGAAGCCGCCTTCGCCTTGCGGACCTCACACCGGTCGAGGTGGATCACCTTCGCCGGCTCACTCCCACACCGATAGCCGCGACCGTGGAAGGCTTTGACCGCGTTCTCCCGGCCCTTCGCCGCGAACACGTCCAGCGTGCTTCGACGGCGCTGGACTACGAGGTGGTCAAGCTGTTCCGGAATCCGATCAGTCCCGGGAATTGCTTCTATGACTTCCTGCTTCGTCAGGCCGCCGCTCAGGGGGCCGTTGCGCCCGCGGACCAACTTGCGTTTCTGACCCAGGCGCGGCAGACGCTCGATGCCGATTCCTACCGGCTCCGCTTTCAGGGAGCGTGGCGCGCGATCACCAGTGACGGATGCCCGCCCGATGCCCGAACGCCCATCTGGCGGCGCTATCTCGCCTCCCGAGGCATCGATGCCCGCGATCCGCAAAAGGTGATGGAGTTCATCGAGAAGACCGCCTCGGCGTATGACGAGCAGTATCGCGGGGAGCAGAACCACCTGGCGCGCCAGGCCGAACCGAACCGCCTCGGGTTCCGCAGCGGCTCGAGCCTGTTCGTGACCTCCATTTTCGATACGGCCTTTCGTCTCGACCGCCTGGTGGCCTACGTCCGCCGCGAGCGGGCCAGGCCAATCGATCGTGTGCTGCTTGCCGGCCCGGGCCTGAACATCGTCGATCAATTTCTGGGGACGCAGGTTCCCGTCTCCTCGCCCCAGCCGGTTTGCCTGCTCGAAAGCCTGCTCGCGCGTGACATGGCCAATGAACAGACGCGCATCGACCTGGTGGATCTGAGTCCGGAGGTGCTGGCTCACTGGAACCTGGCGTCGCGCGGGGTTGCCGACTATCCGATTCTGGCGTACCTGCTGGCCGGCGCCCCGCACGGCGAGGCCGGACGTTTGACCCGGGCCTATCTGGAGAACTTCGGCCGCCGCCTTCCGCCACCGCAGGCAGCGTGGTTCCTCAACCGCGAACCGCGGAATAGAGTGCTTTGGGCCGATGCTTCCGGCCAGTATCTTCCGGCGCCGACAGGGCTTCATGTCCGCGAGTTCGTCGCCCGGGCCGACGTATTGAAGCGGTTCGCGCCGAGCCTCGGCGACATCGTGACGGACCGCATCGCGGCCGACGGAACCTACGACCTGGCGGTGGCGACCAACCTGCTCCTGTACTTCGAACCGCGCGAGGCGGCCCTCGCCGTGTTCAACCTGGGCCGTCTGCTGAAGCCCGGTGGCCATCTGTTCGTCACCGAAAACCTGGACACGGTGTTGCCTTCGGGCCACCCCCTTCAGCGGGTCTGGATCGACGAAATGAAGGACGCCGCGCCCCCTGGAGTGAAACTGCCGGCACTCTACGTCTATCGGAAACATGTCCCGGCCGCTCAACCGGACACGGCGGTGCGGTGAAAGGACACGAGGAGGATACGGAAACGATGAGCAGGTTTGTCGTGTTGTTGCTACTGTCAGCCGCTGGCGGCGCGGCTGGATCGGTGCGCGCCGGGGAGGATGCCCTCAGCTCCACCCTCGAGGGGCAGCGATTTGAGTTCGTGCGCGTCCGCGCCGGCAAGTTCAAAATGGGCTCCGCCCACGGTCACGAACGGGAACGGCCCGTCCACCAGGTCACCCTCCGCAAACCGTTTCAGATGGGGAAGTACGAAATCACCATGGAGCAGTGGGATGCTTTCATGGAGAAGAACCCGAGCCGCCGCCGGGGCAAAGGGGTCAACCTCCCCGTGGACAGCGTCACGTGGGAAGAAGCTCAGGAGTTCATTCGAAGACTCAACCAGGCCGATGCCGCCTTCACGTACCGTTTGCCGACCGAGGCCGAATGGGAGTACGCGTGCCGCGCGGGGCGAAAGAGCAACTTCACCCGCGACCTCGACGCCACGGCATTCTGGTCGGGGAACTCCGGTAACGTCTGGAAGAACCTCAACAAGCCCGGCGAGGTTCTGGAAGGCCCGAAGATGCCGAGCCCGGTGGGGAGCAAACGGCCGAATCCCTGGGGCATTCACGACCTGCAAGGGAATGTGTGGGAGTGGGTCGAAGACTGGTATGCTCCCTATTCGAGCGCTTCGAGCGTCGACCCGCGGGGTCCGGATTCAGGCTCCACCAAAGTGTTTCGAGGCGGTAGTTGGCTCAACTGGGGGCTCGAGAAGGCCGAGGTGGAACCTTCGTTTCGGGACCATCGGAAGCTCGGCTTCCGCCACACGGATCTCGGCTTTCGCCTGGTCCGCACGCCGAAGTAGGGAGCTTGAACGATATGCGAACTAGCCAAGCGTGGCTCGGTCTGGCGGCCTGCCTGACCCTGGTAATTCCGGACGCCCGCGCGCAGGCGGTCCAATCGCGCGCACTCAAAATCGGGGACACGGTCTATCTCTCGGGCGCCGGCGGCGGGAGGCCGGGCGAGCCGATGGAGCAGGCGGTCCGGCAGGTTCTCCGAGACCTGGAATCCCCTCTTCGCGAACACGGCCTGACCTTGGCGGACATCGTCTCGAGCGATGTCTGGGTCACCGACCTGGGCAAGGCGCCCGAAGTGCGGAAGGCCTTCCAATCGGCCTTCAAGCGTCGTCCTCCCTCAGGGACCCTGACCGAGGTCTCGGCGCTGCCCGGCGGCGCCACTGTCCAGGTCGCTGCTGTCGCGGCCAAGGGCGACAAACGGGTCATTCGCCCGAAAGGAATGCGTCGGAATCCGCTCTTCAGCCCCGCCGTTCAGGCGGGAGACGCGCTGTACGTTTCCGGCCAGACCGGCATCGACCCGGGATCCGGCAACCTGATCGCCGGGGATATCAAGGCTCACGTGGGCCAGTCCCTGAAGAACATCGGCTCGATTCTCGAGGCCGCGGGACTCGATTTCTCCAACGTCGTCCAGGCCAATGTCATCCTGACCAATCCCGAGGATTTCGGCCCGATGGGCGATGTTTACCGGACATTCACCAGCCCGCCGCGTCCGGCCCGGGTTCCCCTCGGAGCCACCCGGTTGGACCTCGGCGCCCCCGTGGAGATCACGATGCGGGCCCGCAAGACAAAGGGCCGTCCCATCCTGCCGGCCGGCATGGAACCCAGCGACAACTACAGCCGCGGCTTCCTCGCCGGACCGGAGTTCTATGTCGCCGGGATCGGCTCGGCCAAAGAGTCCGTCGAGGAAGGAACGCTGGACAGCCTGGATCGGGTGAAGAAGATCGTCGAGGCTGCGGGCTTGTCGATGGCCGACATCGTCGAAGTGCGCGTGTACCTGAGCGACATCGGGAACTTCGATGCCATGGAGCGCGGATGCCGCAAGTATTTCGGAGGAGCAAGGCCGCCCACGCGGGCGGTAGTGGCCGTGGCGAACCTGCCGGCCAAGCTCAAGATCATGACCAGCTTTGTGGCCGCGAAGCCGTAGCGCTTTCAGCCTGGTGGCAAAAGCCGAAATTGTCGGCTTAATTGAAAACGACGCTCTCGCCGGACCTGCTCGAAAAGCGAAAGTCGTTCAAGCCCCGAGCGCACGCCATGGCCGCGTATCTCGCCAGTGGCCCGCTCTACAAGAAGCTCGCTGAATGACGGGTCGACAGCATGACAGTTCCAAGAACGGATTGTGACAACAGCGAAGTGACCGGTCCCCTCCCGAAAGCAGATTGTAAGGGATTGATTTGCAGGCGGGTAATGCGCCCGGAGTGATTCGACCTTGAAAAATCGCCGGAGCTATTCAAGGCGTCTTGAGCTTCAATGACGGCGGAGTGGGGCGAGGCGGCGGCACGAACCGGCGTATCTCCTCCCGGGCGGCCTCGAATTCGCCGTTAGCCGGAGAGGTGTACCGCGTGGCTGGGAGGGTCGAGATCCCCGACATCATGACCGCGATGCGTAGATCGCGAGCAGGCAGGGCAGAAAGCGCGGTTGACCCTCCCGGGGATGGCGGAGTCGCTGGCTGAACCCGCTCAATGTAGCGCACCAGAGCGTTGGGATCAAAACCGGCGCGCGCCATCGCTTGAACAGCCAGGAAATCTGCTTGGCGCTCGAAGTCCTGCTGGAACTTCAGGAATCCGAGGGGAATTGCCGCGTCGGACGCACACCCAGTGCTGTTGCCCATGAATACCAGCGGGACATTTGCGTAATTGATTATTTGGCCGCGAGCGGCCTGCCGGGTCTCGTGCCGTTCGGCGATATGTTCCATCGCGTGGGCCAGCATGCCGGCAAGCTCGGCCTCGTCCTGCGCCGCCAGGAACAGGGTCGCCGGCACAAACGCGTATCCGCCCGGCAGAGAGAGGGGTTCATGCACGGTAGGGCAGGGATCCTCCGCAACGACACTGAATGCGAAGCGAGCGTTGGCATAAGGATGGTCGACCTCCCGACGGCGAAGCAAAGCCAATCAAAGCCGATCGAATCCACCGGCGAACCCAATTCCCGCCTTGGGAAATCAATCGCTTCCGAGCAAAATTGGCTTCGTTCTGCAATCTTCGCTCA
>CAZGUX010000133.1:0-10637 GCA_964529305.1 uncultured Solibacteraceae bacterium | reverse complement strand
ATACCCCACCGGAATCAACTGGTACGGCCTCTCATTCGGCGGCCGGTCGAGGATCTTCGCCAGAAACCCCATCGGGCTTGGCGTGTGAGTCAACGTGGCCAGTCCGCTCAGATGCAGCGCCGCCAGCAGGAAGCCCGCCGCGATTCCCACGGACTCGTTGACATAGTAGTGCTTGATCTTCCGCTCCCGCTCGAGCCCGTAGTCGAGTCGAAAGATCACGATCAGGACCGGAGCGATCTCGAGGAACTCCTTGTGCCAGTCCGTGCCCAGAGGCGCGATCGCCTCCAGCCAATCTTCGGGGAAACGCCGCTCGTAGTTCTCGCGCTCCTCGTGCTCGGCGGCCTCGCGAATCCGGCGTTTGATTTCGGGATCGGTCACCACCACGAATCGCCAGGGCTGCTGATTGGCTCCGCTCGGCGCGGTCCCCGCGGTGCGAATGGCCCATTCGATCGTCTCGTAGGGAACCGGTTCCGGCGAGAACGCCCGCACCGTGCGCCGTTCTCTCATCCGTTCAAAGAAAGCTCGCACCGCGCGAAGTTGCTCGTCGCCAGGCAAGCGCCGGAACGCCAGCGGAACCTGCGGCAGCATGGTCATCTGGCCAGCGGCGTCACCACCAGTTTCCGGAACTCGACCACGCGATGGTCGCCCTGGAGCACGATCGGCCCCGGCATCGACTCATCCGCGTCCGTCGCCATCGCTGTCAGGCCCTCGACTTCGCCCTTGTCGATCATCATCTGGCCGTTCAGCCGCACGGTCAATTGACGGCCCACCAGCCGGATATCGATGATCTGCCATTCGCCCGGCGGGCGTGTCGCATTCACCTTCGGCCGGATCCGGCTGTACAAGGCCCCGTGTCCGTGGCTGTCGGGAGGCTTCCCGTAGTCCGCGAAAATCTGCACTTCGTACCGCGCCCGCAGGCCGATGCCGCTGTTCGAATCCGGCCCGATCCGGTACTCGGCGTGCAGTTCGAAATTCCAAAACCGGGCCAGAGATACCAGGTTGTTCGCGGCCGCGACATTCGACAGGATGCCGCCCTTCACGCTCCAACCCAGCGGCTGGTTCTCCACCACGCCGGTCCACCCCGTCAAATCCTTGCCGTTGAACAGCGCAACCGGCTTGCCGGGTTTCCACCGGCCGTCGTCCTTGTCGCGAATCACCGGGGCGCGGCGCCCGGTAAAGCGAAGGACCTTGCCCTTCTCGGTCGAGGCGCCCTCCAACTGTCCCTTCACCACGCGCGCGCGATAATCGATCCTGCGCTTCGCACGGGTGCAGGTGAAGGTCAACTCCTCACCTTCCAGCCGCAGCGGCGAGACGTCCGCGGAAGGGACCTCGTCCATGTCTCCACCCGGGAAACCGACGAATCGTCCCTTCAATGCGCCGGTTCCCGCGCCGGAGACCTCCAGCCACCACACTCGCTTCCGCGCTTCGTTGTGGACTTTGAGATTCCATCGCCCGTTGAGGTCGGTCACGGCGGCCAACCCGGGCACACTGGCCAGTAAAATCACCGCAAGGCTGCGCATCTGGCGCTATCTTAGCAGCCGCTATCGCTCCAACCGTAGCGTCGCCCACACCCGCACCAGCGGAATGTCCACGCCGGAGCCTTCGTCGGTCTTGTAGAGTTCCAGCGGCCGCTCGGGGCCTTCCGGCGTCACCAGGCGGGCGTTCTTGAATTCGCCCAGCAAGTGAACCGTCACCGACTCCACCGGATAGTCCGAGTAGTTCACCAGGTGGACCAGCAGTTGTTTTCCGTCCGGAGCCGCCTGCAGATTCGACAACATGCTCGAAACATTAAACAGCCGGGCGCCCAGATTCCGGCGGCCGATCATCGAGTTCACTTCCTTCCAGATGCGGTCCAGCCGTTCGACCTCGTCCTTCTCGAGCGTGATGCGGTCGGGCGCATGCCGGGCCGTGCTCTTCCACCCAGGAGGCGCGGTCAACAGCGTGCCACCTCCCCGGGTGAACGAGCGCAGCGCGCTGCGCTCGCTGTCCGACATCCCTTCGGCATCCACGTTGACAGCCATCGTCACCCCGCGCAGCACTTCGCCGTTCAGTTTGCGGCGAGGGACAGGACGAACCGGCGTGTGCTTCACCGCGATCATATCGACGATGCCGCCGGATAGCAGAGCCCCCGATTCAGCGTCCTGGACGATGGCGAGTTGCCCGTCGGCCGCGAACGAGCGCCAGGCATTGTGCTCCTCGAAGAACCGAAGGTACTGCCCGATGCGCTTCCAGTCTTCGACCGTCCTGGCCTCGCCCTTCCGCAGGCCGGCCGCAAATCCGTCGTCCAGCGCCAGCACCCAGCGCGCGCCCACCAGCGCCGCGTCGCTCAAGACCTGCAGGTACCGGTCGCCTTTGATGATCGTCTTGGAAGGCGGGCGGTTGCCCAGCCATAGCGTCGAATTACCCCAAGCCCTCGCCGCCCGCAGGAACCCGGAGTTGGTGTCGATCCACGGTCCGCCCGACGGCGCGGCCTTAGCCGTGCCTTCGTCCTGAATCTGGATGCCCGGCCACACCGCCTGATACGTGGTCAACAGCGAGGCTCCGCCGGACAGCTTCATTTTGTACCGCGGCGGCATCTCGACCACGAAAGCCTGGGTCGCCTGCCGGACTTGCTCCGCCACGGCGTCGGGAAAATCGCCTTCCAACACGATGCCCGAGAACTTCGCGCCCGCCGCCTGCTTCGCGGCGTTCACCACATCGGGACCCGGCGTCAACACCGCCAGGATTTCCACCCCGTTATCTTTCGCCTTCGCCGCAAAGGCCGACCACGCCTCCGCCCGCCCTGGATCAAAATCCACCAGCAGGCAGTTGATGGGAGTCTCTTTCAGAAGTGCGAGCGATTGCGTGTCAGACCAGGTCCAGCGCGCCGGGACCAGATCGGCGGGTACCGCCAGCGCCAGGAGTAACGGGAAGACCATACGCCTTCAGTGTACTCGCGGCGTTCGCGCGCTGCGGATCTCAGGAACCGTTGCGCCAGCGGCGCTTCCAACGCTCCCAGCGTCCTTCGACGCGAACGGTCATGTTGTCCGGAGTCGTCCCCCGGACGATCAGGACCGACTCGTCCGTTTCCCGCTTCCGGCGCATGCCGTCCCGCAGCCCCTGTTGGTACGCGAAGTTCACCGCCTCGATGAACGCGCTGCAACGGTTCGGTGTCGCGAACACGTAAGGACGCCCGTCCGTCTCAATCCCGGGGCCGCGGAGGACTACCCGGTATTCGCATCCCGCGCCGTCCCGGGAAACCGTGATGTCGTATTCCGGCATAGACTCCGCTCGCTCGCTTGCAAGGAATGCGCCGTCACCCGGGTCATCCCTCATCCGGCCATCAGTTCGGCCAGCGATTCCTCCACCGTCGGGTGTGCGCCCGCTTCCACCCGTTTGCGCCGCAGTTCGTGAAACTTCGTCAGGGTGCGATTGGCTTTTGCCAATTGATCGATTCGCTCGACGTAGGCGGCCAGACTCTTTCCTGGCAGCGCAAACAGCGCTACATCGGGCGTGAATACGTCCAGATAGGCGCGGGCCCCGCAGCAGCCCAGGCTGAGCGCCGCCTTTGCCGTGTTCGCGGCTTGAGGCACGATCGCGCAGGCCGGCCGGCCCATGGCCGGCGGAAGGCCGCCTTCCACCTGCTGCGCCGCCTCGGAAAGGATCAGAATCTCGCTCGGCGCCACAAACAGCAACACGACGTCCGGATCCGCCGGACTGCTGGCCAACGGAGCGTACACGACGTGCCGCGGCCGCGACGCCAGCACGGGAATCCGCGGAACGTCCTCCGGCCGCACATACCCCAGGTCCGCGAACACCTCGAGCGCGGCCGTCAGGTCGCGTTCCATGCCCCCGCTCATTTCCAGGTTGTGCGTGTACACGCCGATCGCGCACAAAGCGTGGTCCGGGGCCGAAGTCGCAAAGGGCCCCACGGCCGCCTGCTGCCAGAACTGGCAACCGGCCGGCGTCGATCCTTCGTGCGCCGGAACTCCGCCGGGAACCTCCTCGCGAAAGCAGACCGCCACTGGCGCCTGCGCCAAGTCTAGCGATTCTGTCAGTACCTGAGACATCCGTTGAACGTCCACGTTATTTCTTTCCCCTTGCGGCCACCGTGAATCCCGTCGTGCGGTTGATGAACTGTTGCAGCCCTTCGGCGGTATTGGCCCGGCCGTCAAAGCCGATCACCACCGTACCCTCGGGGTACGACGCCTGGGCCCTCGTGACTCCCGGTTGCTGCTTCAGGAGCACTTCCAGGCCGACCGCGCAGGTCACGCAAGTGAATCCTTTCACCTGAAACGACACCTCGCGGGTTTCCGAAGCCGAACCCGGGCCGGCCGCGCCCAGCGTCGCCGCACCCGTCGTTACGCGCTGAAGAAAGTTGCGTCTATCCATAGTTGAATCCCCTCATTGTACGCGTTGACCCTCCCGCGCCGAATAACGTTTTTCGGTTAGATGCCGCCCCACGATCAGAAGACCTGGGCGGTAAACGAGTAGACATCGGTTCTCGGGTCCTGCCAGGCGTCGCCCGTCAAGCCGGCCTTGCGGCAGGCGGCGGTCAGCAACTCTTCCCGGTCCAGGCGGTGGTCGACGGCGACCCGCGGCAGCAGCACTCCCACATGGTCGCCCTGCTTGATCAAGACGCCGTGTTGTCCGATCGTTAGTTCCTCGATACGGCCAACCAGGTGCATCGGGGACAGGACCGAAATCTCGTACTCGAGGCCGGGCAACTCCCACGCCTGCATCGGCGTGAACCGCCGGTCCTCGCACGCCGCCATGCGCGCCGAGTCCTGCACGGAGGCATCCAGCGGCCGGTCGGCCACTGTGTGTCCCACGCAGCCTCGGAGTTCGCCTTCATGGGTGAGGGTGACAAAGGCCCCCCGAAGCATATGCAGCGGTCCCGGCGGGGACGCCTCCACCGTCGAGGGCCGGTTCAACACGGCATCCTCTACCGCGCAGCGAGCGATCGCCCGCAATCGCACCTGCTCGGCTTCGCCGAGTTCAAAGGGATCTTCCCCGCGAAGACAGGCGACTGCCCCGTACCCCACCACCCGATGCCGGTCTCCGGCGGTGTCGCCCGAATTCCGATAACAGACCAGGCGCGCCCTCCGCGCGCTCAACCGGTCCGCCGCCATCATCATCGCGGCAATCGGACCCGCTCCGCAGGCTTCATGCCGGGGCAGGCTGAGAAAGTTCCATGCCTCAATCGTGTCGAGCGTTGCCCGATCGAGTTCCACTGCCTCGGAATACGGGTGGTAGTGCGACAGGTCGGAACTCGCCACCAGCACGGTGTCCGAATCGCCGATCAACCGTGCCAGCGACTTCCCGAGCCCACGGCACACCTCGTACTTCGAATCCCCCATCACGATCGCGACCAGCCGGAACTCGCCCAGCACCCTCTGCAGAAAGGGTAGCTGCACCTCGAGCGAATGCTCCCCGCGTTCCGCCTCCTTCGACGAGTGGCCGAGCGAACTCGTTCGCACCGCCGGATGCGAATCGCCCAACGCATCGGCAAAGGCGCGGTCGATCGGGATGGGGCCGAGAGGGGTCGAGTAGAAGTCGCCGCCATAGACGGAGGCAAAGGGGAAATTCTCGAAATGCGAGGGGGCGATGACCACCACCCGGTCGGGCTTCCGGCCCCTTAATAGTCGATAGGCGCGAGCCGCGACCGTGCCCGAGTACTCGTAGCCGGCGTGCGGCGCGATCAGGCCAACGACCCCGGGGAGATGGGCGTCTCCGGCCCCGGCGAGAAGCGAGTCTATCATCGCGGTCAGACGATCGGGCTCCGACGGATAGAAAGCGCCGGCTACCACTGGCCGCCGGACAGTTTCCTCCCGCTCGTCTTGGCCACCCTTCGATCCAGGCCACCACGGATGCTTCATGGCCACCTCCCGTTACCGGACCAGGTTCCCCGAGTGTATCCACCTTTGTCTTATGCCACCGGCCGTACGCTGTCAAGCAACGATCAGCGGTCAGCATTCAGCGGTCAGGTCCGGTACGAGTCTGAGATGGCGGTATAGCTGAAAGCTGAAAGCTGATAGCTACCGATCAAACCACAGCGAGCCTTGCGCCGTCACCGTCTCGCCCGGCGCGCAATCCGGCAAGGCGGGATCGCAGTGCAGGCACGGTACCTTCGCATTCCCCCACACCCGCGACACCGGATTCCAGGCCGTCACGATCCACCTCTCCCCGCTCGACGACTTCACCGCCGCCTTCGATTCCTTGAATAGCTTGTTCTCGCTCGTCTGCGCCGCGAACTCGGGCGCGCCCTTCAGCATCACGCACACCTGCGAGCGAATCCGCGTAAGAGGCTCGACCGTCCCGTTCCTCAGCCACAACGTCATTTCCACGCGGTCCCGCACCCAGGCCACTCTCGCGCCGAAGGCGACTTTGTCAGGCAGCGTCCACTCCGACGACAACGCCCCGCCTGCCTCACGCCGCCAATCCACGTTCTCGATGATCACGTTCCGCGCATTCCAAATGGTGGGAAGATGCGTATGCGCCAGGTACGCGAGTCCGCGATTGGTGAAAATCGCTTCCGGGACGTCGATCACGACGTACGCCGACGAATCCCAGGGCAGAAAGACGCTGGCCTTGGTTCCCCGCTGCGGATCCACCGCGCCTTCGAGAAATCCGATGCGCGGGTGACGCCCGCCCGGATACGGCAGCACCGGCCCCGCGGCCGGCCGTTCGGCGGCGGTTTCGTCGAGTCCGGTCACGAGCGCCGCTTCCGCCGGCGTGTAGCGATGAGCCCGCATCACCCCGCGCCAGTACGGCAGGTCGGCCCGCGTCGCCTGCATCTCCACCGGAAGCTGATCCTTGGCCTTCGCCGACGTCCGGTACCGCAGCACTGGATCGTCCGGCTGATCGCCGAAGTCTTCCAGGTACGGCTCCAGATCGCGTAACGCGATCGCACGGAAGCCTTCCTCTTTCAGATACCGCATGTACTCTTCAAACCGTTCGGGCGGCGTGTGAACCCACGGATGGGCGATGTCCGGCACGCCGTGAAACTGCAGGACCACGGCCTGGCCGTCCGTAGCGAGAGAGGCGACTTTGCGAAAGTGGTCGAAATCCCACTTGGGATAAGCGTCGCCGGTCGTCGGGATCAACAGCCGATGATGCTTGCGCGGATCGAACGGCGCGCCCGGGGCGATGGTCCCATACGGGAGTTCCGGCGTGATCCCGCGCCGCGCGTACCGGATGCCGCGCTCGCGAAGAACGGGGATCGCTTCCGGTCCGAACTGGTTCCCGGGATAGGCGAAGCTCACCGGCTTCGGCACCTTCACGCGGGCGAGTTCCGATTCCACCAACGCCAGTTCGCCCGCCAGGCGTGAGACCGAGCGGGGACTGGCCACGCCAGAGTGCGTCCAGGTGTGGTTCCCGATCTCGAACCCCATTTCGTGGATCTCGCCGATGTCCTTCCACGTCATGAAGTGCTCGCGCTGTTCCATCCACAGGTGGGTGACGAAGAAAGTCGCTCCGAAGCCGAGTTGCTTCAGCAAGGGGGCGACGAACTGCCGGTGCGATTTCACCGCGTCGTCAAACGTCAGCACCAGGGTCTTGGGCGGAATCCGGCCCGCTGCGGCCAGAGGTCCGGCCGCAAGGCTGGAAGCGAGAAAGGTACGGCGGTTCATATCGGGTCCTCTCAAAACGGGTCCGCCGCCGGCGGCCTCGGCGCGCGTGCCGCCAGCACGATGATCCACTGTCCATTCTGACTCCACATGCCCGCCTGGCGCATGCCCAGCTTTGCCTCGATCTCGCCCGCGCTCACTTGTGGCTGGTAGCCGAAGAACCGTCTCCAGAACTTTTCCACCAACGGGAACTTCATCCAGCTTCCGGATGGCATCCATTCCCGCGAGTACACAACGAACACATCCGCGGCGCCCTTCGGAACTTTCTCCAGCGAATAGGGAGTGAAGTCGTACATGGGAATCACCGTGTGCGGGTACGCCACGTAGCCCAGGCGCGGGTTCTGAAAAGCGGCGGTCAACGGCCACGCGGTCGCGATGTGCGCGTTCGGGTAGTTCTGTTCCACAAACCCGGCGGCGGTTTGGTGCAGCCGCACAAAATCCGTCATCGCCAGGTTGTTCTCGTACGGAAACGGATAGGGCGGGTTCCAGAAATTCGACCAGATCAGGCCGGCGGTCAGCGACAGCGTTCCGCCCACCGCCACCACCGGCGGCGCCGCGCAGAGTCCGGCCGCCATGGTGATCAAGGTCAGCGGCAGCACCGGCAGCAGGTAGCGTTCGAGCATGGCGCCGCCGAGAAAGCTGAACGCAACCACGTGCACCGCGATCAGCCCCACCGTGATTCCCCATCTTCGCCCCTCGAACGGGTTCCGGTAGACCATGCCGAACGCGATTCCGATCGTCCCGAGAAAGTGGAAGTTCTCGAAGAACAGATGATAGAGGCGCCGGACGAAGGCCACCGACGCCCTCACCGGATGAAACAGGTATTCGACGTTATAGGCTCCGAACTCCGCGCTTCCGTACACCGATCCGGTTTTGGCCAGCACCACCAGGGTCCACAGCGCGGCCGCGGCGGCCGGCAACAGATACCAGGCCGCCTCCCGCAACCGCTTCTCCCACACGAGCACGGCAAAAAACACCATCGGCGTGAGAAGGCCCGTCTCTTTCGTCATCACCAGGGCGACGGCGGCCCACGCCGCCAGAACGTGCCGGTCCTTGAGAAACAACCAAAAACTCAGGAGCGTCAGCGCCATCGCGGGCATGTCGAGCTGGGCCATCATCGCCTGCGTGTAGAAAATCGGGGACGCCAGCAGGAAGATCACCGCCAGAAATCCCGGGATGCCCGGCACTCCCCTGCACAATTCCACGGTCAGGAGAAAGCAAAGGAACACGGCGGCCGAAGCGACCAGCAGCATCGCGATCCGCGTCGCCGTCACCGAGAAGCCCACAATCTTCCAGACCGCAGCCAGGTAGATCATCAAACCCGGCGGATGAGCGTTGGGAACCGCGGAGCGCGCGACAAGATCGCCGTTCCAATACAGGTCCAGGGCGGCGGGGACGAACTGTCCCGCCTCATCCCAGAAAAACGGCAGCCTCAAAAAGGGAAGATGCATCCCCAGAACCAGAACGACAAGCGCGGCGCCGAACAGGGCGACACGCTGGCGGCGCCGGGACCCGCGCCGCTTCCGCTTCCAGGGCATTACTGTACGGTCTTGTCCTGCGGCGCTGGCGCGCCGGAGGGGTCCAGCTTGATTTCGCCAAACGTCGTTTCGTATTGCTGAACGTTGTGCTGCAGGATGTTCAGAAACGCTTTGGCCTGCGGCGGACTCATGTAGATGCCCTGGAAGTTCGTGATGCGGACTTCATCCGGGCCGGTCTGATTGACGATGCCAAAGAGGAGAAAGAAATCCCACAAGTTGAGCCGGATCTGCACGCTATTGGCGTACCCCTCGCGGTAGTCCGGAGTCGACTGAAGATGAATCTTGGGCGGCATGGGAGCCATATACGCCCTACTATATATCGTTGTCGTCCTCGGAAAAGGGTGCGGACTCAACCGTTCGTGGCGGGCGGTCCGGCCGGCCGAACGCAAAAGGGGCAAGCGGCCAGGCCGCTTGCCCCGAAGTACTCTGAGAGTCAGGGGGGAAATTAGGGGTTGATCACCACTTTGTTGCCGCGGCGCATCATCAGGTCGAGGACGGAATCGCCCGCGATCCGGTCGTTGCCCGCGTCCCCGTGGATGGTGTCGCTGCCCTGGCCGCCGACCAGCAGGTCGTCGCCCGCGCCACCGCGGATGTAGTCGTTTCCGCTGTTGCCGAACACGGCGTCGTTCCCGGTTCCACCCAGCAGAACATCATTGCCCGAGCCACCGGAGATTCGATCGTTGCCGGCCCCGCCACTGACGAAGTCGTTGCCCGCTCCGCCTGAGAGCCGATCGTTGCCGGTCCCACCGCTGATGTAGTCGTTGCCGGCGCCGCCGCGAACGGTATCGCTGCCCGCACCACCGTACAGAGCGTCATTCCCTTGTCCGCCGCTGATGTAGTCGTTGCCGCGTCCGCCGGAGATGACATCGTTGCCGCGCCCGCCCAGCAGGACGTCGTTCCCCGAGCCGCCGGAGATCCGGTCGTTCCCGGACCCTCCACTGACGAAGTCGTTGCCCGCTCCGCCCGACAGGCGATCGTTGCCCGCTCCGCCGCTGATGTAGTCGTTACCGGCCCCGCCGTGAACCACATCGTTGCCAGCGCCCCCGTAGAGAGCGTCGCTGCCGGCCCCGCCGTAGATCCGATCGTTGCCGCTGCCGCCGGAGACCACGTCGTTGCCGCGCCCGCCGAGCAGCACATCGTTGCCCGCGCCGCCGGAAACAACATCGTTTCCGGACCCGCCGCTGACGAAGTCGTTGCCCGCGCCGCCGTGAACCACATCATTGCCGGCGCCGCCGTACAGAGCGTCGCTGCCCGAGCCCCCGTAGATGGCGTCGTTGCCGCGCCCGCCCGAGACCAGGTCGTTGCCCGATCCACCGTACAGGCGATCGTTGCCCGACCCGCCGCTGACCACGTCGTTGCCCGCGCCGCCGGACACCACTTCGTTGCCCGACCCGCCGTAGATCCGGTCGTGGCCAGAGCCGCCGGAAATCAAGTCGTTGCCCGACCCGCCGTAAACGGAGTCGTTGCCACGCCCGCCGGACAACGGGGCGTG
>CAZGUX010000132.1:0-19567 GCA_964529305.1 uncultured Solibacteraceae bacterium | reverse complement strand
CGAACGAATTCAGAAAGATAGAAAGGACGTGAAAACAGATCAGGTAGGAATCAAGAGCAGGCCGAAATCAAAGGAACTCTGGATCGAGCGAGGCGCGCCCGGGCCACGCCTTCGGAGGGTTAGTCTGTGCATAGGTCAGGTTTGTACCGAATCGTGTCGTGAGGCTGGCCTCCCATGACGGTCTGGAATTCTGCGAAACGAACCCAATTCCGTCAAGGTTTGGTTCGTCTTGGAGTGGCTTGCTGCAGTCGACGACCGGTACCCTTAGAACTGGCTCCAGTCGTCTTTCTTTCTAAAGCTTCGGCGACTGAGCCACAATAAGATAGAGCCGCGCGAGCGAGCGTCAGCCGCATTCGGGGCTAGCCAAAATGCTCGAGGCAGGAAACAATGAACGTTGCCATTGTCGGAAGCGGTTATGTCGGCTTGACCACGGGAGCCATGCTGGCCTACCTGGGCCATCGCGTGATTTCCATCGATACCGACCAGGAAAAGGTGAAACGGCTGTGCCAGGGAGAAGTCCCGATTTTCGAACCGGGACTACCCGAGTTGCTGGAAGCCGCACGTGAGCGGATCACGTTTACGGCTTCATACGAAGAGGCAATCCCACAAGCGGATGTAGTCTTCATCACCGTGGGGACGCCGCTCGGCCCGGACGGCAGCCCGAATCTTTCGTACCTCGAGAGCGCCGCCTACCAGATTGGCCGCCACCTGAGCCCACGATTCACATTGATTGTGAACAAGTCGACCGTCCCGATCGGCAGTGGCAACTGGGTGCAGGCGCTCGTGCGTGATTCAATGGAGGAGCGAAACGGTGAAGCGACGAAAGCACGTTTCGCGGTGGTCTCCAACCCGGAGTTCCTCAAGGAAGGAACGGCATTACACGACTCGTTCTACCCCGACCGCATCGTCGTAGGCTCGCAGGATGAACGCGCGATCGACATCATGGGGCAGTTGTACCGGCCCATCATCAATCAGGACTTCGTGCCGCCGACGTTTCTTCCCCGACCCTCTGGAATCGCCGCGGTGCCGTTCGTCACGACGGACCTGGCTTCGGCCGAGTTGATCAAGTACGCGGCCAACGCGTTCCTGACGGTGAAGATCAGCTTCATGAACGAGATTGGCGAGTTGGCGGAAAGGGTGGGAGCGGATATCCTGCAAGTGGCCAGAGGCATTGGACTCGACCAGCGGATCGGCAGCCGCTTCCTGCAGGCCGGTGCGGGTTGGGGCGGCAGTTGTTTTGGTAAGGACACTGCGGCGCTGATCGCCACGGGTCAGGAATATGGCTTGCAGATGCGCATCATTCAGGCGTCGCGCAGCGTGAACAGCCGGGCGCGCCGCCGAGTCATCGACAAGCTGCGTCAGGAATTGAAGATCCTGAAGGGCCGGCGCATTGGCCTGCTCGGCGTGGCCTTCAAGCCAAACACCGATGACCTGCGCGACGCCCCGGCGCTCGACATCGCTCGGGAACTGCGAAGCCTGGGAGCGTCCGTCGTGGCCCACGACCCGGCCGCCTTGGATCGGGCGCGCCGGGAAGCTCCGCCGAACGGAACGCTGCAGTACACCGAGACTGCGGAAGGCGTCTTCGAGCGTTCAGACGCCATTGTCCTGATCACCGAGTGGCCGGAGTATCAATCGTTGCCGTACTCAGTACTCATCGGCCGGATGGAGCAACCCTTGTTGGTGGATGCCCGGAACTTCCTCAACCGGGAACAACTCCTCGCAATGGGATGGCGCTATCATGGTCTGGGCCGGTAGCCTCGCTTAGGGGTTGGATTTCTCGTCGTCCAGATGCCCGGCCTGCCTTTGTACGAACCAGCTGTGAAAGGCCACACGACTCGTTAGCACATGCCTTGCAGCCTTCGTACTCAGACGCTCGGTTTCGTCCTGCTCTGGATCTCCTCGCTCCTCCTGTTTCGAGAGCCGCTGAGCCGGCTGGTCGCTCTCTCGTGGCACGACGCCCACTATACACACATCATTTTCGTCCCATTCCTCAGCTTGGGCTTGATTCTCGCGCGGCGGGACCGCATCTTCGTCCAGGCCCGATATTGTCCCGGTCTCGGATTCCCGGCATTGGTCGTCTCGACCTCGCTGGCATCCCTGGCGAGCACATGGGGGCCCCTCGATCACCACATCGCGCTCTCGCTGGAGATCGCCTGCGTGACGATGGTCTGGCTGGCCGCGTTTGTCTTGTACTTCGGTGTCCGTGCTTTCGTTGAAGCCCTCTTCCCGCTCGGTATGATCTGGTTGATCATCCCGATCCCCCCGGTGGCCGTTGGAATGATCGAAAGCGCACTACAGGTGGGCTCCGCGGAGGCGACCGCTGCCATCTTCCATCTATCCGGGACGCCGGTCTTCCGAGACGGACTGCACTTCTCGCTTCCGGGGGTGACGATCGAGGTCGCCCGTGAGTGCAGTGGGATTCGATCAGGCATTGCGCTGCTGATCACCGGTCTCGTCCTCAGTCACCTCTTCCTGAAAACCGCCTGGGCAAAATTTGTGCTGATCGCCCTCACGGTACCCATCGCCATCATCAAGAACGCCCTAAGGATCTCCATCCTCTCCTGGCTTAGCATTTACGTATCGAAAGACTTCCTTTTTGGAGATCTGCACCACCAGGGCGGGCCCGTCTTTTCCCTGCTATCGATCGCCCTTCTGCTACCTTCGCTTTGGGCACTAAGAAAATCCGAAGCATGGCCGGCCAGGCAGTCGACGCCGCGGTCGACCGCACAGCCCGCTACGAGCGTTTGACCTTGTCTTCCCGAACCCGCATCGGCCACTAGCGGAACGCTGGAAAGCATTCGATTCCCGGGTGACCAATCTCCACGCTCTCGTTGTGCCCGGAATGGGCTGGCCGCCGACTTTTCGTGGTCCGGGTTTCGTGAGTGCTCGGACCGCAGTACTACCAGACCGTGGATGGCCGTTTCAGTGATTGACATTAGTTTGTCACGAGCGCCAAATTAGAAACAGAGACGCTGGCCGGTTCTCTCGTCCAGCGGCCGATGGCTTATGCTGAACACTTGTTCCTCAGGGGGTAGCTTGAAGAAGGACTTATCCACGATCATGTTGCTAGGTGTCGCGGTATTGCTGGCTGCGTTTCCATTGAACGCTGACTCGGTTGGCCCCGATTGTGCGACGTGCCTGGGTGGCGTCTACACGTTGAACCAACTAGCCTCGACGGGCGATACTCGCGACCTTGAGTTCATTGTAGATACCACAGGGTATACCGGCGATAGCCTCGATTGGCTCGAATCCCTGAGTGTGAGAGTCAGTTCCCAGACGGTCCTCTCGACCACTCTGTTGAATGCCACGGTCCATTCCCCAACCCTGCCAAGCACGGATGCGCCCGGTTCCTGGGAACCCCTTCCGAATTCGGTCTCCAATGGCAACGAGTGCGACGCCCGATTGGGCAGAGGCTGGGCCTGCTTTCACAACGCCGCTGATACCGTGGCCGATGAGGCCCTAAGGGCTTTTGTGGGTTCCATTTACACCTTTCAATTTCGAGTCACGCTGCAACCCGGTTCCTCACTGCTCGATCCCTCCCCGATCAGCGTCACTTACTTCAGAATGGACGAGAACCGCGTGCGACAAACGGCAGGCATCGTTTCGGAGCGAGTCAGCGTTCCAGAGGGTACCACCGGTGAGCTTCCTCTGCTTCTCTGCGGATTGGCTGGTTTGTGGGTCTGGCACCGAAGCCGATCTCAGCGAACCTCCGGCGCTTGACTTTGCTCGCTCAACTGCAGTCGGCTCGCGCGGCCCAAAGGATGAAGGCGTTTGCCACAATTGTCCTCGCGTTGAGCCTGGCCGCATGTTTCAAGACTCCCGAGGAGAAGACCGCCGATCTGTTGCGTGCGGCCCATGTGTCGAAAGGCCGCAAGGACTTTAGCCGCGCCGCCATCGAGCTGCAGAACGCCATTCAGTCGACGCCTAGCCATGCCGAACCTCACTACCAATTGGGTTTAGTGTTGGTGGAAGCCGGTGATCCGGGCGCCGCGGTTCCGCATTTCACCAAGGCCGTCGAGTTGCAGCCCGGTCATACGGATGCCAGACTCAAACTCGCGCAGTTACTGGCGCAGACGGACCGGAAAGAGCTTTTCTCGCGTGCGGAGGAGCATGCCCGCGAGGCCCTGCGGCAAAGGCCGAGTGATCCGGCGATTCTTCACGCCCTGGCCGTCGCGGAGTGGCGCCAGGAAAAAAGTCAGGCAGCCGTCGAACACCTGAAACGGGCACTCGCCGTCGCTCCTGAGGATGTGAAATCCGCCGCGACGCTCGCCCTGATTCAGTGGTCGGTCAATCGGGATACCCAAGCTGCCGAACAGACACTCCGCACGCTTGCAGACCGCGCACCGAACTCCCCCCAGGCGTTGCTGGCCCTAGGGCGTTTTTACGCCATTGTCGGCAAGGCTTCCGAGGCCGAAGCGCAATACCGGCAAGTGATCGCTTCTGAGCCAAACAACGGTCAGGCGTTGCTGGAATTGTCCGACCTTTTGGAACGCGCCGGCAGACTCCCCGACGCGGAACATACTCTCGTCCGCCTTTCCACCCTGCCCGACAAGTCCTATCGAACCCGTCACGCCCTATTCCTGCTTCGTCACGGAAAACGCGATGCCGCGATCGCCGAATTGGCGCGTCTGTCGGAAAGTGACCCGGTTGACGGGGACGTCCGTTCGCGCCTGGTAGAAGCATTCCTTTCGAACAACCAGGTGGAGAAGGCGGAACAAGTCATCGACAAGGTTCTTGCCCGAGCGCCCCGCGACGCCGACGCGCTGGAACAGCGAGGCCGTATCCACCTGCGGAACCGGCAGTTTCAGAAGGCCGAAGAGACGGCCCGGCAAGCCCTGCGCTTCCGCCCGCAATCCGGCTCCGCATCGTACATCGTTGCCCATGCGTACCGCGGTCAAGGCCGGGTGCAAGAGTATGTCGAGGAGTTGCGGCACGTAGTGGAATGGAGTCCGAATTTCCTCGATGCCCGTATCGAACTCTCCGAAGCACTCCGGAATTCGAAGAACGTGAACGGTGCGCTCGGCGCGCTCGAGGGCGCTCCGCCCGCACAAAAGCAGCAACTCAAATGGCTGATCGAACGAGGATGGGTCCTCATGGCGGACGGGCGCTACGCGGAAGCCAGAACCAACGTGGCTCAGGCACTCGCCATCTCGCGTACTGCCGGCCCTTTGATTCAATCCGGGCTGCTGGATCTGCGTGAGAAGCGATTTGCCGCTGGACGTTCGTTGTTGGAGGAGGCCATCAAGGCCGCTCCGGACAACACCGAGGCTTTGAACGGTGTCGCTTTTAGCTTGGCCTCGGAGGGTAAGCTCACCGCCGCGGTTGAAAGGGTGAGGTCATTTGCCGCGAGTCATCCGAAATCGGCGGCGGCCCAGGCGATTTTGGGCTCCTGGCTGGAGCGGACGGGTGACCGGATGGCAGCTCGAGCCGCATACGAAGCCGCCCTCGCCCTCGATCCAGCTCACCCAACCGCCGCACTCGCCTCGGCGCGGCTGGACATGCTCGAAGGTCGCTGGGACGTGGCTCGGCAGCACGTTCAAGCCGTTTTGGCGAGCGACCCTCGCAACGTGGATGCCCTCCTGTCGCTCGGCATGATCGAAGAGGCCACCGGGAAGAATGAATCCGCCATCCGCGCGTACGGCAGCGTGTTACAGGTGGCTCCGGACAACGCTGTGGCCAAGAACAACCTTGCGGTTCGTCTGAGTGAGAACCCCGCCACGATTGCCGAAGCGCTCCTGTTGGCACAGCAAGCGCAGCAAACCCTCCCGCGCAACCCGGAGTTCGACGACACGCTGGGATGGATTTACTACAGGATGGACCGACCCGTCCAGGCGGTCGCCCACCTGGAAGCCGCGGCAGCGCGGCTCAAGAAGGCACGAGTCCATTATCGGCTGGCGATGGCGTACTTTGGAGCGGGCAAGGCGGACCTCGGGCGGAAGACGCTTGCGGCGGCGCTGGCGCAGGATCCTCATTTGCCTGAAGCCGCGGACGCGCGCAGGATGGCCGGCACGACAACCCAAGCAACTGCGCGGTAGGTGGCCGAGACCCAGCCTTTTGCCGCCTCGGAGAGGAAGGCCGTACCTGACGTCCTTCACAGGGGGCAGTGGAGACCTTGCGCTTTCGGGTTCGTATGGTGGCAGCCAGTCTCGTGTCGACCGAGTGTTGTAAACCGAGGGAGTACCGTTCATCCTTGAGTCGTTACAGTAGTGGGTTCCAGTACTTCGCAGTTCTTGTTCACCTTCCGGGGGAATGGGACCATGAAAGTGGAATGAAAGCTTCAGCCCTCCGGCCGGTAATCGGCGTTGCCCTGATCCTTGCGTCATTGACGGCATGCCAGCGTTCGGCTAGCAAATTTATCGAACTCGGGAATGCTGCCGCCAAGTCGGGAAAGCTGGCTGACGCGGAGATCAACTATCGAAACGCGATCCAAAAGGAGCCGGGCAACTTTCAAGCCCACTACCGGCTCGCGGTCACGGCGCGCCAGAGGGGCAATGGCAAGTTGGCGCTCGATGCTATCAGCCGTGCGGTCGAACTGAATTCAAGAGAGGCGGAAGCTCTGGCCTTGCAGGCCGACATTTGCTGGGACGGCTATATGGCCGATCCGCACAAGCCGAAGCGTCTTCATGAGCAGGTGGCCCTTTTGGCGGATCGGCTCCTGGAGTTGAATCCCAACTCTCCGGAGGGACTCCGATTCAAGGGTTTGACGGCCCTCGCTGAGAGGAAGCCCGTGATCGCTGCCGAGTTCTTCCGCCGGGCCGCCGACCTCCGCCCCGGCGATCCCGACCTGGTTTTGGCGCGAGCGCAGTGTCTCCTGCTCATCGGCGAAAGCGCCGAAGCGTCCCGGTTGCTCACCGGCATCATCGCCTCCCGCAAGGAGTACTTCCCTGCGTACGACACGTTGTACGGCTATTTGCTGGAATCTCGGCGTCCTGCGGACGCCGAGAAGATTCTGGTTCTGAAAACCGGGAACAACCCGGCTGAACCCTCGTTCCTGCTCCAGTTGGCCGAACACTACTCTCGTCAGGGCAACCTGGGAGCTCGTGATCGGACGCTGGCCCGTTTGACGAGCAACCTGAGCCAGTTTCCAGACGCCTGGCTGCGCGTTGGCAATTTCTTCTTCGAGAGGGCGGATTGGCCCCAGGCGCAGCGCGCCTTTGAAGAGGGCCTACGCGCCCGGCCGGCGGAGCCGGTCGTCTTCCGGCGGCGCATCGCTTCCACTCTGGCGGCCTCCGGCAAGGCTCGAGAGGCGCAGTCCCTATTGGACGAACTTCTCCGCGAACGCCCCGACGACCGGGAACTCCTTTCGCAGCGCGCTTCTCTTCGTTCGGCAATCGGGGACTCCTCCGGCGCGATCGCCGACCTGCGCCGCGCGGTTGAAAGACACCCTTCTGAACCGGCAACCCGTAACCTCCTGGCCCGCACCTACGCGGATCAGGGCGATCTTGCATCGGCCGTGGGCGAGTACGGAGTGATCCTCAAAGGTCAGCCGCTGCATCCTGAGGCACTGATTGGATCAGCCGAAGTGCTGACCAAGCAGCTCCGTTTCTCCGACGCCGCCGGGTACGTCGACCGGTACCTCGAGATCCGGCCGGCCGATCACCGGGCACTTCTTCTTCGTGCGGTGATCCTGATCGGGACAAAGGACACGCCTGCTGCCATCTCTGACTTGCGAAAGCTGCTGGCTGCCAACCCAAACGACCGGGAGGCTGCCATGCAGTTGGGACTGGTTTATACGTCACAGTCGCGGTTCACCGAGGCCGAAGCGCTGTTTTCCAAGTTCGTGCAACCGGGCGACCGGGATGCGCGCCCGACTCTCGGAATCGCCCGCATTAGGGTCCTTCAAGGCCGCGTCGACGACGCCTTGCGTTTGCTTCAAAGCCGCCTGCGACAGGCGGCTCATCCCAGGCTCCTCCGCCAGGAGATCGCCACGATTGCGCTCCAGGCCGGGAGGAGGGAACTCGCCATCGAGGAGTTGGTCAGATTGACCAATGAGACTCCGGCCGATCCGGAACTGTTGCGGCAACTTGCGCGGACGTACCTCGATGTTCAGGAAACCGCGAAAGCGTTGGACCTCCTTTCGCGCGCCCGAAAAATCGCTCCGAACCGGCCCGAACTGGTTGTTTTGCAGGCAATTGCCCTCCAGCAGGCTGGCCGCACCCGAGAGGCGGACCAGGCGTTTCGGGCCGCTCTCGAGCTTTCTCCCGGTGATCCGGGTTTGCTGAACAACTTCGGCTATTTCCTCTCCGAGTCCGGTGCAAGCCTGGACGAGGCCCTCGCCCATGCCCAGAAAGCTGTTCAGGACAGGCCCGATGTTCCTCAGTTCAGCCACACTCTCGGATGGATCCTTCTGAAGAAGCATGAGACTGAGAAGGCGGTTCAGACGTTCCGCGCCCTGGTTCGCGACCATCCCGATAACCCTCAATTCCGTCATCATCTCGGTCTCGCATTAATTCAAGGCGGCGACCACGCCGCCGCAAGAACGGAATTGATGGCCGCGTTGAAAAGCAAGCCTGAGCCGGCCGAGACCTCGCAGATTCGACGGGCCTTGGAGGCGCTCCCACGGTAGAGGTGCATCCCCTACTGCGGGAGGGAATCGGGCATACCACCGAGTCCGGTTCCATCGGTCTTCAATCCTCGGTAGCCCAGCCTCTGCAATGGGACCGGCATGTGCCTATTTTTCTGTGATTTGCTGCTCGTCGCCCACTCGGTCAAAGCCCTGTGACCCGTGCGGATTCGGTGGGTCTTTGAATCCTGCTGGCGGGCGCGGTAAGTACTAGTAAACGTTTCGATCAGGTTTACCAAACGCCTCTTGTAAGGGGAACACCTGATCGTGTAGTTTGGTTGAGAGAGGGCTTGTGGCCCTCCTACTTCGGAGGATCGAACATGTCAATTCGGAATGTGGTGGTGGGCTTGGCGTTGCTCGCCGGCAACCAAGCATTCGGTGCGTATTTTTACGAACTGTCGACAGCAGGGCCGGAACGATTGGCCACTTATAACGGTGGAGGACAGTTTCGGGGCTCGCTCTACGACGGCACGACCCTCATCGGTACATTTGCTTCCCAGTGTGTGGATTTCCTGAACGTATTCCCGCCAAACACCCGTTATGAGGTGTCGGTCAGCACGCTGACTGAAGGCGGCATGGCGACCACGCGGTGGGGCTCCTGGGACGGGTCCGACGGGGGTACGACTGCGGGAGAGTCAAGCGACTTCGACACCGCTTGGTCCAGCGCCCGGCTTGATAACGCGGGCATCGCCTATACGGCGCTCCAGCGCTACATGATGGCTGCGTGGCTAATGACGCAGATGCAGATGTATACGGCGAGTCCCACGGCAACAACCAACGCCAATCGCAATGCGATCCAGGATGTCATTTGGGAGTTGTTGAACCCGCAAGCAGCATCGGACGGGACATACACGAGCCCTCCTCCGCTTTTCAACGGCAGCGCGGCCAATGATGCCCTGGTGCATGATTGGTGGAATGCGGCTCGGACGAATTATCTTGGAGAGGGCGAAGGGTTCTACTCGCAATTCCGCATCATCACAGAGAATCCGATAAACAACAGGGACGGAGTATACCAGGAGCAGATCATTAGGGTTCCCGAGCCAGTGGACATCACCCTGGCCCTTGCTCTGATCGCGGTCTTCTGGCTGGTACGCAGGCGGCGGGCGGTCCCAGCATAGGTTCGGCTCCACAGCGCCGATTGAATTCGGGCGCTGAAATCTCTGGCACTAATGAACGCGCGGGCACGGCTCGCGCGTTCGTGTTTTTGGCTACCTGAAGTCCAGGATTCTATGACGGGCCCTTCTGACAGTCCGATCAAATCGGCTCCCGGAAGCCATGGCAGTCCCGTTCGCTTTTCACCGACCCCGTCCTTTCGTCCAAGCGGGTGGACCGGCAGACATGTTTTTCTGGCCTCGTTGCTCTTCTTCGCACACCTGTCCCTTGGGTGGGCCGAGAAGTTGTTTCTCCCGTTCGAGTCGGCCGCTCCGGGCTCCAGCATCGTGATTCCGGTGACGTTCGTCTCCCAGGCGGGCTCCCTCAGTGCGATTCAATTCGACCTTCAATACGACAACACTGTGATGAGCATCGCGGCGAGCGTTGGCGACGCTTCCCGAAACTCGGCGAAACGGCTGTACTTCGCCGACTTGGCGCCAAACAAACGACGCTTCCTCATCGTCGGACTGAACCGGAACGTGATCTCCAGCGGAAGCCTCGTCGACCTCTTCGTCAGCTTGCATTCAACGGCTCCCAATGGGCTGTACCCGCTCGCGATTTCCGAGGCCTTGGGGGCCACGCCGACCGGTCAGCCCGAGCTACTGTCGGCAGTGGACGACGGCGCCTTGCAGGTATTCGGAAACACGGGCGACGGAGCCCGTCTTCAGACGACGGGAGTTCTAAATGC
The DNA here is from genome assembly GCA_964529305.1 of uncultured Solibacteraceae bacterium. GTDB lineage: Bacteria > Acidobacteriota > Terriglobia > Bryobacterales > Bryobacteraceae > CAZGUX01. Next base: position 9,164 of record CAZGUX010000132.1, on the reverse strand, counting down.
CGCCAGCCTTCTGCCGGGACCGGTCTCCCCTGGAGAGGTCGTTACGTTGTTAGGCTCCGGGATTGGTCCGGCTCTTGCGGTTCAGCCCGTCGGTTCTCCCACCCGCACGACACTGGGCGGGACCCGGGTGCTCTTTGACGGGACGCCTGCTCCTCTACTTTACGCGGGCGCCAACCAGATCAACCTCATCGTGCCCTTCGGAGTCTCCGGAAAAGCCACAACCCGCATGCAGGTAACCAGCGGTGACGCGGTGATCGCGGACTTGCCGTTGCCGGTTGTCGCATGGACGCCCGCGCTCTTCACACAGGATTCCAGCGGCACTGGCCCTGGCGCGATCCTGAACGCGGATTCCACGATCAACTCGCCCTTGAATCCGGCCGCTCGGGAATCGGTGGTGGTTCTCTTCGGGGGCGGAGCAGGCCAGACGGATCCGCCGGCTCAGGACGGCCAAGTGAACGGGGACGCCTCGCGCAGACTCTCTGCTTCAGTCTCGGTGCTGATCGGAGGCGTGGAGGCCGAAGTCCTCTATGCCGGAGACGCTCCCGGTTTGGTCGCAGGCATTGTCCAGATCAATTGCCGGATCCCGCCTGGCGTCGGTGCCGCGTTCGACGTCCCCGTGGTCTGGCGCATCGGAGCGTCGTCGAGTCAGGCGGGCGTCACACTCGCCATCAATTGAGTGGCCCTGCGAACCGTCTGGTGCTGTCGTACCTACGGATTCGGTATCGCCACCTGAACCTGATTCGAGTTGGCGCTCTGGTTGTTGCTGCCGTCCACTGCCGCGACCACGTAGTAGTAGGTCTGGCCGCCAACCACTGTGCTGTCCCGGTAGGTGGTCGCTGTGATCAGCGCCGTCGTATTCACAAGCGTGTACGGGCCGCCCGAAGCCGTTCCTCGAAGGACCCGATACCCCGCAACCCCGGACGACGGACTGGCGCCCCAATTCAGGATCACCGTCCGGCACGTGGCGCCCAACGCGGCGTTGACCACGCGCTGCACCACCACCACATTACAGACGCCTGTCCCTTCAATCGTTGCCGTGCAACCGGTCGCGCCAAGAACCATATTCACCGACAACTGGACGTCGATCGTGTTGATCGCTTGATCGGCGTTCAGGTCGCAGCCATTCAAAGCCTGAGACCACGCGGCGGGTGACAATCCCAACAGGACGACCGTGAGCACGGCGGCCCGCCTGGTTCGGTGCAGGGTGAACTTCAACAAACCTTACCTCCCTCTAGCCCAACATGCCTTGGACTGAAACAGCCAAGTATAGCAGCAAGTGTTCTAGTACTACTAGTATCGGCAGATTTTTGCAGTACCTTTAGGCTACCGTCGAGAAAACTTCAATCCTGATTCTACAGCCCAAAACTCCTGAGGACAAGAAGGTCTCTTAATCGCCCTGACAGCGTATTGATTTCTATTGGAATCTGCAGGTTTCGAAACATCGACGACCCGACTCAGCGGGTCGTCGCCCTCTACCCAAACCCGCCCGGGCATCTCCCTCATTCCACTTCTTCTTCATCGGCATCACCCCCAGGCAAGAACGTCGCCTTCCGGTAGGGAGGATACGGAACGTGCCACCCTCGCACCGAGTGCCAGATGATCCGGTTCAGCCGGGCCATCGGCGCGGCGTCCGGCGCCGAGAAGTTCATTCGGGCGGAATCCCGCGCTGCTTTGCGCTCTGGTCCGCGTAGTGCACTCAGCGGAGGATTGACCTCGATCAGCGACTGCTGGGGAGTCAATGCCGTGTACCCGGTGGCATCGGGTTGATTGGTGAACGCCAACCGCATATCGGTGGCGATCCGGTCAAAGAGCGTCAAGGGCTCCAAACCGAGGATCAACTCGATTGTCTTCACCATGCTCGTTTGTGAGTAGAAGGTCGAATCGATGTGTCCTCGCTTGGCGAAGGGACTGATGACAAAAGCGGGCACCCGCCGCCCGTCCACGTGATCGACCGAAGCCAGGCCATCGTCCTCGGCAACGAAAATGGCCATCTGTTTCCAGAACTTGGAGCGCGTCAGCGCTTCGACAATCAGCCCCAACGCCAGATCGTTGTCGGCTACACAGGCTTTGGGCGTTGCGCGCCCGGGTGAATTGCCAACCGTGTGGTCCATGGGTAGCTGCAGCACCACCAGGTTGGGCATCTTTCCTGTTCGGTTCCAACCCTCCAGGTCTTTCAGGAAGATCTGCGCCCGCACCACGTCGGGAACCGTGAGCGAAAACGGAGGATAGTTTGCGGCCAGGTACTGATTGAGCGGACCGATGTCGGCCTTCAGCCGGAAGCGGTTCGAGAAGTCCGCCCCGGCCTGCCATTGGCGGACGGCTTCGGCGTAGTTGCTCACGTCGCTGGTCCCGTTGGCGAACTCGCCGTAACTTCGAAACGACTTTCCACGAGCTACCAGCCGATCCCACAGAAAGCCGGTCTTCGAGAACGTCAGCGGGTCGATGCCGTTGAAGGGATAGCCCCGCCCGGTCCATCCGGGCCACAGAAGATAGCTCACCGTATTTGCCTGGGTCATCCACGCGTGGCCGTCGTGCGAGTGATAGCCGGTCGCATAGAAGTTATCGAGCCGGACGAATTCAGAGGCCAGTTTGTGGTGATTGGGCGCCACTTCCGGACCGTACAGCGAGAGCGTTGGATCGCCGTTCCCCGCTTTCACCGCGCCGAACATGGCGTCGTACGTCTGATTCTCCTTGATCACGTACACTAGGTGTCGAATCGGGGAAGGGTCGCCCGCGACTCGGGGTACCGGCAAGGACCGGCCGGTCCGGCCGGCCGGGCGCACGGGCGTGCCCTTGAGCGGAAGCCTCGTGTTCTCGGCCACGGCTTGCGTGTAAGCCGCAAGTTGATCCTCGTCCGGCACCGCGACGACATGCGCGGTCGATCGGGCAGCGAACTGATGACGTTCGTTCGGTTTCTCCACCGAACCTTCGCCGACGCCGAAGAACGTACCGATCAACAGATGCCCGCCATCCGGCGAAACCGCCACGTCGTGAGGGTAGTACGCGGTGGGAATCAGACCCTCCAGCCGAAGCGGGTTCGTTCGGAACTGGGCGACCGCGTTGATCCCGCCGCAGGCAACCCACAGACGGTCCCCGTCTGGCGATAGCGCCAGCGCCGTAGGCGCGATGCCGAACGCCGGAGCCGCGAAGAAGTCCAGAGGAGCCGTGGCCACCGCGCGGTTCGACGTAGTGTCGATCACGGTCAAACTGTCGGCATTGGAATTGGCCACGTACAGCAGTCCTCGCGCCTGATCCCACGCGAGCGCGGTCGGATGCAGTCCGGTCTCGATCGAATGGGTGACCCTCCGCTCTTCGAGGTCGACGCGTTGCACGGTGCCGGAAGCCGCGATGCCTCGCGCATCCACCACCGCGCGGTCGCGGCTTGACCCCAGCGGTGCGCTGCGCTCACCCTCCTTCGGAATTCGCCCTCCCCAGTTGGAAACCCACGCCACCTTGCCGTCCGCGCGGATCACCGCCGCGAACGGCGCCACACCGGTCTCCACCGAACCCTCCAGTTGACCGGTCGCCGCATTCAGAATCGCCAGTCGCCCGTTGAACGACAGCGGCACCACCACCCGGCGTTTTGAAGCCGCGGCTGCGCCCGCCAGCGTCGATCCGAATCCCTTTGCCACCGTGGATGCGGAGTTCCCTTCCACCGCCAGCAGGGAAACCGGCGACTCCTTGCCACCCGCCGCCACGGTGACCAACAGGCGCTTCCCTTCGGCGTCCCACGTGACTCCCTGCAGCCCCGGGCTTCCCCCGATCGGAATCCGGTCGAGGATCCGGTTGTGCTTCCAATCCACGCGAATCAAATCCCCTTTGTAGAAGCGATCCGCCCCGTCGCGTACCATCCAGATCTCCGTGGACGAGCCGCCGAACGCGACGCCGTGGATGCGCCCTTGGATCACGGTCTGGATGCCGGCTGGCGTGATCGCCTGCCGCGTGGTGGGCGCGCCCGGATTGATCACGCTCCGCAGAGGCTCCCGCTCAATCGTTCCGGTCAGGGTTCCGTTTGCTCCCGCCCGGGGTGTGTCTTGCGCACAGGCAATCGCGATGAACAGCAGCGTGTAGATCAGGCTCCGAAACAAGGACACGGCCCTCCATTCTCCAGCAGGAGCCTAGCACACAAGGTCTCCGGTTCGACGAAATTTTCGCCGGTCCCGGCGTTCGGATCGCGACCGCCGTTTTTGTTGACTACCCCCTTCCCCTTGTGTTGCGAATCGGAGACACTATGGGCGGACTTCATCCAGTTGGAGGGCTCGACATGAGCCAGACGAACCGCGTGTTCACCATCAAATTCAAGATCGATATTGCCAGGAAGATCCTCGCGGGCGCGAGCGTTTCAGAGTTGAGTGAGAAGTTTGGAATCCGGCGCAATGTCCTCTACCGCTGGCGGGACGCGTACCGCTCCGATGGGGCGGCCGGCCTGGATCGGCCCGTCGGCCGGCCTCCCGGCCGCGGCCCCGCCAAGCCAAAGCCGGAGCGTGCGGGCACAACGGCCTTGGCCTCTCGAGTGGCGCAACTCGAGCGTACGGCCAGAGAGCAGGCCCAACTCCTGACGCGCGTGGAAAAGACATTGGCGAGGATGAAGGGCGCAAAACTGTAGTGGGTCGAGATCCACGCCGCTGATCCCCGGTGTGGCTATGGTCGTTTCACGCTCTTCGCGGCCATCGCGACATGGCCGTCGTATACTCGGAAGAAGCAGTTCCCACCCGCGAAATCACGGCTCGTCATGGACCCACGCTTCGTCCGTCTGCTCGCCATCGTTGAGTTCCTTCTGGCAATCGGCGTTGTGTTCGTTGCCTGGCCTCAGATTGGAGGACAGAACCACCTCGACCTCATCGACTGGTATTGGAAGCTTCCCCTTGGCGTCCTGTTCTCGCTTGCGGTTGTCCGCGCGACACTGGCCGCCATCGCCGGCGACCGGCCCTGGAACCGGCGCCTCCTCGCGTGGATGCTGGTGATGACGGTCACGTTGGTTGCCATGGGTCTGGCCACCTACGACGCCCACCTCAATGAACCTGCCGACGAAGGCGTTGAGATGGGCGCCGACGATCCTGGAGCGGTCAGGTCGCTCTGATCCGCCGCGCGTCACTCTGGCATCGATCAAACGCTCGCGCCCCAACTTACGTTCTGCAAGGGTGTTGCATGTGATGGGACCAGCCGATCCTTTGCCGCGCCCGCCTTACGGGGCTCAATCAGTCACCACAAACATAGCGGAATCAGTCTTGGTGTACGCTCCACGCAACTCAACGCGCGGGGTGTTCAACTGGTCGATGCGCCGGGCACGAAAACAGTACTTGACACCCAGTTGCAGCAACCCTAGAATCAACTAAACAGATTGTTCGGGTCCGGCCCAAAGGCTCTTCGGGTCCGGCTCGATTCGGTGGCAAAAAAAGCCCGTCCGGGTGCACGACTCTTGGCTGAGAGGCACTCGGACGGGCCCGATCGTCGACCTTGGGGGCCGCGACCTATCTAATTATAGGCCGCCCCAAGGTTTTTGAATACATGAGGAGAACCTGGGATGCGCATCAAGATTAAGGCAAAGAAGCGGGACCGGCAGCGGCTCTATCGCCCAGCCCGTTGGGTTGCGGTGGGAACCTTGGCGGCTTGCACCGCCGTCTCGACGCCGGTCGCCATCGCTCAACGGGCCCCGTCCGGTCCGGGAGCGTCCGCGCAGGCGCAAACTCTGCCGGTCGTCCGCTTCGACATTGCCGCGGGCCCGCTGGGAGATGTCCTTCGAGCGTTCGAACAGGCTTCCGGCTGGACGGTTCAGACTCCAGACTTGAAGATGAGTTCATTGCCCTCCAAGGGCGTATCCGGCGTCTTGCCGGCCGACCAGGCCCTCAAACAGTTGCTGGCCGGGACCGGCGTGACCTATCGGCTGCAACGGCCAGGCGCCGCCGTGCTCGAATTGCTTCCCGTCAACATGACCATCGATGTGACGGACCGGGCGCCCCTCCCTTCGCCCCGCTACACCGAACCCCTTCGCGACATTCCTCAAACCATCACGGTCATTCCCCGGACCGTGATTGAACAGCAGGGCGCCACCAGCCTCACGGACGTCCTCCGCAACGTTCCGGGCCTCACCATCACGGCCGGCGAGGGCGGTGCGCCCGCCGGCGACAACCTGACTCTTCGCGGCAACAGCGTCCGCAACGACATCTTCGTCGACGGCGTCCGTGACCTCAACCCACAGTCCCGCGATCCGTTCAATATCGAACAGGTCGAGGTCACCAAAGGTCCCACCTCCGTTGTCTCTGGACGTGGCTCGGCCGGAGGAACGGTTAACCTTACCAGCAAGTCTCCGAGTATGAACCGAATCCTGGGCGGATCCGTCGCGTTCGGCAACGCCGGCACCTGGCGCGGCGCCCTCGATCTGAATACCTCACTGGCTCGCTTGGGGTTGGGCGAACGCACGGCCTTCCGCCTCAACCTGCTCACCCACAATGCGGGCGTCGCGGGCCGCAACGTCGTCGAGAACAACCGCTGGGGCGTGGCTCCCTCCCTCGCCTTCGGTCTGGGTACCCCAACCCGCCTGACCCTGAGCTACTACAAGCTGCGGCAGGACAATATCTCCGACTACGGTATTCCCTGGGTTACGGCTACCAGCAACTCGCTTGCCGCCTACCGGGACCAGCCGGCGCCCGTACCGCGCGAGACCTTCTATGGTTTCCGTGATCGCGACCGCGAAGTCCTCGATCAGGACACGGCCACGATTCGTTTCGACCACAGCTTCAGCGACTCGGCCCAGCTTCGCAACCAGTTGCGCTACGGCAACGCCGGCCGCAATTCGATTGCAACGCCGCCGCGTTTTGCGAGCGTCGATTCCACGGTCATCAATCGGGAAATGCGCTCCTGGGTCGCCGAAGACCGAATTTGGGACAACCAGACCGACCTTGTTGCACAACTGAAGACCGGCGGGATTCGGCACTCGATCTCGACGGGCGCCGCGTTCACCAATGAGGGGAACAAGCGCATCAACCGAACCGCCCCCAACTCGCCGACCACCCTTCTCAACCCGAATCCCGACGACGTCTACCCCGGCGTCATCACCACCAGTCCCTTCATTGGAGACCTCACCGCCAACTCGCAGTCGCTGTGGATCTTCGATACCGCCAAGTTCGGTGAGCACTGGGAGGCCACCGGGGGAGTTCGCTGGGACCGGTTCAGTGTCGACGGCGTCAGCACCGCGCCCGCGCCCGTGGCGCAGGACGTGAACATGACCAACCTGCGCGCCGGCCTCATTTATAAGCCTGTCGAGAGAGGCAGTGTCTATGCGTCCTATGGAACCTCGCTGAGCCCCTCGCTAGAGGGCCTCTCCTACGGCACCGCCAATACCAGCATCCCGCCGGAGAAGACCTACACCACCGAAGTCGGCACGAAGTGGGAAGTCGCCGGAAACCGGTTGCTGCTCACGGGCGCCCTGTTTCGAGTGGCCAAGGACAACGCCCGTACGCCCGGCCTGTTGCCCACGGACCCACCGCAAGTCTTGTCCGGCCGCCAGGTCTCGCGCGGGGTCGAGTTGTCGGCGTCGGGAGCCATCACCAGATCCCTCCGCGTCCTGGGCTCCTACACGTTTATCAACGCGAAAATCCGCAGCTCCAATAATCCTCTTGAAGTGGGCAAGTACTTTCAGAACACCCCGGCCAACGCCGCCAGTGTCTGGCTCACCTACACTGCCCGCGCTTTCACCCTCGGCGTAGGACCTCGTTACATGGGCCTCCGTTATGGCAATAACACCAACACCCGCAAGGTGGACGGCTACGGCACGGTCGACGCGATGGCTTCCTACCGTGTCAATCGTTACCTCGATCTGCGTCTCAACCTGTCGAATCTCAACAACGTCTACTATTTTGAGCGTCTCGGCGGAGGCCACCTGATCCCCGGAGCATCGCGATACGTGCTCTTCTCCACCAATCTTCATTTCTAGGGATCGCTGCTCCATGATGCTCCACATCGCCGACGTGCTGACCCCGGCGGAAGCGGCTGAGTCTCTCGCCGCTCTCCTGGCCGCCGACTGGATTGATGGCCGCGCCACCGCCGGCTATCAGTCCGCCCGGGCCAAGGACAATCTCCAGTTGCCGGAGGACCATCCCCTCGCCCGCCAACTCGGCGAAAAGGTCGTCGCCTCCCTGGAGCGCAATGCCCTCTTCATGGGCGCGGCCTTGCCGCTGCGGGTCTTTCCCCCGCTGTTCAATCGCTACGAGGGAGGCCATTCCTTCGGCGCCCACGTCGATAACGCCGTACGCCAGGTCACCGGCACCCCTCATCGTATCCGCACCGATCTGTCCGCCACGCTCTTCCTCACTCCCCCCGAAGACTACGACGGCGGGGAATTGGTGGTGGAAGATACCTACGGCGCCCATCAGGCGAAACTGCCAGCCGGGCACCTGGTGCTCTATCCCTCGACCAGCTTGCATCACGTGCTCCCCGTCACCCGGGGAGCGCGTGTTTCTTCCTTTTTCTGGATTCAGAGCATGATTCGCGACGACGGCCAGCGCACCCTTCTGTTCGATCTCGACATCGCGATCCAGAGAATCGCCTCGGAAGCTCCCGATCACCCGTCTTCGGTGCAGCTCACCGCGGTCTATCACAACCTTATTCGTATGTGGGCGGAACTCTGAGCATGAACGTACGCAAGATTTTCTTCTGGCTGCATCTGATCGCCGGCTGTATTGCCGGAGTCATCATCCTGGTGATGTCGCTCACGGGCCTCCTGCTCACCTACGAGCGCCAGATTCTGAGTTGGGCGGACCGCGGACCGTTCCGCGCCGGCCCCACTCCAGGCGCCCAACGTCTGAACGTCGAAGATCTGCTCGACAAGGTGCGGGAGCATCGCGGCCATCTCCCTGGCAATGCCACTCTCACGCTACGCTCCGATCCGAAGGAGCCTGCCGAACTCCGCATCGGCCGCGAAGAACTCTTGTACGTGAACCCCTATACAGGCGCAGTCGCCGCCGCACCGCAAGGAGGCGCCCGGGCCGTTTTCCAGAAACTCACCTCCTGGCACCGATGGCTCGGTGTGGAAGGCCCGGGCCGCGCCGCCGCGCGCGCCCGGCGCCTGCCAGGTGACCGTGACGGTCACACGCTCGCCCACGATCGTCGTGGTGCGCTTGCCATTGGGCAGCGATGCGCCCGGAAAGGCCGCGCTGACGTCGATA
>CAZGUX010000131.1:0-75630 GCA_964529305.1 uncultured Solibacteraceae bacterium | reverse complement strand
AAACACATGCACAGGCTCGATTTGGGCCCACCGCACCCTGATCCATTCCATCCATAATCCAGTTACACCATAGAACCATACCATATTGGAGGCATCCTTCGAGATTCAGATAACTCATTGAATGAGTAGTACTTAAGATATTTCGCTTACGATGAACCCCACAAAAGTTTCCGCTCAACCCCATGAGTTTGCCCGGAACTGTACTGTAACCCCCTCAAAACAAATGCGTGGCTGATTGTTGCTGCATGAGTCTCAGCGTAAATCTGTCTCTTCAGGATAAGTTATTGATAATAATCAAGATTTGCTATGGAGCCGTACCCTTGTTTACGCTCGAGCACACGACTTTTCCCGTCAAGCCCACACCAGAGGGACCGTTTTCCGGCCAGCCTCATGGATCTTCCGATTGGACCCATACAGGAGTTCCGAGAGACTATGTGCTTGAGCGTAAGACCTATGGCTCGTAGTTAGCGTGAAACACCACGGAGTGAAACACATTATCTGCTGTTGTTTGCCAATTCACCCGATAGGTAAACAGGGCGTCGCCTTCTATGCCTTCGATCGAAACACGTTTTGGCGCACTTGAATACCTTGATGAAGCCAGGGTGCACTTCCCTGGGGGGATCCCGGGCTTCGAGGATAGACATTGGTTTGTGCTGGTGGATCAACCGGTTAGCCGCCCGCTGGTGTTCCTTCAAAGTCTGGAGACTCCAGACCTCTCCTTCATGACGTTGCCGATTGCCGAGATCGCACCAGACTACCAATTGAAGGTCCTGCCGGAAGATCTCGAACGGCTGGAGCTAAACGCCGACCGGCAGCCCGAGCCATGGGAGGTGCTCGTGCTGGTGATGCTATCCGCCGCCGAGGATGACACACCATGCGTGAACCTCCTGGGTCCGATCGTCATTAACCGATTGACACGTAAGGCAGTGCAGGCGATACGGGACGATGTCGTGTACGCCGCCCGCCATCCCCTGGTGGCCGAAGGGGCGCCATGCTCATAATCCGGCGAGGTTGCGGCGAGTCTCTGTTCATCGGGAGTGATGTCGAGATTGAAGTCCTGACCATCAGCCACAGCCAGGTCAAACTGGGGATTCGGGCGCCCAAAACCGTTCCGGTGCTGCGCAAGGAAGTGCTGCTCACGCTCGAAGCCAACCGGGCCGCTTCGCGGGCGGCATTGACGGGTCCCCTGGCCAGCGTCATCGACCAAATCGTTCGCCGCAAGAAGCCACTTATAAGCTAAAGCCCCCACATAGGACCATCATTAATAACTCCCGCTTATTAATTGGCCGGCCCGAAGTGCAAGTTTCATCCTCATCTGTCCGGCCGCGAACTCCCCTTCCGGATGGACCTCTGGGCGGTCTGCCATGATGGAACAAGATGTGCGGAATTGCCGGATACGTACTGCGGGAAGGGAATGCCGATAGCACGTCCGTCCGTGCCATGTGTGAGGTGATCAGACACCGTGGACCGGACGACGACGGCTTTCATCTCGATGGACCCTGTGCCCTTGGGATGCGCCGGTTGAGCATCATTGACCTGTCAACCGGGCACCAGCCCATTGCCAATGAAGACGAGTCCATCTGGGTGGTCTTCAACGGCGAGATCTACAACTTCGCGGAACTCCGCAACGAATTGGAAGGCAAGGGGCACCGGTTCCGCACTCGCGCCGACACGGAAGTGCTCGTGCATTTGTACGAACAGGCCGGCGCCGAAGGGTTGAGCCAACTGCGCGGAATGTTCGCCATCGCCTTGTGGGACGCACGGAAGCGGCGCTTGTTGCTGGCCCGGGACCGCTTCGGCAAGAAGCCTCTGTACTACGCGCTGACGTCCCAGGGGATTGTCTTCGGCAGCGAGTTGAAATGCCTGAAAGTGTTTGGGATTCCGGAAGATCTGGACCAGGAAGCGTTGAAGTTGTACTTCGTTTTTTCCTACATTCCAGATCCCTGGTCGCCCTATCGGGCGGTCAAGAAACTGCCCGCGGGCGGATGGCTGACCTACGACGCGGGATCGGTTCGCCAGGGACGGTATTGGAAACTACCCGCGCTGAGCGAGGAACCGGCGCCCGGCGACACGGAAGCCGCGGCGCGAGACCGGATCCGCGACCTGTTTGACGAATCCGTACGGATCCGTCTGGTCTCGGACGTTCCCCTCGGCGCGTTTCTCAGCGGCGGCATCGACTCGAGCGCGGTGGTTGCGTCGATGGCCCTGCAGACACGCGAACCCGTCAAGACATTCTCCGTCGGGTTCGAGGATTCGGCATACAACGAACTGCCCTATGCCCGGATGGTGGCCGAGAAATATCACACCGAGCACCACGAGATCATGGTCAAGCCGGATTCGGTGGCTCTGACCGGGCGCCTGGTCCGGCACTTCGACGAACCTTTCGGGGACAGTTCGGCGATCCCGACCTACCTTGTCTCGGAGTTCGCGGCAAAGCATGTCAAAGTCGTGCTCAGCGGGGACGGGGGAGATGAGCTGTTCGCGGGGTACGAGAGCCAGCGCTCCGTTTTGAAGTACGGGCGCTACGAGCGAATCCCGAAGGCGGCAAAAGTCCTGTTATCCCGGCTGGCCGCGGCGCTGCCGTATTCGGCCTACGGAAAGAACTGGCTGTGGATGGTGAGCCGGCCATCGGACTTGGAACGGTATTTCGAGCACAACTACGCACACTACTTCTTGCGGCGCCAATTGCTCGAACCGGAGTGGATGTTGCCCGCGGAAAGCGGGTTTCTGATCCGGACGATGGGACACTGTTTGCCGGAGCCCCAAGTGGGACCTGGCGCGGTTACAGGCGCGGCCGGAATGGGAATATTATCGCAAGCACTTTACTTCGAAGCGGCTGCGAATCTGACGGGTGATATGCTCGTAAAGGTGGACCGCACCTCGATGGCGAACTCGCTGGAGGTGAGATGCCCCCTGCTGGACCACCGGTTGGCGGAAGAAGCGGCCCGCTGCCCGCACCGGTGGAAAGTCCGCGGCGGAAAGGGAAAGCAGATCCTGATCGATGCCGTGCGCGACCGGCTGCCGGCTTCCTTGCTGGACCGCCCCAAGCAGGGATTTGCGGTACCACTGACCAAATGGCTGCGAGGCGAATTGCGCACCCTATTGTGGGACCACCTGACAGCCGATTGCTTTCGAGCACGGGGAATTGCGCGGCCGCGGTTTGTGGAAACGCTGTTACGGGAACATGACACGGGACGAAGGGACAACAGCCACTGGTTGTGGTGGCTGCTGATGATGGAGCTATGGTTCCGGGCAAAAGGATAACTGCCGGCGCGATCATGCCGGCCGTCCATCCGGCGAACGGTCCGGCCAAGGCGCCGATGCTCAATCCCCTCGCTATCGCGGCGAGCAGCCCGTTGCAAAACGTGGGTTTCGTGCTGCTTCTCGTGTTTTTGTTTCTGGCGTTCAGCCGGCTGTTGGACCATCTGTTGCCAAACTCCCGCCTGATATTCGGGTTGTCCCTCCTGATCTTTCTGATCACGATGGCGACAGGCGGATACCGAAGAGTCATCAAGACCCCGATCGGGTGGCTGCTGGTGGCATTCACGGTCTGGATGGTGATCTGTATCCCGTTCAGCTCGTGGCGTGGAGGCAGCTTCGGGTTGTTGAAAGATGTCTGGCTGCGGTCTCTCTTGTGTTTCGTGATGGTGATTGGTCTAACCGTGACGCTCCGCCAGGTACGAGCCGCGCTGGTGACGCTTGGCGTCGCTACAACCGTGCTGGCGCTGAGCGCCCTGGTGACGCAGGTTCGCGTCGCGGGCCGCTTGAGCCAACAGGTCGGGCAATTCGCGAACCCGAACGATCTGGCACAGGCACTGTTGCTGGGATCGCCGCTGATGTTCCTGCTTGGCGAACCCGGAGGAAACCCGTTTCGTAGAATCGTCATTACCATCACACTCATGCCGGTGCTGTTGGCGCTGGCGCAGACCGGGTCCCGTGCGGCCCTGGTAGCGCTGGCGATCATGATGGTGTACGTATTTTTCAGGATCTCACCGGTGAAACGGCTGATCCTGGTCCTCCTGATGGCGGGAACGTCGGTGGCGATCGTGGGCATGTTGCCCGAGAGTGTGCGATCGAGATTGATGATCCTGGCCAGCGACGACGAAGTGACGACCGATGAAGAAGAGATGGCTGTAGCCTCGGGAGCGGCGCGACTCGAGATCTTGAAACAGGCTGTCAGGTTCACCATACGCAACCCGATCTTCGGTGTTGGCCCCGGGGTTTTTCAGGACGCGGCCGTGAAAGACTCGAAGAGCCAAGGCAAACGCGCGATGTGGCGTGAGACCCACAACAGCTACGTCCAGGTGTCGAGCGAAATGGGGCTTCCCGGCATGTTTCTCTACTTCGGGACCTTGTGGGTGGTCTACCGGGAGTTCAAGACCATCCGCATTCGCAGTCAGGACAATCCCAAGCTGGCGGAGTTGTACGTCATAGTATCGTGCTTCAGCGCGTCTCTGATCGGATTCCTGGTGACGTCGTTCTTTTCGAGCATTGCCTATGCCTTCCTGCTGCCGACCTTGCTCGGCATTGCCGGCAGTTTTATCCTGGCGGCGAAACAGGAGCTGGCGTCGGTCGACGCCGAGGGCCAGGAAGCGGTGGAGGCAGCAAGCTCGACCGCCAGCCTTCGAGGGCTACCGGCGGGCCCAACCCCCGCGCTGGCCAGGGCCGCGGCCAGCAACCGAAAACCGGCGACAGCGCTCGAACGTCATCTGCAGGCAATGAACCAGCGGAGGGAGTGAAGACTCTCTCGAAGCCGCGGGCATCGGGGAGCGCCGGGCGACAATCAACGTCGCCCGGCGCCACTCCTCGGGAAGTGTTTAGAAGAACACTCGAACGCCGAGCTGGATCAGGCGCGGGAAGTTGCGCTGGGTGGTGACCCGGCCGAAGGTCGGGTTGCCGAACGTGGTGTCGGGACGGCCCATCATCGGCGTGTTGAAGGCATTCAGCGCTTCGGCCCGGAACTGGGCCTTGAAGCGCTCGTACACGGTGAACGTCTTGAACATCGAGATGTCCCAGTTGGCCTGACCGGGCATGCGGTAGCCGATGGTGCGGCTCAGGTTGCCAAAGGTGAACGCCGGCGCGGCGCTGAAGGCGGCTGGATTGATCCATTGTTCGAGCTTGTCGGAAGCAACCGCCTCGGGCGAGACTCCGGTGGCGTTCGGGCGTTGAAGGCTGGCGCCGGTGATGCCGTTCTGGTTTGCCTGCACAATGGCGAGTGGGAAGCCCGTCTGGATGACCGTGAGGAAGTTCAACTGCCATCCTCCGGCGATCAGGTCGAGACCCCTGTTGTTGGACAGCCATTGCTTGCCTTTGCCGAACGGGAGTTCGTAGTTGAACGCGCCGGTGAGGCGGTGCTGGATGTCGAGCAGGGAAAGCGAGTATTCTCTTTCGAGATCGTAGGCGTTCTGGGGTGCGCCCGATCCGGCGTTCTGATTGTTGGGCGGGCCGAGGCCGATGTCGCGATTCTTCGACCACGTCCACGAACTCAGGAAGGTCAGACCTTGCGAGAGACGTTTCTCCACCTTCACGGCGAGCGAGTCGTAGCGCTGATGATTGAAGTCGCCAAAGGTCAGGCTGACCGCGCCGAATTGCGGGAAGGGCCGGAGGGACTGGCCGCGAGTGATGGTTTGGGCCGCAACAACTCCCGTGCCGCCGCGTCCGAAGAACGGGTTGGGAACAAGGTCGAACAGATTGCTGCCGAACTGGTTGACGGGTAGCTGATTGATGTTGACCGACCCCGTGCCGTAGAGGAAGTTGCGGGAGCGGGAAGCGACGTAACCGGCGGTGACCAGCAAATTCCCGGGAAGCACACGCTGGACGTCAAACGAGAACTGATGGGCGTAGGCCGAACGGGCATTCTGATCGGGGAACGAGATGGACTGTCCGATGCCGGCGTTGCGGCCATCCGCATTGCCGACGGGTTTGAGCAAGCCGGTCGGGAAGGGATTGACCAAATTGCCGGTGGGCGTGCGGCCTCCGTCAATGGTGCCGATGAACTGGCTGACCTGCGTGTAGCCGAGCGAGTTGAAACCCGAGTACGAAGGCGGACCCCAGAAGATGCCATACCCTCCGCGGAGCGTCGTCTTGGAATTGAGCTGATAGGCCACGCCGATGCGGGGGGCGAACCGGTTCTTGTTGGGATTCAGGACATGAGTCGTGTTGCCGTCGACGCCGGCATAGAGCAATGTGCCGCGAGCGCCCTGTCCAATCGGGTGCTGTGCCTGTTGATCGAATCCGACGATGAGGGCGTTGTCGCGGTCGGCGAGACCGGTTTCCCACTCATAGCGCAGCCCAAGGTTGAGCGTGAGATTGGGGCGGACCCGGAAGTTGTCCTGAAAGTAGCCGCCGTAATAGTTGGTGAACTGGTAGAACTTGGAGGAAATTTGCGCGGTGCCACCGCCTGGAGCTCCGAGGAGCAATTCGGCAATCGAACTGCCGGTGCGGTTGTCGACGGCGCGGTAATCGGCGCGGGTGAACGTATCGCTGAACGAGAACTGGCCGGCCGAGTGGCCGAAGGCCTGGTTGGCGATGTTGATGCGGCGGTAAGCGACTCCCATGCGAAAGGCGTGGCGGCCGACGAGTTTGGAGACATTCCCGAGCAGGTTCTTGGAGTAATAAACCGCCCACTGGGCATCGGCTTCGGCGCCGAGTGAGGAGAACAGGCTCATGTCGAAGCGCGGGAACTTGAGATACTGAACGTCGCTCAACCAGTTGCCGGTGAAGCCAAGATCGGCGGGATTGAAGCCGGCGCTGACCGTGCGGTACAGATTCGGCCAGCGGTTGAAGCCGTAGCGGACGTCGACGACCGTCGTGGGGTTGACCGTAAACGTGTTATTGACCTGCGTCGCGTCGGTCTTGCGGTTCAGGCGCGCGCCGGCGGTGGTGGCAATGGTCGGGAACCAGGTAGAGCCGGGCTCTTCGCTCTTGTAGTGAATGTAGGAAACGTTGGCGCGCCACCAGCGGGCAAACTCGTGATCGACCTTGAAGTCGTACTGATCGCCACGGTTATCGACCAGCGAAGAAGCCGAGTAGTTCGAGGCTCCATGGAAGGTGGCCGCGCGAGTGGGCTGCGGGAAGTAGGCGGCGACCTTGGCGCCGATGCCGTTGATGCGGTTCGCCGGCACCTTGTTCTCCGCGAACGGGGTGCGTACGAATAAACCCTGGTCGTTCTGGCGCGTGGTGAGTGGATCGTAGATCTGCTGGAGCGTCCCGGTGCGGTTGAGGGACTGCGAGAAATCGCCGGCGCGTTCGGCCAGAGTGGGGACCGAGAAGTCCTGGGCAAAGCCTTCTTTCTGGCGGTAGGCTTCCTGCGCGATCCAGAAGAAGGTGCGGTTCTGTCCGTTGTAGAGCTTGGGAATCACGACCGGCCCGCCGAGCGCGGCGCCGAAGTTCTTCCAGGACTGATTCGGCCGCGCGATGTTGGCGCGGTTGCGGAAGAAATCGTTGGCGGCCCATTCCGGGTCGCGATAGTAGCCGAACAAGCTGCCGTGAAGCTGGTTGTTTCCGGACTTGAGATAGGTGTTGAAAACCCCGCCGGCGGTGCGGCCCATCTCGGCGTCGTAGGTGTTGGCTTGGAGCTTGACCTCTTGCACCGCTTCGATCGAGGGAATGAGCGTGGTGCGGTTGTCAATGGAAGTGACGGGGACGCCGTCGACCAGGAAGGCGTTGCCGTAACTCGGTCCGCCCGCGATGGTGATTTGCGAAGTGCCGCTCTGATCCTGGAAGCGTTGATAGCGCGTGTCGCCGACCGGCACGATATTCGGCAATGCCTTGGCCAGAGCCATGAAGGCATTTCGGCTTAATGAAAAAAAGGACCGAAACCGGAGGAGGGGATAGAATCGGAAAGGAGCGCCATGCCGATCGCTTTTCCAGAGACACGAGGTCCGGCGGCGCCGGAAATGCCGCCGCGCAAGCGCTGGACCCGCGCCGAGTGCGAGGCGATTGAAGCGGCCGGGGTGTTGGCTCAACAGCGGTATGAACTGATTGAAGGCGAGCTGATCAGCAAGATGGGCAAGAAGCGGCCGCACGTCAATTCATTGGCGCTGGTGATGCACTGGCTCGTAGAGGTGTTTGGGTTTGAGTTCGTCAACCAGGAAGCCCCGATCGACGTAGCGCCGGAGGACACTCCAACCAGCGAGCCGGAACCCGATCTAATCGTTTTGAAACGTCCTCTGCTGGAATTCCAGACGGCCAATCCGCGTGCCGAGGATTTGAGGCTGGTGGTCGAGGTATCCGATATGACCCTGCAGTTCGATCTGACGATAAAGGCTGCATTGTATGCGCGCGCCGGCATTCGAGAGTATTGGGTCGTGGACCTGGCCAACCGCCGCCTGCTGATCCACCGCGATCCTGGATCCGGCGGGTACGTCTCCTCCGCGAGCTACGGAAGCGAAGAAAGCGTGGCGCCGCTGGCCGCGCCGGAAGCCTGGTTTCGCGTGTCACGCGCATTCCAGATGGAATAGGGAATCCCATCCCGGGATGTCAGGAAGTCATTGATCCGCTGACATCCATACAGCGCCTCCCTGCTACCCGCGGGCTGGGGGATGTGAAAAAACGGGACATCCACCCCGTTTCCCGGTCAACGTTTCGTGGAGAATCAACGATTTGTGGTAAATGAACGGGGTGAACGTCCCTGTTTTTTCACGGTCTCTGACGCGCGCGGTTCGGAGCCTGGGGCGTCGCGGGCGGACGCAGCGCGCCTGGCGACACACAACGTCGCCCGGCGCCACTTGAATCTCAAATCCAGCCGCGAAGGACGTAGTAGCCGATCTTGGCGGTTTCCATGACCAGGTCGAGGAACGCGTTCCAGCGGCATAACCTGCAAAACGAGCGTTTGATGACATCCGGGAACGGTCTGGGGCGGACTTCGAGACCCGCTTTCCGGAAGGCCCGCACGGCGCGGAAGGTGTGATAGTCGCTGGTGAGGAGGACGAACGTATGGGCGCCGTCGAGGAGTCCCAAATCGCCAAGGAGGCGCTTGGTAAGGATGGCGTTTTCATGCGTGTTGAGCGAAGCGGTTTCGAGTGAGATGACTTGCGGGGGGACCCCGCTGGAGAGCAGAAACTGACGCATGGGTTCGGCGATCGTCTCCCCGTTCTGGCCGCCGCCGGAGACGACGACGTGCCGGAAGCCTCCTTCCCGCCAGACGATGCTGGCATAGATCGCGCGCCAGTACGAGTTGGTGCCGATGATGTCTTTTTCAAGGAGAGAGCCGCCGAGCACGATGAGGACGTCGCCCTTGGGATCGTCCCAGGGCCCGGCGAGGGTCCGCGCGTACCAGCGGGTGAGAGGCGTCAGAGTAATGAGAATCCAGAGGAAACCGATGGCGGTGGCCAGATAGCGGATCCAGCGGAACAGACGGCGCAAGCGGGCCACGTGCCCATTGTAGGGACTTCCGCACATCAGGTTTCTTCGCGTCTGCGTTCAAGGCAACGTCCGACGGCGTTGCTGCTCTTGAGGTGTCGTCGTGAGGTCCGACGCAGAGCTGTGAAGGGCTATAATCGTGCTGGTGGCGCGCATCCTGGCAAAGCGTAGGCAGCCGTTGGTCAAGCGAATGATCGGTCGATTCATCATCGCCGATCCGGCGATCTGCCATGGTCAGCCGACCTTCCGAGGAACTCGAGTCCTGGTGGCCGACGTTTTGGAGCAAGTGGCGGCAGGCATTGCTTGGGAGACGATCATCGAAGAGTGGCGCGGCAGCGTGTCTGCGGACGCCATCTCCGAGGCCGTCCGGCTAGCCAGCCAGGCATTTCGCGATCACTCGGGGCAGTACGCGGCGCCTGAGTACGTGCTCGAACGAGCGCAAGCTTGATCATCCTGGACGAGAACATACTTGATGGACAGCGCGTGCTGCTTGAAGCGTGGCGGCTGGCCCCGAGGGACCCTCTCGCCCGATGATAAAGGCTACGGCGTCTTTGGTGAGGCAACCTGTTCAACCCGGGAACCTTCAGCCTCAAATTATCGTCAAACAGGACCCCATACCTGACAGGGAAGGTCCGCATTGCGGCTCCGTAATCGGCAGCGACGTCACTGAGGGCGACGTCCAGGTAAATTGCGAGACTCTTCTCCTCCGAGTGCATGCCCACGTTATCCTTGTGGATGTGCGTTGCTTATCAAGAGGCCAACTGGTTTTGGTTCTCCTCGGAGTCATGCGAGCGATCGCCAGTGAGCGTATCGGCCAGATCGAAGTTTTCGGGTACAAGGGTCTGGATGTCGAAAGGATCCATGCATCTCTGCCCGTACGCGAAGGCGAAGAATATTCTGACCGGACGAAATTCCAGGTGCGCCAAACGGTCGCGGGCGCGATAGGCAAACAGCCGACCGATGTTGCGGCGATTTGTTGTGATGAGAAGGGGAATCGACTGTTGTTCATCGGCCTGCCCGGCGCATCATACAAGGCTTTCGTCTATAATCAGGCACCCACAGGTAGTGAACGCCTCGCGGCCGACATTATGAAGTTGTACGGACGTCTCGATCAGGCACTTGAGGCGGCTGTACGCAAAGGCGGTCAGGCTGCCGAGGAGGATGATTCCAACGGCTACGCACTCATCAGAGATCCTGCTGCCAGATCCCTTCAATTGGCTGTTCGCCAGTGGGCCGTTAAAAACGAGCAGGAACTCATGCGAGTGCTGGAGTCGTCTTCGGTGGCTGAGCATCGGCGTGTTGCCAGTGATGCGCTGGGGTATGCACGCCAGTCTCACGATCAGATACTCGCACTCGTGCGTTCCGCCCGTGACCCCGACGATGAAGTGCGGAATAATGCAACTCGTGCCCTGGGCGTCCTCGTCCGGTCCAATAAAACATTAGCTGCTGAAATCCCGTTCGGATACCTTCATCGATATGCTGAACTCCGGCGTGTGGAGTGATCGCAACAAAGGAAGCTCGCTGCTCATGCAACTGACGGTCGACAGGAATTCAGACCTTCTCGCCAAGATACGTTCGGTGGCACTTGATTCCTTGGTCGAAATGGCTAGGTGGCGTAGACCGGGTCACGCATTCTTTCCGAGGATTATCCTCGGACGGGTCGCCGGCTTACCGGAGGATCGCCTGCAAAAGCTCGCGTGGAACGGTCCTGTTGACGCAATCACTAGCGCCGCCGCAGGCTGGCCGTGACAATATGCGGGCACGACGTCCTGCCCGAACAGTCTCACGCCGCTGGCTCTATCAGGTCTGATCGCAGCTTCCCTTGTCGTGCCCCTAAAGGGGGAATGGCGGCCTTCAGAGAACAGTGTCAGCCGGGCGCAATGGACAAAGATCCAATTCCTGGGCGCCGCGCCAACTTCTAGAAAGGCCTTGCCTTGCGATGATCCATCAGGAATCTGAAAAGCATGCTTCTCCAACCTTGACAAAATGTCATGTTAGATATAATCTAACTGTTTCATGGACGCCGGGGCGATTAAACGGTCCTTGGAAGACAGCGGGTTGCGGTGCACTCCGCAGCGCTACGCGGTGATGGCATTCCTGATGGAACACAACATGCATCCCACGGCCGCGGAAATCTTCGAGGCCGTGAATCGTGTGGATCCGCGCTCTTCAAGGGCCACGACCTATAACAATCTGCGGGACTTGGTGCAGGCGGGTCTGGTGCGTGAAGTGGCCGTCGAGGGCCGCGCGGCGCGATTCGATGCGAAAGGCGCGCGGCATCACCACTTCATCTGCGACCACTGCGGCAATGTTGAGGACATGGAGTGGTACAACGTGCCCAGACCTGCCTCGGGCTCCCTCGGCAAGCGGATTCTTCGCGAATGCGAACTCATCTTCCGGGGGCTCTGCGTGAAGTGCGCTCCCCGGCACGCTTCCGGTTAGGGGAAGCGGGCATGGAAGCCGGATGAATGGCGCGGCCGGCGGCGAATGCGCAAATGGGAAAAACCCCGAATGGGTTCGTAGTTCGTCACATTGTTTTGACTAATGCGAAGGAAGAATAACATATGGACAATAAACTCACTACCGAAGCGGGGGCGCCTGTCCCCGGTCATCAGGAGCAAAACGTGTCAACCGAAACCAAGTGCCCGGTAACGGGCGGCGCTCGCAGGCACACGGCGGCCGGAGCCCAGACGAATGCGGGCTGGTGGCCGGATCAACTGAACCTGAAGATGCTGCACCAGCACTCCCCCCTGTCCGATCCCATGGACAAAGACTTCAATTATGCGGAGGACTTCAAAAGCCTCGACCTGGATGCCGTGATCAAAGACCTCCACGCCGTGATGACGGCATCGCAGGAGTGGTGGCCGGCGGACTACGGCCACTATGGACCGCTCTTCATCCGGATGGCGTGGCACGGCGCAGGCACCTACCGTATCGGCGATGGCCGGGGGGGCGCGGGCTCCGGAGCACAGCGATTCGCACCCCTCAACAGTTGGCCGGACAACGTGAGCCTCGATAAGGCGCGCCGGTTGCTCTGGCCGATCAAGCAGAAGTATGGCCGGAAAATCTCCTGGGCCGACCTCATGGTTCTCGCCGGTAACGTCGCATTGGAGTCGATGGGGCTGAAGACCTTCGGTTTCGGCGGCGGGCGGGAAGATATCTGGGAGCCGGAAGAAGACATTTACTGGGGACCCGAGGGCAAGTGGCTGGCGGACGAGCGCTATACCGGCGATCGTCAGCTTGACAACCCTCTCGGCGCCGTTCAGATGGGCCTGATTTACGTGAATCCCCAAGGGCCCAACGGAAAGCCGGACCCAGCCGCCGCGGTACGGGATATCCGCGAGACGTTCGCCCGCATGGCGATGAATGACGAGGAGACGGTGGCCCTCATCGCGGGCGGACACACGTTCGGCAAAGCCCACGGCGCCGCCGATGCGGACAAGTACGTCGGGCCCGAACCCGAGGCTGCCGGCATCGAAGAGCAAGGCTTCGGCTGGAAGAACACGTTTGGCAGCGGCACAGGCGCCGACGCGATCACCAGCGGCCTGGAGGGTGCATGGACCACCAACCCGGTAAAGTGGGACAACAACTACTTCGACAACCTGTTCGGCCATGAATGGGAACTCACGAAGAGTCCCGCCGGTGCTCACCAATGGACGCCCAAGAACGGAGCCGCAGCGGGTACCGTACCGGACGCCCACGATCCGTCGAAGAAGCACGCCCCGATGATGTTCACGACGGACCTTTCCCTGAAAGTGGACCCGATCTACGCGAAGATTTCGAAGCGGTTCCACGAGAACCCGCAGGAATTCGCGGACGCGTTTGCCAAGGCCTGGTACAAGCTGACGCACCGCGATATGGGTCCCCTGTCCCGTTATCTTGGCCCGCTGGTTCCCGCGGAGCCGCTGCTGTGGCAGGACCCCATTCCCAAGGTGGATCATGAGCTGATCGGCGAGCCGGACATTGCCGCCCTGAAGACCAAGATCCTCGCGTCCGGACTTTCCATCTCGCAACTGGTCACGACGGCTTGGGCGTCGGCAGCCACGTTCCGCGGCAGCGACAAGCGCGGCGGGGCGAACGGGGGGCGCATTCGCCTCGCGCCACAAAAAGATTGGGAGGTGAATCAACCCGCCGAATTGGCCAAGGTCCTTCAGAAGCTGGAGGCGATCCAGAAGGATTTCAACAGCTCGCAGTCCGGCGGGAAGAAGGTCTCGCTGGCTGATCTGATCGTTCTGGGCGGCTGCGCCGCCGTCGAGAAAGCGGCGAAACAGGCCGGCCACGATGTGACGGTTCCCTTCTCGCCGGGGCGCATGGACGCGTCGCAGGAGCAGACCGATGTGCATTCATTCGCCGTACTGGAGCCGGCCGCGGACGGGTTCCGCAACTACCTCCGGAAGGGAGACCCACGGCGGGCCGAGGAGTTACTGGTGGATCGGGCGCAATTGCTCAGGCTGACGGCCCCCGAGATGACGGTTCTCGTCGGCGGCATGCGCGCCCTGAATGCGAACTTCGGACAGTCCTCACACGGCGTCTTGACCAACCGGCCCGAGACGTTGACGAATGATTTCTTCGTCAACCTGCTCGACATGAATACGAAGTGGCAGGCCTCCTCTACCGCTGAAAACGTGTACGAGGGGAGCGATCGCGCGACGGGCAAAATCAAGTGGACCGGCACCCGTGTCGACCTTGTCTTCGGTTCGAACTCCCAGCTCCGGGCAGTCGCGGAGTTCTATGCATGTGACGACTCGAAGGAGGCGTTTGTGAAGGACTTCGTGGCCGCGTGGAGCAAGGTGATGAACCTTGACCGCTACGACCTCGCCTGAGCTCGGCGGAAAAAGAGAGCTGTCAACCTGCTACTAAACTCCCGTTCCTTTGTTTGGATCGGCAAAATGGAGGGGGCGCTTTGCTTTTCCCGCTCGGGGTGGATCGCGTCCCCCCCCTCTGACCCAAACGAGGCTCCGCTTCAGACTGGTAGCCGCCGAAGCAACCGTCGATCCCGAAGGATCTGAAGTTCTGCACGTATTTTCCATGCAATGCCAACGGCTTCGTCGTGCTGACGACTCTTAAGGGCGCCTACCGGGAGTTGGAGGAACGAGTGGAGCAGACGCGCAGCCCGCGCGGCCAAGAGCGAACTGGTGCGGGCGGCGACTCTCGCCAAGACCGGCCCTTTCACGCTGACGGTGTTGGAACGCGCGTGTCCGGGGGTGAGCTGCGACCTGA
The DNA here is from genome assembly GCA_964529305.1 of uncultured Solibacteraceae bacterium. GTDB lineage: Bacteria > Acidobacteriota > Terriglobia > Bryobacterales > Bryobacteraceae > CAZGUX01. The sequence goes on along the minus strand of CAZGUX010000131.1, from coordinate 61,047 downwards.
TCTGGCGGATTCTGGGGGAACTGCGGAAGGAGGGGCTCATCGAGGCGGGGCGCGGTCCGGGGGCGGCGTGGAGGAGAAAGGGGGAGTCTCTCAAAAGAGGGTAAGAAAGAGGGTACGGTCCCCTCTGATGGCGGCTCAGTGCTTTTGACGCGCAGCAGGCGTCCGATTCGACCGCCTGTGGCGGTGCGGCATCGGAGTAGAATGATGACGGGTACGTGTCAATGAGTATTCGCGTGGACAGTGACACGGCACGGCTGATCGAAGAAGAGATACAGACTGGCCGTGCCGCCAATGCGCAGGAGTTTCTACGCCGCGCCGTCAGACACTTCGTGATAGCCCGGGACCTGGGCGAAGAGTACACACTCGAAGATATTGATTCAAAGATCGCCCGGGGCTTGGCCTCGCTGGGACACGGCGACGGCGTTGACGGTGAGCAGTTTCTCGATTCCCTACAAAAAGAGCTGGAGGAGGCGGCGAAGGTTCACGGCCAACGATGAGCCGGTACGTTCTTTCCGCCGAGGCGAGACAGGACCTGCGCGAAGTGATCGGGTACATCGCTCTCGACAGTGTCGATGCGGCTGGTCGTGTCCTTGACGAGTTCCGGCAGGCGTTTCTGGCGCTCGCCCGAGAGCCGGGTATGGGGCATCAGCGCCACGATCTGACAAAGCATCCGGTTCGTTTTTGGCCCGTTTACTCTTATCTGATCGTCTACAATCCAAACAAGCGGCCCCTGGAGATCGTGGCCGTTCTTCACGGTAAACGCAATGTGACGAAACTTCTCCGGCGCCGCCCGCTGCCCCCAATCGACCGGGAGTGATTGTCCGTTCACCGTTGAAACAAAGCCGAATTCTCTTGGATGGATTGACGGGCTCCCAGTGCTGGCCCGGACAACCGCCGGTACGGGTGCTCGTCCGCGAAGAAATCCACCAGTTTCCCGCCATGCTGAATGAGAACCGTCTCATAACGGATTCCCGCGCGCGCGATTTCTTCCACGATGTCCGCCGCCCGCCACTGCGGAGGAATCAGAATGATGTCCGGCGGATGATCGCGCAATACATCGCGGTATTGGATCTCCTGGCCCGTGCCGGGAACGTACGTCCCCGCTTTTGACGGGTCGGAATCCACCACCAGGGGAAACCGCTCGGCGTCCACTCCGAAGGCGTGCAGGAACGCCGCCGACTTGCCCGTGCCACCCCAGATGGCGACACGCTTGCCCGCCAGGTAGAGATTCGCCAGTTGCAGACTGATCACCTGGCGGGCAAGCTGGGACAACTCGCGAAACGCACCGGCTGCGCGGGCATGTTCCACCTGGTCCGCGCTGCCCTTCAACTGCAGGAAGGCGTACACCACCTCGCCGTCATAACCGTGGCCCAGGGCATCGACGGAGGTGAACCCCCGGCGCAGCATGCGCGAAAACGACTCGGTGGTGAAGTGCGAATTGTGCTCGTAGTAAAAGTCCTCGGTGCGCCCGGAAGTGAGCGCGCGGTCGATGCAGGGTACCTCGAGGTAGAGCGCGGGGCGGATGCCGGTGACCGACGCCGCGAACGACATGCGCTGCAGGAAGCCCAGCGGGTCGGTGAGGTGTTCGAGCACATGGCGGCTGACGATCAGGTGGGGCCGTAGCTCGGCGATGTGCCGCTCCGGTTCAAACAGCGCCGCCCGGAACTCCAGACCTGGGGCGACGCTCGCCGCCTGGCCGTGGGGGTCGAAGCCGATGTAACGGCCCGGGCGCATCCGGCTCAAGGCCTCCAGAAAATGTCCTTCGCCGTGACCGATTTCGACCACGACCGGGCGCGCCGGCAGACGTTCGAGCATCTGGCCGCGGACCTGCTCCATGAAGCCGGCCCACCGGAGCCCTTTGTTGAACATGCGGTTCGGCTGGTCGCTGTAGGGTACCTGGCGGTAGTCGAAGGCCGCGTTGAACACGTGACCGCAATCGACACAACGCACGAAGCGCAACGGCAGGCGGGGCATGGCCAGCGCTTCGTGGCAGGAGCGCGGCCAGCCCAGGGTGGCCAGGGGCTGCTCGCCCCCGTCGTAAAACCGCACGGCGACGTGGTAGCCGCAGGCCGGGCAGGTCGTGCTCTCGACTTCAAACGATGTGGTCTCAGGCATGACGCTCACACCAGGCGCGCCAGGCGCCGCGATACGCCGCTTCCAGTTGGCGGGCGAATCCTCGAACATCGCCGAGCGGCGAGCGGGCAATCCGCGAGGCAAAGTCCACACGGTCGTGGCCATCGGCTTCGCGGCCCAACCGCAGCGCGCGGTCGATGTAGGCCGCCTCGTCCGCGACCACACAATCGGCAAGGCCGGCATGTTCGAGAATCGTGGCCCCGACCCGGCTGACGAACCGGTCGCCCCGCATGGAGACGACGGGCACGCCCATGGCCAGGGCCTCGCAGGTGGTGGTGCCCCCGTTATACGGAAAAGGATCGAGCGCCACGTCGACCCGGGAGTATTCGCCCAACAGCTCGGCGTGCTCGCAAGCGCCTTCGAGCAGCAGGCGGCTGGCCTCGATGCCGTGTTTCAGAAACAGATCGGCAAAGAGGCTTCGCGTCCGTTCTTCGGCCAGGAGTTCGTTTTTGAGCAGGAGACGCGCCCTTGGTTCGGCTTGGAGGATGCGGGCCCAGCGGGCCACCACTCCGGGCGTGATCTTCGAGAGCGTATTGAAGCAGCCGTAGGTGAGGGGTCCGGCGGCCCGCCGCGGCGCGGGGGCATAATCGGGCAGCGCATAGCAAAGGTACGCGCCCGGCAGCCGCAGAGGCGTTTCGGCGAAAAGCCACGGATCTTCCGGCGGCGCGACGGTCGAGTCGACAACCAGATAGTCCACCGCACCGAGGCCGGTTGTGTTGAAATAGCCGAGCCAGCTTAGCTGGACCGGGGCCGGTTTTCGAGCGAACGCCAACAGGCGGTTGCCCGCGGTGTGGCCGCTCAAGTCGACCAGGAGGTCGATGCGGTCGGCTTCGACCTTGGCCGCCAACTCGGCGTCGCCCGAGCCGAGGACGCTCCTCCAGTGATCCGTCGCCTTGCGAACGCGTTCGGTCCAGGCATCTTCGCGGGCGACGCTGGCGTAGCAGAATACCTCGACCGCTTCCCGGTCGTGCGCCGCCAGCAAGGGCGCCGTGAACATCGCCACGGGATGCCGGCGGAAATCCGGGGAGACGTAGCCAACCCGCAGACGGCGCTCCGGTTCCGGCGTGTTGACAAAGGGCCGCGCGCCGCGCGCGAGCGGCTTACCGAAGCGCTCGCCCCAGAAGCGGTGCTCGACGGCCAGAGTTTCCGCCGTCATCGCCGGGTCGTAGTGAAAGGTGAACAGGGCCGCACTGGCGGCCAGGGCGGAATAGTCCTCGAGGCGCAACACGGAACGAAAGGTTTCGAGAGCCTCCGGCATCCGGCCCAGCGCCTGATAGGTCTGGGCCAGGTTGACCAGAAACTCGCCGCATCCGGGTTGGAGTTTGAGTGCCTGCCGGAATGCGTCGATCGCCTCCTGATGGCGGCCCAGGTGGCGCAGAGCGTTGCCCCGGTTGTTGTGGAGCGGTCCGAGGTCCGGCGCCAGTTCGACGGCACGGTCAAAGCAGGCGAGCGCCTGGTCATGCCGGTCTTCGGCCATGTGGGCATTGCCGCTGTTCAGGTGAAGCGGCATCGACTGGGGCGCCAGTTGCAGCGCGAAGCGGTAGCACTCGAGGGCATCCTGGAATCGCCCCACTGCCCGGTACATGTTGCCGAGGTTGTTGCGCGCTTCGATGTGCGCCGGATCGAGCGCGACGGCACGGGCGAAATGCCGGGTCGCTTCTTCAAAGACCCCCAGGTGTTCCAGAGTATTCCCAAGGTTATAGTGGGCGTCGACCGAGTTCGGTTCAAGGCGGAGCGCGTTGTGGTAGCAGGTTTTGGAAAGCTCCAGTTGGCCGGCTTTTTGGAGGGTGTTGCCGAGCAGGACGTGATAGGAGGTCTTGCGCGGCTCGACGGCGATGGCCTGCTTCAGCAGGTCCGCGGCCAAGGCGAGGTCGCCAGCCTGACCGGCGATGGAGGCCAGAAAGTACATCGCGTCGGAGTGGCGCGGGTCGTGTTCGAGAATGCGGATGTAGAGTTGGCGCGCCTGATCGAGCTGACCGGCCTGCTGGGACCGGAGAGCGGCGGTAAAGGCGTGGGGGATCCAGGAGTTGACCGGTTGCGGCGGGGGGGCGGCCACCGGAGCGGCGTCCGGGGGATGCCGGTGACGGGCGCTGGCTGGGCGCCGTTTCGGCTTCATCCAGAGAAGTGATCGGCGATTCGCGAGGTTCGCTACAGGGCCCGGTTCCAGGTGGCGTGTTTCAGATAGTACTCCCGTTGGGCCTCGACCAACCCCTCGCCAATCCCCGACCCGATCCGTTCACGTGCAAAAGGGCCAAACTCGAGCTGGGGGTGTACACCCGGCGGGTGCGGTGAAGGTGGGATGTGAGGGTTGAGAATCCCTCACAGATGATGCCAACGCAGGCTCGGCGCGAAGCGGGCGAAATCGGTGTCCGCACTGACCCATTCACAGCCACTCTCGATCGCCACAGCCGCGTGCGCCGCGTCCGCAACGAGCTTTCCGCGCAGGTCAACCTGCTGGCAGAGTTGGCGAAAGATTCTCCAATGATTCGGGCCGGGACGAATCATCGAGCACGTCGGACGTTTCAGGAGCGCATCCAGAAACCGAAAAGCCTGCTGCACGGTCGAGGCCGGATCGAAAATGCGCGGATTGGTCACCACTCGCACGAAGCCATGCAGGACCAGTTCGGACAGGGCAAATGGCTCCGCTCCCGTGGCCAACTCCGTGACCCAAGCGGCATAGCGAGCATGCGCGGGCGACTCCTCCCGGTGAGCATAGACAAGAACATTCACATCGGGCATTCGCATCTGTAGGGCTACCGACAGGATGGCGGGAGATTACTGTTGACGCCGGACATTTGCATGGAATCAACTCCGCCGGGTGGAGAACTCAGCTTCGTCATCCAGCGCGACCAGGGCGGAAGTGCGATCCAAGTCCAGGCCTGGCTCCACCAGTCTTCCGCGCACGGTGTGAAGACGAAACGGCACCGCTGGAGTTGCCTCGGTAACCGCCAGGTACCGGCGGACAGCATCCTCAATAAGGGCGCTTAACGTGATGCCTCGTTGTGCCGCGCACTGTTTGGCGTTTTCAAGCAGAGGCTCGGTGATCGTGACAGTAGTCCTCACAAGAAAATTATACGACGAGATGCCATATGCATCAGCAGTTGATGCAGACGTCATCTCCCCGTTCCAGCCGGCAGTTCAACTAGTTGGAGAAGGCTCGCTGGGTGACGGGCGGAGGACCGATTCCAGCGGAATCGAGATCTCCGGGTTTTCTGTCCGGAGGACCTCGCAGGCGGCGCCGGCCGGGTTCCGCTGGGAGTAGCAGAGGGCGGTCTTTTCCCGTGGGTCGATGATCCAGACCCACTCCACGCCGATCGAGAGGTATTCGGTGATTTTCAGCTGCATCCGCACGATGCGGTCTTCCGGGGAGAGGATCTCCACAACCAGAAAGGGAGGAACCGTAGGGATCCGGTCGCCAATCGGACCGTCGCGCCAAACTGCGACGTCAGCAACCCGGTAGCGCCGGCTATGAATCTGAATTCGGATCTCCAGCAGCACCTGTAACTCAAGGCGGGAAGCCATCTGCATGAGCAGGTACGTCAAGGTTCCCTGAATCCGGCTATGCGGCAACTCGCCCATATTCCGCTCCACAATCTCCCCGTCCAGATATTCGCAGTCCGGGCCGTCGAAGCTGGTGCGGAGGTACTCGTCGACATCCACGAGAGTCCTGGTATCCATTCCTGCCCTCCCTTAAGTGTGAGTCTACTCCGCTTTCCGGCGCAGCACGAACTGATTGCAGCCCAGTGTTCCGCCACAGGTGGACAGCACTTCGAGCGAGAAGCCGCGCTTGCGGTAAAACGAGAAAATCTCCTCCGGCTTGGCGACTTCGAACGGGTAGCCGCCGACCCAGTCGACCACGTCGTGCCAGGGGGACATGCCGCGCCGGCGCACGTAGTCCCGCCACTGGTGGAACGGGCGTAGAAGCAGGAAGTCCTTGACGACCGGACGCCACCAGAGGTGAACGCCCACCGGCCACAACACCAGGAAGCGCAGGGCCGGAGGCAGCCGGTTGTAGAGCTGTTTTACCGACCTCCAGCGGCGGCTGATCTTGCCCTGGTCGTTATAGATGGAGAGAAACAGACGGCCTCCGGGACGAACCGGCGGGACGACGTTCGCGAGCGCCTGCCACATGGCGCCGGTATGGTGGAGCACGCCCCACGAATAGACGATGTCGAATTCACCCAGCCCTGAAAGAAACGCCGGGTCGAGGACGGAGCCTTCGGCAATCGTCCAGTCGGGGTCGCCTGGGAAGTAACGGCGTTTCAACTCGCGGGCGCAGGCGACCGAGTGGGGATCGTAGTCAAAGGAGACGACGCGCGCGCCCAACCGGCGCGCGGCCAGCGAGAAGATGCCGCTGCCACAGCCGGCATCCAGGAAACTGAGGCCTCCGAGGTTTCGAGTTTCCAGATACTCGGCGAGGGAGTCCTCGGCGATGGCAATCCGGCCGTCGTTGAGCCGCTTGAGGAACTCGGCCCAATTGCGGCCGAATTCAAAGCGGTCGCCGGAGGCGACTTCCTGGGCATGTTGAGGAGTGACGGTGTCGGCCACGAATCTTCAGTTTGCCAGAAGGCGCCGGTCTTTATCGAGATCGAGATCCAATTGGCCGGCTACAGGTCATCGCCGGGGCGTGGCGGCTCGCCGCCTTCCCGGTTCAAGATACGACGGAATGCCTCCCGGTCGCCCTGGCTGCGGCGTTCTTCGAAGAAAGTGGTTGTCGTCATTGCCGATACCTTCTCCGCGACCGCCATGACGACAAACTGGTTGATACTGGTTCCGTCCTGTTTGCTCAGTCTCTCCACCGCCCGCTTCAGCGACAGCGGCAGGCGGAGAGGGTATGTGCTGGCCTTCGTGGTCATCCCTGGATTCTCCTCAAAGCCTCACCGGAAAGGCCCGGTTTCGGGTCCTTCAGTGCAAGAGGAGCCTATACGTTGACAATCCCATCGTGAGCGGTCGCTTCCGCATTTGGATCGCCGCCTCGCGCTAACGCTTTCCCCACCGCTGCCGATAAGCCTAACAGGGAGTCCTCCCCATGGCCACCTCTCCACTCGCCTTCGTCGGCATCAGCCAGTTCTCGCAGGATTTTCAGACCATCCTGGACCGCCAGGTCAAGATCGCCTCGGTGCCGATCCAACGTCTTCAGCAGGATCAGGTTGACCTGCTCGGCCGGAAGCAACTGCTGACCAATCTCAACGGAGCAGTGGCTACGTTGGGGAGTACTTTGGCGGATTTGGGCCAGGTAGGGGCGGAGAAGGCGCTCTACGCCAGTAGTTCCGACGCCGCGATCGTCTCGGTCACCTACACCGGGGCCTCGGCGCCGGCGACCTACACGATCAGCGACATCACCTCGATTGCGCACGCAGCTTCGGCGACCACGGCGGGCTACGCGAATTCGACGGCGACGCCGGTGTCGGCCACGGGTTCGGTCCGGCTGAGCGTGAACGGCCAGGAGTACAACCTCACCCTGACCGCACAGGAGAACAACCTGACCGGGCTTCGAGACAAGATCAACAATTTGGGCGCCGGTGTCACCGCCACGGTGTTGACCACCGGCACGGGCGCAAACCCCTACTATCTGTCCATCACGGCGAACGCCAACGGCCACAAACCCATCACGCTGGTGGACGATCCTACGGGAACTCCCGTCAGCCTGCTCGCCACCGTGGACGACGGCGCCAATACCGAATTCAAGATCAATGGCGCGGCGGTGAGCAAGTCCGGCACGTTGATCAACGATGTCGTGCCGGGCATTACGTTCAACATCCTGGACACGACATCCGGTTCGGAAACCGTCACGTTGACGCTGGCGAGCGACCGATCCAGGCTGCAAAGCAGCCTGGAGAGCTTTGTGGCCCAATACAATTCCGTCGTCTTCCAGGTGGATGCCCAGGTCGGGTCCGCGGCCGGCCTGCTGACCGGCAACTTCCTGGTCCGGGAGGTGGCCGGCGCGCTGCGCCAGGTGGCTTCGTACCGCTCTTCCTCCGGCACCGTGCAGGGTCTGGCCGATCTCGGCATCGAATTCGACAGCCAGGGGAAGGCTTCGTTCAATCAAACCACCTTCGACACGCTCTCGGAAACCAACATTCAGGATGCGTTCACGTTGCTCGGGAGCGAAAGCTCCGGTCTCGGCGCGCTGGCCTCCAAGTTCACCCAACTGAGCGACCCGGTCATCGGTCTGATCAAGGTCGAGCAGGACCAATACGACAAGACCGACAAGGCGTTGACAGACCAGGTCGCCATTTTGACCGAGCGGGTAAGCGTTCTCCGGCTCAGCGTCACCGCGAAACTACAGGCTGCCGACGCGTTGCTCGCCGGCCTCGAATCTCAACAGCGTGTACTCGATGCGTCGATTCAGAGTCTGAACGTGACGCTCTACGGCAAGAACGAATGAGTGTCCTTTTCAAGACGCCTGACTGGACTGCTCCCGGCAGCGCTCTGATCGACTGGCTGGACGAGACGGACCGGCAACTGGAAGCGATGGACTTTGAGAACCTGATCTCGTTGGTTCCCCTGGTGATCGCCCGCAGCCGGGCCATCGAGCAGCTTGCCGAGTTGCTATCGAAAGGGGAGACACAACCTTGGCCGCGCGAACGCCTGACCGCCGCGCTGGCCCGAACGGAACGGCTGGTGGAGCGGATCCGGCAGAGTCGTGACAACGCCCGGCGGGAACTGGATCGCTTAGGCAGAGACAGAGCCCTGGCCGCCAGTCTTTCCCCGGCAACGCCCGCTGGGGCACGGGTAGACGTTCGCGGCTAGCCCTGCTGCGGAAAGGCGCCCGCGTTTCAAGGCCGTCGCGCACGCTCATGACCGCCCTCGGGACGACGACAGCCAAGAGGAAGAAACGCTATGATCCGAGGTATGGAGCCTCTTCACATCAGCGAAGCCGACTTGGTTAGGGATGTGCGATCGATCCTCAAGCGGGTCGAGACAGGAGGCGAGATCATCGTCGAGCGCGACGCGCAGCCTGTCGCCGTGATCCGGCCGGCCGAACCGCGACACCGCAAGATTTCCGAGTGCATCGCCCTGATGCCGGCCGGCTCCGTGGCGACCATCGATCCTGACTTCGCTAGGGATGTCGAAGCGGCGATTGCCGCCCATCCAGAGCCGTTGGAGCCGCCCAGTTGGGACTGATGCTGGACTCGACTGCCGCTGTCGCCGCCGAACGCCAGGGCAAGATGGCACGCCAACTGCTAGAAAGCGGTGGCATTGGAAATGGGCGACGAAGGAATCGCCATGTCCGTCGTGACGGTGCTCGAACTCGCTCACGGGATCGCTCGTGCAGACAGCGCCGAACGGCGCGAACGAAGGCAAGGTTTCCTGGACGATCTACTGTTTGGTGTGCCGATCCAGCCGGTGACGATTCCGATTGCTCTCCGCGCCGGGCAGATCGACGGTCAAAGCCAAGCGCGCGGCGTCCGCATCCCACTCTCCGATCTGCTGATCGGTGCCAGCGCCCTGGAACTCGGCTACGCAGTGGGTACAGGCAATTGCCGCCACTTTGAGCAGATCCCCGGCCTGAAGGTGGTGAAACTGTAGGGGGCGGGGAAACGTACAAAAGGGCGACATGACTTATCAGAACGCCCGCACGTCGCGCGGTTGCCGGCTATTCGACCAGGTTCAGCGTCGGCTTTCCGTACCCTGCCAAACGCTCCCGAATTCCCTGCCCCGGCTTCTGCGCCACCACCACGTGCGTCGCCCAGGTGCACAGTTCCTCCAACGACCCAACCATCAGCCGCCCGACGTGCGGAATCGAGGACAACAGAAAATTCCGGTTGCTGCCGTAGATCTGATCGAGCTGAATGTGCGGATCGTACACGCGCAGTTCGCGCCCCTTGCCGATCAGGGTCTCGAGCAGAGTCACCACCGGGCTTTCCCGTAGGTCGTCGGTGTTCTCTTTGAAGGCCAGGCCGAAGACACCGATCTTGGCATCCGTTCCCAATTCCAGAACCGATTGAATCGCGCGCCGCAGGTGCGCGTCGTTCGCGGGCAGCACCGATTCGAGCAGGGGTAAGTGGAGATCCATTCGGCCGGCGCGATAGACCAATGCCCGCAGGTCCTTGGGCAGGCACGACCCTCCAAACGCAAACCCCGGTTTCAAATACGCCGGCGAGAGGTTCAGCTTGACGTCGCGGCAGAGCGTCTCCATCACTTCGGGCGCGGGGACGCCCAACTGGGTAGCCAGCGAGCCGATTTCGTTGGCGAATCCGATCTTCACGGCATGAAAAGCGTTGCAGGCGTACTTGATCATCTCCGCGGTACGCAGCGAGACCAGGCACGGCTCGACTGGGAGAGAGGAGTACAACGCGGCGACCTGCTCCATGGCAGCCCGGTCGCCGCTGCCCACCACCAGCAGCGAAGGCTCGAGAAAATCCTTCACCGCGCTGCCCTCGCGCAGGAATTCCGGGTTCGAAACAACCCGGACGAGCGGATGGCCCCCGAAGGCGGCCGACACCACCTCGTCACAGGTTCCCGGGAACACCGTGCTGCGGACGGCAACGATCAGTGGCTTGGTTCGAAGATCGAGCGTGGAGGCGATCTCTTCGGACACCCGCCGCAACTGGTCGAGACCGAGGTTCCCGTTCCGCTCCGACGGCGTGCCAACGCAGATCAGTGCGATATCAGCCTCCGCCAGGGACCCGGCGATGGTGGTGGAGGCGCGCAGCCTGCCTCGATCCACGTTCTGGCGGATCAACTCTTCGAGACCCGGCTCATAGAAAGGCGGGATGCCTTTCTGCACGCAGTCGACCTTGTGAGGGTCACGATCGACACCGACGACCTGATGGCCGAGGTCCGCCAGACAGGCGGCCGAGACACAACCGACGTAACCGAGTCCGAGTACAGCTACCTGGGAATTCATGATGGGAAGAGGGGTCCGATGCCAGGATACAACGCCCACTCCGCTACAATCAGGAAGCGGCGTGATCCCACTGCTCGATCTCAAAGCTCAATATCAGAGCCTGAAACCCGAAATTGACGAGGCGGTTGGCCGTGTCCTGGCCGACGGCGCGTTCATCCTTGGTCCGGAAGTGTCGGCCTTCGAAGAGGAATTCGCCGCGTACTGCGGGGTGCGGCAGGCGATCGCCGTGAATTCCGGTACGAGCGCGCTGCATCTGGCGCTGCTGGCGGCGGGAGTAGGCCCCGGCGACGAGGTGATTACGGTACCGTTTACGTTCGCCGCCACGGTAGCGGCCATCCGCTATACCGGGGCAACGGCGGTGTTTGTCGACATCGATCCGGCCTCGTTCAACATGGATGTCGATCAGGTCGAGAACGCGATCACCGATCGCACCAAAGCGATCCTCCCCGTGCACCTCTACGGCCATCCGGCCGACATGGATCCGCTGACCGAGATCGCGCGCCGGCGGGGCCTGGTCGTGATCGAAGACGCGGCCCAGGCACACGGGGCCGAGTACAAAGGCCAGCGGACGGGCGGCCTCGGCGACCTCGGCTGTCTCAGCTTCTATCCCGGTAAGAATCTGGGCGCCTGCGGCGAGGGCGGCGCCGTGACAACCAACAACCCCGAGTTCGCCCGCACCATCCGGATGCTCCGCGACTGGGGCCAGGAGCGCAAGTATCACCATGAACGTCTCGGCTACAACTACCGGCTGGAAGGACTGCAGGGCGCCATCCTGCGTGTGAAACTCCGCTATCTGGACCGGTGGATCGCGGCCCGCCGTTCCCGAGCGGCGCTGTACGATGTGTCGATTTCGTCGGTCTCCATTCCTCGGTCGATGCCGTATGCGCGGCATGCGTATTGCGTCTATACGATTCGGACTCCGAGACGTGACGAACTGCAAAAGGAACTGGCGGCACGCGGTGTGGCGACGGCGATTCATTACCCGAAGCCGCTGCACCTGCAGCCGGCTTATTCGACCCCACGCTACGCCGAAGGGGATTTCCCGCATTCCGAGCGTGCCGCGCGCGAAGTTCTGTCTTTGCCCATCTATCCGGAGTTGACCGACGCGCAGGTGCGCGAGGTAAGCGCCGCTGTCGAAGAAGTAGCAGCCGCGACAACGGCGTGATGCCTGTGCGCTCCCTCGACGAGATCCTGTTCCGGCTGAAGCAGGAGGCCGCCAATTTCTATCTGCTTCGCCGCCCGCCGCGAATCGGCGTTGAGGTCCCCGCCCCGCTCGGCGGCCTTCCGGATCCGGAGCGGGTCGCGCAATCCCTGCGGGATAGGCCGTACGCGCTTGAACTCCTTCAACTCGCCGAATCCATCCTGGCCAGCCGCATTCCACTTCTGGGCCTCGGCAAGTGTTCCTTTCTCGAAGAGATCCCGTGGCGGCGCGACTTCGTTCATCAACGCGAGTCGGGCCTCGAGTATTTCCGCCGGGTCCCGTATCTCGACGTGCGCCGCGTGGGCGATCACAAGATCATTTGGGAGTTGAACCGCCACCAGCACCTGGTCGTCCTGGCGCAGGCGTGGCGGCTGACGCGGGATGCGCGTTTCGTCGACGCGATCCCGGCGCAGTTACGGCACTGGGAGCGCGAAAACCCGTATCTGCGCGGCATCAACTGGACCAGTGCGCTGGAGGTGGCCTTCCGCCTGCTCTCGTGGATCTGGATCTTCCACATCGCGGGCGAGGCGTTCGACGCGGTCTTCCGCCAGTGGATGGTGGAACAGATTTACCGTCACGGTTGCTATTTGGAGCAGAACCTGTCGGTCTACTTCTCTCCCAACACGCACCTGCTCGGCGAAGCGGTAGCACTGGCCGCGGTGGGGCGTCTCTTCCCTGCCCTGCCCCGGTCTGCCCGCTGGGGAGAATTGGGCGACGCGGTCACCGCGGAGACGATGCGAAAACAGGTACGGGACGACGGAAGCCACTTCGAGCAGTCGACGTATTATCACGTCTACGCGCTCGATTTCTTTCTGTTCCATCTGGTGGGGCGGGCGCCCTCGCCCGGTGCCGGGCCCCCGGCCGGCATTTCGGCGGACTATCTCAAGAGCCTGGAGCGGATGGTCGCGTACGTCAATGCCCTGGTTCCCTGCTCCGGCAGGCTTTCCTTCTTCGGTGACGACGATGGCGGCCGGTTGTTTCACCCCTATGGTGATCGAAGCCGCTTTGCGCTTGGCTCGCTGGCGACGGCTACGGCGCTGTTGGACCGAGGCGAATGGTTGCGCGACCGCGCGGCGTTTGACGAACAGGCGGCGTGGTGGCTGGGTCCATCTGTTCCTGTCGCCGCTCCCGCGACGCCCATCAGTGTTCGCTTCGCCAGCTCGGGACTCTGCGTGATGGCTGCCAGCGAGGTCCACCTGGTTCTCGACGCTGGCGGCATGGGCGCCGGTTCAGCCGGACACAGCCACGCCGACGCGCTCAGCCTGACCTTGACGATGGGCGACGAGGAGTTGTTGATCGATCCCGGCACCTACACCTATGTCGGTGACGAAGGCGAGCGGGACCGGTTTCGCGGCGTCGCGATGCACAACACGGTCCAAGTCGATGGTCAGGAGCAGGCCGATCCTGCTGGACCCTTTCGCTGGCTCCATTCGCCGGCGGTGGACCTTCTCGAGTGGACGTCGACGGAACCGGAGGACCGTGTCGAGGCACGGTGCCAGTATCGCGGCATTACCCACCAGCGACGGTGCGTCTTTCGGAAGCCTGATTCGCTCACAGTGACGGATCGGATCGAAGGACCTGCGGGAATCCATGAAGTCGTTCTGCGGTGGCATGCCGGAGTTCCTATCCGGGAGGTGTCTCCGCAGGTGTTTGAATTGGGGGGTCGCGCCCGCTTGACGCTGTCTGTGAGTGGAAAGGTGGAAAGCGGTTGGCGGTCGCGAGCGTTTGGAGCCAAGGAGCCGATCTCGACAATCGTGGCCCGTTACCCGGGGCAGTTCCCGTGCGTGATGACCACGAGAATTGAATTGCAGTAAAACACGCGATTGTGATCAAGCAGCGGGTGTACTAGAGCGGCGTGAACCGCTACGGAGTGAGACGGACTCCAAAAGCGCGCCATCTTCTTCCTTCTGTACGCATCACACCGGAAGGAGTTCGATCACCGTGCGATCGGCAGAATCAGGAGGAAACAGGCTCATCACACGCTTGTCAAAGGTGGTGAATCTTCCGGATTTTCGGATCGCCAGGTCCAGCAAGACCGCGTCCGTGATCTGCTTGGGTCCAGCTAACCGTTCGCGGATCGCGGGGTGAATCCGCCCCAGAGCCGTTTCCATGGCCCAAAACTCGTGGCGGCCGGCTCGAACGCCGGCGTCAAGAATACGCTGGGCTTCACCGACGGAAACGTTTCGTCCCACTACCGCCGGATTTGCTGACAATCGCACAAAGGCCGATTCCGTCACTACGCAGGTGGCCCATCCACCATCTTTATGACGCGCGAACCACCGGTGGGCCGCCTCATGATGCACGTGATTACGCCAAGCCAGCGCCAGCAATACGTTCGCGTCCAGAAGCGCAGTCAACTTACGATTCCCTGACGATGAAACGAGCCATTCCAAGGTCTTCCTCGGCCAGTGCCGCCTCCACCTCTTCAAGCCCGAAGGCATTCGCTCCATCGTCCACGGAAAACAGCGGGAAGCCGTTCCGTTCCTGGAGAACTTCTTGTGACCTGGCTCCCTTGCGAGCCAAGTCAGACAGCGCCTTTCCGATCGATACGCCTCGAGCCTCGGCTAGGGTTTTTGCGAGCGAGAGCACGTCCTCATCAAGGTTTATCGTTGTACGCATCGCGATGCTATGATGTCATCGCGCCAGCGTTAATGTCAAGTTTACCAGCTGCCACGAAGTGAAACACCACGGCGTGAAGGACCAAACGAGCGAGTGGATAGTGAAACACACCTGGGTGAAACCGATTAGAACGCACATTTGTGTCACAGTTTAGTGGTCGGCTATTAGATCACTGACATAGATTGACTAAGGCCTCTTATGTCGTTATTCTGACTGTCAGTGCCGTCGGCTCCTCGTTCCGTGACGGATCTGCTTTCCGACTCCGCTGTGGCTCGTTTGCTAGCCGTCCACAAGCGAACCATTTTGCGCTGGCTGCAGTCCGGCTGGATTGATCCGCCCACCGCTCAGTTGGCTAAGAACCGCCGCGGCTGGACGCTGGCCGAGGTCGAAGATCTGCGGCATCGTCTGCAAAGGAGGTCGCTCGATGCGCCTGGTGATATCCAACCAGCGCGGCGGCGTGGGAAAGACCACGACCGCCATTACCCTGGCGCGCTGCTTCGCCGACAGAGGCCGGAAAGTCCTGCTGATTGACACCGATTCGCAGGGCTCCATCTCCGCCGTCCTCGGACTGAAGCCGAAGTATGTCCTCTACGACTTTCTCGTGCCCAAGTTGTCGTTCAAAGAGTGCGTGACACCGGCGCACGAGCGGATCGACGTCATCTGTAGTAGCCGACATACGGTGGAAGCCGAAGCCGCGCTCCATGGCCAGACCTTCCGCGAGTTTGTCTTCGAGCACCTGCTCGAGGAACCGACCCGCCATTACGACGTGGTCCTGATCGACGTCGCTCCGTCCATCACGCTGCTCCAAACGTGCGCCATGGTGTACGCGCAGAAGGTATTGATTCCGGTCGACATGGACGTGCTGAGTGTTCAGGGCGCCACGGCCAGCATCAATGCGGCCGACATGGCCAACCGGATGCTCGGCCGCGGGTTGAACATCCACACCATCGGCATCGTGCCGATCAAAGTGGACCGGCGCCTGGCGATGACCGATACGGTGATCAACACCCTGGAAGACATCTCCGAGAAGCGCGGTGTCCCTCTCTTACCGGCCATCCGGACGGACCAGACCGTGTTCAAGGCCTCGCGCACCCGCCAGTTTCTGGCCGACTACGATCCGAAATGCCGGGCGCTGGAGGACTACAATTTAGTAGCGGACAAACTCGTGGCCATGGCCGAAGAAGGGAACCATGACGGAAGAAACCAAGCCGGGCAAGCGTAAGACTCGAGACGACAAATTGGATTGGGAAGAGATGGAGCGAGCGCCCAATATGGCGGGGATGCTGTCGTATCTGAAGCCGTCGGCGACGACGCTATCGAGTGACCCACCGCCAAGTGATTCACACCCGAGTGAATCACCGATGGGTCAGACACTCCCCAATGTTCCGCCAAGCGGTGATTCGCTCGATGCTGCTTCACTGCCGCCGACCCAGGCAGGTCCAGCCGGCACCGCCCTCGCTCTCGATCCCCATGCTAGCTCAACCTCCGGGAAACTGCTCCTGGATCCCCTCTTTCGCGAGACCCCGACGACAGAAGTCCCCGGTGTCGGCAAGCGCCGCTATCACCGCTGCGTGACGGTCGAGGACGCGCACACCCCCGGCGAACAACTGCTTCTCGAAATTCTGTATCGCCTGGCGGCGGACCCTCGCTGGGGACGCCGTGAATCGGACGGAACCTGGCTGATTGCCATCTCGATGGATGAATTGAGCCGGTATGTGCGACTGCATCGCACCAATGTCCGGAATAATCTGCATAAGTTACGTGACAAGCTGGTCCTGGATTTGGTCGCCTTGGAGGATGTCCGCGAACAGTCCGCTCGGACCTACCGGCTGTATCCCGCGGAACAGATCCTGGCCCGGAGGCGGTCCGCCGGAATGGAATGGGTGGTGAAAAACCGCTCGGTCGCCTTTGTCCCGGCCGAGGACGTTGCGCAGTCTCTCGATCGCGACCTGCCGGGGCGGGGAAGTGCTCAATAGGCGAATGCCGCCGAGTGGAAACACTCCGGTGTATTTCACATCGGATGGGCTCAGTCCCCGTAACGAAGAGTGGAGCATCAGCGGGCAAGAGGACTCTCCGTTCACAGCGTAAGTCGTGGAAGCCACGGGACGTTTGTGATGTGAAATCTACGAGCTCCAGTAGATTACGTTAGTGCCCACATGGGTATAATGCGACAACAAACGCCCGAAGACTAACATGTGATAAAGGACGTTATCACTTTATCGGCGGCGATAGCTATCGGATTGCCATGAAACCGGGACCTCGAGGCTGGGAATCAGCGTGTTCCACAAAGGGTCGCTTGCGCCAAGCGCCGCTGCGAACTCTTAAGGCTTCCAACTTTTGGCGGCTGGGTGAGTGGTGACGAGACAAAGCCCGGCGTTGTTCGGCGATCAAACGCGCAACGCGAACCTTCCAGCACTGCACAGACCCTCTACCGAGAAGGAGGTTAAGGCCTCAGAGCAGAGCACGGCCGGAACCCGTAAGCGCAAGCGATTTGACCGATATGCTTCTCCATGAGGAATGCCCCGCGTCAACCAGTCTTTCAGGGCCTTCTTTTCGAGGCGGGAGAGGGGAACCTTAATCCTGGAGAGGATCTAAACAAAAACCCCTCGTTGTGTTACAACGACAAGGAGATTGATAATGAACCTTTAAGGATAAGCCCGACGATGTGTAGCCCGGCAACGGCTGTTCCATCCGCAGCACCTCCGATCAAGCTTGCTTACAGCCGGGAGAACTTCGCCAATGTTCCGCTGCCTGATCGCGCCGCCGATTATCCCGAGCTTCGCTACATGGGATCCAAGCGCCGCTTGCTTCCATGGATCCATGGCGTTCTGCGGACTTTGCCCTTTGAGACGGCGGCGGACCCGTTCGTTGGAAGCGGCTGCGTGGCCTATCTGCTCAAGGCCATGGGCAAGCGCGTCATCGCATCCGATTTTCTGAACTTCCCCGCCGTGTTGGCGTCCGCTGCTATCGCCAATAACGCGCACAAGCTTGACGGCTCAGCCGTGAAGAAGCTTCTCTTCCCCCGCAACAACGGCCCCCATTTCATCGAGCGGACCTTCGAAGGAATTTTTTACGCGCTCGAAGATCTGCGTTTTCTGGACCGGGTTTCCGGCAACCTCGAAACCTTGGAGCGGCCAGCGCAACGAGCTCTCGCCAGAGCTGCGCTCATTCGCTCGTGCCTTAAGAAGCAGCCCCGCGGCGTCTTTACAGTTTCCGGAGATCTCTCTCGCTACGATGACGGGAGGCGCGATCTGCGGCTCTCCATCGAGGAGCATTTCATCGAACAGGTTGAAGCCTTCAACCGCATCGTGTTCGACAACGGACGCCGTCACACCGTAAAGCGGGCTGACGTGTTCAGCTTGAAGCCCAAGGGCGTTGATCTGGTTTATTTGGACCCGCCTTACGTGCCGCGCTCTGACGACAACTGCTACATCAAGCGCTATCACTTCCTCGAAGGACTTTCATGCTATTGGAAGGGCCAGCGCATCATGGAGGACACGCGGGTCAAGAAAATCGAGAAGCCCTACACCCCGTTCAGCTACCGCAAGACTGCCATTGAGGCGTTCGACCGGCTCTTTCAGCTTTACCGGGACAGCATCATCGTTCTTTCGTACAGCTCGAACGGTTTCCCCGACCGCGATGGGCTTGAAAGCCTCTTACGCCGCTACAAGCGGAACGTGAACGCATTCGAGAAGCCGCACCGTTACCACTTCGGAACGCATAACAGCGTGGAACGCGCCGAAGTTCATGAATACCTCATCGTGGGCCGGTGAATGGAAGTCATCGCACAGAAACTCGAGGACATCGTAGAAAGCCTTCAACCGCTCACCGTCGAGTGGAAGGACGAAACGGCGAGGCGCGTTATCGACCGACTGAAACGCATCCCCGTCAAGAAGGCGTACACGACCGCCGACGTGAAAGCGCTCTTAGATGAGAACTTTGAGGATGCGATTCTGATTTTCAGGCTGTTCATGGGTCTATCGAAAGACCAGTTCGTCGCTACGCTTCGCACCATCCGCGATGATAAAGGAATCGGCGTCAAGAGCTACCGCGCCAACAATGATGCTTTCATTGAAGACTTGCTCAGCACCAGCTTGTTGGAAGCCATGGCGGAAGAGGCGAACCGCAAGGCCCACTGGAGCGATGTGCTGGTCGAGAGATTACGCAGCGGGCGCGGCAGCGCGATCTCAGGCCAGAAGCGCGGCCGCGGCGTCGAGGATTTCGCGGAAGCGATCGTCAGGAAAGTGTTCGGCTCCCACTTCAGTATGCGTTGCACCTTCACCGGCCCGAAGGAGAAAGCGAAGTGCGATTTCGCCATCCCCACGAACAGCACGCCGCGCATCGTGATCGAGTCAAAGGGCTACGGCGCGACCGGCTCGAAGATGACTGACATCATCGGAGATGTTGAGCAAATTATGAGAGCCAAGCGTCCGGATACCGCGCTGCTGTTTTTCACGGACGGACTGACCTGGAAGCAGCGCAAGAGCGACCTCCGAAAGATCGTTGAGTTCCAGAACAGCGGCGGGATTACCCGCATCTACACCTTCGCCATGGCTGATCAGTTCGAGGCCGATCTTCGCCAACTAAAGGCCGAATGCAAGCTTTGAAGCAACATGCTCCCCGTGCTTCACAACGGGTACGTTTTGGAATCAGCGCCGCAAGCCCGCAATTTGCGGGCAGGGATAGCGAAGTCATCAGGATTGCTCGATACGTTCGCCAGCGTTGGGGTCCAGTTCTTTTGACATCCCGCACACCAATATCGAGGGAGAGAAACGCGGCTTCCTTCCGAAACAAAGCTCGGAGCAAACATGCCGCTCCTGCTGGATTCAGCCCCTCGTCGTTAGAACAACGTCATTGTGAGGCCCCATCAGACCACACAAAGGTGCAGACCGTCGAAGACCGCTCCACCGATCAGGCAGGCCTGCTTCGGCAGGATGAACTCGGGGGCGAAAGGGCGCGCGAGTCAGGATCGAATAAAACTCGGCCAGACCGCGGGTGGCGATGCACGCCTCCATCTCCCCGCTTTTGACCCGCTTGACCAGATCGAAGGCTGGCGGGTAGTGGGGGTGGTCCTCCACGCAAGCGGCGACCAGGACATTGGTGTCGAAGTTGCTTCTCACAGACCCGACGTTTTCCGGATCCGCTCTTCGCGTTCGTCGCGGATCGCCTGCACCGCGTCGAACCCGGGCGGCACCCTTCCGGTGTACACCCACAGTCCTTCTCTTTTGATCATGCCAGGACGGTCCTCGAGAGGCTTGAGCACGATCCCCTCGGCGGTTTCCTCCACTTCGAGGTCGCTGCCTTCGCGCAAGCCAAGGCGATCCCGCAGGGCTTTCAGGAGGACGACACGGCCCGCCTTGTCCATCCTCAGTGTCATACCATTCAATTTATGGCACATACCCTTCTCAGTGGTTTCTCTATTCACTTTGGAGGCATGGATGGGCCTTGGGATGTTGGACTCGGCAGGAGCACGCACGCATGACCGCCGCCGCGGTAGCCGTCGTTCACGAACCTGAAGTCCCGGCCGTTTTTGTCGCCTCCCCCTCGGCGTCGCGCCGCTTCTGGGAGTTTTTCACCGCCAATATCCGGAACCCCAATACTCGGCGGGCCTACCTCCGGGTCGCGCACGCGTTCTCCGCCTGGTGCGAAGTCCACGGCCTCGCTCTCGCGCAAATCCAACCTGTGCATGTTGCGGCCTATGTCGAGACGCTCCTTCTGCAGCGATCTCGGCCCACCGTCAAGCAGCACCTGGCCGCCCTGCGTATGCTGTTTGACTGGCTGGTAGTCGGCCAGGTGCTCGCGCATAACCCCGCGACCGCTGTCCGAGGGCCCAAACACCAGGTCAAGCGCGGCAAGACGCCAGTCCTCACTCCGGACGAGATGCGGGATCTGCTGGAAAGCATTGATACGACCTCCGTACCCGGCCTGCGCGACCGCGCCCTGATTGGGTTGATGGGCTACAGCTTTGCGCGGGTCGGCGCCGCGTTGACCATGCGGGTCGAAGACTACTATGTCCAGGGCCGGCGCGGCTGGATCCGGCTTCGGGAGAAGGGCGGCAAGGTCACCGAAATGCCCTGCCATCACAACCTCGAGCGTTACTTGGACGAATACCTCGCGGCGGCCGCTCTGGAACCCGCGGCGCCGCTATTTCCAAGCGTTCGCCAGGGTCATCTGACGCGCACGCCGCTGGCACAGTCGAACGCGCTCGACATGGTCCGCCGCCGCGCGGCCGCCGCCGGCATCCGGACCCGCATCACCAATCACAGTTTCCGCGCCACCGGAATCACGACCTACCTGAAGAACGGCGGCCGGCTGGAGATCGCCCAACAGATGGCCGGCCACGAATCGCCCCGCACCACCTCGCTCTACGACCGCCGTCCGGATACCGTGGCGCTCGATGAAGTTGAGCGCATTGCGTTCTAATCGCGCGCTCGAATTAGTCGCCGATCCATTCCACCCCCACAACATCGGCCATTCCCCGTAACTCGGGGTCGCCGGTCACCAGGCTCGCTCCCTCTCGTTGCGCCAACGCCACGGCGAACCCGTCAGCGTAGGAAATCCGCCGCCCCGCCATCAATTTGGCCGCCGAGACGATGTCTGTCTCTCCTGGCAGCACAAGCCGAATGGGCAAAGACGGCAGCCTCTTCAGGAACTCCTCAGCTTTCGCCAAGCCCATCTTCCGGGCAGCCATGTAGTACACTTCACCCACATTTACCCAACTCATCAGAAGCTGGAAGTCTTCTTCTTGCTCGGCCTTGACGAGCAATGCTTCAACATCGGCGGCGGCTTTCTGGTCAAGCAACCAAGCCAAAAGCGCCCACGAATCAAATATCTTGGAGTCGGGCATCGTCGCGGGCCAATTCGGCGGCTCGATCTCGCGCCAGGTCCTCATGGAGATTTCCGGCCTCCCGCAACATGCCGCGCATGGTGCGCCAATCCGGCTTCTCGGAAACCAGCCGCATCATTACCACGCGTTCCCCTTGCACTTCAAAGGCAACCTCCGTACCAGGCTCGAGATTCAACCGCTCCCGGATTACCTTTGGTATGGAGATCTGACCCTTCGCCGACATGGTTGCCTTGGTCAGCTGAGCCCCTCTTCTTACCACGGTACACCAGAGAAGAGTCCGGCTCCTCACGCCACAGTCTTCCCAGGAGACAACCTTGCCGCCATAGTAGACTGCCAGTGAGTGCCCGCCAAACCAGCATGGTACAGCCGTCTCCCCGAAATCCTCGACGCTCTCCGCGCCACCGGCTCCGTTCCCTACGTCGAGCGCGAAACCCTCGAACGCCTGTTCCACGTCCGCCGCCGCCGCGCCCATCAGTTGATGTCTGCGTTTGGTGGCTTTCAGATCGGAAGGACCTACCTCATCGACCGCGGCGCCCTCATCGATGCCCTGGAGCGGATCGCCCGCGGGGATCCTTTCTCCTGGGAAGCCCGCCGCAAAGCCAAGTTGGCCGACGTCCTGAACGAGGCGCACCAGGACTTCGCCGGCCGCCAGGTCAAGATTCCGGCCTACCGCCATGCGCTTCCCGCCTGGCCTGCCGGCGTGACGCTCAAACGTGGGGAACTCCGCATTCAGTTCAATGACACCGAACAACTCCTCAAGCGCTTGTTCGAGCTCTCCCAGTCGATTCTGAACAACTACGACTCCTTCCGGCATCTGGCGGAGCGACCGACGCTGGACTGAACCACTCCGGAGTGATATAGCAACGGAACACGTGCTGAGATCCGCCGCTAGCTCGATGGGGATATCGGGTGGAGCTTCAACTCCGCCATCGGAAAGTCCTTCCGATTCTCTGTGATCAGGGTCAGGTCATGGGCGATCGCAGTCGCCGCTATCATCATGTCCACCAGCGTGAATGTGAATCCCTTGAGAGTCCATTCGTTCTTGAGCAGACCCGCATACCGCGCGATCTCCTCAGTCACTTCGTGCCGTTCGAATCCGTCCAACAGTTCTTCTGTCCGGGCCCTCTCGTGGGGTTTCATTCCAGCGTACAACTCACCCACTGTCAAAACCGAGCAAGCCAGCGAGCCTCCAGCCTCCACCAACCCTTGCAACAGCTCCCAGCGCCCCTTCTTTTGCCGGATCGCGTGGATCAGGATGTTGGTGTCGACAAGATACGAGGCACCCATCCTGGCTACTCGCTCGTCAGGGATTGACTACGTTCAAAGCGCGCCTCGGACTCGGCCCGCATGCGTCGAATCCAGTTGTCCGAGTCCCCGTCCATCTCAGGGTGATCTTCATCCTTCCAGATTGGATCCCGGTTGGCGAACACCTTCAGGAGTCGCTGCCGCCGGATCTCACGTCTAGCCAAGTCCACCAGAAACGCACTTCGGCGGCGGACACCTACGATCTTGTCAATTTCCTCCACGACATCCGGAGGGATTTGAACCAGAGTACGATGCCTGGGCATAAGGCTTACTCCCTGTACATCACTAGCGACAATCAGCTAGACAACCACATGGTACACCATTCATGTTGCCGCTACCTTTGCCACTGGTCCAACGCCCGAGGCTTGCTCCGGGCCGCGCCATCCCTTGCCGTGCTGCGATCTTACCGTGATCTTACACGGACACGCCGCCTTGCCCACAACTCGGCTTTCCACCAAGGGGCAAGTAATCCTTCCGAAGTCCGTACGCGAAGCTGAGGCGCTGGAGCCAGGCGCTGAGTTCACGGTTGAGAAAGTCCCCGAGGGAATCCTGCTACGTCCGCTGAAGACTGCCCCTTCCCGCATCGAAGACGGATCGGGCTGCCTTCGCTTTCGAGGCAAGCCAAAATCGGTAGCCGAGATGAACCGTGCAATCGCGAGGCAAATTCGAGAGAGACATGGTCGCGGTCGATACTAACGTCGTTGTCCGGTTCCTCACTCACGACCATCCGGGTCGGACGGCCAAAGCGGTTTCGCTATTTCAGGCCGCGAACCGCTCCGTTACCGTCGCGGCACGGTATGAAGTTTTCTGCTGTCTCAACAGCGGCAACCGTGCCGCAGCAAGCGGTCTCCCGTTCGAATCCGGTTTTTGGGGCCGAAAGTCACTAAGACTGAGCACGTGTGCGGAAATCGGGAACAGCCACCGCTCCCTGAACCGCTCGCGGCTCCGAACACCCCACGGCTTCAGGCCGTGGGCTCCTAGGCATGCTTCACAAGCTCTCGATACAACCGAAGCACCGCCTCCAGATTCTCTTCCCCCTCGGCCTCCTCCCCTCCACGCTCGCGCGGCGGCCGATCAAGCTCCTCGCAAATCGCCTGGAACAACGCCTCAACCTGCTTTGCCGGAATCAGATGGCAACCCGCCGGCCGCATGCCGTTATCGGTCGCAATCACCGGCGTCTTCAGGTGCAGGGCCTCCCGGACCGAGATCGAATCGCCGTCATACCACGTCGTCCGCAGGAACGCGCCGCAGCGTCCAATCGCCGTCAGCGTGGCCTCGTGCGGGACATCGCCGCACAAGAGTACGTGCGAACCGTACGGCTTCGACGCAATTGCCTGGCGCAAATCGTCTTCCAGGCTCCCCGAGCCGATAATGACGAGCCCTGCTTCCGGGTACCGCTCGCGCACCCGGCCCAGGATCTCGATCTGCAGCTTCAGGTCATATTCCGGCTCGAGCAACCCGACCGTCGCCAGCGCCGGATCGTGCGCGGCAAAGAACCGCTCCAACGCCTCCGGCATCGTCGAACCCGTCCCCGGCGCGCGCACCACATGCGGCGCGACCAGCCTCATCCGCTCCTTCGGGACCCCGCACCGCGCCAGGAAGCCGGCAATCTCTTCATTCACGGCAATCACCCCGTCGAATTGCCGGAGGACAAACGCCCGCCACGACCGCGCATCCGTCCGTTGCCCTTCCGGCGACGAAGGATAGCCGCCCGAATGAAAGGTCAACACCGCTGTCCGGCCCGGCATCCACGCGCACGTCAGGCTCAGGGCCATTAATCGCGCGCTCAGGTTGCCGCCGATGTGCAGGTGCACCACATCGTACGGCAGCCTTGCCAGCAGCCTCAGCAGTTCCCACGCATTGTTGGGATAGTAGACCTCGTCCTGGTTCTCCCTGCGATGTCTCGTAATGTTGATCGCCGCGCAGGCGACGCCATGGGCACGCAGGTATTCGCGAATCGCCACCAGGTTGGTTTGCACCCCTCCGTGGGGCGGCGGATAAGGTCCGAGTTGAACGACACGCATCAGATTTGGAGCGAGGCGCCCGCGCGCGCCGAGGCGAGCATGCGCAGGCATCCGAGGGTCGCCCGAGCCCCGTCTTTCACCGTGACCGCCGGCGGTTTGCCCGTCTGGATCGCCGCCGCAAAATCCTGCATTTGTGCGCCGTACCCCTTCTCGGCCCACCAGCGCGACTGCGTCCGCCGCACCTTGCCGGCGAGGGTCATGCTTTTGAAATCTTCGGTCATCGCCCCAACGCCATCGGCAAACACTTCCACGCGTTCTCCGCCCGAGGTGCGGCTCCCCACCGTGCAGTACGTCAGGTTGCCGATCGAGCCATCGGCGAAGCGGAAACTCGCGGCCACGTTGTTCTCGCCTACCGGTTCCTTGCGTCCCGTGGGCAGGGAGTAGGCCGAAACTTCCACGGGCTCCGACTCGAGCAGCCAGTACATCAAATCCACAAAGTGGCAGGCCTCGCCCAGAATCGCGCCGCCAATCGCGGGATCGGCCATCCAGTAGCCGCCCGAAATTCCCGGCGAGTTCACGCGCGCCTGGACCACCGCCGGCCCCTGGCGTCGCGCGAGTTGCCGCTTCAACTCCACATAGTACGGAGCAAAGCGCCGGTTGAAGCCCACCGTCAATTGCTTTCCGCTTTCTTCCACCGCCTCGGTCAAACGCCGGATTTCGTCTTCGGTAAGCGCCATGGGTTTCTCGACAAAGACGTGCTTGCCGCTTCGCAGCGCGGCCTCGGCTTGCGACGCATGGTCCTGATTCCGGCTCGCGATCAACACGGCGGCGATCTCCGGATCGCGCAGAATCTCTTCGTACGCCGAGCAGGCGTAGGCGGCGCCGAACCGCAGGGCATAGCTTTTGCCTCGAGCCCCGCTGGCCGAGTACACAGCCCGCAATTCGACCCCCGGAGTCTTCTGCAAATTCGGCAGGTGCGCCCAACGCGCCAGATTGCCCGCGCCCACCAACGCGACCCCCAAACGTCCATCCAGACTCTTCGCGGCGCCGGCCGCGATCTTCCGCTGAGGCACATACACGGGCGCGGCCGGTTCCGCCGCTGGATAGCGCAGCAGCACCGCCAGGCTGGCGGTCGACGGATCGAGGATCGTGTCGTATGCCTGCGGCGCTTGTTCGAGCGCGTACTGGTGCGTCACCAGTGGCGCCACTTGCACCTGCTTCTCGCCCACCAACCGGAGAAACTCCTCCATGTTGCGGTTCTCGGTCCACCGGACATACGCCAGCGGGTAGTCGATGCCGCGCTTCTCGTACGCCGGATCGTAGCTGCCGGGACCATACGCCCGCGCCATCAGAAGCTGGATCTCCTTGAGATACATGTCGTTCCAGGGGACGCTCAATTCCACCGCGCCCACCACCACGATGCGTCCCCGGTCCCGCGTGATCTCGAGCGCCTGCCGGCAGGGCGCCGCCGATTTGGCCGCCGCCGCCACGATCGTGCAATCGGCTCCGCGTCCGTTCGTCAAGGCGTTCACCGCCTCGCGCGCAGAGCCTGCCAGAGCGCCATGACCAGCTCCCAGCCGATGCGCCAGGTCCACGCGGTCCTGCTGCAAATCGATCGCGATCGTCACGGCCCCCTGCAGCCGCGCCACCTGCGTCACCAGTTGGCCGACCAGCCCTTGGCCGACCACCGCCACGACGTCGCCCAGCCCGATGCCGGCGATCCGCACGGCGTTCAGGGCGATGCTGCCCAGTGTCGCGAAGGCCGCGTCTTCAAAGGAAACCGTGTCCGGTACCCGCGCGACCAGGTTCCGCCCCGTCAGGATTGTCTCGGCATGGCCGGTGCCTTCGCCGCCGTACGCCACCCGGTCGCCGATCTCCAGATCGGTCACCGTCGAATGCGTTTCCGCGACGATTCCGGCGCCCGAATATCCCAGCACGGCGTACTCGCTGAACTTCGCCCGCACCTCGGCCAGCGTCCGCAGCGGTCCGGCCGTTTTCATCACCTCGTACACCTTGCGCAGATGCGACGGGTTGTCCGCCACCTCCTTCAAGACGCCCTCCTGATGAATGCTGGCCGTCTCGGTGCCGCTGCTGATGAGAGACGCCATCGGCCGGATCAATACGTGATGCGGCGTCACGACGGGATCCGGCACTTCGTCCACGACGATGTCTTTGAGCCCCTTTCGCAAAACCTGTTTCATCTCGTTGTTTGTTCCGAGGCCTGACCGCAAGGGAGGGCCTGCCTCGTGCCACGGACGCAGGAACGACGTGCCGTTGGAGTTACATCCGCACGCGTTTGCTCATTGAACATCCATTTCATTTTGACAGACACTTCCGGGGCCGTGGGCTCTTCGGCTCCCAGACAGAGATTCCAAATGGAGGAGCAGTAGCCAGGTATATCTTCTAGTTCATGGAATAATTACATAGATGCTAGCCCGCCTCCTCGCCCATCGCTTGCGGGATTCCGTCGCCCACTTCCCAGCCGTTGCCCTCCTCGGCCCGCGCCAGGTAGGCAAGACCACCTTGGCCCATACCTTTGCGGAGGAACTCGGCGACAGGGCCGTCTACCTCGACCTTGAACTCCCTTCCGACCGCGCCAAGTTGGCCGATGCCGAGCTTTACCTCTCCAGGCATCAGGACAAGCTGGTCATTATGGATGAGATCCACCGTGTCCCTGGAATTTTTCAGACCCTCCGCAGCCTGATCGATCAGCGCCGCCGCCAGGGAATTCGAGCCGGACAGTTCCTTTTGCTGGGCTCCGCTTCCATCGATCTGTTGAAGCAATCCGCCGAAAGTCTCGCTGGGAGAATCGTCTACCTCGAGCTAACCCCATTCACGCTCCCCGAAATTCAGGCGCACTCTTCGGACGCGATTGACCGCCTTTGGAGCCGGGGCGGGTTTCCCGACAGCTTTCTCGCCCGCCACGATGCTGCTAGCCTTGACTGGCGGCGGGCGTTCATTCTCACCTACCTCGAACGCGACATCCCAGCCCTCGGGCCCCGGATTCCGGCGGAAACTCTGCACCGGTTCTGGCAAATGCTCGCGCACAATCAAGGCCAGTTGCTCAACGCGGCACGATTGGCTTCCGGGCTCGGTGTGAGTGGCCAGACCGTGGGACGCTACTTGGACATGATGGTCGACTTGCTCCTGGTCCGGCGGCTCCAGCCTTGGCACTCCAACGCTTCCAAGCGTCTGGTTCGTTCGCCCAAGATCTATCTGCGGGACAGCGGCATTGCACACGCCCTTCTGGGAATCGCACATCTGGAATCATTGCTTGGGCATCCGGTCGCCGGGCCAGGCTGGGAAGGGTTCGTGATCGAGAATATCCTCTCGCTGGCGCCAGTTGGCGCCACTGGCTGGTTCTATCGAACCTCGGGCGGAGCGGAGATCGACCTTCTTCTGGAATTCGCCAACGGGGACCTTTGGGCAATTGAAGTCAAGCGCTCGATCTCGAGTCCTCATCCTGGCAGAGGTTTTCATTTGGCCTGTGAGGATGTCAAAGCCGGCAGGCGTCTCGTCGTTTACCCCGGTCGCGAGCCTTTTCGGAATGACCCCCACACTGAAGTGGTCCCCTTGTCCACACTGCTGGGCGACCTCTCCTCGGTCAGTGAATAGGCTTAATTCATGTTCCAACTTCGTCCACGATAAGGCCGTACGTCCGTGCGCTCGACGCCGCACACTTAGGCCGGCATTGCCATCACCTGCACATCGCCCGCGACGATCTCGTCGGGAACGACAAACGGCTCTCCGTTCAGTTGCCGTACCCGGTAGCCGGACTCCTCGAGCACCCGGCACACGTGCCTGGCCGCCTCCACCGAGTGCAGTTCACAGCAGATCACCGGGCGCTTCGTCCGCAGCAGGCCGCGAGACCCTTCGAGCACCGGCCCTTCTTCTCCCTCCACGTCGATCTTGATGAAGTCGGGCGGCGGGTTCCGCTCCGCGAACCGGTCGAGAGTCGTGGTTCTCAACTTCAAGATCTCCCACCGGGTTTCGGTCTCGTTGATTGCCGATCCGCAGGCCGCGTCGGTCAGGGCAAAGGAGACTTCGCGCTCATTGTGGCTGACGGGATCCGAGACAATCGACACATTGTTCATCTCGTTCGCCGCCAGTTGCCGCCGCATCTCGGCCGCCGCGTGGGGCGCGGGCTCAAACGCGTACACATGCCGGGCCTTCCGCGCCATCAACAGCGTGACGTAACCGATGCTGGCGCCCAGATCGTAGCAGATGAAGCCCGGCCGAACCTGACCGTCGATCGCGGTCATGGTTTCCTGCTCATAGATGCCTCGCACATGGGCATGAGAGACGTTCGGACCCGTCACCAGCTTGAGTCCCTTCATGGGCCCCTCTTCGATGTCCACGGTGTGAGACCCCATCATGCCGCCGTAAACACGCCGGGAAAACCGGTCGAGGAACTGATGATGATGGATGAAGGTCTTGAGCGTCGTGGGCATGAATCGGGCGCCCATCAGCGCGAGCTTGTTCAGCATCCATTTCATTTTGGCAGACGCCTCCGCGTTCCGCCGGGAGACCCTCTGCGATCTTTCGGTGGGATGGCAATTCACTCTGAGTCGAAATCGTACTCGGCTACGTACAGCCTGCGGTCGTGGTCGACGATGCCCAATCGAACCCGGTCTAACCAGCCTCCGCGCCCAAGGACATTCTTGACAATGGAGGGTTCAGCGAAGAAGTAGACGAGAGACTGGGTGTTTATCCCAAAAACGTCGATTCAACCTCATGGCCGAACGCGGAGAAACTGCCGTTGGCAGTTCGAAAACGCTGGTAAACGCCGCTGGTCAGGTCCAAACCTAATTCAACAGCGTAGGCACTTTCAAACAGGCAATGCGACGCTCCAGTATCCACTGAGGCGATCAAGTCGACAACGTTGGCGCCGGAACGAAGAACGATGGGTACCGCAATACTCGTATCCTGGCCGGCGTAGGAGTGAATGTGCGCAAATGCCAGCCGGTGCGTCAATCTACCAGCCCCCGAATGGCAGATCGGTCTCCTCGGGAACGTGGATCAGCAACGGACGCTCGACGCCGGCGACCCGAGCAGCGGCTCGGACTGTCGCCGCATCCATACCGTGTGCGATCAGGCGGGAACCATGAAGGGCAACCCACTGACCGGCATACGGACTCGCTTCGGAGGCCAGCCATAACATCTCTTCCCGCCGGGAATCTGCCCGTCCTGAAACAACGGCGGCCTCTTGCGCAGCCGGCTCATCGTCCAGCGTCAGACGAACCCGCTGCTGTTCAGTCAAGGCTAAGGGCTCGAGAGGACGAAGCACGCCCGCCTCGAAAACGGCATCGAGTTGTCGGACCATGACACCCTCATTGTAATGGTTCCAGGCCGTGGCCGAGAGTCGAAGCCGGCTTGCGGGATCAGCCATATTGTGAACCCCGGAGAGCCGGGAACTCGCGGGAGCCTGTCTGCAACAACCGTCCAAATCTTCCACACCGTGGCATTTGCATGAATGATCACATCCTCAATTCCGCCAGTTGACGAGACTGCGGTCAACGGCCATGTCCAGAATGCCACCGGAAGGCCGTCCCTACGATCGAAGCGAGATCGGAATATCGAGGCTTCCACCCCAGGATGCGCTCCGCCTTGGCCGAGTTGGCAACCAGAATGGGCGCGTCGCCCGCGCGCCGTTCCGTCTCCCGGACAGTGATCGGCCGGGGACTGAGCGCTTGCACGGCGGCGATCACCTCGCGGATCGTATGCCCCGTCCCGGTGCCCAGGTTGACCGCCGTGCTCGACCCGTTGTCGAGCAGATAGCGAAGCGCCCGGACATGCGCGTCGGCCAGGTCGGTGACGTGAATGTAGTCCCGCACAGCCGTTCCGTCCGGAGTCGGATAGTCCGTGCCGTAGACCTCCAGATGGGACCTGCGGCCGAGCGCGGCTTCAATTACGAGAGGGATCAAGTGCGACTCAGGTGTATGGTCCTCTCCGATCTGCCCGTCGGGATCCGCGCCCGCGGCGTTGAAATACCGCAGCGCGAACCAGCGTATTCCATAGGCATCGCCGAACGCGCGCAGGATGCGTTCGACGGTCAGTTTCGTTTCACCGTAGGGGTTGATCGGATGCTGCGGGTGATCTTCGTCGATGGGAATCCGGATCGGGTCGCCATAGGTCGCGCAGGTGGAGGAAAAGACAATGGCGCCGACGCCGGCATCCACCATGGCCTCCAGCAGGTTGAGGGTATTGACAACATTGTTGCGATAGTACCGGCGCGGGTGCAGGACCGATTCGCCCACCGCCGTGCTGGCCGCGAAATGCACCACCGCCTCGACTCCCTCGTCGCGGAGAAGGCTGACGAGATCCGCCGCATCGGCCAGATCCGCGTGAATCAACCGGCCCCATTTGACGGCCCAGCGATGACCCATGCTGAGATTGTCGAGGACCACCACGTCAAAGCCGGATTGACGTAGCGCTTTGGCGGCATGACTGCCGATGTAGCCGGCGCCGCCCGTGACCAGGATTCTCATAAGTTACTGTTACGAGCTATATCTCGACACCAGCCGCCTTGCAGTCGGTCTCGACCATTTCGCGAACCAGTTGTTCAAAGCGAATCTCCGGATGCCAACCCAGCTTCTGCCTGGCCTTGGTGTAATCGCCCAACAACACATTGACCTCCGCCGGCCGGTGCAGGTTCTGATCGAGCTTCACGTAGTCCCGGTAATCCAATCCGACGATGGAGAACGCCACGTCGACAAACTCCCGCACCGAGTGCGTCTCTCCCGTGGCAACCACGTAGTCGTCGGGATCCGGCTGCTGCAGCATCATCCACATCGCCTCCACGTACTCCCGCGCGTGTCCCCAATCGCGCTTGGCCTCCAGGTTGCCGAGGGGCAACTCCCGGGTCTTGCCGGTGACGACGCGCGCGACCGCGGAGCTGATCTTCCGGGTCACAAACTCGAATCCCCGGCGCGGCGATTCATGATTGAACAGAATTCCACTGCAGGCGAACATCCCGTACGCCTCCCGGTAGTTTCGGGTCAGGTCGAATCCCGCCACTTTGCTGATCCCATAGGTCGAGCGGGGATGGAAGCGCGTGGTTTCTTTCTGCGGCACTTCCTCGGCCTTGCCGAACATCTCGCTCGAGCCGGCGAAGTAGAATTTGCACTTCGGAGCGACGTTCTTCACCGCAGCCAACAGGTAGTGCGTGCCGTTGATATTCGTGTTCAGC
The DNA here is from genome assembly GCA_964529305.1 of uncultured Solibacteraceae bacterium. Taxonomy (GTDB): domain Bacteria; phylum Acidobacteriota; class Terriglobia; order Bryobacterales; family Bryobacteraceae; genus CAZGUX01. Next base: position 28,935 of record CAZGUX010000131.1, on the reverse strand, counting down.
GTGGAGAACTCGTCGTCGAACGAGTAGCTGACAAAACTCTGGGCAGCGAGGTGATAGCACTCGTCCGGGATGACATTCTGGATCACCTGGTGAAGGCTGGCATAACTTTCCAGAGACGCGGCGTGCAGATGAATCCGATCGCGAATCATCAGAATCCGCGACAGCCGGTGCTCCGGGTCTTCGAGCGCGATGCGGCGGACGATGCCGTGCACTTCGTAGCCCTCGGAAAGTAGAAACTCGGCAAGATACGAGCCGTCCTGGCCGGTGATCCCCGTAATGAGCGCCCTTTTCTGAGCCATTGCTTAAAGATACAATCCACACCGCGCGGAACGAACCCGGGCCGCTGTCCGAATGCTCATGCGAAAACCCGTTTCAGCTTGTGACCCAGCCTGCGGCCGGTGAACCGCAACGAGAAGTCTATCGATTTCACATCGATGGCCGTGTATTCCCCACAGCCTGAGAGCGTGTGGATTCCGGTGAACGGGCCCGGCGGGTTGACCACCCGCACCGTCGTTTCCAGGAACTCGTCCGGCGTCAGCCGGTCGATCCGATTCAAAGCCAATCTCCAGCCATACGATTGCGAGCAGTCCTGAGCCGGCCGGTACAGCTTCCCGTCCACCACAAAGGGCGTCCCGGCAGGACGGCTGGAGGTCACATCCACCTTGACCGGATTCGCCCGGTGCGGCGACCAGGGGCCCAGGAGATCTTCCGCGTAGAACACATGCAGGGCAGCGTCCGGATCCGCTTCCTGATCGGTGCAAAACAGCCACCACCGGCCGTCGTGCCGGACCACAACCGCGTCAACGGCGGCCAGGTTCCGAAGGAGCGTCGTGTGAAACTTCCAGCCATCGCCGTCCCGTCGATACAAACGAATCTCGCGTGCCTGGTAGCTTTCCGGAACACAGTACAACTCGCCGTCATGCTCAATCGGAAAGGGGTTTGACAAGTGAAACGGCTCACGGATCGCCAGGCGGATCGGAGAGACGATCCGGCCGCCCTCGACCAGCGCTTCCACAATCCGTCCCCGGTTGTCGGTGTGGTCGAACTCCTCCGCCAGCAGGCGGCCGTGGCCCTGGGAGTCAACAATCAGGTACGGGTCGGCGATGAACTGCAGCGGCTCCTGATAGCGGATCCATTCGATGGAGGGTTGAAAATCGGGCTCGAGAAAGCGCTCGATCGGTGCGCGAACCAGGCCGGTCCGCCAGTTCTCGAGATGACATAGAGAATGCACCTGGCTCCTCAACTGGCGGGCAGCCAGCCGGCATTCCAGCAGCCAGCGTTGAAATTCGGTCAACTGCGAGGCCGGCCGTGGAAGGCTTTCCGTCTCCTGGCCCAGCGGCAGACCAGCCAACAGCAGACGGCACAACCGTGCGGGCGCTCCTGCCATGGCTTCCTGCAGTTTCCGTTGATTGGCGTGGATCGAGTACGGATCGGTGCGCGTCCTCCGGCGGTCGACGATCCGTCGCGTTCCCGGGCGCGAAGTCAGGCGCTCCACCCGTCCTTCGGTGACATACTCGCCCCGGTACACCGGTAAGAGGAAGTCGCGGGCCTCCATCCGCCAGACGCCAAAACGCGGGATTTCCACCACCTCTCCGCGCAGGGTTTCCCCCTCCAGTTGCACCAGGACGTCCATATTCCACAGCAAGTCCAGGGCGACGCCCCGCAGCTCCGGCCCTGGGTGCGGAACTTTCGTCACCGTAGGCATTCGCGCGCCTTCGCCTTGGCTCTCGTCGCGACGCGCGGTCACCAGGTGCAGCACCAGTTCGACGCCGCGTACCGCCTGCATCTCACTCACAACCCGGCGCGCGAAAGCATCGAGCGGGTCGCTCGCGATGATGCCGAAACGCACGCTGGAGCGCGACCGATTTTTCCCCGCGGTCTCCGGCGCGGAGACGAGCCTCTGTCCGCCGTTCACCGGAGCCGGTTCCAGAAATCCGCATTTCTCCAGCAACAGTTCTTCGTACAATGCCTGAAACCGTTTTCTGGAGCCACTGGCCGAGAATCGTGTTTCGATAGACGCGCGGCCGGCTTCCCGCAGTAGTCTCCTCTGCCCGGCGTCCTTCATCACTCGCCTCAACTGCCGGGTAAGACCTTGAACGTCACCCGGTTCGAATAACACACCGTTGACGCCGTCTTCGATCAACTCCGGATTACCGCCCACACACGAGGCAATCACAGCGCAGCCGGCCGCCATCGCTTCCATGAGCGAGTTGGAAAAGGCTTCCGAGAGCGAGGGCAGTACGAAGACGTCGATGGCGCGCAGCCACGGAAGGACATGCTGCGTCTCTCCGGTCCAATGACATCTGCCCGCAATCCCGAGTTGTTCCGCCAGCGCTTCCAAGTCCGGCCGGCGGGGTCCGTCGCCCACCAGCAGCAGCCGCGCATCCGCGAACTCCTTGTAGACCCCCGCAAATCCCCGCATCAAGGTTTCGACACCCTTCTCCGGCCGGAACATGCTGGTCGAGCCGACCACAATCCCTCCTCCAAACCGTTCCTTTTCTGACGGGCCTTCCGGGTGATAGACACTGGTGTCAATCGCGTTGTAGCAAAGCCTGAGTTTCCGGGCCGGCACACGATCTTCATCGATCAGTTGCTGCCGCAGCACTGCCGAGTTCACCACGATGGCATCCACCATCTGGTCGGTGACCCGAAGCAGATGATGATAGATGCCGGGGGTCAGGCTGCGGAATGCGCGCTGGCTCGAGATCACCACCGGAACCTCGAACCAGCTTGCGGCGAACACGCCGAACAGATTCGCCGGAACATCGAAGGCGTGCACAATCCGGATCCCGTGTTCCCGCACATATTCACCCAGCATCTGGCCTGCCCGAAATGCCGACATCGACCCGAACGAACGGACAGGAAACTCGACTAACGGTACATCGGCCGCTTCCAGGTCGGCTTTTCTCACTCCTTTCAAGGAAAAGCAACCCACATGTGGCTGAAAGCGGGAGCGGTCGAGCAAACAGGCAAGCTCGGTCATCTGACGCTCCGAGCCGCCGCCGCCCAAACTACGGCTCATCAGTAGAAGAGGTATCGCCATTCGATTTCTCTGCCCGCCACAGGCGCTCCGGTGGAAACGCCACGATCGCCACCGCACCCGCCGCGGCCGCGATCAACACTACAAAGGCGCGTGCCGGTCCCGTCACTCTCTTGACGAGCATTCCCTCCGGAATCCAGAGGTCCACCCCTGCTGCTGTATAGAATACAGCCTGCCCGAGGATGGCTATCCCGCGCCACCCGTCCGGCAGCCAGAACGATGAGACAGCCACCGCCACGAGCGCCCAAGGTAAAGCCAGGCGCCCCAGTTTGTACGAGACAAAATCCAGCCACATCCGCGTTCCGGGCCACAACAAGGCCGGGAATGCGGCGATCAATTGGTAGATGCCCGCCTGTGTCCTGACTTTCCGGCGAAACTCACGGTCCAACCGGGTCGGCTGGTCGTACGCCTTGGCCTGCTCCTCCATCACGATCCGGTATCCGGCGAAGAACGCGCCCATCGGCAGGTGGACATCATCCAGCAGCGTCCCGGCCGGCAGCGGCTTGGCCAGGTGACGCCGCATCGCGTAGAGGCACCCCGTGGCGCCCAGCACCGAATCCATCGCGCTCAGTCTTTTCCGAATCCATTTCTCGTAGTTCCAGTACAGGCCGACATTCGCTTCTTCGTGCGTTTGGCCGTCCCGGATCACCAGTTCGCCGCTGACCACGCCGACGCTCGGATCCGCGAAACAGGCAACCAGGCTGCGCAGAGCTTCCCGCTCGATCGCCTGCCGTACGTCGGTGAAGAACAGGATCTCGCCCCGCGCTTCCTCGATCGCCCGGTTCAACGCCTCAGCCTTGCCTTTCTTGGGAATGGAGAAACACTTGATGCTCTTGTGCCTGACCGTAAATTCGTTCGCGATCCGTTCCGTGCCGTCGGTCGATCCGTCCGACACGACGATGATGTCCAGCAACTCTTCCGGGTAGTCGAGGTCCAACAGATTGTCCAGCTTCTGCCCGATCCAGGCTTCGCCGTTCGACACCGGCAGCAGAACCGAAACCGTCCGTGCCTCAAAACGTTTGACCACTGGCCGCCGCCGGTACCGCGCCCGTAGCGCAAGAAGCAACGGATAGCCGAACAACACATACAGGACCAAGGCCACGGCGCCCGCAAACAGGTGCTCCATGTCACACCGTGTACGAAGGCGCCTTCTCGAGCACCCGCTCGAATACCCGCGCCACGTGCTCCCAGGAAAACCGGTCCGCGACCTGCCGTGCCGCCGAGTCCACCAGGCTGTCGCGAAGCTCTCTATCCGAAAGCAGACGGAGACACTGCGCGGCGAACTGTTGGGGAGTGTCTCCAAGCAGCAGGTCTCGTCCGTCAACGGCCTCCAGACCTTCCGCGCCAATGGTTGTCGATACCACGGGCACACGAGCCGCCATGGCCTCGTAGATCTTCAGTCTTGTGCCGCCGCCCACTCGCAGCGGAACGATCGAGACTTTTGATCCCCACAAGTAGGGCCGGACGTCCGGAACGGTTCCCGTAATCTTGGCGGGATATTTCGACAGGCTCTTCGGCGGCGTACGTCCAACCACCGCCGCCGTCGTTTCAGGCCGCCGCTCGCGAATGAGTGGAAACACTTCTTCAAAAAACCAGGTGATCCCGTCCACGTTCGGCATCCAGTCCATCGACCCGACGAACACCAGGTCCGTCGCCATCGCCGCGCCTCCCGCGGGACGGAAGTACTCCGCATCCACTCCGGTCGGAACCGGCGTTACCTGATGAATCCCGAACAGGCGTTGCAGGGTCGCCGCGTCCTCGCGCGACACGGCCACGACCTGCGCCGCCTGGCGGCAAGCCCGCGCCTCGAAGTTGAACATCCGCTCCGCCTGCAGGCGAAAGTACGTCTTCCGCACCGGGTCGTCCACCGCATCGGCGTGACGCCGCCAGATCATGGTTTCCACGTTGTGCTCGAACAGGACTGCCCGTTCGAGTGCGGGAAAGTGCCCTGCCGATACGAGGAAATCACACACCCCGCAATCGAATTCTTCTCTTCGCGCCAGCTCTCGCAGCGCCTCTTCCATTTCCGGAGATCGGAACCGCCGGACCGCCACCGGCAGCGGGTCGATCAACCCCTTCACCACCTGCGCGTAAAACCGCGGTGAATGCCTGGCCGGCACGTTCAGCCGGAACGGATAGGCTTTCGTCGAATACTCGCGTGCCCGGATTACACCCTCCGGATGCCGCGGATCTTCAATCGCCGCGTAGTGAATTTCGTGACGCCGGTGGAGCCGCCGCAGCATCTCCAGCGTCCGGATCTGTCCGCCCTTGGTTGTCGGGTGAAGGAAATTCGCGTTGACCCAGAGCACCTTCATACCCCGGATGCCGCTCCCGCCAGTGGCGACACGCGGTCGGGGTCCGGCCTGCCGTTCAGGAACACCTGCGCCCACAACTCCAGGTTCAGCAGCCGCCAGATCCGGTCGGTCGCATCGAGTTCTCCGCGGCGATGCCGGTCTACCATCGGGCGTACGGCCGCCAGGTCGACGATCTCGCTCAGGCAACTGCTGGGTGAAGTGATCCGATCGAGAATCGCCCCGGCCCGAGGCTCCCGGAGCCAATCCCGGAGCGGCGTCGGAAATCCCATTTTGCGGCGGTAGACGATCGATGGCGGCAGATACTGTTCGGCGACTTTCTTGAGGATGAATTTGCCCGTCTTGCCGTTGAGTTTCAGGTGCGCCGGCACTTTCGCGGCGAATTCCACCAACGGGTGGTCGAGAAACGGCACGCGGCTCTCGATGGACGTCGCCATGCTCATCTGGTCCTGCTTCATCAACAGCTCCACCAGATACGTCTTCTGGTCGGCGTACAACATCCGCGGCAGCGGCCCGCCGGCCGCGCCTGTGCTCCAATACCGGCGGAAGTTCGAGTAGGCGTCGCCGCCAAACCCTAACTCCGCCCGCTCCCCAGCCGCGAACGCCCCATAAAAGTTGTCCAGGTAGAGCGACTCCACGTCTTCGCCGCGCCCGATGAACGTGTGCTCGAGCTTCCGGCGCAGGCCCGCGGGCAGGGCCGCCGAATTCCGCACTTGCTCTCGCGCCAGGCGCCGCAGCGGCTCCGGAAGCAGCCTCCACGCCCCCATCCACCTTTCATTCAGCAGAAACCAGTAATACCGGCTGTAGCCGCCGAACAGTTCGTCCGACCCTTCCCCGGTCAGCACTACCTTCACATGCCGGGATGCCAGCTTCGAGACAAAGTAAAGCGACACGCTCGAGGGCCACGCGATCGGCTCGTCTTCGTTCCAGATCAGCTTGGGAAGCGCCTCGAAGAAGTCGTCAAAGCCGATCGTGACTTCGTGGTGCTGGGTCCCGATGTGCGCGGCCACCTCGCGCGCATAGCTGAGTTCGCTGTACTCGCTTTCGCGATAGCCTACGGCGAACGTTTTCACCGGAGTCGTCACCTGGCGTTTCATCATGGCCGCGATCAGGCTGGAATCCACTCCGCCTGAAAGGAACATGCCCAGCGGCACGTCGCTCATCAGGCGCATCCGGACCGTGGTTTCGATCCGCTCGCGGCACTCTTCGATCCACTCCCCCTCGTCCCGGCGCCCGCCCTCGCCCACCGGAAGTGTCCAATATTGCCGCATGTCGATCGTCCGGTTTCCGACATCTACGGTCAACGTGTGACCCGGCATCAGCTTGCGAATCCCGGCAAACAGGGTCTCTTCGCTGTTCCCGTACCCGAAGGCGAGATGTTCGGCCAGTTGGTCGCGGTTCAGCCGCGCCGTCACGGCGGGATGTTCGAGAAGGGCCTTGATCTCGGAGCCGAACACGAACACCCGCCCGTCCCACCAGTAATAGAACGGTTTGATTCCCAGCCGGTCCCGCGCGCAGAACAGCACCTGTCGATCCCGATCCCATAATGCGAACGCGAACATGCCGCGAAAATACGTCGGGGCGGCGGCGCCGTACTGCTCGTAGGCGTGCAAAATCGTTTCCGTGTCCGACCGGCTGTGATACCGGTGGCCGGCCGCCTCCAGCGGCGGCCGTAGTTCGGCGTGGTTGAAGATTTCGCCGTTGTAAATCACCCACACATTGCCCGACTCGCTCGTCATGGGCTGCTGGCCGGTGGATAGGTCGATAATGCTCAGCCGCCGATGGCCGAGTTGCGCAACGTCATCGCGATAGTAGCCAAAGGCATCCGGCCCGCGATGGTGAAGACACGCGGTCATGCGCTCGACCACGCCGTCAATTACCTCATGATCGAGCGAGACATAACCGGCAATCCCACACATATCGGGTCTTCCGTCTCACTGTATCATCGGTGCTTCCGGCTTCCGCGCAACCAGAAATATGCCGTGCACGCCGAGGATTTCCGCCGGGATTGCCCGGTATCGTTCGAGCAGGCGCGGCCCGATCCGCTCGATCTCCTGCCTGACCTTTGCGGTCACGGGCGCCGCCTTCCTCTCGATGGGGGCCGCCAGACGTCCTACGTCGTAGAGATGCGTCACCAGGACGCGCGTTTGCATGCCCAGGGACTCCAGACGCGCGAGGTAGTCGTTCATCAGCCAGCGGTTCGGCCCGCCGCACCAGGCCGTCATTGCCCGCCACAAACCATCACCGACCGTCAGGAATTCGAACCGGCTGAAGCCGTGATGGGAGAAGATGCCGTAGTCGGACAGATCGATCTGGTGCGCCATCACCCCGCCTGGCCGCAGCAGGTCGCACATCGTCTCGAGCGTCTGGCCTACGTTCGGGATTTCTTCCAACACCGCGTTCGACACAATCAGGTCGATCGAGCCGTTGGCTATCCCACAGTTCTCGAGACCGTCGCCGCACCGTGGATCCACGTGCCGATGGAGATCCGCCTTCAGGCCCAAAGCCTGCTCCACCTCTCGTGCGTAGGGACTCCGGTAGTCATACCGGAATCGGTCGAAGGTGATCACCCGCGCGCATCCGGCCCTCGCGAACTGTAGCGTCACGCCGAGCGTATCTCCGGGTCCCATTTCGAGCACGGTCTTACCCGCCAGATCTTCAACGCTCCAGCCGGCGTACTCCAGATACCGCTCGAACACCTCTTTGAGATGTCGCGCCCGTCCGCCGGCGGTTTCCATCCGCGAGCCGCTGTACCCGCCGGCTTGGCCCGTCCAAGCTCGCAGCCGCGTGCGATGGTTGTGGAGAACATGCCGCACGATGATGTAGGCTCGCGACGGCATATCACCACGTTGCGAGCGTCGATCTCCGCCACGAGTCCGGCGCCACGCACAGGTAAAAGTGATCGCGATCCGCTGCCCACGATCCTTCCGTGCAGGCGTCTGTGGGTTTTTGGGGAGTACCGACCCGGAAGGGCACCACCGCGGCGTTTACCGCAAGCTGGGTCGATCCGCCGCTTTCGGTCGTCACCAGGCCGCTGCCGCCGGTCACCCGCTCTCGCGCCAGTTCCGCCCTCCGGTCCAGGCCCCTTGGGTCCCACTTGCCGCCGCTGGCCGTCCACGTCCATAACGGCACGCTATCCGCGGGAAACCCCTTGATCCCCTCCGCGGCCGTGCACCGGTCGCAACGGATTGTCAGTCCCGAATGCCCGACCGTCAGAACGCCGCTCGCCGCGATGTACACGTACGCCGTCCCGCTCCCCGCCGCGATCGCCGCCGCCGCGGGTTGTGTGAAGGCATACACGATCGAGCCCATTCGCGCATTACACGGAGCCGCCATGCCGCAACTCTGCCCGATGATCAACTCGCTTTTCTCCACTTTGACGTCGAACCCGCCGCCCCGGGCGATCGTGCTCAACGCACACGCAAGCATCCATCCGCGGTACGTCATGAACGCAGAATAGCCTACGGTTTCACGCCAATCCCAATGATCGACGTCGGCGGCCACGGCAGCGAGCCATCAATCTTGCGCCACAGCCACACAAACCGGTCGAATAGCTTCATCTGGCCGACGCTGAGAGATTTCTTCTTGAGAATGCGCCCGCTGATGTACCACGGGTATCGCGAGATCCGGTTGAAGTCCACGATCCGCTCCACGCGGAACCCTGTGTCCTCCATCTTCTTCTTCAGTTCCGCGTGAGTGTACCGCCGGTAGTGCCCAAGCGCGACGTCGATCGTTCCGAACACACGCTGGTCATGCGGTACCAGAACGATTGCCCGGCCTCCGGAACTCAAGCTCGAATAGATATTCTTCAGACCCTCGAGATCGTTCTCCACGTGCTCCAGCACATTCAGACAGATCACCGTGTCCATCCTGCCGCCAAGCTCCCTGAAGTCCGCCGGATCCGTGAGATCGCAATACTGCGTGGCCAGATTCGGCCGGTGCTGGAACCGCGTGCTCAGCCGGGCCAGGTGTTCCTGGTCGATATCCGTCGCCACATAGTTCTTGCGCCGCGGCACCAGCGCCCGCGTCAGGTTGCCGATTCCCGCCCCGATTTCCAAAACCCGCTCGCCCACGAACGGCCGGATCGTGTCGGCCATCCAGCGGTTGAAATTTGGCGCCGCGGCTAAGGCGTGCAGCGTGTCTCCGCCGGAGTGCAGGTAAATGTCTTTCTTGAACCGAAACCGCAGCAGAACCCACACCGCGTCGAACGCGTCTTTGAGCCCGATCTTCTTGCCTTCGTCGTAGGTCCGCCCGTAATAGCTGATCGGCGTCTCGTAGATCCGCGCTTCCCGCTGCGCCAGCTTTACCGTGATCTCGGGCTCAATGCCGAACCGCTCGCTGCGCAGCGGAATGCTCTGAATCAGCGACGTCCGAAACGCCTTGTAGCACGTCTCCATATCCGTCAGATTCAGGTCCGTGAGCACGTTCGCCATCCAGGTCAGCATGCCGTTTGCCAGCGAGTGCCAGTAATACAACACGCGCCGTTCGCCCGTAACCATGAATCGCGACCCGTAGACCGCATCGGCTTTCCCCTCGAGCAAAGGCTTCAGCAGATGAGGATATTCGCGCGGGTCGTATTCCAGATCGGCATCCTGGATCAGGCAAAACTCTCCGCGCGCCTGTTCGATCGCCGTTCGTACCGCCGCGCCCTTCCCCCGGTTCCGCTCATGCCGAATCACCCGGATGATCTGCGGATATTCCCGTTGGATCGCTTCCGCAATTTCCGCCGACCCGTCCTTCGACCCGTCGTCAACGACGATGATCTCTCGCTCCAACCCCTCCGGCAGAGGGACCTCCAGCACCTTCCGCAAAAGCGGAGTGATAAATTCTTCTTCGTTGTACAGAGGAATCAGGATCGAGAGAAGGGTCATGCGGGCCGGTTTTTCATAATACCAACTGCCCGCGGTCCCTCTCGTTTCGGGCCCGTGAAAAAAAACTTCTACGGGGCCACGGCCACTTCCATCGGCCCGGCCAGCAGGACTTGGTTGCTCGCGTCCCGATACATGACCCGGTAATACCCGACGCGCGCCGGGTACAGCGGCAGCGTCACCGTGCAACCGCTGGCGCAAGGCAGGCCGCTGAAGGATTCCGAAGCCCAATAGAACGGTGTCGTCTCATTGACCGCCGCCGCCACGGCCGCGCAGGCCTCGGCTCGCGAGGTGCAACGAAACTCGCCGGGCGCGCCATGCTCGGCGTAGCCGAACTCCACGATCACATTGTCCGTTCCTCTCGGCGCCGGGCTGATCTTCACTTGAACCGGAATGAACGTTGACCGGTTCACGGTATCCTTGACCGCGGGCGGAACCTTTACCAGCGCCAGAAGTCCACGTCCGAGCGGCGACTCCACCCAGTCCGTGGCCAGGACCCATTTTCCATTCGCGAGAGGTTTGCCCGTAGTGAACGCCGACATCAGGCGATAACTCAAGTTGAGGCTGTGGGTGGCCATCTTCCGGGTCCACGCCGCGCCCGTTGCGTTGGGGTTCGATTGCTGCGCGGGGTCGATGCCGTCCTTCGAGCGCGCAAATCCGAATTGCGCCAGGCTGACTCCCGTGGACATGTAGTCGCTGAGACACACGTCGTTGCCCCCAGCATACCCTTCTCCGCCCGTGCAGTAATAAACCGTGAGGTTCGGCACCTGCACATACGCGTTGCCGGCGGAGGACCCGGGAACACATTCGTCGGCGATCAGCGCATAGCAGAACGTGTAGTCTTTTGCCGGGGTATCGTCGAGCGCGGAACCCGGCCCGGAGACGTCGCGCAGCACCTTCGTGTACGCCACGCCAAAGAGAGCCAGGTGCTTCGGGTTGAGCCCGTCCGGGTTGCTGGTGCCATCCGACACCGCCATCCGGTACACGTTCGAGAAGCCGGTGACGCGCGCCGCGGCGCAGCCATTCGGCGCCGGCCAGACAGGCAATTCCGGATTGCAGCCCGGCGTCGCCGGCGTGAAGGCGTTACCGCCCACAAACGGACGCATGTCCCAGAAATACTGGCGGTCGGAAACGGGCGCCGCGACTTGATGGATCGATGGGTGCTGCTGCCAGGCGTTACCCGGTCCGGGAGGGAACTTCCCGGCAAACCACGGAGCTTCCGGCACATTGTACGCGTAAGCCGGATCTTTGACCGACGCAACAATCGATGTGCCCTCCGCGGTCTGCGCGACCGACTTGTTGCCGACCAGCAGATTCCCCCGGGCCATCGCATGGCCCGTGTAGAGATTACCCCACGTGTAGTTGCCGGTCGAGTCCATTCCGTACGGATCGCCAAGGAAGTCCCACACCGCGACGTAATTGGCGACGTAGTCGGTGGGACCGCTGCCCGGCTTCATCGAGCAGGTGGCGTTGAACGTGGCGCCTGACGGGTGGCTGGCCGCGGTCGTGTTGACGCCGGGCCCGTCGACGCCCCGCGCGATCGTCCACGAGGTAGGGCTGTTTTTCGCCGTGATTCGCACGTACTCCGGGCCGATCGCGAACACGTCCCCGGCTTGCGCCGCCTGGAGGTACTTCTCGCCGAGGCCGGTCACCGGCTCTCCTGTCACGTGGTTCGCGCACGACGCGTCGCCCGAGCAGCTTGACGTGACCGTTACGTTTGTCGTAGTGGCCGTGATATCGCCCACCAGCGTCGACTTGTAAATACCGTTGCCGGCATAGGAATCCTTCGCGAACGTCGGGGTTGTGATCGACACCGTCGCCGCGCCCAACGGATCGCGCGTGTGCATCACGCACCACCGCGTGGAAGGCGCCGCGAACTGCGGCTGAGCGGCGATGATCGCTTGTGTCGAGAGCTTGTAGACCGCCAGCCAGGCAATTGTGTCCTGGCCGTTGCGGCGGCAGTCGAGCATCAGGTAATCGCCTTGCACCGCGCCGATCGGGCAGAGGAACTTCGTCTCATCGAACAGAGGTACGTTCGGGTACTGCGCGGCGTGCGCCGTGACAAACGTCTTCACGGCCGTGCCGAGCGGTTCTCCTCCCGCGCGCAGCGCCGTCGACGAGAAGATGGCTTTCGTCCCGGCCGCGACTTCGGTGCCAGCGCCCGTGTACGTGATCGCGAACTGATCGGTGTCGCCGCTGCCCTGGCCGTAGAATCTGTTCGGATCCGCGGAGTCCCACAGGAAGTTGTCCTGGGTAACGCCGAAATTGCCAATGCGATAGATGGCCCCGAGGGAGCGCACGTCGCCGCTTTCCGCGTGGATCGAATACAGATTCCCCGCGCTCGAGGCATTGAACGAAGCGCAGAGGTATCGCAGCCCGTCGCTGTCGGTACGGGGGACGGACGAGCAACGGTCCAGCATGCCCCCTGTGCCGACATTAGAGGTCGTCGACTCCCAATAATCGATACGCACGGCGTCAACGCTGATCGTTCCGGTGGATGTCTTCTTACGAACCGCGAAGCGGACGTGACCGTAGGAGGCGATTTGCACCAGCGTCCACTCGCGTTCCCCTGGCGACCGCCATGTGTCGACCAGCCCGGATACCGTCGACGTGACTTTGGCCGGCGTCTGGGGCAGAACGATGTCCTTGCATGCCCCGCCGGCGTCGATCGTGGTTGCTCCGAGCGTTACCGGGCACACTTCTACGGTGCGATTGGCTCCGCTCGCGTCGCTGCCGGAGCCGTTGATCGAAATGCGCAGAACGTCCAGCCGTAACTCGTAACTCGTCGTGATCGAAATCGACTGCGACAGCTTCAGCCAATCGCAGGTTGCCCCGCAGGAGGAACCCTCATACGTCGCGCTACTGCCGTCGGCCGCGAGCGCATTGGCCGCGTTGGTCCAGTTCGTGCTTTCCAGAACGGACGTAAACAGGTTGTCGTTGAACACCAGAAAGATGTTGTTGTCCTGCGGTTGAGCCATCCGCTTGATCAGCGCTCCCGTGTGCGGATCGATCCAGGTCGAGTTCCGCGCGAACAGCGGCGTCATTTGCATCGCCAGGCCTGGCCTCGCCGGGTCCGGAATGACGGGGTCCCCGTGCGTGTCGCCAAAGGGAATCGTGGCCGTCTGAAACACCCCGCTCGCCTGGTCGGCGCCGCACGAGATCCGGTAGTAGTGAGTGGTCGCCGCTTGCAGGGCGCGCGAGTAGGCCACGCCGGAGGCGGCCCGCTCGACCGTCCTCTTGCCGATGACGACCGTCCGGTCGCGGCCCCGCCCTACGGCGCCCTGCCGTGAGTCCATTTGGTCCCCGGGAAAGTACGCTCCGTTCACGTCGTGGACTAACGGCGAATACCCTGCGCTCTCGCTCACTTCCACACTGCACGCCGACGCATCCGGCGCCGTGTACGACAGCAACGCCTGCGTGTTCGTCGTTCCCAGCACCCGCACGTTCGTCACCGCCCCGCTGGCGGCCCCCGCGATCACCACCAGGCACGCAAAACCCCTCGCCCGCTTCATTCGACACACTCCAGATGAAGGCTGACCTGCGTCACCGTCGACGCGCTGTCGACATGGACTCCGATCGTGTCCCCCGCGGTTACGGTCTTGGTCCAGCCGCTAAGGACCGCGTCTGTCGACTTCTGCTCGTTGTTGAGCGTCGGCTTCGCCGATGCCGTAATCGAATCCGCGACGGTCGGTGGAAAGTTCTCGTATGTGTCTTTCCACAGGTCGATGACGATCGCGCCACTCGCATCGGCCAGCAGCGTTACCTTGCTGAGGGTGCAGTTGGAAGGTGCGCTCCAGTAGGCCTTGGTGCCGGCCGTGATCGCTTCCCCGCCGCCGTCGATCGTCGTGCTGAACAGCCGCGTCCGGTTGGGCGCGGATGCCTCGAGCGACACCATCTCCCAACGCCCGCCGCTCGCGCTGTCGTACATCAGCAGGTTGTTGGAGGCGGCCCGGACATCGCCGTCCGAGATCCCTCCGCCGCGCCGGACAATGGGTCTCTCCCCCAGTCCGCACAAGTCCAGCGTCGCCGCTCCGCTCGAGGCGCTGTCGACGCGCAGGTTCACCGTCAGGCCCGCCGTCAGCGACGCCACCGCCGGGGTCGGACACGCCGCATAGCTGTCGTCGCCGCCGGTATCGGCCGCCGCGTACATCTGCCCCGACTGTACCGCCGACTGCGTCGCCAGAACGTTCGTGTCCGCATTCACCTGGCAGTTGACCCGGGCATGGCCGGCTTCCTCGCTGCATTCGGCCGTCGTGCCGGTCCCGGAATTCAGGTTCAGCTTCCCGCGCGCTCCGGTCGTAACGCCTCCGGCCTGCACCTCGATCTGAGCGGCCGTGCCGCAGGTGAACGTGTTGGTGGCCGAATCATAGTTGAGATGACTGCCGGCCGTATCCGTACACGCCGGAATCGCCTTGCTCTGCCACGCCAACCCATCCCCCACCATCACCCCGTCATCGGCCGCCGCCGACAACCCGGTGCCGCCGCGGGAGGCCCCTAATTGGCCGGTCCACCCCAACGTGTGTGCCGTTCCCTCCGACGTGACGGTCACATTTTCATCGTTCACGAAGGTCTGGCTGGGGCCTCCCAACCCGTTCAACGAGGCCAACCCCGTCACCTCGCTGAAGGTGTTCGCCGCCGTACAGGCATACTCCTGCTGAGTATCGCTCCGGACGTAGCGTTCTCCCACCACGCACGTCCCGGGCGGTGCCGACGTCCCGCTCGAGAACGTCGGCACCGTCGGCCCCAGGCTCACCACCGTCCCGGACTTCTGCAGGCCTGCCCCGATCTGAAGCAGGTCCCTCGACAGGACGGCCCTCCGGTCCTGGCATCCGATCGCGTCAAACGTGCCCCCCGACACCGTGCACTCCGCCACCGGAATGACATCGGCCGGCCACACCGCCGTTCCTCCCACGCAACTCCACCCGCTACAGGTCAGTCCGGTCAGGTTGTGCCACGCCATCCGGTTCCCGCTCGCCGCGTCGATTCCCACCCTCACCGTTCCCGACCCCACCGGTGAGTTGGCCAACACGACGGTCGTATACGTGTACACCACATCGCCTACCCGTACGTTGCAAGGCGTCGCTGTCCCGCATCCGCTGCCGACGCTCACCTGCGTGGCGCTCTCCCGGATCGCCTTCACGTCTCCCAGCGCCGTAGCCATGGAGTTGTACGTGTTCCCCAGCAGCGACCACGTGTTCGTCGCCACGCACCCGTACAGATTCGTCCCCGCCGTCGCGTCCTGTTTGAAGAACTGCTCGCCGACCGAGCAGGCTCCTGGAAGAACGGTTCCGGTTTTTGCCGGCTTGGTCGAAGTAGCCTGCGAAAAGTCCACCCGCTTGGTCTGCGACGGCAGATCCACCCGTGTCTGACCGGCGGATCGGCCGGCCGTTACCGCCAGCAGCAACGCCGGCAGCCATCCGAAGTGACAGCGCCGCAGGCCTCGCCCGGCCGCCGGAAGCCGGTGGAATCCCGGCCACCTCGCCTTCGGTTCACTGTTGATCTTCTCGAGTGTCATGTTCGCGGGATTCTTCTCTGAACTCTCCGCGCGTTCGCTGGCTGCCTTGGCGGGAGCCTGGGCTTTTGTCGTGGTTTGGTGAGCCATGCCCTCTTTCCACTCCGATTGTGAGCCGCCCCCTGTTCAGTCCCAACTTTTGAAATCCGCAACCCATTACCAAATAAAGGCAAACTTTTTTTTGACCATCGCGAACGATCAAACGTTGCAAAACGCTGTGGTGTTGTGTTCCCTCTGAGCCGCGAGCGTAAGCGAGCGGTGGCGATGCGCCCCCTGATGTAGCGCTGGCTGGTTGCTCCGCACGCGTTCTCATCTGTGGCTCACGCTCTTTTGGGAGTTCGAAACATGCTTCAAATCAATCACTTCTCTCCCAAATTGGCTTCGTTTTGCCAAATACAGACCATTAAACACACGCTGCAGCCCCGAGCGTCAGCGAGGGGGTCCCTTCCCGCGATACCGCCCGCTCAAATCGGTTTGCGATTCTTCCTCGCCCAGCGGCAGTAAACGTCCCCGCAAGAAAAACAGAAGGATCCGGCCAATCAACCGATAAGCACCACCGAAGAGCCAGCCGCGGAAAGAAACTTCCGCCGCTCCGGAAGGAGTCCGGCGCGTACGTCGGCTCTTCAAGGAGACTCCATGGCTTTCAACATCAATACCAACATTCCCTCACTGCAGGCGCAGGACTATTTGCGCATCAGCAGCGATTTCCAACAAAAAACCATTCAACGCGTGACCAGCGGCCTGCGCATCGTGTCCTCCGGCGACGATGCCGCCGGTCTGGCCATTGCCAACGGATTCCGCTCCGATCAGGCCGTCCTCGGGCAAGGTATCCGCAATGCCAACGACGGTCTGTCGACCCTGCAGATCATCGACGGCGGCATCAACAACATTTCCAAACTGCTCGACCGCGCCCGGACGCTGGCCACCCAGTCGGCCTCCGGCACCTACACCGGCTCGCGCACCGTGCTGAACAACGAGTTTCAGAGCCTGGTTACGGAAATCAACCGCCAGGCCCAGGCCATCGGCCTCGATACCGGCGGCCAGTTCGCCAAGACCTTGTCGGTGTTCATCGGCGGCGGGCGGGAGAACGCCGGGACCACCGCCATCGACAACGGCTCGGTTTCCCTCGACCTGACGGCTTCCACCGTGGATGCCCAGTCGCTCGGCCTGTCCGGCGTCCGCGCCGCCAGCCTCAGCGGCACCGACCTGTCCACCTCCTCGGCCACCACCAACGTCGAAGCCATCGTCGCCAACACCACCAACAAGGGTTCCGTGGCCACGGCGGGATTTTCCGACTTCCTCTTTCGCGGCCCTGGCTTTTCCGATGATCAAAAGGTCAAGGTCAGCGTCAACCTGTCGGGTGTGACTGATACCAAGACCCTGGTCACCGCCCTCAACGACGCCATCACCAGCGCCGGCAACGGCACCACCGCCTCGGCCACCGCCTTCAAGAACGCCAACATCAAGGCCGTGGTCGTCACCGACGCGCAGAGCGACGGCACCGTCAAGGAGCGGATCGGCTTCATCAGTTCCAACGCCGCGTTCCAGGTGCAGGCCGGAGACCGGCTGTCCAACGCCCTGATCGGCAACTTTGTGTCGGGCTCGACAGGCAAGGCGGTCGAAAGCGTCTTCGCCGGCGCGGGAAATGTTACCGGCACCTCCACCGGCGCTGGCGCCGGCAACGTGATTGTGCGCGTCAACGGCGCTGGTTTGGCTTCGCCGGTAGACCTCACGCTCGGCATCACGCAGGGCACCACGACGGCGGCACAGTTGGCCACCGCGCTCAAAACGGCGGTCGACAACAACGCCACCCTGCAAGCCGCGGGCGTCTCTCTGGACACCCCTGTTTCCGGCGAGACATTGGTATTCCGCTCGCGGTATGGCGAGCGCATCGACGTCCAGGCCGCCGGCGACAACGACAACCTGCTCGGCCTCGGCACGTTCCGCCTCGCCACCGACACGGCGACGAGTTTTGACTACACCACCGTCACCGGCGGAGCGACCACCCTCGCGGCGACATCCACCCAGGTTTTCGAGTTCTCCATCGGCGGCGGCGCCGTGCAATCGGTGACCGTTGCCGCCGGTGCTGCCGCTACCGAAACTGCCGCGGCGACCGCCCTCAACGCCGCTTTCGCCGCCAACTCCAACCTTGCCGCGGCCGGCCTTCAGGCTTCCGCGGCCGCCGGCGCCATTACCATCGCCTCCAGCAACGGCACCGCCTTCCGTCTGAACGCGGTGACCGCCGGCGCCGTTGGCGTTTTCGGTTTCGGCAGCAGCGCCACTACCGGATCGGGTGTCGCCTTCTCCGCCAACTACGCCGACGCCATCTACAACACCCTCGATGGCACTTATGCCATCACCGCCAGTACCAACGATGAGTTCAAGTTTTCGGTCAACGGCGGCGCAACCACCACCATCACGCTGACCGCCGGCGCTGCCCGAACCGCCACCCAGATTGCCGCCGACTTGAATGGCAATGGCACATTCGCCGCGGCGGCCACGGCGTACGTTACCAACGGCCAACTCGTCATCACCGCCGATGCCGCCAACACCAAGATTTCTCTGGTGGACAGCAATGGCTTGGCGACCCTTGGTCTCGAGGCCGGCCAGTCCAACTACGTCGACAAGTCGACCGTCAACTCCGGCGGCGCTTACCAGACCCAGGTCGGCACCGACAACGAGGTCTTCTACTACAGCGACCTTCGCAATGGCGCCCAGGACCAAACCGCCACCATCACCGCCGTCGACCAGGACGGCACCCAGCATTCGCTCGCCGTCACCCTGCGCTCGGACTCGATTGATCGCAACGCCCGCTCGCTTGACGAGGTCATCAAAACCATCAACGATCAACTCCAGCAATCCGGCGATCCCACTCTTAAGAAGATCGCCGCGGTCAAAGAGCAGAACGCGGATGGAAATCAGGTTGGTGTCCGCTTCCTGTCCACCGTGACCAACTTTCGCGTGTCGCTCGGCGTCTCGGCCGGCTCCACCGCCGCCGCCGAAGTCGGCCTCTACGATGGAACCACCGGCTCCTCGGTTCTGGGCCAGGGCCTGATCAACAACGCGGCCCAGTCCACCGGCGGCGCCCAGCTCGACATCTCTTCGCAGTCGGGCGCGCAAGCCGCCGTCAACGCCCTCGCCACGGCCGTCTCCAAACTCGGCGACTCCCAGGCCGTCGTCGGCAGAGGCCAGAATCAGATCAGCTTCGCCGTGAATCTGGCCCAATCGCAATTCTCCAACCTGGCCGCCGCCGAGTCGCGCATCCGCGACGCCGACCTGGCCCAGGAAGCCGCCAACCTGACCAAAGCCCAGATCATTCTGCAGGCCGGCATCGCCGCCCTCGGTCAGGCCAACTCCGCCCCGCAGGCCGTCCTTGCCCTGCTCCGCGGTTAACCCTAGCCGGGACCGGCCCTCCGGCCGGTCCCGCTTCGTTCCGCGTTAGCCCCTTCGGGGGCTCGCTCACCTAGGCATCGCTTTTGGGGCTCCGAGGGACGCGCGGCTGCGTCACTTGCCCAGCGGACTTGACGCGGCCTGCCGTCCCCGGCCCCAAACCGGAACTTTTCGCTTCCGCCGCGCGTGACCGGACTCCCGGCCTCTGCGCCTCTTCACCTGTCACTCTACAGTTTCTCCCCACTCCCGTCGAATGCCTCAATAGAGCCGTTTGCGGTTCGCCGCGCTTCGGCGCCACCGCAGCCTGCGGGCCTCCGCAGTTTACGGCCTTCCGAACGGATCCTCCTTCGGGCCGCTTCTCCGTGCGCTCCCGGGCGTTCCTTTGGCGCTCGACACTCGCCCGGTGCTCGGTCCGTCCGCCGGGAACGGACTCCTCGGCATATTTCTTCGGAAGACTGGGAGAGACGTATGGCATTCAACATCAACACCAACATCCCTTCGCTGCAATCGCAGCAATACTTGCGCACCAATAGCGATTTTCAGGCGAAAACCATCAATCGCGTCACCAGCGGATTGCGCATCGTCGCCAGCGGAGATGATGCCGCCGGTCTTGCCATCGCCAACAGCTTCCGCTCCGATGAAGCCGTCCTCGCCCAGGGCATTCGCAACGCCAACGACGGCCTGTCCACCCTCCAGATCATCGACGGCGGCATCAACAACATCTCGAAACTCCTCGACCGCGCCCGCACTCTCGCGACTCAATCGGCCTCCGGCACCTTCACCGGCTCGCGCGACGTCTTGAACAACGAGTTTCAGAGTCTCATCGTCGAGATCAACCGCCAGGCACAGGCCATCGGCCTCGACACCGGCGGCCAGTTCGCCCGCGAACTTAGCGTCTTCATCGGCGGCGGAAAGGAGAACGCTGGCGTCTCCGCCATCGAAAATGGCTCCGCCTCCGTCGACCTGTCCGCTTCCACCGTCGACGCCCAGTCGCTCGGCTTGTCCGGCGTCCGGGCCGCCAGTGTCTCGGGAACCGACTTGTCGACCTCGTCGCCCACCACCAGCGTCGAGCAGATTCTCAACAACGCCTCCAACAAGGCGACTCTCGCCACCGCTGGCTTTTCCGATTTCTACTTCCGCGGCCCCGGTTTCTCCGACGATCAGAAGGTCAAGGTCAGCGCCAACCTCTCGGCGGTTACCAACACGAGCACCCTCGTCTCCGCCCTCAACGACGCCATCCAGGCTGCGGGCAACGGCACATCCCCGGCGGCCACGGCCTTCAAGAACGCCAATATCAAGGCCGTTGTCGTCACCGATCCCCAAAGCGACGGCAGCGTGAAGGAACGGGTCGGCTTTATCAGCTCCAACGCCGCCTTCCAGGTTCAGGCCGGCGACCAGCTATCCAATGCCCTCCTCGGTAACTTCGCTTCCGGCTCAGTCGGCAAGTCCCTCGAAACGGTCTTTGTCGGCAGAGGCGCCGTCACAGGCACGTCCACTGGCGCCGGCGCCGCCAACATCTTTGTTCGGGTCACCGGCAGTGGCCTCGCCTCTCCGGTCGATCTCACCCTCCCCATCACACAGGGCACGACAACCGCCGCCCAACTCGCCAACGCCCTCAAGACCGCCGCCGATGGAAACTCCTTGCTCCAGGCCGCGGGCATCACCATGGATACACCAGTGACTGGCGAGGCTCTCGTCTTTCGCTCCCGGTTCGGCGACCGCATTGACGTTCAATCCGCCGGCGACAATGACAACCTGCTCGGCCTCGGTACCTGGCGTCTCGATACGGACACGGGCGCGTCTTTCGACTACACCTCCGTCACCGGCGGCGCCGTCACTTTGTCCACCACCTCGGCCCAGACATTTGAATTCTCCATTGGCGGTGGACCCAAGCAGCAGATCGTCGTCAACGGTTTGACGGCGGGCACCGCCACCGCCGCGGTCAACGCCATCAACGCCGGGATTGCAGCCAATACCGTTCTCGCTGCCGCGGGGCTCCAGGCCTCCGTTTCCACGGGCTTCATCCAGATCGCTTCCACCAACGGCACGGCTTTCCGGCTGAACGCCCTGGTCCCCGGCCAGGACAACTTCGGGTTCGGAACCACCGCCGCCACCGGCACAGGCGCCGCCTATTCGCCCAACTATAGTGACGCGATCTACTCCGAGATTGACGGACCCTTCAACATCGGCGCGACCAACCAGGCGGTTTCGTTCTCGGTCGATGGGGGTGCGGCCATTACGTTCAACCTCACCAACAACGCCGCCCTTACCGCCACCACGGTTGCCGCCGATCTGAACGGCAATGCCGCTTTCGCTGCTGCCGCCACGGCCACCGTGGTCAACGGACAACTCGTCATCACGGCCGACAACGCCAATTCCAAGATCACCCTCCTCGACGTCGCCAGTAGCGCCTATTCCACGATCGGCCTCTCCGCGGGTCTGTCCAATTACGCGGACAAAGCTACCGTCAATGCCGGCGGCGCCTACAACACGGCCCTCGGGACCGGCAACGATGTCTTCAGCTATTCAGCCATCCGCGACGGCGCTTCTGACCAGACCATCACCTTCACCGCCACCGATGCCCAGGGTGCGCAGCACTCGCTCGCCGCAACGCTCCGCAACGACGCGATCGCCCGCAACACGCGCTCCCTCGATGAAGCGGTAAAGACCATCAACAATGCGCTGCAGCAGTCCGGCGACCCGACCCTCAAGCAAATCGTTGCCGTGAAGGAACAGAACGTCAACGGTAACCAGGAAGGAATCCGCTTCCTGTCGACTTTAAAGAACTTTCGCGCCTCGCTCGGCGTCTCTTCCGGTTCGACCGCCGCCAACGAGGTCGGCATCTACGACGGCACCACCGGCTCCGGCACCCTGGGCCAAGGCATCATTGCCGCCGCCGAGCAGTCCGACGGCGGCGGCCAACTCGACATCTCGACCCAGTCGGGAGCCCAATCCGCCGTCGACGCCCTCGCCACGGCCGTCTCCAAACTCGGCGATGCGCAAGCCGTCGTCGGTCGCGGTCAGAATCAGTTCACGTTTGCCGTCAACCTGGCGCAGTCTCAATACTCGAACCTCGCTGCCGCCGAATCGCGCATTCGGGATGCCGACCTCGCCGAGGAAGCGGCCAATCTCACCCGTGCCCAAATCATGATCCAGGCCGGCGTCGCCGCTTTGGCTCAGGCCAATTCAGCGCCTCAGGCGGTCCTCACTCTGCTCCGCGGATAATCGCCTCGTGGTTCGCATGACTGGCGAAAAGCCCCTGTGTAAGCCTGTGTCAGAATGGTGGGATGCGAGCTCTCCACGCAACACTCGGGGCTTCGTTCGTGGCGGCTTCACTCGGTTATGCGCAAGTCAGCGCGAACCCCAGCCAACTGTCGTTTTCCATCACCCAGGGCGGCCCCATGGGACCCAGGCAGACGTTTACGGTGACTACTTCCAAAAAGTGGACTGCCAAACCCGATTCCGGCGACGTGTGGGTCTCGCTAAATCCCGCCGCTGGCGCCGGTCAGACCACCGTGACCGCGGCGCTCGGAAATTCCGACTGGCGGCCCGCTGGAAATCTGTCCACACGGATCACCGTGACCACGGAAGATGGGGCTACGGCCGTCATTGCGGTCGCGCTGCGGATCTTGCCAAGGCTGCCTCCACCGGTGTTCTCCTACATTGATGGGCCCCACAACTGCACGCAGCCTCCCGGCTATCCCGACGCCGCCACTTGCACCGTTCCCGACGAGCGTCCCACCGGGACTTTCCAGCCGCCGCCTCAGGGCGGCTCCTACCTCGACCCGAATTTCGGGGCCAAAATTCGGATTCTCGGCCCGGTGCGCTCGCTTCACGGTTATTCGACTCCCAGCTCTTTCAGCGCTCGCAACAAATACGCGGTGATCTCGATCGATGGAGTTACCTCGATTGTCGAGGTCGCTACCGGCAAGGTCCACAGCCGCCCTCAGATTTCAGTCGAAGGCCCCATGTGGGACGCCGACGACGAACAGGTTCTTTACCATTTGGCGGGAGCCACCGTGCGAAAGTACGACCTCCGATCGCAAACGTCATCGGTGTTGGTCGATTATTCCGGCGCCCCCTACCGGTTTACCAGTCTTTCGACAGGCGCCATCGCGGATACCACCAGGGATAATTGGCTCGCATTTCTCGCTCCCGCCGAACGCGGCATCTGTGCCCTCGATCTGAAAACCAAGACGACCTTCTGCGCGAAGTACAGCGAGCCTTATGGCGGCGTGACTCCCAACCCCAGCAACGGGGGTGCCTTGATGTCCAAGGGCGTCGACAGCGCTACCGGAAAGCGGTACGTCGTCCTCGAAGCCCGCCCGGTCGTTGTTTATTCGATCAACCAGACATCCGGGACGCTCGACTTTGAGTTTGTCGGACCTGAGCTTCTCGATTGGGGCGGCAATAACGATGGTGTGTGCAACCCGGGGGAGAAATGCCTGCCCGGCGACCACTTCGACATGTCCGAAGATTCCGCCGGCATTCAGTACCTGATCGGCGGCCTCGAGACGCCGGCGCCTTGTGAATACAGCCTGAACAGTGTGCAGCTCAACAAGGGCACCCGGGGCTCGTTGCCGGTCGAACTCGGCGGAGGCTTGCGCCGCATCATGACCTTGTTTCGCTGTGGCGGCTCCGACGTTTGGGCGGACTGGCACCTCGGTTGCGCCAAGTCCGGCAAGCACTGCGTCGTTTCTACGACCTATGACGCCTTCGCCAAACAGCGGGACGGCCAGACTCCGATCAAACGCACGCCTCACCTTGGCGAGATCTTTGTCGTTCGCGACAACGGCGCCGAGGTCAGGCGCCTCATGCAACACCGTAGCGTTCCGTTGGTCGGTGAGGAGGCGAAATCCTACTGGACAACTCCACGCGCCTGCATTTCTCCGGATGCCAGTCTGGTCATTGCCGATAGCAACTTCGGGTTCCCGGACAAGAACCGGGTTGTGGTGATTGAAACCGGCTTTGGCCAGACGAAGATGGCGGCGGATCCGGGATTGGTCGACGCCGCCAGCCAGGAGCCCAGAATCGCCCCCGGTAAGTACGCCACCATTTATGGCGAGAACCTGGCCCATTGCCGCGCGTCCGCCAGCCAGTTGCCGTTGCCTGATTCCCTCTGCGGCACGACCGTGAAAGTCAACGGCTCGAACGTTCGGCTGTCCTACGTCAGTCCCAGCCAGATCAACCTGCTTGTGCCGCAGGCGTTGTCCTCGCGGGAACCGGCGCAGGTCGTGTTGAAGCGGGGCGAAGGCGCCGGCGACACCGATACCCTGACGGTTCCGGTGGAGGCGTTGACTTCCCTGGCCCCGGCCCTCTTCTCCTATTCGCTGGACGACGGCGTGCCGAGGGCAATCGTCCAGTTTCCCGGAGGCGACCTGAACGGTCCTGCCCGGCCGATGAAACCTGGCGAGGCGGGCACTCTCTATGTGAACGGACTTGGGCCCGTTTCGCCCTCCGTCGAGGATGGCTTCCCGGCCTCTGGCGAAACGCTTTCCTATGCCCAGGGCCAAGTCCGGGTGCTGATCAATGATCGGCCCCAGGTTGTCCTGTACGCGGGCTTGGTTCCTTCTCTGGCGGGGTTGTATCAGGTGAACTTCGTGCTTGACGCCGAGACTCCCCTGCGGGCGGACAACAACAACCAGGTCCGGGTCCAGGTGAACGATTCGACCAGCTCGGCCGTCGCCATCAGCCTCGGCTCTCCTGCTGCGGTCGCGGCATTTCGTCTTCGGTACATTCTCAGGCGGCCAAGCTGAGCAGCGCCGGCGCGGCCTACCGCGTCTGCAATCCGTAGTGCCTCATCAACTCCGCCACCGTCTGACGTAAGTCGAATCGTTCGGCCACCGCGGCCCGGGCCGCTTTCCCCATCTGCTTCCGTTTCGCCGGGTCATTGAGCAATGAACGAATCCGGTCCGCCAGATCGCGCGGCGACTGGGAAGGAACAATGTGCCCGGTAACGCCTTCGTCGATGATCTCGGGAATGCCCCCCATTGCCGTCCCCACTACGGGCTTCTCAAAGCTCATCGCCTCCGCCAGAACCCACCCGAACGCCTCATTCCATCGCGATGCCAGGCAGAACACATCCGCCGCGGCGTAGACGCCCTCCTCGACCGGGTTCTCGATCAGGCCCGTCCAGGTGAGTTTTCCGCTCAAACCCATGCTCACCGCTTCGCGCCGGTATTGGTCCAGATAACTGCCCGATCCCACAACCGCGAAGTGTGTCCGCGGCCGTTCGTCCACCACCAGCCTCGCGGCCTCCAGAAAGTCGGGGATCCCCTTTTCCGGAATCACCCAACTCACTTGCAGCACCAGTTCCCGGTCATCCGGAATTTGGTACCGGCGCCGAAAGGCGCTGCCGCGTTCCGCCGCGTCTGCCAGGTCCGGCAGGTAGATCGATTCGTACGACCGCTGAAACTTCTCTTCGCTCAGATATCCCGTGGCCTTCAAGGTCTGGCGGTTGTATTCGCTCACGCCGAAGACTCTTGTCACCGGCGTGTTGAGAATCCGGACCACGGCCCGCTTCCAGGCCGCCGCCCGCCGCGGCACAAAGCCGGAAGGCCGCGACCCGTGGTCCGTAATGAACGCTTTGCCGGCTCCAACGCCCCGGGACAACCAAGGGTACGGTCCGATAAACCCTAAGAAGTGCAGGTGGATGATATCGGGTCTGTGCCTCGCGAACAGTCGCGCGACCGTGAATGCCTTGCCGAACAGTGCGTACTCCAGGCCCGGCACCGATTCGATCGTGATGTTGGGCAGGTTGAGATAGTCGGCAACCAGGGGAGTGGGCGGCGCGCTGAACACAATCACATGACGCCAGTCGCGTTCGCCGAGTTGGAGAGAAACTTCCCTACACAGCCTCTCGACTCCGCCGATTCGAATGGGCTGAATACCAAAGAGGGAAACTAACGTTCCCATGTGCTGGCGGCGGTCAGTGACGGTGCTGCCTCAATCGTGTGAAGCTCGGCTTTCGAACAGCGCCATTCCAGACAGCAACCCTTTCTCCACAAACGCGGTCGCCCTTCCCAGATCTCGCGAACGGGCTTCTGTTTGATGTTGCCCACGGGAGGCACTCCCGTGCAGACCGTGATATCGCCGTTGGCCTGGAATTGCAGGGTCGTCAGCGCGCTGCAGGAGCGTATCTTCTCATGAGCGCTGTGCGTTTGCGTGGCAATTCGAATGGCGTCGGGATTTTCGAAGTACGGGATCATCGCTTCGAGTTGCGTGAAACTGTTCGCGATCGGATACCCTTGCTTCTTCATGCGAATCAGTTCCCGCACATGGGACACCGCTCTGACCGTGTCCTTCGGCCAGTTCTCGCTGTGCAGGAACCAGTCGTGATCCTCCGGAGTGTTGTAGTTCTGCTCGATCGGCTGATAGAAGACTTCAAACCCGGGTTGGTTCGCAAACCGGGCGACTTCCAACGTGTCGTCCAGATTGTGCGACATGATGACGTTCTTGAGGCGAACCGTATAGTCGAGATTCTTCTCAGCCCGAATTCGCTTCAGGGTCTCGATGGTGCGCGAGGTCCGTTCCCAGAACTTGGGCCGGCCCCGCACTCGCGTATGAGTCTCACCGATGCCGTCAAACGAAACGGTAACTTTCCACGGCCGTGCCAGTGCCAGACGCTCGATCTTCAACTGATCTTCCCAGTAGCCGTGTGTCAGGATTTCGAGAAACAATCCGGTTGAGCGGGCGTGTGCGACCAGGTCGGAAGCATAGGGTTTCATCAGCGCTTCGCCGCCTGAAATGCAGACGTGCACCGGCCCCAGCCACCGGCGGAGGTCGGTAAGAACCTGTTTCCATTGGTCCGGCGTGGGACTGTCTTCTTTTCCTGTATTCTTCCAAATGTCGCAATGCACACACTTGGCATTGCACAATTCGGTTAACAGGATAATGATGGAGACTGGCCGGCAGTGATCTGCCCAGCGCCCGCCGCCGGCCGTGCGAAGGCGGTAGTTGACGCTGTCGTAAATGCGTTTGTACAGCCAGTTCGCTTGATCGGTCATAAGTCCGGTGACGCGAATCTGCGTCTCTTCGTCCAATCATAGCGGGCTTACCGGAACGAAGGCAAACAAATCAGGTGTTTACATTAGCCGTCAGGACCTGGCCATTCACTGGCGTGGTGAACGGCAACACTGCTTGTTCAGCCAGTTGGCGAAGGCGCCAGCGTTCATAGCTGGGTACTTCTTTTTCCGCAACATCGCGGCGGATTAAATCATCGATCTCGCGGCGCTGTGACTCGGCTGGGAGGCGGTGGAAGCGCTCCTGATGACGCAGGGATTCTTCTTTTTCTTTTCGCAGCGCATGCCGCCGGGTCTCCGGCATCTCATCCAGGAGTTGACCGGCAAGCTTCTCGCGAAACTCTTCGTATTCGAGGATGAGAATGCGCTCCTGCTGTTCGTGGTTCTGCCTGCGCCGAAGTTGCTCCCGCCGCCGGAAGGACTCTTTCAGGGACTCTTCGAGATCTTCACTTACGGCCCGCCGCCAGCTTTCGGGATCCTGCAGGATCTTGACAATCAAGCCGCCCGGATTCCGGAGGTTTTGGCCTGCCCGGCGTTTCATGCGGCACACCTCGAGGGCAATCTCGTACGAATCGAGAAGGGAAAGGCCTTCTTTGGAACTGCAGCCGACCTCGAGCAGGTTCCGGAACAGGCTCAGCGCCACGTGAGGAAGCACGTCGTTTTCGAGGAAGCCTTCGAGGATTCGCGCCGCGCGTTCCAGGGCCAGGAAGTCCTCCGAGCTCTCGGCGTCGTCGGCGTAGCGCGCCGCGGACTTCATCGGCAGACCGGCTTTCATCAGAAGGGCGCGGCAATCCTCCCGCGTCAGCAGCGGTTGCCCATCCGCTTGGCTCAGCGCCTTACGCTCAGGCACATAGTCGGGGTGGCGCCGTAGAGCAATCCGCCAGTCGCGGGCCGACAACACGGTGTACGAGCCGAGAACTTCGATGCGTTGCAGTTGTTCGAAGGCTGGCTCGAGCGTTTGCATCAACCTGGAGAGATACTTCGGTGGTGTTGGGATGCCAAGGTGTTCGGTGGCCAGCTTTCGCGGATCGATGATCACGATGTCGGTCTTCTCGAACGCCACCGCCAGGAACCGGTATAGGTGCTTTGCCGTGATCCCGTCGAGTTCCATATAGCGGCCGGTGTTGAGCAGGCGGAAGAACCCGCTGTCCATCGACTGAATGAGTTTATCGGTCCAGGTGACGGTGCCCACACACCGTCCGCTTTCCTTGTCCAGTGAGAAACTGGCTTCCTGGAAAACATTCAGCCATTTGACATCTTCCTGGTGCTCGCTTTCGGCGACCCCGCGAAAACTGAGGGCGATGAAGCGATCCATGGCCAACTTCAGGCGCTGGTAAAACTTGCCGTGGACGGTTCCGATGTTCAGGATCTTTGCGATCTCGCGGCCGGTGAACGAGACCGTCTTGGCGAAGTTATTGCGGAAGGTCAACGTGCCGAGGGCCACGAAGATATCCAGGTCCTGCTCGGTGGGCAACCCCAGTTCCTGGTTGCCTCGCACCTGCCAGGTTACGCGGACCTCGCGTCCGTCAGGGAGTACCTTGGCTCCACTGATCTCCAGTTTCGCCAGTCGCTTACCTACGCGCCGTTCCAATACCGCGAACGGGATCGCTGCCAGGTTTTCCTCTTCAACAGACAAGTTGACGGAGGCAGGTCGGGAAGGGTTCTTCGACATAGACAACGGCAACGCACTCTTCTTTCGTTGTACCCCGAGCGAGGCTTACCCTTCTAGCAATTTACGTTCAAGCACACGGGGAGCTTAAACTTTTATTGTCAAACACATGCACAGGCTCGA